>NZ_CP102285.1:678493-1356987 GCF_025151045.1 Parabacteroides johnsonii DSM 18315
AATTACCAGAAAAGCGTGCTCGGTGCTTTTAAAGAAGTGGGCAATGCAATCATCACGATCCGCAAGGCAAAGGAGGTTCGCCTGTCATACGAGAGATTGCTCAATGCTGCCGATACTTACCTTCAGTTGGCACAATTGCAGTATATCAACGGTGTCACCAGCTATATGGATGTTCTTGATGCCCAGCGTGGTTTGCTTGACGCCCAACTTAGCCTGAACAAGGCGATGCTTGACGAATTACTGTCGACGGTCTACCTTTATAAGGCGTTGGGAGGAGGTTGGGAGTAAAGCCAACTGATTTCTGAAAGCCCCTTTTCCTTTGGTCAACCAAGGGGAAAAGGGGCTTTTTTGATACCGAAAATCTCACTATCTTTGTTTCCTCTTTCGCAATCAATAAAGTAAAGTAGATATGGAAAGTTTCGCAACATTAATAAAGAGTAGAAGAAGTACCCGTAAATTCACGGACCAGTTATTGAATCCGGAGCAGGTGGAAATGATATTGAAAGCCGCCTTGATGGCACCGGCTTCCAAACGGAAGAATCCCTGGCAGTTCGTTGTCGTGGAGGACAAGGAAATGTTGGCTAAGTTGTCGGTATGCAAACCGGCAGGAGCTGCGTTCCTGAAAGATTGCGCGTTGGCCGTTGTTGTGCTGGCGAATGTGATGGAAAGCGATGTTTGGGTGGAAGATGCTTCGATTGCTTCTATCTATATGCAATTGCAGGCCGAAGATTTGGGATTGGGCAGTTGCTGGTGCCAGATCCGTAATCGGCAGACGGAAGACGATGCGGATGCTGCGCAGTATGTGCGGGGACTGCTCGATGTGCCTTACCAACTGGAAGTCTTGTCCATCATCGGCATAGGATATAAGGATCAGGAACGTAAGCCGTTTGACGAATCACATCTGCAGTGGGAAAAGATACATCTTGGAACTTTCCGCATGCCAACTGAAGACAAACAGGAGGAAGCATGAAAGTCATTTTTTTAGGTTCTGGCAACCTGGCGACACGTCTGTCTCTCGAAATGCATCGCAAAGGGATACGGATCGGACAGGTGTATAGCCATACGCCGGAAAATGCGCAACAGCTGGCCGCCCTGTTGGGCTGTCCCTGGACAACCGATCCTGAAGCTGTCGAGACGGATGCCGACCTGTATGTCTTTTCCTTAAAAGATACGGTTTTGGTGGATGTAATTGCCCGTGTAAGGCCGAACGACGGCTTGTGGGTGCATACGGCAGGTAGTATGCCGATGGATGTTTTCAGCGGCCATACGGCCAATTACGGAGTTCTGTATCCGATGCAGACATTTAGCAAAACGCGTGAGGTAGATTTCAGTGTGATTCCTTTTTTTCTTGAAGCCAATACGTCTGAAAATGCCGGTAAGTTGCAACAATTGGCGGAGAAACTTTCGGGAAATGTCCGTTTCCTGTCGTCCGACAAACGTAAATGTTTGCATCTGGCAGCTGTCTTTGCCTGCAATTTTACCAACCATATTTATGCGTTGGCTGTTAAATTATTGCAGGAACAGGATATACCGGCCAATGTTCTGCTGCCGCTTATAGACGAGACGGCAGCTAAGATACACACGATGCCGCCGAAGGTGGCGCAGACTGGTCCGGCTATCCGGTATGATGAGAATGTGATCAATAAACATTTGGCTATGCTGGGCGATTCTGATATGCGGTCGATCTACCAGCTAATCAGCCAAAGTATACATAAGGAGGCACAACATGAGTAGTATCAATTATGATTTGAGTAAGATAAAGGCTTTTGTTTTTGATGTGGACGGTGTTTTGTCCTGTGATGTAATTCCTTTGCACCCGAACGGCGATCCTATGCGTACCGTTAATATAAAGGACGGCTATGCTTTGCAGCTTGCTGTTAAAAAAGGCTATCATGTAGCCATTATTACGGGAGGCTATACGGAAGCGGTACGGATACGCTTTTCGCGTCTCGGCATTACCCATATTTATATGAAAAGTGCCGTGAAAGTTCACGATTATAAGGATTTTCTGAAAAAGACCGGTTTGCAGCCCGAAGAGGTCATGTATGCTGGAGATGATATTCCTGATTACGAAGTAATGACAATGGTCGGCCTGCCTGTGGCACCCGCTGATGCGGCTCCTGAGATCAAGCGTATCGCCAAATATATCTCCCACAAGAACGGGGGGGACGGCGTTGCCCGCGATATAATCGAACAAACCATGAAAGCCCAGGGCCACTGGATGGGTGACGAGGCTTTCGGCTGGTAGAACGAAACTGATAAAATTGGATAATGAAAAGCATACTCCCTAACCTGAGTCAATATAAAATTGTATTAGGCTCCAACTCTCCCCGGAGGCGCGAATTGCTGGCAGGATTGGATATTGACTTTGAAGTACAGACGATCCCGGGTATAGACGAATCCTTTCCCAAAACACTGCGGCCAGACGAGGTTCCGGTCTATATCGCCAGGAAAAAGGCTGAAGCCTACATCTCTTCGATGTTGGCAGACGAATTGTTGATTACTGCCGATACGATCGTGTGGACTTTCGGTGAAATTTTAGGTAAACCGAAAGACCGCGAAGACGCTATCGCCATGCTTCGGAAACTGTCCGGGCGTGTACATGAGGTGATTACCGGTGTTTGTATTACGACAAAAGAGAAAACGGTTTCTTTTTCAGCTTCATCGGCCGTTTGTTTTGCCAGCCTGGATGATGACGAGATCGTCTACTATGTCGATAAATACTGCCCGTTTGATAAGGCCGGTAGCTACGGTATACAGGAATGGATCGGTTACGTGGCGGTCGAAGCTATCAACGGCAGCTTTTATAATGTGATGGGACTACCGGTCAGGCTGCTTTATCAGGAGTTGAAGAAGTTCTGAAGATTGGACAAAATTCTATGTTTTAGGGTGATTTATTGAAGGTAAGGCGAATAGGAAGTCCGTATTTTTGTGATATTAATTTTAAATATCATGAAAAAGATCTACTATTTGCTTGTGTGTCTGTTTTTCCTGCAATCCGTTTTTGCAGCAAGGGAGAAACAGATCTTCGATATCCGTTTGCAGAATGGGTTGAATATGAATGTGGAAGTTTGTACGGATGGAATATTCCGGATTCGGGTTACTCCTCATTCAACCTTTTCTGAGTCGTTGATGCAACGCTACGGAATTATTAAAACGGATTGGAGTCCGGTTCCGGTTTCCCAAAAAGACAATAAACAACAGTTTGAAGTATCGACCGGTGCCTATCGGCTGAAAATCGATAAAAAGACCGGTGCTATATCTGTTTCTGACCGGAAGGGGCGGGTGATTATCGAGAAAGTAATCTTTCTTACCTCTGCCGATCCGTTGTGTACTGACCTGGGAGAAGTGATCAATGCCAAATACAAGGACATGAAAGTCCCCAACAATGGTACGATCATCGGCGACGACAAAAATCCGGGAAGTATGAAAGACCAGGCGGAAACCGGCGATTATAAGAACGTCAGTATCCTTTCGATTTCGCTGAAGGACGGCGAACGTTTCTATGGTGGTGGCAGTACCAGTCGCGACCATATTCAGCATCGGGGTGAACTGTTGCGTATGTGGACCACTTACCAACATACCGAGATTCCGATGCCTTTTATGATCAGTTCCGAAAATTGGGGTATCTTCAACAACACGACACGGAAGAATTTTTTCGATATCGGCAGCTACCAGCCGGATGTTTTCTCTATTTATAATACGACGGACGAGGCGGATTTCTATTTGATGTTCGGCAGTTCGATGCCTGATGTGATCAACGATTATACGGCTATTACCGGCCGACCTTACTTATTGCCGAAATATGCATACGGGTTGTGTTTTGGTCCGAATATGCTGGAAGACCAATTCGACATTCTGAATGATGCCGTACGTTTTCGTGAGATGGGGGTCCCTTGTGACCTATTCTGGCTCGAACCTCAATGGATGGAGAAACGCTATGATTTCTCGACCAAAAAGAAATGGAACTATCAGAAGTTTTCGGCTGAAGCTTATTGGGATTCCACTCGCTATCCGAAGAAGGAAAACCACCGTCTGCTTATCGGTCGTCTACATGGGATGGGGTATCATATGGGACTTTGGCTCTGTATCGAGTATGATCTGAGCGTTCCGGAGGAGGATGCGTTGGCGAAAGCGATGGGAAAGCCTCTTTCCGGCCAGGAGCATTGGATGGAGCATTTGAAAAATTTTGTGGATAATGGCGTGGACGGTTTCAAGATGGACCCGGCACGTACAATAGATGAACATCCGAATTTTAAGTATTACAACGGACATACCGATAAAGAGATGCATAACCTGAACCAGATCCTTCTGCCGAAGCAGATGTACAAGATGATGCGTGAACATACAGGACTTCGTTCCTGGCATCATTATACTGCCGGTTGGTCGGGAACGCAGCACTGGAGTGCTTCCACCAGCGGTGATAACGGGGGAGGGCGTACGGCGCTGTTCGACCAGTTGAACTTGGGTATGAGTGGTTTTCTTAATACTTCTTGCGACGTGATGAATGTCAATAAGGACGAGGAGTTGCAAAGCCTTCATTTTGGCCTTTTCCTGCCATGGGTGCAGATCAATAGTTGGTATTCGTTGCATCAGCCGTTCTATTTCCCAGAGAAAGAAAAGAAGATGTACCGGGATTATGTGAAGCTGCGTTACGCGTTGATGCCCTATATTTATTCGGCGGCGCTGGAAGGGGCGCAGACCGGTATGCCGATCGTACGCTCCATGCCTTTGATGTTTCCAGATGACCGCAAGACGGATGATATGGTCTACCAGTATATGTTCGGCCAAAATTTTTTAGTCGGTATCTTTAGTGATTCGATCTACCTGCCGAAAGGGAACTGGTTTGACTTTTGGACAGGAGAAAAATTGGCCGGCGGAAGGGAAATCAAGCATGTGATACCTGATAACCGCGCAGGGTTGCTGTTCGTACGCGAAGGGGCGATTATACCGTTCCAAAAAGATATGCAATTCATAGGAGAGAAGCCGTTGGATACCTTGATGGTGAAAGTATTTCCCAAAGATATCTCTTCCTATACGATGTATGAAGATGATGGTAAAACATATGATTATGAAAATGGAGCGATTGCCGCAACCCGTTTTGAATGTAAGCAGAGCGGACGGACAGTTGAGTTCACTGTCTTCCCGGTGGAAGGATCGTATGACGGCATGTGCAAAGCACGGACATACGAATTGGAGATCGACGTCCCGCAGCGCCCGTCGGAAGTACTGGTAAACAATATTCCGGTAACAGACTGGCAGTATGGCGACGATCATAAGGTACGCGTCAGCTTACATCAGGAAAATAACGAACAGGTGAAAGCCATACTTCGTTAGTTCAGTTCGCTCCGCTTTTCATTTTGATAATATTCGATTAGGTATAAAGTTTTGGCTAAAGATGGACAGATAGGGAGTATGACAGGACGATCCGGATCCCATTCCGGGTCGTCCGTTATCATTTCGGAAAGCGGACCGGCATGCATGAGTATGAGCCGTGTCGATGTGATGGCTGTCGCAATAAATGATTTTTCGGCAGGCAGTAATACAAAATACCCCTCGTCCACATCGGCAACCGGCATATGGTTTCTATTATAGATCACCAGTTTTCCGGAAGAGACAAACAATAAGACATTGCCGGTATCATCCGTATTACATAAAATCTCTCCTGCTTTTCCTATTTTACACTCAAACTGGTTCAGGACGTTTCTTATCATATTTCAATCAGGAATTATCCAAACTTATCATTGTTTCCGTTTAGGCAGATACTGGAGCATCCCTTTTGAGTATTCAATCTGATGCTTCCCACTCTCGTCGGCATATATCACATAGTATTCGATCTCAGGTACGGAATCAGCCATTTGCCGGGCTTTTTCCAACCCCATTGCCATAAATGCAGTGGCGTAGGCATCGGCTGTCATACAGTCGTTTGCAACGATTGTGGCGCTCAATACGCTCTGTTCGGCTGGATAACCAGTACGGGGGTCGATCGTATGGGCATATTTTTTACCATCTTTGATATAAAAGTTGCGGTAGTTGCCGGAAGTGGCAATCGCACCTTTTTTACATAGCTGGACGATTTCGTCATAATTATTTTTGGTACCGTCCGGATCGTCTTCCGGGAGGTTGATGCCGGTGCGCCAGCATACGCCATTCTGATTGACACCCTTTACCACCACTTCGCCGCCAATCAAAATCATATAGTTTTCCACTCCCTCTTTCTCAAGCAGACGGGCGATCACATCGCAGGAATATCCTTTGGCTATGGCGGAGCAGTTCAGTAGCAGACGGGGATCATCTTTCACGATCTTCTTGCCCTCCAGATGTACTTTCCGGTAACCAACAAAAGTTTTGAGGCTGTCGATCATGGCAGGTGTCACACTGTCCTTTTTATTGAAGCCGAATCCCCAAAGATTGACCAGAGGGGCACAGGTGATATCGAAAACACCATCCGAATTGCGGGAGACTTCCATCGACTTGTTAAATACCTCCGTAAACCATTCATCCACTTCTACCGCTTCGTTATTATTCACTTTTGCGATGATTGAATTAGGGTTGAAGGGATTCAGGGACAGGTTGAACTTTTGCAATTCGGCATCGATTTTATCCGTTAAAATATGAGGTGCTTCATATTTGATCGTGTATAGGGTATGGAACACGGTACCACTTTCTTCGTAATATTGTTTTTTGCCTTTGCACGAGACGAAGAACAGAAGCCCTACAATAACCGGTAAATAAATTTTCTTATGCATCTTTCTATTGTTTAGTTGGCTGCAAAGATAGTGCAAATCTTTGGTTTGCAAAATGTCACTACTACCCTACCAAAATAGGATTAGTAAGGCATATTTTGAGAATTAGTATAGCGGGTAATATTTTTTAACATACTAAAAAGTACTACTTTGTCTGTATAAAATAGCAAAATGATACTTTCTCGAATCTCTTGTTTTTGGGTAGAGGATCAGATACGGTTGTTTCTGGTTTTGTTCTTTAGTGCACATCCCGGACATCCTTGACAAGGATTGTCCGTTCCGGTGGGATGTGCAAAGAACTTATATATTTTCTTTCCGATGCAGAAAATGACGATAAGTCCGATGATGAGAACTGCTATTTCTTGCCACATAAAAGTGGTGTATTAATTGAACAGGTTCATAAAGAAATGTCCCGTTTGGTAGACCACACATGAGACGATCCATGCAAGTACGCAGGTATAAATGATTACAAATATACCCCATTTCCAAGAGCCGGATTCGTGGACAATGGCCGATATCGTAGCGATACAAGGGAAATAGATCAGAACAAAGAGCATGAAACTCAGTGCGATCAAAGGGGTAAAGATCGGTTCTCCCTCGGCATTTTTATCCTGTTTCAATCGTTCGGTCAGGACTTGGCTGTCGTCCGACTCTCCTGTATATAAGACGCTCAACGTGCTGACGACAACTTCTTTGGCAGCCATACCAGTCAACAGGCTGACGCTCATCTTCCAGTCGAAACCCAGCGGATGGAGTATCGGTTGTATGGTTTGACCGATGCGACCGATATAGGATTCCTGTTGGTGATCCATCGATTTCAAACGTTCCAGTTCGGCGATAGTTTCCGCTTTCTCCTCTGGGGGTATAGCAGACTGTTCCACTTCGGCGATCTGTTTGTCAAAAACATCTCCGTTTTCCGAATGACGAGGAAAATATCCCAAGAACCAGATGATGATAGAAGCGATCAAGATGACCCCCCCCATCTTGTGCAGATATTGCTTGGCTTTTTCCCACATATGAATCATAATTGATTTACCTGTCGGCATGCGGTAAGGAGGAAGTTCCATCACGAAAGGTATATCTTCGTCATTGAAGAGAAAACGTTTGAACAGGCGTGCCATCAGGACGGCGAGCAGAATCCCCGAAGCATAGAGGATCAGCATGACCGTTCCGGCCGTCTGGGGGAAGAAAGCACCTGTCAGCAGGACATACACCGGAAGGCGGGCACTACAGCTCATTAACGGGTTTACCAGCATGGTGATCATCCGGCTGTTACGGCTTTCGATCGTACGAGAGGCCATGATGGCCGGTACGTTGCAACCGAAGCCCATCACAAGCGGGATAAACGATTTGCCGTGCAGTCCCATCTTATGCATGATCTTATCCATGATGAAAGCGGCACGTGCCATATAACCGGAGTCTTCCATGAAGGAGATAAAGGCATATAGTATCAGGATGTTAGGCAGGAATACGATAACACCTCCCACGCCTCCTATAATGCCATCGACCAACAGATCCTTCAATGGACCTTCGCTCATATTACCTCGCACGAACTCTCCGATCCAGCCCACGAATGATTCGATCCATTCCATCGGGTATTCTCCCAGACGGAAAGTTGCTTCGAACATGATCCACATGAAAAGGATAAAAATCGGGAAGCCCAGCACTTTATGAGTTACGAATAGATCAATGATCTGTGTGCTTGTCGCTTCTTTTATTTTGTTTTGCTCGTAGGTCTCACGCAGTGCACCGGAAATAAAACCGTAGCGGGCATTGGTGAAAGCTGTCTCACAATCTTCTTTCAGAAGGGTTTCGATTTGAGCGACATTGCGGTCGCGTTCATGAAGGACTGTTTCGGCACCAGGCATTGACTCCACGAAAGATTCCACTTCCGGATCGCCTTCAAGCAACTTGATGGCGAGGTTGCGTTTGGAAAGGCTTTTGGGTACATTCCCATTCAGTTTCAAAGCATGCCTTACCGGATAAATGGCCTTTTCCAACACGTCGCCGTAGTTGATATGGATATGACGGAGCACGGGGTCTTCTTCTTCGTAGACCTTTATGACGCGGTTGAAAAGTTCTTCGATACCGAAACCGGTCTTACTGATGGTCGGGACAATCGGCGTACCAATCATCCTTGAGAGAGAGTTGTGATCAAACTTATTTCCGTGCCGTTCCAATTCGTCGTACATGTTGAGGGCGATGACCATACGCACATCCATGTCGATCAGTTGGCAGGTCAGATACAGATTACGTTCCAGGTTGGAAGCATCGACTACATTAATCACGATATCCGGCTGTTCTTCATTCAAGTGCTTGCGAACGTAGAGCTCTTCAGGAGTGTAAGCCGATAGGGAATAGGTTCCCGGCAGGTCTACGATCTTAAAGGTGTAGCCATTCTGATGGAATGTCCCGGCCTTGGCGTCGACAGTCACGCCGCTGTAGTTGCCGACATGCTCGTGTGCACCGGATGCGAAATTGAATAAAGATGTTTTACCGCAATTGGGATTTCCGACCAATGCGACATTGATGGTTTTGCCTTTGTGCATGGCCATGGCCTGCAGGCTCTTGCCGGAAGTTTGGATATAGGAATCCACTGGGCGGTTTTCCGGTTTTTCGGTACCGGCTTCTGTGAATTCGGCTGCACTGACGACTTCTATCATTTGTGCGTCATTTCGTCTCAGTGAAACGTCATAACCCATTACACGATAATGTATAGGGTCTTTAAGCGGTGCGTTCTGGATGACATCAACCTCTTTTCCTCTGATAAACCCCATTTCGATAATGCGCTTGCGGAATGCTCCGCGTCCCATTACCTTTACTATAACCCCTTTTTCGCCTGTACGAAGTTCTGATAGTCTCATCTTTTTAAAATCTTGCGCAAAGGTAGCATGAAATGGTAATATGGTCAATACCGTATTGTAGGTATTTTTTTGTTAGTTTTGTCTCCGTAAAGGCTTTAAAATATGACTATGTGGAACAATGTTATATTATGTTTGGGGTCCAATACGGATTGCGAGGCGAATCTAAAGTCGGCGGCCAGTCTGTTGCGTGCCTATTTCGGATCGATCCGGTTCTCTGAAGCGATTTATACGGAGCCGATAGGTTTACCTGATTCCGGCTTATTCCTGAACCAAGTGGCTGTTGTCGGTACGAATGCTTCGCTGGAAGAGGTGAGGCGGGCTGTGAAGGCGATGGAAAAACGATTGGGACGCATGTCGGACAGTAAGCAGAAAGGGAAGATTCCGATCGATATAGACCTGCTTTTATGGAATGGAACAATCCTGAAACCTGCCGATTGGGAAAAGGAGTATGTGCAACAACTCTTCCGGTCTGTTGCGGATTAGGAGACGTAACCCATAGCTTTGGCTATTGTAACTCATCGTCCTTTGTTATCGCTCTGTAGGTGCAGGGTTATAAACGGGGCAAGTAGGAAACCTGCTTTTCCGCTGATCCTGATCAGACCGTTGATACCTAAGCAAATGAGTGTGGAGATCGGGTTGGAGCGATCCGTGTTGTAGAAACCTTTTCCTATCCGGACTTGATAACCGAAAGGTTTTGCCAGCGATCGATATGTTTCAATGGGTAAGATGCGTTCCGTCCAATTCCCGTTTCGTGGATCGCAGGTGTTGAAAGCATCTTTCAATAGGGGATAGGAACCGGTCTTGACAGCCTTGTGGATATGTGGGAAGGTAAGTCCGCGCGTCTTTCGTGCTGCTTCTTTCGCTTCGGCAGGAGAAAGGGCTGGAAAGTGCAGTTGGATATAATGCAGACGTAAAGCATAATATTCCTTTTCCCAAGTGGTCATAAGCCGATGCAGCCTTCTTTTTACATACGGGTTAAAAGGTGTGGAGGCCGTTGTAAACAACATTTGCATCTTGTTGTCGATGGCAATCAAATTGGCGAAAAAAGCCGACAGGTCGTAAACGTGTTCGATCAGGTCGGTCGCGATCAGCAATTGTGGCTTGGCTTTATTTGCCGAGCACCAATCTGCTAAGGTGTCTGAGTCTCCATGAAGAATAATGTCAGGTCCTGTATTGACCAGCTCTTTCAAGATGCGGATCGTATCGACGGAATCCGGATTGAGGTCGATGTAGATGACTCGGCCGATTCCGGCTTGTTTGGCAAGCATACTCAGGAAGCCGCTTCCGCCACCATAGTCGATAAGTGTTATCTCCTCCGGTGAGCTACCGATAGATTCCAGCCCTTTAAGGAGACAGTCCGCATAGATTTTCATGTAATAGGATAAAACCGGTTTCAGCCGGGCAATATAACGTTTGTTATATTTACTGATAGGCAATCGTTCGTAATCGATAGCCTTTAGTTGGCTAACCAACGCTTGTGCTGCTTGTCGGATATCATACTTCATAGATCAAATGTAAGAGGTGTTCGCCTTGATATTGATTGGAATAAGTCGGATAAAGAAAGTCGCGGCGCTGCTCGATCAACTCCGGAGCCATATTGGTATGCATCAATTTCCGACAGATGAGGATCATTTCGTCCGGAGTGTCGGCGATATGGCAGAGTGGCTCCAGTCCGCTACCTGCTATCATCAGTCGGTTGACCACTGTATGGCGTCCGGCAAACAGGCTGTTCAGTAGTTTTAGTTTCAATCCGGTTGCTTGAAAAGTGATCAAGGCATGTATTTGTGCATTGTGTATCAAACTGTTCATCAGCTTTTCTGACGGATTGGCTTCGATATGGATATTCGGATAGGGAGCTGCCGCTTTCAACAAAGAAGCCGGCGGGTTCATACCGGCAATGATGCAACGGCAGTCCAGTTTACTGAACACGTTCCGGATAAGAAAGAGGGCTGCTTGTGTATTCTCTATTACGGATAGTTTACCATGATAGAGGATGAAATCGGAAGAACCCGGCTTGACCGTAATTTGGTTGTTGGTGTGGAAGCAAGGCATGAACTCGACCGGCTTGTCGGGGAACTGGCGTCGGAGGTAGTCAGCATCGGTTGTTGAAACGGCAATCATCAGATCGGCATGTTCCAGTACTTTCTGATAATGTTTGAATCGCCAAGCCTCTATCCGGAAGAAGCTTTTCCTGATCGGATGGCTCTCCGCCTGTGCCAGGTGATAATAATAGTCGTGTTCGATATTTGCTTCCCGGTAAATCTTTTTCCGGTTGTGTAGTCGCGGATCGTTTATGTAATAACAGCAATGGAGTCCTTCGAACAGGATCGGGTAATCGTTCTTCAACAGATTAGTGATCAGTTCAGGATGCTTGCGGCTGTATACGTTATAAGGCAGCAGGGTTATATTGGTACGCAGCCCTGTATGTCGCTTGTAATAAAATACCTTTTCGCAGATGGCTTCCAGTTCGGGCGAATGGGCACGTTCGTATTCGAAACAGTGTAAGATGATCTTCACACCGCACTGGTGCAGAGTTTTCATCTTATAATATACATCGATGATTCCCCCGTAGTTGGCAGGCCAGGGAATATTGAAAGCTATAATGTTCAGATACCTTTCCATGTCTGTCATTTGCTGTTTAGTCGGGTAAAGATACGCATAAATTGTTCAGCTTGTTTTTTACGGGAGAAACGTTCCACTGCTTCCTTATCCGTATTTATGTGTGTGTATCCATTATCCTGCCAGAACTGATAATGGTGCAGGATAAAACGAAAAGCTTCTTCGGCTGTCCGGGCTGCCAGTCCGGAACGGGTATTCCGGATGGTAGCTTCGAGGCAACTTTCGTCACTCTTTACACAGAGTAAAGGTTTCCCGACAGCCATCGATTCGAAAAGCTTGGTAGTCATAAATCCTTTTGGTCCGTCGGATGCAAAGGTATTGGCGAGTTGCAGCAGAATGGAACTGCGGTTTAACACGCCGGGAATCTCGGAAGCGGGAACATAGTCGAAAAAGTCCATATACCGGGCGACTGGGTAAGCGGTTGCTGCCTGCATGATGATCGCTTTTGATCCGGCGTCGACATACCATTGGATGCGGAACTGGTCCGGATCAATGAGCTTTTCACGATCTAACCGGCTAACGGCCTCGAAAAGCAATCGAGGGTCACGTGTCGCCAAGCTAATCAAACGTCCGGTATAGGTGATGACGAATTGAGAGGTTCGATGTTGTTCAGGATAGAAGAGCTCTGGATCGTAACCGTTGTAAACCAACTCTGTGTTAGGATTGTATGCTTGAAGTTTTTCCACATGCCAGGGGGAAATGGTCGTGACCTGATCCGCCTTTCTCAATGCATTATTTCTGTCCTTCAATAACTTATGACGGAATGTTTCCGTGATCTTTCTATCCAACCAGGAAAAGGTACGGAAGTTATGAGCGATATATTCGTTGGAAGCATATTGTTCGACTATGTCTCGAAGGTCGATTACTAACGGCAGATGATATTTCTCTGCTATATATTGGGCGGCCGGCAAGGGGAAAGTTCGGTATGAACTACACAGGATACCGGCATATTCCCCTTCTTCCAGTAAACGGGAGGCGGCTTTTGCCATCTTCTTGTCTTTATAATGGAAAAAATAATCGAGTATGAATACGCATATCCACTCTAACTTTTGGAGGATTTTCCCTTTGGAATGAAAGAAATTTACATATGTGACAGGCGTTTCTCCTTTCAGGAAAGAGAACGTGCTGTCATCGATTTGCTCAGTGACAACGACAGGTTCCCATCCGGCCCGCCTCATATATTTGCATAAATAGCCCATTCGCGGTCCGAATGCAGGGGGAAACATATCACATAATATCAGTATCTTCATGATTTTATCAATTCTTCAATGATGGCGGCGAATAGTTTTCGTTGCCAGTCGACAGAGACATTCGGCTTGATCCGGGTGGTGATGGAGTCGTTATGCCAGAGCAACACCAGTTCGCCGTTGGCAGATGCCACCTGTTTGATGAGTTGTGTTGAGTAGGCAAGTGCCCCCTCATAGTCGAGATTCATATAAACAGGTTCGTTCAGGCTGCATTCCATGATTGCCAACGGGTGGAGGATAAGTGGCGAGATGCGTTTGTTCTCAGGATTAATCCAATGTACCGGACGGGAAGTACCGAGGCGAAAGCCGGCAACATCCGGGTAGCCTACCGTGAAATCGTCTGTAATTCCTGCTTTTTCCAGCCATGCCATATCTTCTGGTTCGCGTGAGGCCAAATAATGATGCCGATTGCAAGTGACGGATTTTCCGGTTTGTCTCTCCAATAAATCTTTTTCCGTTGAGATGAGTGCCGGAGTTCTACCGGCGTCGTAACTGGTATGCAGTCCAATCCGTACTCTTTCGTTTTTACAAAAGAGCAGAAGCTCTTTTAAATCCTTTGAATACAGTTTATAATGAGGCTTGTCATAAACGGATGAGCCGCCTGACTTGATAAAGAACAGGGATTCGCAGCGGTCTTTTCCGATAGCTGCCTTTAATTCGTTTCGTTGTTCTACAAACCAGGGAAATGTGTAGAACGGATCTTCCTGTAATGGGCCACGAAACATTTTCCAAGCTTGTTTCAGTCCTGTACCTTTAACGGTTTCCCGTATCAGATTGCGGAAAGTCCTACAAAAAAAGGGGGCATCCACATCGTGTGTCAGCCATACTTTTTGTATGTGCGGGGTCGGTTCGACAGCCGACTGTACACGTGCTTGGCGTAACCAGCGTCGCAATAATCTTCCGTATTCGTCAACTATCGGGCGATGAATGAATCCTGCTTTGAAGGGTAGGGACTCTTTTCCGGGGAA
The DNA here is from genome assembly GCF_025151045.1 of Parabacteroides johnsonii DSM 18315. Taxonomy (NCBI): domain Bacteria; kingdom Pseudomonadati; phylum Bacteroidota; class Bacteroidia; order Bacteroidales; family Tannerellaceae; genus Parabacteroides; species Parabacteroides johnsonii. The sequence continues at coordinate 692,938 of NZ_CP102285.1, forward strand.
GCGGCCGTGGATGTCCCGTATGTTTCGTTTCCGTATTTCTTCATATCGTGTCAGCAGGAAATAGGCACTGGCGATGATATCGGCATGTACCACCCAAGTATCCCCCTGCCATTCTGTTTTGGAAGAGCCGAAAAGCAGCGGTACGCCTTCTATCTCTTCCAGTGGCAGTTTGGGCATAGACTCGGATGTCCCGTAAACTTCATCCCGAAAAAAAGGGGAAGGGATGATGACTACGCGATAACGGGAGAATTTGTTCGGGTCCGATGTGTAACCGACAAGGCTACTCAATGCACCGGCTTTTTCTCCTCCTATCAGGAATTTGGTGATATAAGAAATAACGGCTTTCATACTGTCTTTTAGCTTTACAGGAACAGACGGACCACCTCGAATGCTTCAGCATAAGGGCAGCCTGCTTGTACACCGCGTGTTTTTGCCAGTGAAAAGATGAACTCTTCGGATAGATAGTCGCGTGTTCCTTGTGATTCGTATGCTTTTAATGCTTCGACTTTGGCCTGAATGTGTTCCCTGTTTAGTTCAACGAAGCATTGCGTATTAAATGTCAGATTGTTCCAAATCAGCTCGTAGCCCAGTAGTGTCGTGTTTTTGAAAGCGCGTAGGCCTTCCTGGGCGATCGTTGTGTGATCCTGGTGAATGTCGTGCAAGCTTGGAATGAAGACCAGGTCGAAATTGTTCGCTTTTTTTAGGCGGATCAGTTCTTCCAATATCTCCTGCCGGACATATCCGAGTTTACGGACTTCGTAATTGTAGATGATGAGGTTTTCGGGGGATATACCCAATTGGGCAGTCGCTTTCTTGACTTCCGTCTTCAAAATATCTTTCGGAAAACCTTCAGGTACGGACTGCTGGGCGGTCGAAAAAGCGACATAGGTCACTTTCTTTCCCAGTTCGATAAGTTTGCTTATGGTTCCTCCCAGTCCTAATTCCCCGTCGTCTGTATGGGGAGCTAAAACCAGTATATTATTATAACTGTTTAGTATCATAAATAATCTATCTGTTTATTATCCTTCCTATTTTTAAACAGGCTCTATTTAATAAACTTAATTTTCCTTTGGTTATTGTGAAGAAGGGGGTTTGAATTGCACCGAATTCGCGGAAAAAACGTTCGACTCCCGGAATCATAGAACCTTCGAAGTCGAATGTGTCGGTATATTGTGAAACATAACGGATTGCTTCCCACAAAATTAGACTGTGTGCTCCGGACTTCCGAAGGGCTGGGTCTCCTCCTCCTGCCAGATACCAGGCGGAACTTTCTTGCCAGACGATAAAAGCAGCAGCATGCAAACGTCCTTGTTCGTCATAACCGCCCCATATATCTCCCTGGTTCCGTTTGCGGCAGATATTGATCAATTTGACTAGTATATCCGTATCTTCTTTGTTTAGAACCTGCTGACGCTCGAATGTTTGTTTCTGTACCTGTAAAAATTCTTCAATAGAAATGCCTTTTTTTACCGTGATACGATATTTATCTTTAGCTTTTGTTATGTTCCGGCGGATGTTGGAACTCATATTTTCCAGTATTGCTTCTGTGTTTCGAATATTTTTCAGCAGATAGGTGTAACGTGTTGTTTGCTGGTAGCCTTCCCAATAGAAAGGAAGCCAGTCAGTGATTCCATAATGGAAATTTTGCAGGAAATGCGGATAGGATTTAAGCTCGTTTAGTAGTTGTTTGCATAAAATTTGCCGGCGACTTAATGCTTTAGTATATTTGGTGTCTTCGGATTCCGGTGAGAACCAAGGACCCATTGTTTGCGTATAGAAGGGCATCGAGATAATTCCTTGCCGAGGACAGTAAAGAGGGATCGCTGCCGTGATCCTTTCTTTTTCTTCGATCAATAAGACTTCCCATTTATCTTTGCCACAAACCGTATCGAGCCACCAATCACGGGAAAAGATGGGAATACTTGTTTCTGTGTTGCAAAGCAAATGGTATTTGTCTTTCATGTTCATGAATGATTTGAGTTCTGTGAGATGGTGATCTGTCGCTGACTTTTATCAGTATAATTACGGCACACAGATAACATAAATGACCATAAATCTGATCTGTGTTATCTGTGTACCATTGATTTTATCCTTTTAACGCTTCGAAGATCAGGCCGGACAATTCGTCTGCCAGTTCTGGATTGTCGGCAACACATTGTTTGGCGGCATCACGTCCCTGTCCTAATTTAGTGTCGTTGTAACTGTACCATGAACCGCTTTTCTTGATGATATTCAGTTCTGCGCCCAAGTCGATTATTTCACCGGCTTTGGAGATGCCTTCACCGAACATGATGTCGAATTCTGCTTTCCGGAAAGGAGGAGCAACCTTGTTCTTGACTACTTTTACGCGCACTTGGTTACCTTTGATATCGTCTCCGTCTTTCAATTTACCGATGCTGCGAATATCCAGACGGACAGAGGCATAAAACTTCAACGCATTACCACCGGTAGTTGTTTCGGGATTACCGAACATCACACCGATCTTGTCACGCAATTGGTTGATGAATATGCAAGTCGTGTTAGTCTTATTGATTGCGGCTGTCAACTTACGAAGCGCTTGAGACATCAATCGTGCCTGTAACCCCATCTTGCTTTCACCCATATCTCCTTCGATTTCCGCTTTTGGAGTCAGAGCGGCAACCGAGTCGATTACGATAATATCCACGGCAGATGAACGGATCAACTGTTCGGCGATTTCTAACGCCTGTTCGCCATTATCCGGTTGGGAAATCCATAGGTTTTCGACATCTACTCCCAACTTTTCTGCATAAAAACGGTCAAAAGCATGTTCCGCATCGATAAATGCTGCAATACCACCGCTTTTTTGTGCCTCGGCAATTGCGTGGATCGCCAGAGTTGTCTTACCGGATGATTCCGGTCCGTAGATTTCGATCACGCGGCCTTTGGGATAACCTCCTACGCCTAATGCTGCGTTCAAGGCGATAGAGCCTGTCGGGATCACTTCGATATTTTCGACACTTTCGTCGCCCAATTTCATGATCGAACCTTTTCCGTAGTTTTTCTCGATCTTGTCCATTGCTGCGCGAAGCGCTTTTAATTTATCTGCGTTTACAGCCGGTTTCTCGGCTGCAGGCTGCTTGCCTTCTTCGAATAAATCTTCTTTTGCCATTTCCTTTTATAGATTAAGGATTTGATTTGCATGGTCTTTAGTCTTCACCTCTTTCGGGCCGATGATGTTGGTAACGATGCCATCTTCATCTATAATAAAGGTGGTGCGGAGAGTCCCCATGTATGAACGTCCGTACAATTTCTTTTCTGCCCAAACCCCGAACTGCTGTTGAAGGGCCGTATCCGTATCAGCGATGAGGCTGAAAGGAAGTTCCTGTTTTGCGATAAATCCCTGATGAGACTTGGCACTGTCTTTGCTGACACCCACTACTTCGTAGCCGGCAGCTTGCAATTCCTTGTAGCCATCCCGCAGGCTGCATGCTTCTGCTGTACAACCACTGGTATTGTCTTTCGGGTAGAAATAGAGCGCCAACTTCTTGCCTTTGAAATCGCTCAGCTTTATCTCTTTCCCGTTTTGGTCAAGTCCCAGAACTTCGGGAGCTTTATCCCCTATTTGTATTGCCATATATTTATTTTACTTGATGTTATAGTTCATCTTGCGTGTTACATCCGCTTTCCGGCGGGCTTTCCGTCCGAAGACTTTCCAAAGCAGTTTTCTTCCCATGTGATGGGCGACGGCATATGACTCGAATGTTTCTGTCCGGTAATCGAAATCATCTTGCCAACATTCCTGGGGAGAAACATAGCAGTATGTAATCTTTTCGATACTGTTGTCATCTGCCTCGTTTTCCTCCAGCACGATGATGTTCTGCTTGTCGGGAACCAGGCAGGTGATATGCCTGCGGTGGCACTCTTCTATTAGCGGAACCAGCACGGCATCATACCTCGCATAGATATTAGTCAGATCGAAATCCTGGTATTCGCTCTCTCCGATCTTTTGTATCGGGCGGAGTTGCAGGATATCCAGTTCATTTCCGACGACTTCCCATATCCGGCTTAGTTCTTCGAGATTGTCGTTGTTGATTGTATAATTGATGCGTAACTTGAATTGCGGATGCTGTTTCTTTATTTCTGTGACATTGGCGAGCAACTTGCGGAACAAGTCGAATTTACCGTTTGTCATCAGAAGCTCGTATGTTTCGCGTGTAAAACCATGTGCCGAGAGCGTCAACTCGTCCAACCCATTCTCTACGGCGGCGGCTAACTGCTCTTTTGTCAGCAGGTTCCCGTTTGTCGTGAGTGAAACGTAGGGGACGTTGTATCGTTTACCCAGTGCAATGATTTTTACCAGGTCCTTGTGCAAAGTCGGTTCCGCTCCGCAGCCGATCTGAAGTTTCAAGGCACGGTGGAACAGGCTTCCGGCAATGGCTTCTATCTCTTCATATTTCAGAGTACCCCGTAGACTTTTCCTTTTTTCCTCGTCGCTGAAATAACACATCTTACAGCGGAAGTTACAGGCAAGTACCGGATCGAGAAAAACGCCGATGTACCGTTTTCCTAATACATGAAATAACCAGAGGCCCAATAGTTTGAGCCTTCTGCTTTTGATTTGTGTACCAAGACGTAGTATGTTGTAAATATTACGAGCCATTTAGTTAATTGATAATTGGAGGGTGTGTCAAATATATCGGTATTCATGGGACGCAGATAACGTAGACGAGCGCAGATTAACGCATATATATTAATTATCAACAAAATAAATCTGCGTCCGTCTGTGTGCTCTGTGCCATCCGCGTCCGGTAATGTTAATTTGACACACTTTCTTAGAGTTCCAGATCTATATTGAACAGTTCGTGCCAAGGCAGACCTTGTTCGTTCAGCTCCTTCATGAACGGATCGGGATCGAACTCTTCGACGTTCCAAACTCCCGGTTTTTTCCAAACTCCCTGCATGAACAGTTTGGCTCCGATCATGGCCGGAACACCGGTTGTGTAGCTTACGCCTTGTGCTCCCGTTTCCTGGTAAGCAGCCTGGTGACTACAGTTATTATAAACATAGTAGGTCATTTCTTTGCCATCCTTGATTCCGCGGATACGGCAACCGATGGAAGTTTCGCCTGTATAGTTTTCACCCAGATCACCCGGATTAGGCAGCACGGCTTTCAGGAATTGGATCGGAACGATTTCCTGTCCGTTATACATAATCGGATCGATGCGAGACATACCAATGTTCTGTATCACGCGCAGGTGAGTCAGATATTCCTGTCCGAAAGTCATCCAGAAGCGGGCACGTTTGATTGTAGGGAAATTTTTGGTCAGGCTTTCCAACTCTTCGTGGTACATCAGGTAAGATTCTCTCGGACCGACATTCGGATAGTTCAACGGTTTGTGTACAGACAGCGGATCTGTCTCTTTCCATTCTCCGTCTTCGAAATATTTACCTCGTTGGGTAATTTCGCGGATGTTGATTTCCGGGTTGAAATTAGTAGCAAATGCTTTGTGATGGTCTCCGGCGTTGCAGTCTACAATATCCAGGTATTGTATTTCATCGAAGTGATGTTTGGCTGCATAAGCCGTATATACACCCGTTACACCCGGATCGAATCCACAACCCAGGATAGCGGTCAGGCCGGCATCTTCGAAGCGTTTCTTGTATGCCCACTGCCAGCTGTATTGGTATTTAGCTTCGTCCAGCGGTTCGTAATTGGCCGTGTCGAGATAGCTGACACCGTATGCCAGACAGGCATCCATGATGTGGAGGTCCTGATAGGGCAAAGCCAGATTTACTACCAAGTCCGGTTTGAAGGTGTTGAACAAGCGGACGAGTTCTTCCACGTTGTCTGCATCAACCTGTGCTGTTTGTACCTTTACATTCTTAATATCGGCGGCGATCTGGTCGCACTTGCTTTTCGTGCGGCTGGCAACCATGATATCGGTAAAGACATCCGCGTTCATCGCGATCTTCTTAACAGCAACGGTACTAACGCCCCCTGCACCAATAACTAATACTCTTCCCATTTACTAATAGAATTAATCTTGTTAATATACAGTTTACAAGGTTTTAAACCTAACGACAAATATACGATGAATCTTTGAATAATCGGGCAAGGTAGGGGGAGAAAAACAGTTTCATTGGCATGAAACAATAGTTCCCTCGGCGGGGAACTGGAGTTTCCTTAGAGGGAAACTTTTGTTCCATGCCTATGGAACAGGTTCCGGTTAACCGAGTTTGCGCCTGTAGTATTGCGGAGAGATACCGGTGTGCTTCTTGAAATACCGACCGAAAAACGATTGGTCCGGAAACTGGAGGCGGTTGGCTATTTCCTGTATGCTTAGGTCGGTCGATTCCAACAATACCTTTATTTCGAGTATGACATGCTTGTCGATGATGTTTTTTGCCGTCTCTCCGGCAACGGTCTGCGCAATGGCCGATAGATATCGGGGAGTGATGAACATCTTTTGGGCGTAGAATGATACTTCACGCTGGTTGAGGCAGTGTTTGTGTATTAATTGGATGAACCGTTTGAACAATTCTTCCTGCCGGCTGATTCCTTCTGGGCGGTTCTGCTCGAAGATGCGGTGTGTTTTATCATAAATGTCCAAAAGGAAACTTTGTATGTAGTTGCGAAGGATTTGCAGTCGGAAACAGTTTTCTTTATCCTTATAGAGATCTTCCAGTGCGATGATGAGTCCGTTAATGGTACGTGTACGCTCGACTGGTAGCGTGACGACCGGATTCTCTTTCAGAAAATGAAAAAAAGAAGGATCGAGCCGGACTGTCGCTTCTTGGAAAAACGCATTGGAAAATGTTATATAAGAGATGGAGAGATCTGGACTGGCATATGAATAATTGATGATGCTGTTGGGTAGGAATATGATCTGTGTATTAGGCATGATGTCATATTCCAACAAGTCGATTTCGATCCGGGCTTCTCCGCTATGGCAGAAAAAGATGCAGGCATCTTCCAGTTTGAAAAGATGGTGGGGCATATCGGAACAATTGATTGTCCCGACGAAAAAGGGATCTTCGGCGGTTGTGCGTAAAACTTCCATTTTATTCTTGTTTTGGTTACAAATATACCGGTTTCTTCTTGAAATAAAGAAGATATGTTCCTGTTTTGAACAATATGGGCTAACTCTTGAACTCTGTCGCTTGACAAATCACCTTTACCTTTGCCGCGAATTAAAGATTGGAAAATGATAATGATGAACAAAAGATGGATGCAACTTTTAGGTATGATCAGTTGCGTAGCGTTAGTGGTGTCTTGCAAGCAAGCACCATCGGTAGAAATGGAAGCGGAGTATGCGGTATTACAGGTACAACCTTCCGATAAAGTAATCTCCACTACTTATTCGGCGACAATCCGTGGGCGGCAGGATATCGACATCTATCCGCAAGTATCAGGGTTTATAACTAAACTATGCGTAGAGGAAGGGCAGATGGTCCGTCGTGGGCAAGTGATGTTCGTGATCGATCAGGTTCCCTATCAAGCAGCTTTGCAGACTGCGGAGGCAAATGTGGAGGCTGCTACGGCTTCACTGGCGACAGCCAAGCTGACTTACGACAGTAAAAAGGAACTTCGTGCCCGTAACGTAGTTTCTGATTTCGACTTGAAGACAGCCGAGAACAGTTGGCTAAGTGCTAAAGCACAATTGGCCCAGATAAAAGCCCAGGAGTTGAGTGCCCGTAACAACCTCTCCTATACGGAAGTGAAAAGCCCGTGTGACGGAGTGGTCGGGACTTTACCTTATCGCGTCGGGGCGTTGGTGAGTGCCAGTTTGCCACAGCCGCTGACTACGGTTTCGGATAACTCGGATATGTATGTGTACTTTTCGATGACAGAGAACCAATTGCTTGCTCTGACACGGCAATATGGTTCGAAAGCCGAAGTCTTGAAAGAGATGCCGGAGGTAGAGTTGATGTTGAACGACCAATCGATGTATGAAGAAAAAGGAAAGATCGAAACCATCAGCGGCGTAGTCGACCGGAATACCGGGACAGCCAGCCTCCGAGCCGTGTTCCCGAACGAAAAAGGCTTGCTGTATAGTGGCACATCAGGGAATGTCGTCCTGCCGGTATCTAAGAAGGGAAGCCTGGTCATTCCGCAATCTACCACATTCGAAATACAGGATAAGGTGTATGTCTATAAAGTGGTGGACGGCAAGGCACAGTCCGCACCTGTCAGTGTGACTCGTGTGAACGGCGGCCAGGAGTATATTGTCGACGACGGATTACAAGCCGGTGATGTGATTGTTGCAGAAGGCGTCGGTTTGCTGCGTGAAGGAACTCCTATTAAAATAAAACAAAACTAAGAGAAGAAAATGAATTTAAGAACCTTTATAGAACGCCCTATCCTGTCGGCTGTTATCTCTATTTCGATAGTCGTTGTGGGCATTATCGGGCTTTTTACATTGCCCGTAGAACAATATCCCGATATTGCACCACCTACAATCCAAGTGAGTACGACTTATTTCGGGGCGAGTGCGGAAACCTTGCTGAAGAGTGTTGTCGCCCCGTTGGAAGAGGCGATAAACGGCGTCGAGGATATGACATATATGACTTCGTCGGCCTCTAATGCAGGTACGGTCAGCATTACCGTTTACTTCAAGCAAGGGACAGATCCGGATATGGCAGCCGTCAATGTTCAGAACCGTGTATCGAAGGCAACCGGTCAGTTGCCGGCCGAGGTAACGCAGGTCGGTATTACGACTTCCAAGCGGCAAACCAGTATCTTGCAGATGTTTTCACTGTACAGTCCGAATGATTCGTATGACGAGAAGTTTCTCTCCAATTATATCAGTATCAACCTGAAACCGTCCATTCTCCGTATACAGGGTGTCGGCGACATGATGATCATGGGAGGCGACTACAGTATGCGTATCTGGATGAAGCCGGATGTTATGGCCCAGTACAAACTGATCCCTTCGGATGTGACGCAGGTGCTTGCCGAACAGAACATCGAGTCGGCAACCGGATCGTTTGGCGAGAATTCGGATGAAACTTACCAGTATACCATGAAATATAAAGGCCGCCTGATCACCCCCGAAGAGTTCGGTGAAATCGTGATCCGTTCGACCGAGGACGGTGAAGTTTTGAAGCTGAAGACTATCGCTGACATCGAGATGGGTGAAGAAACCTACGCCTATCATGGCGGTATGGACGGCCATCCCGGTGTTTCCTGTATGATCTTCCAAACTGCCGGTTCAAATGCTACGGAAGTAAACCAGAATATCGATGCTTTTCTGGAAGAAGCGCGGAAAGATTTGCCAAAGGGTGTGGAGCTGACTCAGGTGATGAGTTCCAACGACTTCCTGTTTGCTTCTATTCATGAGGTGGTAAAGACCTTATTCGAAGCTATCCTGTTGGTGATCTTGGTGGTGTATGTGTTTTTGCAGGATATCCGTTCGACGGTTATTCCGTTGGTGGGAATCGTGGTTTCACTGATCGGTACGTTTGCGTTTATGTCGATTGCCGGGTTCAGTATCAATCTGATTACCTTGTTTGCATTGGTATTGGTGATCGGGACTGTGGTGGACGATGCGATTGTCGTCGTCGAAGCGGTGCAGGCGCGATTCGATGTCGGATACCGCTCTTCTTATATGGCCAGTATCGATGCGATGAAAGGGATCAGTAATGCCGTTATCACTTCTTCACTGGTGTTTATGGCAGTGTTTATTCCGGTTTCGTTCATGAGCGGGACTTCGGGAACGTTCTATACCCAGTTCGGTTTGACAATGGCAGTAGCAGTCGGAATATCGGCAGTCAATGCACTGACGTTGAGTCCGGCGCTCTGTGCCCTTTTCCTGAAACCCTATATCAACGAAGACGGTACGCAGAACAATAATTTTGCCGCCCGTTTCCGTAAAGCCTTCAATGTAGCGTTCGATTCGATGGTCGAGAAGTATAAGAAAGGAGTTCTGTTTTTTATCAAACGGAAGTGGATGGTCTGGTCGCTGCTTGCTTGCTCGATTGTGCTGTTGGCCTTTCTGATGAACACGACGAAAACGAGTTTGGTGCCCGATGAAGATCAGGGTGTCGTATTTGTAAATGTCAGTACGGCTGCCGGTAGCTCACTAAAAACGACAGACGATGTGATGAAGCGCATCGAACAGCGTTTAGAGGGTATCCCGCAGGTATTGCATGTCCAGAAAGTTTCCGGTTATGGTCTGTTGGCCGGACAGGGGAACTCTTTCGGGATGTTGATTCTGAAACTCAAACCGTGGGACGAACGCACGGGTAAGGGGGAAGATGTGCAAGCCGTTATCGGACAAGTCTATGGCATGACGGCGGACATAAAGGACGCCAGTGTCTTCGCCATCTCTCCGGGGATGATTCCCGGTTATGGTATGGGTAACGCGTTGGAATTGCATATGCAGGATAAGCAAGGTGGCGATATCGGTACGTTCTTCGCGACGACACAGCAATACTTAGGGGCACTGAACCAGCGTCCTGAAATCTCGATGGCTTACTCTACTTTTGATGTCCGTTATCCGCAATGGACCGTTGAAATCGATGCCTCGAAGTGCAAGCGTGCCGGGATAACGCCGGATGCGGTACTCAGCACGCTGTCGGGTTACTATGGAGGACAATATGTCTCTAACTTCAACCGTTTTTCCAAAGTGTATAAAGTGATGATACAAGCCGATCCGAAATACCGTGTCGACGAGGCTTCCCTGGATAACATCTTCGTACGCATGTCCAATGAGGAAATGTCGCCGCTCAGTCAGTTCGTGACATTGACACGCAGTTACGGCGCGGAATCCCTGAGCCGTTTCAATATGTACAACTCCATAGCCGTGAATGCGATGCCGGCAGAAGGCTACAGTACCGGTGACGCCATCCGTGCCGTGAAGGAAACTGCCGAGCAGGCCCTTCCGAAAGGGTACGGTTATGATTTCGGAGGAATCACCCGTGAAGAGAATACGCAGAGTAATACGACCATTATCATTTTCGGTATTTGCTTCCTCATGATCTATCTGATCCTGAGTGCGCTTTACGAAAGTTTCCTGATTCCGTTCGCGGTATTGTTGGCTGTCCCGTTCGGTCTGGCCGGATCTTTCCTATTTGCAAAAATGATGGGCTTGGAGAATAATATATACTTGCAGACAGGTTTGATCATGCTGATTGGTTTGATCTCCAAGACTGCCATCCTGCTGACGGAGTACGCTGCCGAGCGCCGTAAAGCCGGTATGAGCCTGACCTCTGCCGCCCTTTCTGCTGCTAAAGCCCGTTTGCGTCCGATTCTGATGACAGCCGGAACAATGATATTCGGATTGTTGCCCTTGATGGTGGCTACGGGAGTAGGAGCCAACGGTAATAGCTCCTTGGGTACGGGTACGGTCGGAGGTATGCTGATCGGTACGCTGGCATTGCTGTTTGTCGTACCTTCTTTGTTCATCGTGTTCCAATATTTACAAGAGAAGGTTCGTCCCATCCAGTTTCAGCCAGCTTCCGATTGGCAGATCCAGGAAGAATATGTGGAAGCAAAGAGTGAGAGAGAGCGTCACATAGAAAGTAAAAACGAAGAGAAAAAATGAGAAAAGAGATTCTAATCATAATTGTCGCAGCGTTCGCACTGAATAGCTGCGGCATCTATACGAAATACAAGCCGGTGACCGAAGTCCCGGAAGACCTTTATGGGGAAGAGGTAGCGGCAAGCGACAGCACGGACAATCTTGGTAATCTTGGCTGGCGGGAAGTCTTCACCGATCCGTATCTCCGTGAATTGATCGAGCAGGGTTTGCAGAGCAATACCGATCTCCAGTCCGCACAGTGGCGTGTTAAGGAAGCCGAGGCCACGCTAATGTCCGCCAAGCTGGCTTTTCTGCCCTCGTTTGCTCTTGCCCCACAAGGAACAGTGAGCAGTTTCGATGGAGGCAAGGCGACACAGACCTATTCCGTGCCCGTCACGGCCAGTTGGGAGTTAGATATTTTCGGGCGTATGCGTAATGCCAAGTCCCAGGCGGAGGCGTTGCTCGAACAAAGCCATGACTACAGACAGGCGGTCCGGACGCAGCTTATAGCCAGTATTGCCAATGTCTACTACACATTGCTGATGCTGGATGAGCAACTTGCGATCTCGGAGCGTACACGGCAATCGTGGAAGGAAACCGTCGATGCTACACGCGCCTTGATGGATGCTGGTTTGGCAAACGAAGCTGCCGTATCGCAGATGGAGGCTACCTATTATAGTATTTCCACTTCGCTACTCGACTTGAAAGAGCAGATCAACCAGACGGAAAACAGCCTGTCGCTTCTGTTGGCGGAAAGTCCACGCAGTGTCGAACGTGGCAAGTTGGAAAGACAAACATTGCCGGATCATCTTGCCGTAGGCATTCCGGTGCAAATGCTTTCAAACCGTCCAGATGTGCGTCGTGCGGAACATTCGCTCGAAAGCGCTTTCTATGCAACCAATCAGGCACGTTCCGCGTTCTATCCGTCCATTGTTTTAGGCGGTAGTGCCGGATGGACAAATTCGGCCGGAAGCATGATCATAAATCCGGGAAAATTTCTTGCAACGGCTATCGGATCGCTTACCCAGCCTTTGTTCAATCGAGGAGCGAATATTGCTCAGTTGAAGATTGCCAAAGCACAACAGGAGGAAGCCAAGTTAAGTTTCCAGCAGGCCCTTCTCAATGCCGGATCAGAGGTGAACGATGCGTTGGTGAAGTATCAGACTGCTCGTGATAAAGCCGGACTTTTCGAAAAACAGATTGCTTCGCTTGAAAAAGCATACGAAAGCACCTCTTTGACGATGCTGTACGGAAATACGACCTATTTAGAGGTCCTGACGGCCCAACAAAGTTTGCTGAGTGCACAATTGACACAAGTGGCAAACCGTTTTATGGAAATACAAGGTGTTATTAATCTGTATCAGGCATTGGGAGGCGGAAGAGAGTAGTAGTCTTTTGAGGTGCTTAGTTTATTACTGGGGGTGTGTAAGCAGACTTGGGGGATGTCAAAACAGTCTTGTTCTTGCATCCCGCGTGGGATCGCATAAAAGCAGGCCGTATAAACATTTGATTGATAAGGCCTGTTCTTTTGCGTCCCCGTGCGGGACACGGGGACAAGTTACATTTTGACACACCACCGATTGTTTTAAAAGATTTGTTTTTCTGTTCATTTCATTCCTGAAGTGCTGCCTGTAACTTATCGACCGCCCTGTCGATTGTCGGTTCACTCTTCAATAGTTGCATGAATTTGCTGCCGATAATAGCTCCAGATGAGTTAGTAGCTGCTGCATCGAAGGTTGCTTTGTTCGATATGCCGAAACCGACCAGGCGCGGATTCCGGAGTCTCATCCCGTTGATGCGGTGGAAATAAGCCTGCTTTTGCTCGTTGAAACTCTGCTGTGCTCCGGTAGTGGAGGCGCTCGACACCATGTAGATGAAACCGCTTGTATGTTCATCGATCAGGCGGATGCGTTCTTCGGAGGTTTCAGGTGTGATGAGCATGATCATTTTGAGGTTATTCCGTTCGGCGATGGCTTTATACTCTTTCATATAATCGGCAAAAGGCAGGTCCGGAATGATCATACCGTCCACACCTGTCAGTGCACATTTCCGGCAGAATGCTTCGAAGCCATATTGCATGATCGGATTCAGATAGCCCATCAGGATAATCGGGATATGCACATCCTGACGGATATCTTCTAACTGTTCGAACAGAACATGCAATGACATCCCGTTTCGTAACGCGGCAGTAGAGGCTTCCTGGATCACGGGGCCGTCAGCCATCGGGTCGGAGAAGGGAATACCGATCTCTACCATGTCTATTCCTTTGTCCTCTAACTCTTTTAATATCTTCGTCGTATCATCCAGGTTCGGATATCCGGCGGTGAAGAAGACGGATAGGATTCCATTCTTCTTTGTGTTGAATAAATTTGTGATACGGTTCATCTTTTGATTTCAGATTTATGAATTATGATTTTGAATTTCTTTTAAAAACTCCTTTAGCTTTTCTATGTCTTTCCGCCCCGGCTCGATCTCGAATCCGCTATTCAGATCGATCCCGGCAAAGCGGGGATGCCGGAAAGAGCGTATTGCCTCGACACTTTCCGGCCGGATACCTCCGCTTAACAGAAAAGGTGTCTCTCCCTGATAAGCTTCAAGTATGGACCAATCGAATTGCTTGCCGGAACCTCCATAACTGTTGCTTTTGGTATCGAAGAGGAAGTAATCGACACGCCCTTCATAATCGGTAGTTTGTTCAAGATCGCAAGCTGTTGCAATCTGAAATGCCTTGATCAGCGAGTAACCACGCTTTTGCAAGGCATGGCAATCGTCCGGTGTCTCATTTCCGTGCAGTTGCAGGTAATCGAGTCGGAACAATGCCGCTGTTTCCACCAACTCTTCGAAGGAAGTGTTGACAAAAACACCGACCTTTTTTAATGGACAATTGATAATTGACAATTGACAATCAGAATACCGCTTGCTGCCATTGTCAATAGTTAATTGTCCATTGTTAGTTATTCTTCGTGGACTTCTCGCGAAAAATATCAGTCCTATCCAGTCAACCCCTAAGGCTGCAACTTCCCGTATATTTTCGGGATCACGCATTCCGCATACTTTGATGATCATGATAATCCTTCTATGAATTGTGCGAGAGTGTCGCCTGGTACATCGGTTTTCATGAATGTCTCTCCGATCAGGAATCCATGAAAACCAGCTTCTCTGAGGTTCGATACGGTGGTTGTGGTCGAAATACCGCTTTCTGATACTAACAAAGGAGAAAGATTTCTTTCACGAGCGACCGTTTGCATTGCTTTTGCCAGACGGAAGGAGTTTTCCACATCAGTATGAAATGTTCCGAGGTTGCGGTTATTCACTCCCAGCATATCGACAAATGGATTGAGGTGGTCAAGTTCTTCTTCGGAATGGATTTCCAACAGTACTTCCATGTTGAGGGTATGAGCTAACTTTGCAAACATAAGGCATTGTTCCGGGGTAAGGCAGGCGGCAATCAACAGGACGGCATCGGCACCCATCACGCGTGCTTGATAGAGTTGATATTCGTCAATGATGAAGTCCTTCCTCAATAAGGGCAGGCCCACCAGGCTACGTGCTTTGCAAAGGTCACCTAAGGAACCCCCGAAAAAGTTCGAATCGGTCAGGACAGAGCAGGCGGAAGCGCCTCCCTTCTCATAGGCGGGCAAGACATCGGCTATAGCTGCATCGGGATGTAACCAGCCTTTCGAAGGACTTTTTCTCTTAAACTCGGCAATGATGCCCGATGAAGATGCTGCGAGAGCCGCCCGCATGGAACGGGCAGGATGTTCGAGTCGTTCACCGCCCAGCCCCAATAAGGTCTGCAACCGGACAGCTTGTTTTTGTCGCTCCACTTCGATACGCTTATTCGCTATAATATCTTGTAATATATCTTTCATATTCGTTGTTTCATTGTAATTTGTCATTCAAACTGATAAACGTATTGAATGTCTGCAATGCTTTACCACTTTCCAATGCTTCTCGGGCTTCGTCCAGACATTCAGCGATTCTCTTTTCCGGGCAGATGACTTGGATGGCGAAAGCAGAGTTGGCGATTACGCAATTCTTTTGTGCAGGAGTCGCTCGGTTATTCAGGACATCGTCAAAGATGCGGGCTGCTTCGGCGACTGTCTCACCGCCATCCAGTTCCGCTTCCGTTGTGCGGGAGAAACCTAACATTTCCGGTGTGTAGAGCTTCTCTTTTTCCGGCATTGCTACCTTAAATTCTGCAGTCAGCGAGATTTCGTCATACCCGTCGAGGCTATGTACAACGGCAAAACGCGTTCCGCTCTCCTGATAGGTATAGCTGTAAAGCCTGAGCAATGGCAGGTTGTACACACCTAACAACTGGTAGGCTGGCATTACCGGATTGACCAGCGGGCCGAGCATGTTGAAGAAGCTGCGCACTCCTAAACTCTTCCGTATCGGAGCCACAGCCTTCAGTGCCGGATTGAATAGCGGCGCATGCAGGTAGGCAATGTGGCAGGCTTCCATCGAGCGGCGCAACCGGTCGATATCGGTCGTAAATTTCACGCCATGCTGCTCCATTACGTTGCTGGCGCCGCTGACCGAGGTCGCCCCATAGTTTCCATGTTTCACAACGTTATATCCGGCACCGGCTACGACAAAGCAGGAGGCTGTGCTGATATTAAACGTATTCTTTCCATCGCCTCCCGTCCCCACAATATCGATCGGCTTAAACTCCGACAAATCTACCGGGACACGCATTTCGAGTAGCGCTTCGCGGAAACCTGTCAACTCTTCTACGGAGATATTGCGCATCAGATATACCGTTATCAGGCTGGCAATCTGTGAATCGTTATACTTGCCTGCCGCAATATTCTGAAGAATCGTTCGTGCCTCGTCACGTCCTAAATACTGATGTTCGAATAACCTGTATAATACATCTTTCATCTTCCCTAATTTATTAATTCTTGATTGTTAATTATCAATTGCCCATTGCCATCGGCAATCCAGTTCCATATGATTGTCTTTCCTTTAGGCGTCAGTACGGATTCCGGATGGAACTGGATGCCGCGAACATCATATTCACGATGCCGGAGCGCCATAATCTGCCCTTCCTCCACATCTTCCGCCGTGATCTCCAGACAGTCGGGGAAATTCTCTTTTGAGACCACCCACGAATGGTAGCGACCGGCACGGAAACCCGGTTCCAGACCGGTGAACAATGGGTCTGGAGCTTTCACCCGTATATCCGAACAGACTCCGTGATGCACATCCGTCAGGTTGGTAAGTGTTGCACCGAACGCTTCCCCGATGGCTTGCTCTCCGAGGCAAACACCCAAAATACTCTTGGTCGGAGCATAGCGGCGGATTAATGGCAGCAAGATACCTGCCTCCTCTGGGATACCCGGACCTGGTGACAAAAGAATCTTGTCAAAACGTTCTACTTCGTCTAATGATATCTTGTCATTGCGATGTACTTCTACATCCACATCTAATTCCTTTAATATGTGCAACAGGTTGTAGGTAAAGGAATCATAATTATCGAATAGTAATACTTTCATAAAAACTCTGTTTATTTTTATTATCAATTATCCATTGTCAATTGATTAATGTTGTTGCCAGGTCGATCGCTTTTTTCAGAGCACCTAACTTATTATTCACTTCCTGCAATTCCCGCTCATCATTGCTTTTGGCGACTATGCCGGCTCCTGCCTGATAGTACAGAACATTTCCACGACTGACGAATGTACGGATCGTGATCGCCTGGTTCAAGTCTCCATCAAAGCCGATAAACCCGATGCAACCACCATAAGCGCCTCGGTTATGTTTTTCTATATCTGTAATCAATTGCATGGCGCGTACCTTCGGTGCTCCGCTCAATGTTCCGGCAGGAAATGTATCTATATAAGTTTTGACCGGATTACTATCGGTGTTGATCTCACCGCTGACACGCGATACCAGATGAATGACGTGACTGTAGTATTGCACTTCCTTATAGAAATCGACCTGTACGTCATGTGCATTGCGCGAGAGGTCATTACGGGCAAGGTCGACTAACATTACATGCTCGGCATTCTCTTTCGGATCGGCAAGCAGAGCCTCGGTGCGCTGTCTGTCTAATGCTACATTTCCCGTACGGAAAGCTGTGCCTGCAATCGGGTCGATGCTTGCATGTCTGTCGGCTACCTTACAGTGTGTTTCAGGTGAGGAACCGAAGATACGGAACCCTCCGAAGTCGAAATAAAACAGATAGGGGGAAGGATTGATACTCCGGAGGGCCCGGTAAACCTTGAAATCGTCTCCTTTGAACGGTTGCTCGAACCGGCGGCTCAATACGATCTGGAATACGTCTCCACGGAGGCAGTGGCGGATACCTTCCCGCACCATTGCTTTATATTCTTCCCCGCTGATAGGAGATGTCTCAGGACCGATGGTCTGGAAGTTATAAGAAGCATAGTTCCGGTTTTCGATCAATGTCTCTATCTCCTGCAAATTGGAGCTTTCGCCGGGTTGCAGCAATTCTACCAGTGTCAACTCATTTTTGAAGTGATTGAACACAAGTACATACTTATATAATATGTAAAGCATATCGGGTGCATCGTTTTCTTCATGGTGAGCTTCCATCACCGGGATGTCCTCAAAGTAACGTACAGCGTCAAAAGCCGTATATCCGAACAGCCCGCAGACTTTCTTGTCAAGGCCTTCAATCAAGAAACGCTTCAAAAATGCATTTATGGCATCCGCCACATTGAATGTTTCCGTCAATGCCGTAACCTCGCTTTCTCCATCAGGAAAAATAGCGGTGCATTCCCCATTATTGATTCCGATACTTGCCAGCGGACAAAGTGCTATATAGGAAAGGCTGTTTTCATTTCCATGGAAATCGGAACTTTCCAATAAAGCCGATTCCGGATAAATATCTCGCACCTTCAAGTAGATGCTGACGGGTGTGTGAAGGTCACCGAGAACCTTCCTGCTTATTGTTTTAAATGTATAATCCATCTTTTTTTGAATTGTCCATTGTCAATTTGTAATTAATATATGTTTCCAAATCCTTATCTCCCCGGCCTGATACCGTCAGGACAACGACATCTTCTGGTTTGAATTTTATCTTGGGTAATGCTCCTAATGCGTGTGCACTTTCAAGTGCCGGAATAATTCCCTCGATGCGCGTCAGGCAAAAAGCCGCATCTAACGCTTCGTCATCATTGACGGCAAGAATCGTAGCCCGGTGAGTTTCCGACAGGTTGGCGTGGATCGGTCCGATACCCGGATAGTCCAGTCCGGCAGAGATGGAATAAGGCTCTTCGATTTGCCCGTCCTCGTTTTGCATCACTAACGTGCGCGCTCCATGTATGATACCTTTCTTGCCTAATTGGATGGTTGCTGCGCTTTGTCCGGTCGTAATCCCCAAACCGCCCGCTTCGGCAAGAACGATTTTTACCCGTTCATCATCAATAAAATGATAGATCGTTCCGGCAGCGTTGCTTCCGCCACCTACACAGGCGATCAGATAATCCGGATAGTCACGTCCTTCCTGCTCCGACAACTGCTTTTTAATCTCTTCGCTGATAACGGATTGCAAACGTGCCACCATATCCGGATAAGGATGGGGGCCGACTGTCGACCCGATGATATAATATGTGTCGGAAGGATGGCAGCACCAGTCGCGGATCGCTTCATTGGTCGCATCTTTCAGTGTCATATTACCAGAAGTTACGGGGATGACCGTCGCGCCCAACATCTCCATTTTCTGCACGTTTGCATGTTGGCGTTCCACATCCGTCTTACCCATATAAACGATACATTCCATATTCATCAACGCACAGACAGTAGCGGTTGCCACGCCGTGCTGTCCGGCTCCCGTCTCGGCTATGATACGGGTTTTTCCCATCCGGCGGGCCAACAAGATCTGTCCGATCGTGTTGTTGATCTTATGAGCGCCGGTATGGTTCAGATCTTCACGCTTCAGATATATCTTGCAGCCATACATCTCACTCAGCCTTTTAGCCTGATAGAGAGGAGAAGGGCGGCCGACATAGTCCCGAAGTAACTGGTTGAATTCTTTCTTGAAACTGTCACTTTCCAATACTTCCAGATACTTCTTCTGCAAGTTTTCCACACATTGGTGAAGTATTTCGGGCACATATGCTCCTCCAAACTCACCATAATACCCATTTTCGTCAACTTGATACGTTTTCATCGTTCTATCTGTTATTATTTATTTTTTGTCTTTTCGAATCTTGGTAATTGCCCTAAACGAAAAAAGGCCTGCCGCAAGTGCGACAGACCTTTTATTATATCACGATAGTATATACATGAGGGCTGGTTCCTTACGACCTTATGAGTTGTAAAGAGCGCCACCACCAATATGTATTTACTATAATTGTTCTCATGACTTTTGTTATTATTACGGCAGCAAATATATGCATTCTCTGACAAACTGCAAATAATTCGGCTGTTTTTTTGTTATATAATCATAGAACTTTTGTATGGCAGTCTCAGCTGTCCCTCTCCCTGCTATTTCAAATCTCTTGTTTGAGGGGATAGGCTTCTTATGATTTATCAAAATGTCACTACTACCCCGTCAAAATAGGATTAGTAGGGCATGTTTTGGAAATTACACTGGCGGGTAATATTTTTTAACGTTTCTATCTGTCTTGTTTTATCCCTATGAAGATAACAAAATGATACTGGAGGAGAGGTCGCGTTTTCGTATGGTTATGTAAAAAAAGAAGGTGATACTTGATCGGGTATTAGGGGAAGCTCTGTTGGCTGACAAATAGAGGAAGTAAGATAATTAACATTATTTTAATAGAAGTGAGTAGTGAGTTTTTTACCTAATCCTGTCTTTATCTCTAAAATGTAGAAGAGAAAAGCATGGAACCTTCACACGATCATATAGAAAAGACACTGGACAAGCTTGTCGCCTCCACACGTTCACCTCGTGGGCGCTATTCCGCTTCCGAAAGTTGGAAATTGTTGGAGAGGCGGCTCGTTCCTCCCCGGACAAAGAGGCTGAGACTGTTCCGTCTGGCGGGAGCCGTTGCCGCATCCGTCCTGCTTTGCTTTGCAAGTTGGTTCATCTATGATTATTGGAAGCCGGTAGCGATGCAAACTGTTTCAGCCGGTGCAGCCATATCGGTAATTACTTTGCCGGACCAGACGAAGGTGACGCTGAACCGCTATTCCTCTTTGACTTACCCGGATCGTTTCAAAGAGGATAGGAGGGAAGTACAATTACAGGGAGAAGCTTATTTCGAAGTGGAGAAAGATGCCCGGCATCCCTTTGTTGTGAAAGCGGACCCGATCGAGGTCGAAGTGCTCGGAACACATTTTAATGTTGAAGCCTATCCCGGAGATGCAGAGGTGAAGACAACTTTGTTGGAAGGTTCTGTCGCTGTCAATGCGCCGGCTGTTTCCAGCCGGATTACGCTTTCTCCCGGAGAAAGCGCGATTTATAATCGAGCAGATAAAACACTACAGGAAGAAAAAACAAAAGAAAATAATACGGCTACCGGTTGGCGCGACGGCCATTTTCATTTTGATTATCTGCCGTTGCAGGAGATTGCACGAGAGTTGTCGAATGCATTTCATGTGAAAATCAAAATTACGGATGAAGATATAAAGGATTTTCGTATCAGGGCGCATTTTACCGAAGGCGAGAGTTTGGATCAGATGCTCGATCTGCTCCAGCCAGCTGGTAATTTCAGTTATTCAAAGACAAATGATACGATCTTGATCCATTCTAAACTTAACTAAGTCATGAATTATTACCTATATTGTCTCCGCCGGTTCGCCCGGCTTATTCTTCTATTATGGATAGTTTTCAGAATTGCGCCGCTCGCTGCACAAGACCGGGCGGCGCGTCTGGACTTCCAGGTCCGGAAGGCCACACTGGACACTTTTGTCCGCCGGTTAGAGGACTCCACCGGCTTCTCGTTTATCTATGGTGAAAAGGTACAGCTCCGGCAGCCGGTTACCCTTGATGTCCGTCAGAAGACCATCGAGGAAATCCTGCAATATGCATTTGGTCAGGAAGCGATAACGTTTAAAATCTCCGGCACACACATCTTGTTAGGAGAGCGTCCTGTTTCCCGTAAATATACGGTCAGCGGATATATTACCGATTCCATATCGTCAGAAACGCTGATTGGTGCAAATATTTTGGAATCCAGCTGTCATGCCGGGACTTCGACGAATCCTTTCGGGTTTTACAGCCTGACCTTGCCGGAAGGAGAGATCGGACTTTTCTTTTCGTATTTAGGATATGAAACCAAACATTTCCGTTTCCTGTTAAGTCGGGATACTGTGATGAACATCTGTTTGCAGACCAATAACCAGTTGGCGGAAATCGTCGTCCTTTCCGATAAGAAAGAAACAGGCATCCGGGCAACCGGTATGGGTACATTAGATATCCCGATGACGCAGATCAAGAATACTCCAGCCATCTTAGGAGAGGCCGATATCCTCAAAACGATCCAGTTGATGCCAGGTGTACAGGCTGGAACGGAGGGGTTCAGCGGGTTGTATGTACGGGGTGGCGGACCGGATCAGAACTTGATTCTTCTGGATGGTATCCCCATCTATAATGCTGACCATATGTTAGGCGTGTTCTCCATCTTCACTCCGGAAGCCATGAAAAAGGTCACGCTTTTCAAAGGTTCGTTTCCCGCCCGCTACGGCGGCCGTTTGTCTTCTATCGTAGATATCCGGACAAACGACGGTGATATGCAGAATTATCATGGTACGGTCAGCATCGGCCTGCTGACCAGCAAGCTGCACCTCGAAGGTCCGATCCTGAAAGATAAAACCTCCTTTTGCCTGACCGGCCGCCGCACCTATCTCGACCTGGTGGCAAGGCCGTTTCTGCCGGAGGACAAGAAATTCAATTACTATTTTTATGATATCAATGCAAAGGTGAACCACAAGTTTTCCGACCGCAGCCGCCTGTTCCTCAGTTTCTACAAAGGGAAAGACCATTATGACTACAAGCAGGACAAGGAATATGACGCCTATTCGAATGGGTCGCGTATGTATTTCTACAACAGCCGGATCGATTTCAACTGGGGAAACACGATTGCCGCCGGACGGTGGAATTATGTCTTCAACAGTAAATTATTCAGCAATACGACCGTAGCCTACAACCATTACCAGATGAGTATGGCGGACGCTTACCGGAAAGATATCATCGAGACGGATAAAAACGGTGATCCGATAACCGATAGAAACGAATCGTATGTCTATAATTCCGATTACCGTTCCGGTATACACGATTGGAGTTTTCATACGGACTTCGATTATATGCCCGTCCCTGACCATCATGTCAAGTTCGGAGTATCTTATCTGTATCATACCTTCCGACCGGAGGTGACGACCTCGCGTGTGAAAGAAGCTGCAGACGGGCAGACAGCACAGGACACCGTCTACAACGATTCCTCGAACAGCTATTTGCACGGGCACGAGTTTTCGTTTTATGCCGAAGATAATGCCGATATCGGCGACCGTCTGAGCCTGAATGCCGGCATTCACCTCTCCTTGTTTTCCACACAAGGGAAAGGCTATCTGTCGGCACAGCCTCGTCTCTCTGCACGTTATCGTTTTCATGACGATTTTGCGGCAAAGGGCTCTTTTACCCAGATGGAACAGTATGTACACTTGCTGTCATCCTCACCGATTTCGCTACCGACCGATTTATGGGTTCCGGTTACTAAGAACATCCGCCCGATGCGCTCCTACCAGTATGCTGTCGGCGGTTATTATACAGGTGTGAAAGGATGGGAATTCTCTCTGGAAAGCTATTATAAGGATATGCATAATGTATTGGAATACCAGGATGGTGCTACCTTTTTCGGATCATCCGGCGGATGGCAGGAGAAGGTGGAGATGGGGCGTGGCCGTTCTTTCGGTCTGGAGGTTTTAGCCCAGAAGACCATTGGGAAAACAACGGGATGGTTGGGATATACGATCGCCAAGAGCGACCGTCAGTTCAAGAACGGGACGGTCAACAACGGCGAACGTTTTCCTTATAAATACGATCGCCGCCACAACATCAACCTCTGTGTTAACCATACTTTCAGCAAGAAAACGGATATAGGGATCACTTGGATTTTCAATACGGGCGGAACGGCTACGGTTGCCGAACAGCGTACCGGGACGGCATCCGGTGACTTGATCGACTACATTTCCCATCGTAACAATTATCGCCTTCCTGTCAGCCATCGGTTGAATCTGAGCATCAATTTCCATAAGAAACTGCGTCGGGGAATGCAGACCTGGAATATTTCGGTCTATAACGCTTATAATGCTATGACTCCGAATTTGGTTTATAAAGAAGAAGAGTTTATCGGGTATCCGGTAACGGGAGGGGATATGGTCTGGGAACGTAAAACAAGGCTGATCAAACAAACGTTGTTGCCTTGTGTCCCTTCTGTGACTTATACGTTTAAATTTTAAAGGAGAAGAATGGAATGAAAAAGCAATCGTTTATATATGGAATGCTGATGGCAACCTCTTTCTTGGCGTGCGAGAATGAACTTCCTTTCCGGGACAAACCGCAAGAGCCCCAATTGCTGATGAACGCTTTTCTGGAAGCAGGAAAAGAAAAGAATGAGGTATTTCTGCATATTGTTGATGGCAATGGGACAACTTCGTTTTTGGAGGGGGCTATCATTGTCTATGTCAATGATGAAAAGACGGAAGAGACAGATGTAAAGGGAGGCTCTTATATGTCTAAGTATACTGTGCAAAGCCGGTTCTGTCCCGGTGATCGCATACGTTTGGAAGCGGCTCTCGAAGGAGGAAAGTATCAGGGAAGTGCCGAAGTGCGGATTCCTCAGCCGATCGAAGAGGCGATCAGGGTAGATACGCTTCGTACGCAACTGAAAGTCGGAGTTTCCATGCAGGATTGTATGCGTTACCGGATTGCCATCCATGATCGTCAGGGCGAAAAAAACTATTATCGTCTGGTGATCGAGAAAAGAATACGCCGGATTACGCCAGAAGGAGAGATGTTTACGGAAGTTCAGGGGCTGGATGTTATCAATCAGGAAGACATCGTGCTGACAGACGGTCATCTGACTACATCCGATGATGATGAGTTCGGCGTTTTGGATATGACAGTTCGTAACGTAAGGAATGTTTTTACCGACAGCCGCTTTCCGGACGGCTCTTATACATTAAATGTCTATACCTATTATCCCGATTTTCAGGGTTGGGGCAGCGACCGTAAGAATCATATCCAAGTCGATGTCGTAGTCCGTCTTCTCAGCATAACCGAAGCGCAGTTCCGTTATTTGCGTGCCATGAACTGTTTGGATTCGGAAGATTATAACGAAACCTTTATGGAACCGGTCATCGTTCCTCAAAACGTGTCGGGGGGCTTAGGCTTTGTCGGTGCCTCCTCCGAGCAGCGAGTAACTTTGCGGATGGTCGACCGGCCGCCATTATGGTGATGGATTATCACTTATTTGATACCCTGTTCTTCGTAGTATTCTTTATTCCGTTTATGCAAGCTCTTCAGCTCGAAGGAAAGCATAACCCGGAAGATTCCGATGATCAGCAAAGTGTACGCGATCATATAGACAAGGGATAACGCTCCGAGGCCCGGTTGCCAGATAATACCGATGCTGCAAAGGATTGCCAGTACGCCGAAAGCCATATACCAGCCCCAGTTGCGTGTTCCGTAACGTTTCAGATCCATAGCGTAGCCGGTTGAAGCGAAACCGCGGAACATCAGCCAGAAAGCAACGATGAAAGGCAGTACCGCCATACTCAGTCCGATATTGGCCATCAGATAGATACCTAAGATCAGGTCGATGATACCGCTTGCCAGGTACCAGCCCCAACTGGAAATATTCTTTTTATTGGTGACGGCAAAAAGAATTTCCAGCGTGCCGCTGACAAACATGGATACACTAAACAAAACACTCAGTGCGACATAACTTGCCAGCGGTGTAAACATCAGGCAGATTGCAATAAGGATATAAAGCAGGCCCAGAAGCAGGGAAACCCACCAGTTTTTTACTCCGAAGTTGATTGTGTCAATAAAAGTTCTCATAATAAATTCGTTTTTTAATTATTTTGAAATCTACTTTGTAACAAACCTTTGGAAAGAAAAGTTTCACCGGGCCGGTAAAGTGAATTATTTTTAATACATTTGCCATCCGTTATATTTATTAAGGATTTATGATTTTGGATGTATGATTTATCATTGATACATGATTCCGAAATCATAAATTATAAATCATAGAAGATTATGAAAGGTATTGTTTTAGCAGGAGGGTCCGGTACTCGTTTGTATCCGATAACCAAAGGGGTTTCAAAACAGTTATTGCCTATTTATGATAAACCGATGATCTATTATCCGGTGTCTGTGTTGATGCTGGCAGGAATACGTGAAATATTGGTGATTTCCACACCGCAGGATCTTCCCGGTTTTCGTCGTCTGTTAGGGGATGGTTCTGATTATGGTGTCCGTTTCGAGTATGCCGAACAACCCTCACCGGACGGATTGGCACAAGCTTTTTTAATTGGAGAGGAGTTTATTGGAAATGATTCCGTTTGTCTGGTCTTGGGCGACAATATCTTTTACGGACAGAGTTTCACCGCAATGTTAAAAAGGGCCGTAGCCAATGCGGAAAACGAACAAAAAGCGACCGTCTTCGGTTACTACGTCAATGATCCGGAACGCTATGGTGTGGCCGAATTCGACGAGGCGGGAAACGTGTTGAGTATTGAAGAAAAACCGGCATACCCGAAGTCGAATTATGCGGTTGTCGGCCTTTATTTCTATCCGAACAAAGTGGTAGAAGTTGCCAAACGGATTGAACCTTCCGCCCGCGGAGAACTGGAGATTACGACTGTCAACCAGGAATTCCTAAAGGATGAGGAGCTGAAAGTTCAGCTTTTAGGGCGCGGTTTTGCATGGCTTGATACCGGCACGCATGATTCTCTTTCCGAAGCCTCCACTTTCGTCGAGGTGATAGAAAAACGGCAAGGTTTGAAAATAGCCTGCCTGGAAGAAGTCGCTTACCGGAACGGTTGGATTGATGCAGAACGGTTGAGGCAGGTTGCCGCTCCGATGCTGAAGAACCAATATGGACAATATCTGCTGAATTTAATAAAAGAAGAGAATGAATAAGGATAGTAAAATATTTGTCGCAGGCCATCGGGGGCTGGTAGGTTCCGCCATTCTGAAGAATCTGAAGGCAAAAGGTTACACGAACTTTGTCTTGCGTACGCATGCGGAACTGGATTTGACTGATCAGCAGGCCGTTCATGATTTCTTTGCGGCCGAGAAGCCGGAATATGTGTTTCTGTCGGCCGCCCATGTCGGAGGGATTATGGCGAACAGCCGCTATCGGGCTGACTTTATTTACGAGAATCTTATGATTCAGAACAATGTGATTCATGCTTCTTATCTGAATAAGGTAAAGAAACTCCTGTTCTTGGGTAGTACTTGTATCTATCCGGGAAATGCTCCGCAACCGATGCCGGAGGATTGCTTGCTCACTTCGCCTCTCGAATATACGAATGAACCCTACGCGATAGCCAAGATTGCCGGGATCAAGATGTGTGAAAGTTATAATTTGCAATACGGGACTAATTATATCGCAGTGATGCCGACTAACTTGTATGGCCCGAATGATAATTTTAATTTGGAGACTTCGCATGTGTTGCCGGCCATGATTCGTAAAGTACATTTAGGCAAATGTCTTTCAGAAGGAAATTGGGATTCTGTCCGGAAAGATCTGAGTGCACGTCCGGTTGAAAACGTATCCGGCGATGCTTCCGAGTCCGAAATATCGGATATTCTTGCCAAGTATGGTATCTATCCGGGTAAAGTGGAGTTGTGGGGGACAGGCAAGCCGCTTCGTGAGTTTCTTTGGAGCGAGGAGATGGCAGATGCTTCCGTCTATGTGATGGAGAAGGTCGATTTTGCCGATGTCCGTCCTGCTACCGGCGATATTCGGAATACACATATTAATATTGGTACCGGAAAGGAACTTTCTATTCGTGAAGTGGCTTTCCTGATCCGGGAAAAGGTCGGTTTTACAGGCGAGATCGTATTTAATTCTTCCAAGCCGGACGGAACGATGCGCAAACTGACGGATGTCACGAAGCTGCATGCCTTGGGCTGGCATCATACGATCGAAGTAGACGAAGGGATTGAACGCCTTTATTGCTGGTACTTGGAAAATTAAAAATTGAAAATTAAAAATAAAAAATGGGGGAGGACGTTGCGTCTTCCGTTTAATAACGATGAGTAAAGTTGCTTTAATAACAGGAATAACAGGGCAGGACGGAGCTTACCTGGCCGAATATCTGATCAAGAAAGGATATGTAGTGCATGGTATCAAACGTCGGTCGTCTATGTTTAACACGGATCGTATCGATCATCTTTATCAGGACCCTCATGTGGAAAACCGTAATCTGATCCTGCATTATGGTGACCTGACCGACAGTTTGAATCTGACTCGTATCATTGGTGAGACCCAGCCGGATGAGATTTATAATCTGGCGGCCATGAGCCATGTGAAAGTGAGTTTCGATACTCCCGAATATACGGCTAATGCCGATGGCCTGGGAGTTTTGCGCATATTGGAAGCGGTTCGTCTGTTGAACCTGATCCCCAAGACACGCATTTACCAGGCTTCCACATCCGAACTTTATGGTCTGGTGCAGGAAGTACCACAGAAAGAAACGACTCCTTTTTATCCGAGAAGTCCGTATGCCGTAGCCAAACTTTACGGTTACTGGATAACGGTGAACTATCGTGAAGCTTATAAAATGCATGCGTCGAACGGTATTTTGTTCAACCATGAGTCTCCTCTGAGAGGAGAAACCTTCGTGACTCGTAAGGTGACGCGGGCCGTTTCCCGTATTGC
The DNA here is from genome assembly GCF_025151045.1 of Parabacteroides johnsonii DSM 18315. Classification (NCBI taxonomy): domain Bacteria; kingdom Pseudomonadati; phylum Bacteroidota; class Bacteroidia; order Bacteroidales; family Tannerellaceae; genus Parabacteroides; species Parabacteroides johnsonii. The sequence goes on from NZ_CP102285.1 coordinate 721,250, forward strand.
CTTAGGCATGCAGAAAAAAGTTTATATGGGGAATCTTTCCTCCAAACGTGACTGGGGACATGCAAAAGATTATGTCCGTGCGATGTATGCTATCCTCCAGCAGGACGAACCGTCTGATTATGTCATTGCGACGGGGATCACGACAACTATCCGTGATTTCTTGAAAATGGCGTTCGCCGAGATAGGCGTGGAAATTATTTTCAAAGGAGAAAATGTTAATGAGGTGGCTGTCTTAAACTATATTGACGAAAAAGTGTTTATTGAAAGAGTCGGTGAAGCTTATCTCGATAATCTCAGGAAACGGATTGGAGATGAGGTTGTTGGTGTAGATCCTCAGTATTTCCGTCCGACTGAAGTCGATTTGCTGATCGGCGATGCGACAAAAGCACGTACCCGTTTAGGATGGGAGCCAAAGTTCGATTTGGCCGCTTTAATAGAGGATATGATGTTGAATGATATAAAGTTAATGAAGAAAGAATCGTATCTAAGAAAAGGTGGTTATGAAATATTGAATTATTTTGAGTAGAATCGAACTTTTATTGTTTTTATTTGTTATAATTAGAAAAAGAGTTAATTTTGCGATATATTTGAGCAAGATTATAGGTAATTGATTGTTTAATTAAAATGTTGATGAATATGAAGACTAAAGTATTACTTTTAGCTTTGTTATCAGGTTTTGTTTTCTCTGTGTCTGCACAGGAATTTAAACCGCAGGTTGGATTTAGTAACGAAGCGGGTTATAAAACGAACTTCAAAAAGAACAAAGCAGGCGACAACTGGTTTATCTCTATTGCTGGTGGCGCAAGTGTTTTATTTGGTGATCAGAACAGCGAAGCCGATTTTAAGAATCGTTTGAATTTCGCTCCTCAGTTCTCTTTCGGTAAATGGTTTAATCCGTATTTAGCTTTGCGTCTCCAGTTAAATGGGGGTGTGTTACATGGTTTTGAAAACACAGGTGCTACATTTATGCAGCACAATAAATATGCAGCTGCTCATGCTGATTTGTTGTGGGATGTGACTAATTTCTGGGCTCCTTATAACGAGAAGAAAGTGTTCCGTTTGATTCCGTGGGTCGGTCTTGGTTACGCACAGCGTTTCAAAAACTCTGAAGAAAACAGAAGCATTGCAAGAACAGAATCTCCGACGGTTAATTTCGGTATCCTGACAGCATTCCGTTTGAGCAAGCGTGTGGATTTAAACGTTGAAGTTCAGGGTTCATTGCTGAACGAACAGTTTAACCGTGTTTCTATGTATCACCTGACTGACGGTATCGGACAGTTGAGCGCAGGTTTGACTTTCAAACTGGGTAAGACTGATTTCGAAGTATTGGAACCGATGGATTACGCTTTGTTGAACGACCTGAATGGCCAGATCAACGCTTTGCGTGCTGAAAACGACGAATTGAGCAAACGTCCGGTTTCTTGTCCTGAATGTGAAGAAGTTGTAACTAACGTTGTTAACAACTATGTAGACAATGTGGTATACTTCCGTATCAATAGCGCTAAGATCGATAAGAACCAGCAGGTAAGCATCTTCAATACTGCACAGTTCATGAAAGATAACAATGTGCCTATCAAGGTTATCGGTTATGCTGATAAGAAAACAGGTACAGGTTCTTACAATATGCAACTTTCTGAAAAACGTGCAAGAGCCGTTGCTAAGGAACTGATCGATAAATACGGTATCTCTTCCAGCCAGATCACAATCGAATGGAAGGGTTCTGATGTTCAACCGTACAATGAAAACAATTGGAATCGCGTTGTTATCATGTCTGCAAATAATTAATTAATTTTTAATTATATCCCGAAAGGCTGTACATAATCGTGTGCAGCCTTTTTTTTGCTCGGAAATAATGCTTATTTTTGCATGATTTTAGCGCGTTGTTATGGAGTTAAATAAAAAACATGGTTACCTTATTCAATGGTTGATAGGCGTTGGGGATTTGATCGTTTTGAATCTTCTTTTTTTTATTGTCTATTATGGGTTGAATAATTTATATACATCTGCTATCGCCGAAAGTTTGCGTGAGGTGGTGCTTTTGTTGAATTTCTGTTATTTCTTCTCCCTCTATTTTGTCCCTTTGCAATTGCATATGTCCATTGTCTTTATTGACAAGATTGTGCAGAGAGCGTTCCTTTTGGTTACGATTATGACTTTCCTGTTTGCCACCTGCCTGATTTTCCTGAATGTCGGGGATGTGTTGGCGACTTTCCTGTTGATTTATTATGTTGTGACGATCGTTATATTTTCCTTGTGGCGTGTTATTGTACGTGTGACTTTGAAGATGTACCGACGGAAAGGATACAACTTTAAGAAGATCGTGATTGTCGGGGCCGGAAAGAATGGTATGGAACTGTATAAGGTGATGAAGGATGATCTGTCGTATGGTTTCAATATTCTGGGATTTTTTGATGATAACCTGTCCTTGAAATCTGTTCTGCCGAATTATTTAGGAATGACGAATGAGGTGGAAAGCTTTGTGCTGGCAAATGATGTGGATGAAATCTATTGTACTTTGCCGGGTACGAATGATGAAAAGATCGTACGCCTGCTGAATTTTGCAGAAAAACACATGATCCGCTTTTATATCGTGCCGGAATTCTATCGAAACTTGAAGAAGAGTCTTGTGATGGAGGTCTTGGAGTCCATTCCTTTAATGACTGTCCGCCGCGAGCCTTTGCAGGCGGCCTACAACCGGGCATTGAAACGTGCGTTTGATATTCTTTTTTCAACTGTAATTCTGGTGACTATATTCCCGATATTGTATATCGTGGTCGGTATCATGATCAAACTAAGTTCTCCGGGACCGATCTTGTTCAAGCAAAAGAGAACGGGATTGTATGGGCAGGATTTCAGGTGTTATAAGTTTCGCACGATGAAGGTGAACGCGCAGGCTGATTCCCTGCAGGCTGTGAAGGACGACCCGCGTAAGACAAAGGTCGGAGATTTTCTTCGCCGAACCAATCTGGATGAATTTCCCCAGTTTATTAATGTGCTGAGGGGAGAAATGTCGGTCGTAGGGCCGCGTCCCCATATGCTGAAACATACTGAGCAATACTCTGCGCTGATCGATAAGTATATGGTTCGCCACTTGGTTAAACCGGGTGTGACAGGTTGGGCGCAGGTGACAGGCTACAGAGGAGAAACGAAAACGTTGGAACAAATGGAAGGACGTGTGAAACGGGATGTCTGGTATATCGAGAATTGGTCTTTCTTCTTGGATCTTAAGATTATAGTCGTAACGGTTCTCAATATGTTCAAGGGGGAAAAGAACGCATATTAAGTATTAAATTGCACACTTTTTGTATATATGTGTAATTGGAAACTGAATTTATGTTATCTTTGTGCCCGATGGGAAGGATTATAGCAATTGATTATGGCCGGAAACGTACCGGTCTGGCGGTCACAGATACCTTGCAGATGATTGCAAACGGACTGACAACTGTGCCGAGCGGTGAACTGACAAAGTTTCTGGCTGATTATGTTTCACGCGAACCCGTTGAACGGTTTGTAGTCGGGCTTCCGAAGCAGATGAACAACGAACTTTCAGAAAATATGAAATACGTGGAGGCTTTTGTGGCACATCTGAAACGGACCATTCCGGATATTCCGGTAGAGTATTACGATGAACGTTTTACTTCCGTTTTGGCACATAAGGCAATGCTGGACGGAGGATTGAAGAAAAAGAAAAGGCAAGATAAAGGATTGGTGGACGAGATTAGTGCGGTTATTATCTTGCAGTCATATTTGGAAAATAAGAAATATCAGTTATAAAAGTTATGATTTTACCAGTATATTTATATGGACAGCCCGTACTGAGAAAAGAGGCTGAAGAGGTTCCGATGGACTATCCGGATCTGAAACAATTGGTAGCCAATATGTTTGAAACGATGTACAATGCCGATGGTGTGGGGCTGGCCGCTCCGCAGGTCGGTTTATCATTGCGTCTTTTGGTAATCGACGCAGACGTGATGGGGGATGATTTTCCCGAATGCAAAGGTTTCAAACGTGCGATGATCAATCCGGTTTTCCTTGAAAAAAGCGAAGAAGAGGTTTCGATGGAAGAAGGTTGCCTGAGTCTGCCGGGGGTGCACGAGAAAGTTGCCCGTTCGGTAAAAGTACGTGTGAAATATCTGGATGAAGACCTGAAAGAACATGAAGAGACGGTGGAGGGTTTTGCAGCCCGTGTCGTGCAGCATGAGTGTGAACACTTGGAAGGCCATGTATTCATAGATAATATTTCAGGAATCCGCCGCCAGTTGAATAAAAGCAAACTAAATAGTATTATTAAAGGTTCAGCCCGTTGCTCCTATAAAGCAAAAGCGGTTGGTAAGTAATAAGAACTCTATTAACTAATCAGTATGACAGATTTAAGTAAAAACATTCAGGCCCTCAGGGAAAAGAAAGCCGTCGTTGAGATGGGTGGAGGCGAAGCTGCTATCGAAAAGCAGATCGCGATGGGTAAATTGACTGCCCGTGATCGTATTCTATCCTTGTTGGACAAGAATTCTTTCCACGAATATGACCTGTTCGTGAAGCACGATGGTCGTGATTTCGGTATGGATAAGAAGGATTTACCAGGTGATGGTGTTGTTACAGGTACAGGTACGATCTTCGGTGCTCCGGTTTGTATCTATGCACAGGACTTTACGGTTGCCGGTGGTTCGCTGGGTTTGCAGCATGCACGTAAGATCACGAAGATCATGGATCATGCTCTGAAAATGAAATGTCCGATTATAGGTATCAACGACTCGGGCGGTGCACGTATCCAAGAAGGTGTAGGTGCATTGGCGGGTTATGGTGAAATATTCTATCGCAATACAATTGCTTCCGGTGTTATTCCTCAGATCTCGTTGATCTTGGGACCTTGTGCCGGTGGTGCCGTATATTCTCCGGCTCTGACAGACTTCGTATTTGTAGTAGAGAATATCTCCAAGATGTTTATTACAGGTCCGAATGTGATCAAGACCGTTTTGGGTGAAGATATTTCTATGGAAGACTTGGGTGGTGCACGCGTTCATGCGGAAACAACCGGTAACGCTCATTTCTATGCACAGAGCGAGCAAGAATGTTTCGAACAGGTGAAACGTTTGGTTAGCTTTATCCCTTGGAATAACCAGGAACGTGCGAAAGTGGCAGAGTCGAAGGAACCCGCTGCGGTAATGAACATCGAAGATGTGGTTCCGGCAGATCCGAAGCAGCCGTACGACGTTCGTAACGTGATCAAATGTATTGTGGACGATTCCGATTTCCTGGAAGTACAGGAGTTGTGGGCAGCCAACATCGTGATCGGTTTCGGCCGTATGGGCGGTGAAACTGTCGGTTTCGTTGCTAACCAGCCGATGGTATTGGCAGGTGTGTTGGATTGCGACAGTGCCGATAAGGCAGCACGTTTTATCCGTTTCTGCGATTCTTTCAATATTCCTATTATCACGTTGGAAGATATGCCGGGCTATTTGCCGGGCGTTGACCAGGAACATGCCGGTGTGATCCGTCACGGTGCAAAAGTATTGTATGCTTATTCCGAAGCGACAGTTCCCAAGATCACGGTTATCTTGCGTAAGGCTTATGGTGGCGGTTATATCGCCATGAACTCACGCCACTTAGGTGCGGACTTTATGTTTGCATGGCCGAGTGCGGAAATTGCGGTGATGGGACCGGAAGGAGCTGCCAATATTATCTTCCGCAAGGAGATCATGGAAGCCGAAGACCAGAATGCAATGCGCCAGGAAAAGGTGAAGGAATATATCGAGAAGTTTGCAAATCCTTATGTAGCTGCGTCCAAAGGGTTCATCGATTCTGTTATCGAGCCGAAAGAAACACGTTCATTGTTGCTTCACGCGCTTAAACTTTCTGTATTGAAAGAAGAATACAGACCGGCTAAGAAGCACGGATTGCCTCCGTTCTAATTAACGCCGTAAAAACTTTTGAATATGGAAAAGAAAGAGAAAGATAACGAATATGTGGATTTTGTAGTAACGGCCCGCAAATACAAGACGACGCTGACTGCAAAATATAAGAACCGTAAAATGTGGCATAAGCCCTTTGTCGGTGATGTGATTTCTCATCTTCCCGGAACGATCGTTAAAGTGGAGGTACAGCAAGGGCAGGAAGTCGAAGCCGGCCAGTTGCTTCTGATCCACCAGGCGATGAAGATGTACAACCGGGTGGTAGCTCCCGTTGCCGGAACGATTGTCGAACTGGGTGTAACGGAAGGTGATAAGATCCCAAAGGACCATTTGATGGTTAAGATTCAGCCGAAGTAAATAACTGAGGTAAGTAAATATAGAAAGCTTTCACACTGTTTTGCAGTCCGTGAAAGCTTTTTTTATAGATTGGTTTTAATGGCTAAGATTATTTACTTACTTTTGCGACCGATCAATGTTGAATATTTTTATAATAGATGAAGAAAGCGATTCTTTTATTTATATTCCAGCTGTGTTCGTTAGCCATGTTTGCACAAATTAATACGGATCGTGTGTTGACTATCGGGCGCAACGCCTTGTATTTTGAGGACTATGTTCTTTCGATACAATATTTCAATCAGGTCATCAAATCGAAACCCTGGTTGGCCGAACCGTATTTCTACCGTGCTGTGGCAAAAATCAATTTGGACGATTATAAAGGAGCTGAAGAAGACTGTACACTTTGTCTTGAGCGGAATCCTTTCCTGGTACAGGCATATTACGCACGTGGTATTGCCCGTCAGAGCCAGGAGAAATTTGACGAAGCAATAGAAGACTACAGGAAAGGTTTGGAGTTTAAGGCGGAAGACCGCCAGATGTTGGTGAATATGGCAGTAGCCAATATTCAGAAAAAAGATTTTAAGGAGGCCGAAAAGGTGTTTGATGAACTGATGGTGGCCCATCCCAAATATTCTATGAACTATCTGACGCGTGGTGCGATGTACACCGAGAAAGGCGATACGGTCAAAGCACTTGCCGACTATGATAAGGCGATCAGTATGGACCCCTACTATGCTCCCGCTTATGGCAACCGGGCGATCCTGCATTACCAGATGAACAATATGAAAGACGCGCTTGCCGATCTGAACGAGGCCATTCGTCTGAATACCCGTGAGAGCGGTTATTACATCAATAGAGGTCTGGTCCGGTATCAGTTAAAGGATTTGCGTGGTGCTATGGCTGATTATGATCAGGTGGTCAGCATGGACAGCCACAACCTGATTGCCCGCTTCAACCGAGGATTGCTTCGGGCACAGATCGGGGATAACAACCGGGCTATCGAAGATTTCGACGTTGTGATCGAGATTGAACCGGACAACTATATGGCTTATTATAACCGGGCGTTGTTGCGTTACGAGACGGGAGATTATCAAGGTTCCGTACATGATTTCGATGTCGTGTTGCGTCAGTATCCGAATTTTGTGGCCGGTTATTACAGCCGTGCGGAAGTGAAGCGGAAAATGCATGATGAGGTAGGAGCCGACCGCGACTACTGGACTGCCTATAATATGGAGCAGAAAAAGAAGAACGGGAATGCTTCGGGAAATGCAGTCGCTTCCCAAAATGGCAATAATACCGGTACGCAATCGGCCGATCCGGCATCAAAGGATGAAAATACGCGTGAACAGTCGGATAAGAATATCGATAAGTTCAACCGTCTTGTCGTGTATGATGAAGAAGAGGTACGTAAGACGAAGTATAACAGCGAAATTCGTGGACGCGTGCAGGACCGCAATGTGCGTGTGGATCTGGAACCGATGTTTGTCCTGACGTATTACGAAAAAGTCGATCCGGTAAAGAAGCTGGTTTATTATGATAAGATGGTGGAAGCTTACAATTCCCGTCTGGTACTGGAACGTAAGCTGCGTATCACAAATGAAGAAGCCGCCCTTACGGAAGACCAGGTTGCCGTACATTTTGCATCTATCGATAATTTTTCGGCCCGTATAGTGAAGAATCCGAACGATGTGGATGCCTATTTCGGACGGGCTTTGGATTTTATGCTTGTACAGGACTTTACCGAAGCGATTAAGGATTATACAAAGGTGATCGAATTGAATCCGGATTTTGCTATGGCTTATTTTAACCGGGCTGTTGTCCGGTATAAGCAACTTGACTATAATATGTCGCAGGCTGCCAGCTCACAAGACGATTTTTCTGCTATGAGCATGAACCTTAAGATGGGTAAGAATCCGACGGTTGTCCGTACTCCGGCAACATCTGATCCGGCTTCCGCATCCTTGAAAGACAATAAGCGGGCTTACGAGCATGAAATGATTACGAGGGATTATGACATGGTGATCAAATTGAATCCGGGCTTCGTATATGCTTATTTCAATCGTGGAAACCTGCGTTGTGCGCAACGCGACTTCCGTGCAGCCATCCAGGATTACAGCGAAGCGATCCAGCGTGATCCGGAATTTGCCGAGGCTTATTTCAATCGTGGCTTGGCACGCCTTTCGCAGGGAGATGCCAATCGGGGAATCGCCGATTTGAGCAAAGCCGGAGAGCTGGGTATCATCAATGCCTACAGTATTATCAAGCGTATGACAAGTAATTAAAGGAATAGTTCTCCTGGTTAGGGCTATTTTTATATGAAAAAGGATATTGCAGAACTTTTTACCTAAAAGTTCTGTTTAACAAAAAAAGAATGCTAAATTTGCATCCTAATTAATTTTTAGGAATTTATAGTGAACAGATTATGATAAAGATTACATTTCCGGATAATTCCGTAAAAGAATATGCCGAAGGAACGACCGCTATGCAGATTGCGGAAAGCATCAGTTCCCGTCTGGCACAGGAAGTTCTGGCTGCGAGCGTGAATGGTGAGATTTGGGACTTGACCCGTCCGATCAACCAGGATGCCGCCATCAAACTTTTCAAGTGGGAAGACGAGGAAGGTAAACATGCATTCTGGCACTCCAGTGCTCACTTGATGGCTGAAGCTTTGCAGGAATTATATCCCGGCATTAAGTTCGGTATCGGACCGGCTATTGAAAACGGATTCTACTATGATGTGGATCCGGGTGACGCAGTTATCAAAGAAGGTGATTTTCCTGCTATCGAAGCAAAAATGCTCGAACTGGTAGCGAAGAAAGAGGAAATCAAACGCCAGGATATTTCGAAGGCTGATGCTATGAAAATGTTCGGTGACAGAGGCGAAGTGTATAAAACAGAACTTATCAGCGAATTGGAAGATGGTAAGATTACAACCTATACGCAGGGTTCGTTTACCGACCTGTGTCGTGGTCCGCACTTGCCGAATACTTCTTATTTGAAGGCTGTTAAAATAATGAGTGTTGCCGGTGCTTACTGGCGTGGTGACGAAAAGCGTAAACAGTTGGTTCGTCTGTATGGTATTACTTTCCCGAAGAAAAAGATGCTGGACGAATATCTGGCATTGATGGAAGAAGCCAAGAAACGCGACCATCGTAAGATAGGTAAAGAGCTGGAACTGTTTACATTCTCGACAGCAGTGGGAGCAGGGCTTCCGTTGTGGTTGCCGCGTGGCACGCAGTTGCGTCTGAAACTGGAAGATTTCTTGAAACGTATCCAGAAGAAATACGGCTACCAGCAAGTGATGACTCCGCATATCGGTGGCAAGCAGTTGTATGTGACTTCCGGCCACTACGCTAAATACGGTAAGGACTCATTCCAGCCGATCCATACTCCACAGGAGGGCGAAGAGTTCTTATTGAAGCCGATGAACTGTCCTCACCACTGTGAAATATTCAAATCGTTCCCGCGTTCATACAAGGACCTGCCTCTGCGTTTCGCGGAGTTCGGAACCGTGTATCGTTATGAACAAAGCGGCGAGTTGCACGGTTTGACAAGGGTACGTGGCTTTACGCAGGATGATGCTCACCTGTTCTGTCGCCCCGATCAACTGAAAGACGAGTTTTTGAAGGTGATGGATATTATCTTTATTATCTTTAAGGCTTTGGATTTTGAAAACTTTGAAGCACAGATTTCTCTGCGTGACAAGGTGAACCGGGATAAATACATCGGTTCGGAAGAAAACTGGGAGAAAGCCGAAAGTGCTATTATCGAAGCTTGCCAGGAAAAAGGCCTGAAAGCCAAGATCGAATATGGCGAAGCTGCTTTCTATGGTCCTAAATTGGACTTTATGGTGAAGGATGCCATCGGTCGCCGTTGGCAGTTAGGTACGATCCAGGTTGACTACAACCTTCCGGAACGTTTCGAGCTGGAATATACGGGCGAAGACAATAAGAAACATCGTCCTGTTATGATCCACCGTGCACCGTTCGGTTCTATGGAACGTTTCGTTGCCGTGCTGATCGAACATACGGGTGGTAAGTTCCCGCTGTGGCTGACTCCGGATCAAGTATCGATCCTGCCGATCAGCGAGAAGTTCAACGATTATGCTTATGAGGTAAAACGTCAGCTCGAAGCTGAAGATCTGAGTGTTCTGGTTGATGACCGTAATGAGAAAATCGGACGTAAGATTCGCGATACAGAATTGAAACGTATCCCTTATATGCTCATTGTTGGAGAGAAGGAAGCAGAAAATAATGAAGTTTCTGTAAGAAAACAGGGCGAAGGTGATAAAGGTTCGATGAAAATTGCTACCTTTGCAGCGCTTTTGAAAGGTGAGATAGAGGAACAGATGAATCACTGGAAGAAAGATAATAATTAATTAACTAATAACGAGGAGAATAAATCTTTTTGAATGAAGAATGACAGTCTGAAAGAACAGTATAGAATCAACGAACGTATTCGTGTTCGTGAAGTTCGTTTAGTAGGTGATAACGTAGAACAGGGAGTTTATCCTACTTCTCAGGCATTAAAGATGGCTGAAGATCAGGGGCTCGATCTGGTTGAAATTTCACCGAATGCTGCGCCCCCCGTTTGTAGAATTACTGATTATCAGAAATTCCTTTATCAACAGAAGAAGCGCCAGAAGGAACAGAAGGCGAAATCAGTGAAAGTGATCGTGAAGGAGATCCGTTTCGGACCTCAGACAGATGATCATGATTATAACTTTAAGTTGAAACATGCCAAGGGATTTTTGGAAGAAGGAGCAAAAGTAAAAGCATATGTGTTCTTTAAAGGACGTTCCATTCTTTTCAAAGAGCAAGGAGAGGTATTGTTGCTTCGTTTTGCCAATGACTTGGAGGAATACGGAAAGGTAGAACAGTTGCCGGTACTGGAGGGTAAACGTATGATTATCATGCTGACACCGAAGAAAGCCGGAGCTGCCGCCACCCCTAAACCTGCCGTTTCAAAACCGGTAGTGAAAAAGGTGGTCGTGACTCCCAAGCCTAAGACTGAAGAGTCTGAATAATAAAGAAAGAAACCACCCGATAGAGGGTGTAAAGTTTAATAATTAAAATATATTGGAAAATGCCTAAGATGAAGACTAATTCCGGTGCCAAAAAAAGATTCGCTCTTACCGGAACAGGTAAAATCAAAAGAAAACACGCTTTTAAAAGTCACATTCTGACAAAGAAGACTACAAAGCAGAAGAGAAATCTTACTCACACAGGCCTGGTTGCCAGTGTAGACGTGAGCAACGTTAAGCAGTTGCTTGGTTTGAAGTAATCTTTTTTAATTAAGCGAGTTTTACAAGATTTTTATTAACCGAATGTATTTAGCAAAATAAGATCATCCGAGAGTGATGACGCTAACATTCAAAACAGATTAGTATTATGCCTAGATCAGTAAATCATGTTGCTTCAAGAGCAAAAAGAAAACGGATTTTAAAACTTACCCGTGGTTACTATGGTGCACGTAAGAACGTGTGGACCGTTGCTAAGAATACGTGGGAAAAAGGTTTGACTTATGCATTCCGTGACCGTCGTAACAAGAAACGTAACTTCCGTGCATTGTGGATTCAGCGTATCAATGCTGCCGCACGTCTGGAAGGTATGTCTTACTCTCGTCTGATGGGAGCTTTGCATGCAGCAGGTATCGAAATCAACCGTAAAGTTCTTGCCGACCTGGCTATGAACCATCCGGAAGCTTTCAAAGCAATCGTTGCTAAAGTTAAGTAATTGACATTATATAGCAATTGGAAAAAGAGCTCCTAAATGGAGCTCTTTTTTTATGTCAAAAGTTTGGTGGTTTCATTCCTATTACATATCTTTGTGATAAGAAAAATGAGTTAGCCGCACATGTTCGATTGGGAAACTCATCAGTTTATTTTAATTCCGAGACACAGCTCTTGTCGTCAATGGCGGGCCGCACCCTTCGGGGCATGCTTAGCACGGCGGATTACAAAGATGGCAAAGCACTCAAATCCTGTCATACGGAGTTTGTTCATATCTACGGTGCGGCTTTCTTTACATAGGAGGATATGTCAGAACAGGCATATCCTCTTTTTGTGCCTAATAAAGCATAGCTTTTTGTTTGAAATAGGAGCTTGTCTGTTTTTTCTTCGTATATTTACCCTCCAAGAATTAAACACACTAAACTAAATATTTATGTTATTGCCAAAACAATCTCACAATTGTGTAACCGGGCTGGCTGTCGCCTGCTCGTTGCTATTGGTTGCCTGCTCTCCGAAGGAAGCCCAGCAGGTCAATCTTATTCCCAAACCGGAACGGATGACAATGACCGGAGGAACCTTCAGGGTCGATAGTCTTGCTTTATTTGGCGGACGGTCTTCCCAAAGTGTCAAAACTGTGATCGATGATGCTTGGTCCGGTAGCCCGGAAGGCTATCAGTTGGATGTGACGCCGAAAGGAATTGACCTCCGTGCCGGTTCGTCGGACGGTCTGTTTTATGGAATGCAGACGTTACGCCAACTCTATTCCGGAGGAGAGGTGCCATGTGTTTCGATCCAGGATAATCCTCGTTTTGGGTATCGAGGGTTGCATCTGGATGTTTCCCGTCATTTTTTCTCCAAAGAGGAAGTGATGAAATTGTTGGATGTGATGTCTTTTTACAAGCTGAATACCCTACATATGCATCTGACAGATGCCGGAGGATGGCGTATTGAGATAGACAAATATCCGAAACTTACTTCCGAAACGGCATTTCGTACCGAATCCGATTGGCGGAAGTGGTGGGACGGCCGTGACCGTAAGTATCTGCCGGAAGGAACGCCGGGCGCTTATGGGGGTTACTATACGAAGGAGGATATCCGGGAGATTGTGAAACATGCAGCTTCCAAACATATAAACATAATACCGGAGATCGAATTTCCCGGGCATTCCGAAGAGGTCCTGATGGCTTATCCCGAACTGAGTTGTTCCGGTAAGCCTTACCTGAACGGCGATTTTTGTATCGGCAACGAGCAGTCGTTTGCATTCATGGAAGACGTACTGGCAGAGGTGATCGATCTTTTCCCGTCCGAATATATACATATCGGCGGTGATGAAGCCGGGAAGTCTGCCTGGAAAACGTGTCCGAAGTGTCAGGGGTTGATGAAGAAGAATGGAATGAAGAGCGTGGACGAACTTCAAAGTTACATGATTCACAGGGCTGAAGAGTTTCTGATTTCGAAGGATCGCAAGTTGATCGGCTGGGATGAGATTCTGGAAGGTGGTTTGGCTCCCGAAGCGACCGTTATGTCATGGCGGGGAGAAGACGGTGGAATCAAATCGGCGCGGATGGGGCATGATGTGGTGATGACGCCGGGTAATTATATGTATTTGGATTTCTATCAGGCCGATCCGAAGACACAACCATATGCCATCGGTGGCTATACGCCGATAAAGAAGGTGTATAGCTATGATCCTATCCCAGCAGATTCGTTGACGGCGGAGGAGTGCCGGCATATTTTGGGGGTGCAGGCTAATACCTGGACCGAGTATATTCAGACTCCCGAACATCTGGAGTATATGATGTTCCCGCGTGCCCTTGCTGTAGCTGAGATTGGATGGACGCCGCAAGAGTTACGGACATGGGAAGATTTCAAACCTCGTATGAATGCTCATATCTCTCGATTACAGGGAATGGGGGTTCGCACTTTTACCCTTTCGGACGAATTGGAAGTGACCATGCAGGTCGATACGGCAGGCAGAAAGATAGAAGTTATACTGGATGCTGAGAAATATCCGGCGGAAATTCGCTACACGACGGACGGTTCTGTTCCGGTAGCATCTTCTGTCCTTTACACCGGACCGATAGTCGTACAAGATTCCGCCCATATCAAAGCCGCTATTTTCCGGGCCGGAGTGCTTCAGGGAACACCGACGGAAAAGAAGGTGGATTATCATCGGGCCATCAATAAGCCTATACATTATAATAGTAAGCTCTACGAAGGCTATATGGCCGGAGGGATGAACGCCCTGTTGGATGGTTATCGCGGTGGCTTGACTTATCTGGACGGACGTTGGCAAGGTTATTTGGATAATTTGGATTGTGTGATTGATATGGAAGGGGAGACGGATATCCATAAAGTATCTATCCGTTTCATGCAACTGATCGGTCCGGGTGTGTTCCAGCCAGGACAAGTGGAATTGTTGACTTCGGAAGATGGTGAAAACTTTATTTCCTGCGGAATTGTTCCGACAACGATTCCGTCTGATGATCCGAATCTCCTGTTTCAGGAATATACATTCAATGGAAACTGGAAAGCCCGTTATGTTCGTTTGAAAGCGCCGAGGGCGAATCCCGGTTTTATTTTTGCGGATGAGATTGTCGTATGGTAAATTGAAAAATAAAAAATAAGAAATATGAAAGTATTGTTGTTCTCTTTTCTATTGAGTTGCTGTTCTGCGCTGGTTTTCGCACAACAGCCGGTAGATTATGTGAATCCGTTTATCGGGACAAGCAACTACGGGACGACTAATCCCGGTGCGATTTGCCCCCAGGGAATGATGAGTGTTACCCCCTTCAATGTGATGGGGTCGAAAAGTAATAAATTTGACAAGGATAGCCAGTGGTGGTCCACTCCTTATTCGGCGGATAATAATTTTTTCACAGGCTATGCGCATGTCAACCTAAGTGGTGTCGGCTGTCCGGAGATGGGAAGCTTGTTGCTGATGCCTACTTCCGGAGAACTGAATGTGGATTATCATGAATACGGTAGTGAATATAAGAACGAGGTCGCTCACCCCGGCTATTACAGCAATAGCCTGACGAAATATAATATCAAGACGGAAGCCACTGCCTCCATGCGCACCGGCCTGACACGTTTCACTTTCCCGAAAGGGCAGGGGAATATCCTCTTGAATTTGGGTGAAGGGCTGACGAATGAAACCGGTGCGACCGTCCGTATGGTAAGCGATACGGAAATAGAGGGAAGTAAGTTGCTTGGTACATTTTGTTATAACCCGCAAGCCGTTTTCCCGATCTATTTCGTGATGAAGCTCAGCAAAGCCCCCAAGCAGGCCGGTTATTGGAAGAAGCAACGCGAGATGAAGGGAGTGGAGGCGGAATGGGATGCCTATTCCGGCAAATATAAATTGTATACGAAGTACGACCGTGAGATGAGCGGTGACGACATCGGCGTCTGGTTCAAGTATGATACCGAAGAAAACGAGGTGATCGAAGTAAAAATGGGCGTCTCGTTTGTCAGCATCGAGAATGCCCGCCTGAATATGAACACCGAACAGCCGGATTTCAATTTCGATAAGGTGCGTGCGGCTGCCGGCAGGATGTGGAATGACGATCTGTCGCGTGTGATGGTGGAAGGCGGGACGAACGATGATAAAACGATTTTCTATACTGCCATGTATCACCTGCTGATCCATCCGAATATCATCCAGGACGTGAATGGTGAGTATCCGATGATGGAAAGCTTGAAAGTCGGCCATACGGACGGAAACCGCTATACGGTCTTTTCACTCTGGGATACCTATCGCAATGTGAGTACGCTGATGACGTTGCTTTATCCGGAAAAGCAACTCGACATCATCCGTACCATGATCGACATGTATAAGGAAAGCGGATGGCTCCCGAAGTGGGAACTGTTCGGACGCGAGACGCTGACGATGGAAGGTGATCCGTCTATTCCTTATATAGTAGATGCTTATATGCGTGGTTTGCGAGATTACGATATTGAGACTGCTTACGAAGGCATGCGCAAGGGCGCTACTACCCCCGGCGAGTTCAACCTGCTCCGCCCGGACAATAACGATTATATGAGCAAAGGCTACGTTCCCTTGCGCGAACAGTATGATAATTCGGTTTCGCATGCTTTGGAATATTATATCGCCGACTGGAATTTATCGTTGTTGGCGGATGCTTTGGGAAAGAAGGAAGACGCCAAGCTGTTCCGGGAACGAGCTATGGGATATAAGCATTACTATTGCAAGGAGTTCGGTACGCTTCGTCCCATCTTGCCCGACGGCACGTTCTATTCTCCTTTCGATCCGAAGCAGGGGGAGAACTTTGAACCGAGTCCCGGTTTCCATGAAGGAAATGCCTGGAATTACACGTTCTATGTCCCTCACGATATCAAAGGCCTTGCCAAACTGATGGGCGGACAGAAAAAGTTTGTCGATAAATTGCAGATGGTCTTCGACAAAGGATACTACGATATGGCAAACGAGCCGGATATCGCCTATCCGTACCTCTTCAGCTATTTCAAGGGGGAAGCTTGGCGTACGCAGAAATTGGTTCGTGAATTGTTGGGTAAATATTATCATAATGCTCCGAACGGACTTCCTGGTAACGACGATACGGGTACGATGTCTACCTGGGCAATCTTCTCAATGATGGGATTCTATCCGGCCTGTCCCGGTGATCTGGATTATGTTCTGACTTCCCCTACTTTCAACAAGGTGACGATCCGGCTGGATGAGAAGTTCTATCCGAAAGGCAGTCTGGTGATCGAATCCGGACACCGGACACCGGATGATATTTATATTAAGGAGGTGACGGTCGATGGCAAGAAGCTGAAAGGCTATACGGTCTCGCAACAGGAACTGGTGAACGCCGGGACGTTGCGGTTCACATTGGATAGTAAACATTAATAGGATACCAGATAAGAAGTGTTCCCTGCCGATGAAATTTTAGTTTCATAGGCAGGGAACTTTTGTTTCATGCAAGGAAAACTTTTGTTCCATACTAATGAAACTCTTTTTCCCTTAAAATATTTCGGTACGGCAATCCGGTTTTTCGGTGGATTTGGTAATAACGTCCTTATATATTATTATCTTTGCAGCCATAGTTTGAAAATAATAGTTTAATCCATATTATATGTATAGAACAAGAACATGTGGCGACCTGCGTCTCGCTGACGAAGGCTTGGTGATTACGCTGGCCGGCTGGGTACAGAAAACCCGTAAGATGGGTGGTATGACGTTTGTGGATATCCGCGACCGTTACGGTATTACGCAATTGGTGTTTAACCAGGAAGTTGATGCTGCTCTTTGTGAGAAAGCAAATAAACTGGGACGCGAATATGTTATTCAGGTAACGGGAACCGTTCGCGAACGTTCCAGCAAAAATCCGAATATTCCTACCGGCGAGATCGAAATCATCGTTTCAAACCTGAATATCCTGAATGCTGCTGTGACTCCTCCTTTCACGATTGAAGACGATACGGACGGCGGTGACGACCTGCGTATGAAATACCGTTATCTGGATCTGCGTCGCAACGCCGTCCGCAAGAACTTGGAACTGCGTCATCGTATGGCTTTCGAGGTTCGTAACTATCTGGATAAGCAGGGGTTCCTGGAAGTGGAAACTCCAGTGCTGGTAAACTCTACGCCTGAAGGGGCACGTGACTTTGTCGTACCTTCCCGCATGAATCCTGGACAGTTCTACGCATTGCCGCAGTCACCGCAGACGTTGAAGCAGTTGCTGATGGTTTCCGGCTTCGACCGTTATTTCCAGATCGTAAAGTGCTTCCGGGACGAAGACTTGCGTGCAGACCGTCAGCCTGAATTTACACAGATCGACTGTGAAATGAGTTTTGTGGAACAGGAAGATGTGTTGAATATTTTCGAAGGAATGGCCAAGCATCTGTTCAAGGTGATTCGTGGCGTTGATATAAAAGAGGCGTTTCCGCGTATCAGTTGGCATGACGCCATGAAATATTACGGAAGCGACAAGCCGGATCTGCGTTTCGATATGAAGTTCGTCGAACTGATGGATATCATGAAGGGACATGGTTTCTCCGTATTCGATAACGCTGCTTATGTCGGCGGTATCTGTGCGGAAGGGGCGGCTTCTTATACGCGTAAGCAACTGGATGCGCTGACCGAATTTGTAAAGCGTCCGCAGATCGGTGCAAAGGGCATGGTGTATGCCCGTGTGGAAGCCGACGGCAATGTGAAGTCGAGCGTAGACAAATTCTATACACAGGAAGTTTTGCAGCAGATGAAAGAAGCCTTCGGTGCAAAACCGGGTGACCTGATCCTGATCCTTTCCGGTGACGACGCAATGAAGACTCGTAAACAACTTTGCGAATTACGTCTGGAAGTGGCCGGTCAGTTAGGCTTGCGTGACAAGAATAAGTTTGCTTGTCTGTGGGTGATCGATTTCCCGCTGTTCGAGTGGAGCGAAGAAGATCAGCGTTTCTATGCAATGCACCATCCGTTTACTTCTCCTAAGCCTGAAGATATTCCGTTGCTGGATAGCGATACGGGAGCCGTTCGTGCGAATGCATACGATATGGTGATCAATGGTGTCGAAGTGGGTGGAGGTTCCATCCGTATCCATGACAGCAAGTTACAGGATAAGATGTTCCAGTTGTTGGGCTTTACCGAAGAAAAGGCGCAGGAGCGTTTCGGCTTCTTGATGAATGCCTTCAAATATGGTGCACCTCCTCACGGTGGTCTGGCTTATGGTTTGGACCGTTGGGTATCTTTGTTTGCCGGCTTGGATTCTATCCGTGACTGTATCGCGTTTCCGAAAAACAACTCCGGTCGCGATGTCATGTTGGATGCACCCGGGCAACTGGATGATTCGCAGTTGGAAGAATTATGCCTGAAAGTAGATATTAAGGAATAATATATCAATAGATCAATTTGCCGGTATGCTAATGAATTATTCATTGGCCTTTGGCAAATTGATTTAGTTATAAATATTGATTATGTTAAGGGTTAAGGATATATTGAAAGAGATTGAACAATACGCTCCGTTGCCATTGCAGGAGAGCTTTGACAATGCAGGTGTGCAGGTCGGTGATGTGAATCAGCTTGCTACCGGTGTGCTTCTTTGTCTCGACGTCACCGAAGATGTAGTGGACGAGGCGATAGAGATGGGGTGTAACCTGATTATTTCTCATCATCCTTTGGCCTTTAAAGCATTCAAATCCCTGACCGGTTCGACCTATATCGAGCGGTGTATGGTGAAAGCCTGTAAGTATGATTTGGTGATCTATGCTGCCCATACCAATCTTGATAATGCAGCAGGAGGTGTGAATTTCCGTTTGGCAGAACTGATCGGACTGGAAAATGTCCGTGTCCTGAGCCCACAGAAAGGTGCTTTGTTGAAGCTGGTTACTTTTGTACCGGAAGCTTATGCTGATTTGGTGAGGACAACTTTGTTCAATGCGGGAGCCGGAACGATAGGCGACTATGATTCCTGTAGCTTTAATCAGCCAGGGAGTGGAACTTTTCGTGCCGGTGAAGGGACGAATCCGTTCTGTGGTGAAATAGGTGAGTTGCATATGGAGCCGGAAATCCGTATCGAAACGATATTGCCTGCTTTCCGTAAATCGACGGTGACTCGTGCATTGCTTTCCGTCCATCCTTATGAAGAACCGGTGTTCGATTTCTATCCTTTGGATAATGCCTGGAACCAGGTCGGTTCAGGGGTGGTGGGAGAGTTGCCCGAAGAAGAGGGGGAACTGGTTTTCCTGCAACGGATCAAAGAGTTGTTTCAAGTGGGATGCGTGAAGCATTCTGCCTTGACAGGCAAGCCGATACGGGAAGTTGCCTTATGCGGGGGGAGTGGTGCTTTCCTGATCAAAGACGCAATCAATTACGGTGCGGACGTTTTCATTACGGGAGAGGCTAAATATAATGACTTTTACGATGTGGAAGACCGGATTCTGCTGGCGGTTATTGGTCATTATGAAAGTGAAGTCTGTACAAAAGACATCTTTTATAACATAATATCGAAAAAATTCCCTACCTTTGCGGTACATTTTTCGAATGTTAATTCAAACCCGGTAAAATATTTATAGAATGGCTACAGATAAACAATCAGCTGAAAAAGAGATTACAGTTGAAGAAAAGCTTTCTACGCTGTATCAGCTTCAGACGATGATGACTGAAATTGATAAGATCAAAACACTTCGCGGAGAACTTCCTTTGGAAGTACAGGACTTGGAAGATGAGATCGCAGGTCTGGAAACACGTCTTCAGAACTATCAGTCAGAAATTAAAGACTTTGAGAATGCTGTTGTAGAACAGAAACATAAGATTACGGAGTCAACCGGTCTGATTGAAAAATATAAAACGCAGTTGGATAACGTGCGTAACAACCGTGAGTTCGACAACTTGTCAAAAGAAATAGAGTTTCAGGGACTTGAAATCGAGTTCTCTGAAAAGAAGATTCGTGAATTTGGTGAAGCGATCAACCGTAAGAAGGAAGAGATAGCTGAACTGTCCGAAAGACTGGAAGGCCGTAAAGCTGATTTGGTTCAAAAACAGAGTGAGCTGGAACAGATCATTTCCGAAACCAAGCAGGACGAAGAGAGACTGCGCGAAAAAGCAAAGAAGCTGGAAGCGAATATTGAACCACGTCTATTAACTGCTTTTAAACGTATCCGCAAGGGAGCACGTAACGGTTTGGCTGTCGTATATGTGCAGCGTGGTGCCTGCGGTGGTTGTTTCAACAAGATTCCACCTCAGAAACAGTTGGATATCAAGTTGCGTAAAAAAGTGATCGTTTGCGAATACTGTGGTCGTATCATGATCGATCCTGAATTGGCAGGTGTAGAAGAATAATCGGATGCGCGATGTTGTCCGTGCATATATAGAGAAATATCGGCTGCTTACGGAAAACCGTCCGGTTTTGGTCGGTGTAAGTGGCGGAGCAGATTCAATAGCCCTACTCACCATTTTGG
This sequence comes from Parabacteroides johnsonii DSM 18315, assembly GCF_025151045.1. Classification (NCBI taxonomy): domain Bacteria; kingdom Pseudomonadati; phylum Bacteroidota; class Bacteroidia; order Bacteroidales; family Tannerellaceae; genus Parabacteroides; species Parabacteroides johnsonii. The sequence continues at coordinate 742,151 of NZ_CP102285.1, forward strand.
TGGAGTCGGGCTATTCCTGTACTGTGGCGCATTGTAATTTTCATTTGCGGGGAGACGAATCCCTGCGTGACGAACAGTTTGTAAGAGAGTATGCCCGAAAACTGGATGTCCCTTTCTTGATGACGGACTTCGATACCCGGAAATATGCGGCCAGCCGTCGTCTTTCCATTGAAATGGCTGCCCGCGAGTTGCGCTATGACTGGTTTGAAGAACAACGGGTCGCGACTGGAGCGCAGGCTATTGCGGTAGCTCATCATCGTGACGACAGTGTGGAAACGCTTTTGATGAATCTGGTACGCGGAACCGGTATCCGAGGTCTGAGTGGGATTCGTCCTAAAAATGGTTTTGTGGTGCGTCCCTTGCTTGCCGTGAGCCGTGAGGATATTTTGGAATGGCTTGCCAGACGCGGTTTGAGGTATGTGACTGATAGCACTAATCTTTCCGATGCCTATACGCGGAATTTTATCCGCTTGCGTGTCCTTCCGCTTCTGAAGGAAATCAATCCTTCTGTGAAAAATTCGATAGCCCGTACATCTGAACATCTGTCGGCTGTTGAAGCCATTTATCTGCATGTGGTGGAAGAGGCGAGGAATACCGTGGTCAAGCAAGGAGACCGCCTTTCTATTGCCACCCTAATGCATTACCCGTCACCTGATGCGATTTTATATGAGTTGCTCAAGACCTATGACTTTACTCGTCAGGTGGCAGAGGATGTTTATTTGTCCCTGACGAAAGAATCGGGTAAAACTTTTTTCTCTTCTACACACCGGTTGATAAAAGATCGGGACTATTTATTGTTGTCTCCCCTTGTAAAGGAAGAGGTTTGTGAATATACACTGACCGGTGGTGAGAAAGTTTGGTCCGGTCCTGTTGAACTTTCTTTTGAGAAGATTGTTATTAAGAAAGATTTCCATATCCGGAAAGACAAAAATATCGCCTATTTTGATTACGACAAACTGTCCTTTCCACTTACCCTGCGTACATGGAAAGAGGGAGATTGGTTTATCCCTTTTGGCATGAAAGGGCGGAAGAAATTAAGCGATTATTTTTCGGATCATAAGTTCAGCCGTTTCGATAAAGAACGAACTTGGCTTTTATGCAGCGGAGACGCTGTTATCTGGATTGTAGGGGAACGCTCCGATGATCGTTTTTGCTTGGACAAAACAACTAAAAGTGTGTTAGTTGTGAATTTTTTTTCGACAAAAAGCGAGAGTAAGTAAAAATATTATTACATTTGCAAAGATTTACTCCGCAGATGTGTTACTAATGATTCAAATTAGCTCAACAATCCGGTTTTCACATGAAATTATTAATTATCAAATTATAAAAGATACAATGATTGCGTTGTACACGTGCCGTGCCAGGTCGTGTAGTACGTCGTTTTTATTATTCACTTCGCATTATGCAAAAATATAACATTCTAGAACTAAATGAAAAACTCCTTCCTGAGTTGCAAAGTATAGCGGAAGAGTTAGGTATTAAAAAAGTAAGTTCTCTTAAGAAAGAGGAACTTGTATACAGGATTCTTGACGAACAGGCCATTTCATACGCTGGCATCCAGGCTGAAAAGGAGAAAGAAAAGGAAGCAAAGAAAGCAGAAAGGCAGACTAAGGCTAAGAAAACAAAAGCCGCGGCTCCAAAAGGCGCAAAAGCTGATGCCAAAACAAAAGCTGTTGCTCCCGCCACACCTGTTGAAGTTTCGACAGAAGAGGTCGCCTCAGAGGCTCCGGAACAGCCCGAACGTAAAAGACGGACACGTATTGACAAGAAAGAAAAAGTGGCTGCGGCTGCTGTTCCTGTCCAGAAAAACGAAGAAGCAGTCGTTTCTAAAAGCACGGTTTCAGTCAATGCTCCTGTATCCGAAGCTCTAGTTCAAGTAAATGACACAACTGCCGATGTTCCTACTGAAACGGTAAAACCAGCAGCAAAGAAAATGGTTAAGAAGACTGACAAGCCTGTAGAGAAACCGTTGCTTCCTCCCGTTGTGGTGGAATCGGACAACGGAGAGCTTCCGGCGGAAATTGCTCCCGAGGTAACGGAAGAGCCGGCTGTAGTGGAAACTGATGCGCCGGCTTCGACTCCGGTTGATGAACCTAAACGTGTGGTATTCCGTCATCCGGACACCAAATCGGTTCTCGATCAGCTTTTCCCATTCTCTTCTACACCTGTAAAACCGGAACCGAAGGCACAGGCAGAACAACCTGCAGCCGCTCAGCAGAACAATGCTCGTCAGAATAACAATAGACAGAACAATCAGAATAATCATAACAACCAGCGCAACAATAATAACAACAATGCTGTGCAGGAAAAACAGTATGAGTTTGACGGTATACTGACAGGGGTAGGTGTGTTGGAAATGATGCCTGACGGATATGGTTTCCTGCGTTCTTCTGATTATAACTACCTGACTTCCCCGGATGATATTTATGTATCACAATCGCAGATCAAGTTGTTTGGCTTGAAGACTGGTGACGTGGTGGAGGGTGCTATCCGTCCTCCGAAGGAAGGTGAAAAATATTTCCCGCTTGTTAAAGTAGACAAGATCAATGGCCGTACGCCGGAAGAGGTTCGCGACCGCGTTCCTTTCGATCATCTGACCCCTCTTTTCCCGGACGAAAAATTCATGTTGACGGCCCGTAAGTCTCCGAAAGTGTACGACAATATCGCCGTACGTGTAGTTGACTTGTTTTCACCGATCGGTAAAGGACAACGTGGTCTGATTGTAGCCCAGCCGAAGACCGGTAAGACAATGCTGTTGAAAGATATTGCCAATGCGATTGCTTCCAACCACCCTGAAGTGTATATGATTATCCTGTTGATCGACGAACGTCCTGAGGAGGTAACCGATATGGCTCGTAGTGTAGATGCCGAAGTGATCGCATCTACTTTCGACGAACCGGCTGAACGCCATGTGAAGATCGCAGAGATCGTTCTGAACAAGGCTAAACGTATGGTGGAATGTGGCCATGATGTCGTGATCCTGTTAGACTCTATCACGCGTTTGGCTCGTGCTTACAATACGGTTCAACCGGCTTCTGGAAAGGTTCTCTCCGGTGGTGTGGATGCGAATGCTTTGCAGAAACCAAAACGTTTCTTCGGGGCTGCCCGTAACATCGAAAACGGTGGTAGTTTGACAATCCTGGCAACGGCATTGACAGAAACCGGTTCGAAGATGGACGATGTGATCTTTGAAGAATTCAAAGGAACGGGGAATATGGAATTGCAGTTGGATCGCAAACTGGCGAACAAACGTGTTTATCCGGCTGTCGATATCACGGCGTCCAGCACGCGTCGCGACGATCTGTTGCAGGATGAAAGTACGGTAAACCGTATGTGGATTTTGCGTAAGTACTTAGCCGATATGAACTCTATGGAGGCTATGGAATTTGTCAAGAAACGCATGGAGCAGACATTTGATAATATGGAGTTCCTGGCTTCGATGAACGGATAAATAGGAGATTCCCGATATTTATAGAGGGGGGACAAGCACATTTTGCTCTCCCCCCTTTTTTATTTATTCTTTCTCAAATGTGTTCCTGTATTCTGAGGGGGTCATACCATACTTTTCACGAAAGATACGGTAGAAGCTGCGGACGTTGCTGAAGCCGGAATCGGTAGCTACGGCCTCTATCGTGTATCTTTTGTAGTCTTTGAGTAGGTGGATGGAATAGTCCAAGCGCTTGTTATTGATATATCCGCTAAAGTTTGTTCCGCTATATGCTTGGATCAATTGGGCGAACGTGTTTTTGGAAATATGGAGTTGGTTCAGTAGCAGTTCCCTGGATATGTTCGGGTCCAAGAACAGTTTATCCTCTTCGACCAGGCGGTCCAGTTCTTCAAATAGCTTTTTGTCTTCTGCTGACGTTCGTATGTCGCCATAATCTTCTTCCTTTTCTCTGGATTGTGTTTGTTTCCCGCTTGCTATCGGAAGAGACGGCTCATGTTGCTGTTTTAACAGCTGTTTGATTTCTTCGTTAGCCTTATGCAGTTCTTCCCGGTAAGCCAATTGGCTGTCGATCTGTCTGGCTAGGAAACGATTCTTGCGTTTGATTGCACGTAGATGACGAATAACCAGATAGAATGCCAGTCCGGCGAGGAATAATACTCCCAATATTGCAACCAATATGATGTGTTGCTCTTCGAGTTTGGCCTTTTGTTCTTTTATTTGCATATCTTTTTCGTGTGTCTCATAGATTTTGGCCAGTTCCAAGGCTGAACTTTTTTGTTCCCGCACTTTCAGACTATCTATTAAAATGGCGAGGTCCTTGAAATATTTGGCCGCCTCTTTATACTCTTTTTTCTTTTCATAGGCATCTCCAAGTGAACGCTTGATCGTTCTCATGTGGTAAGTGACTGTGTCATTATGAGTGTATAAGAAATCTTCATGTGCCTTATTCATCTCGATTACCTTGTCATAGAGCTTTCTGTCCATCAGGTAAGGAATAATCAGATAATCATCTTTGCTATAAGTATCTCCGATTGCCAGCCAGGCTCGATACGCTTCGTCCGCTTCCTGCATCCTACCCAAACGTGAGAGGATGAGTGCGCGTTGGGCGTACATCGTCTTTTTCTCCTTGTCTGTCAGGCTGCCGATATCCGTTGTCCCCTCCATATCCTTTGTCACGATTTCCTCTAGCAGATCGAGAGTCTTTAGTGCTTTTTCATACTGATTGTCCCGTTGCTGCATGATTAGCAGCGTGTTATAATTATATCGAAGATTGTCATATTTATACTTGTAATCAGTGTTTTTCATTAGTTCGATGGCTTCGTTCATCAATTCGTATCCCTGTTTTTTATCTTCTTGATAATAAATCATTTTACCCATGTTGAACAATGCTATCGATTCCATTTCTTTATTTCCGCATGCTTTTGCTTTTTGTAACAACAGCTTTACGTAGTCAGCTTTCTTCAGCTCGTCATGCAGGCAGTCGTAACTCGAAATCATTCGGTGAACCTGTTCCATATACAGCTTATCGTTCGCTTTTACAGAATCGCTTTCCAATGCCCGCTTATAAAACTTTAAGGCTTGGTAGTACTTGCCTGTATTAAAGTATAAGTCTCCTTCCACAATATCCATACGATGTGGTGAAAGAGTTTTCCGTTCCCTTAGTTTCTCCATAATTTGTTGTGCCTTATCAAAATCAGAAAAGGTATATTCGTACACATAATCATCTGTTATCAGGCTGTCAGATAGAGATATGTTTTCTGCAAAAGCATGTATTCCGGCAAGGTTGCTTATTACGATTATCCACGTAAAAAGAATTCTATGGTAAAGGTTGTTCATGTTCTTATTAATCTGTTTTTCGGCCCAAAGGTAGTAAAAATGAAACAGATGTCATCAGAGTATAATCTATATAATTGGAGAGATACCAAACATGCTTTGATTCATACCAGCGGCTTTTTATGACTAAAAAATAAAGGTGTCCAAACGACTTTATCACAATTTTTTAGGAACAAATTTCACGGAATTATACGAGTAAATTTATTTTCTTTCCGTATTTTCTGTGAAATCTGTACCTAAATTGTATCTGTTAGCAGGCTTTTGTTTTGGTACCTCCATTTATAAATGTAGCTTATGCTTCCTTTCTTGGTCTACCTCTACGGCGCTGGTTACCGCCGCCGGGGTGATTGTTGCTTTTTCCTTTTCCACCGTCTTTACGGGGGCGTCCTCTACCGCGGCGCATATTGGAATATTTTTCGGGTTCGTATAAAGGAGTTTCTCCGAATTTAGGATCGATCGGTATTTTGTAGATTTCCTTATCCAAGAATTCTTCGATGCGTTTGAATTGGAATTGTTCTTCGGTTGAAATGAAAGTGATGGCCAGCCCTTCGCCGTTTGTTCCGCGGGCAGTACGGCCGATGCGGTGTACGTAGTCTTCCGGATCGTGGGGTATGTCGAAATTGATTACCAGTTTGATGTCGTTGATATCGATACCGCGCGAAACGACATCAGTGGCAACGAGGATATCGATACGCCCGTTCTTGAACTCTTTCATCACTTCTTCACGCTGTGACTGCTCAAGATCCGAATGCATGGCAGCCACATTGAACTTCATCCGTTTGAGGGTGGATGCTAGCTCTTTTACTTTCATTTTCGAAGATGAAAATATGATGACACGCTGCGGACGACTCTGTGAGAACAGGTCTTCCAGTATGCGCAGTTTCTGCATGTCATAGCAGACATAGGCCGTTTGCATGATTGTTTCGGGTGGACGGGAGATGGCTATTTTGACTTCTTCCGGATTTTTCAAGATTGTTTGAGCCAGTGTCCGGATCTTGGGAGGCATGGTGGCGGAGAACATGATGGTTTGGCAGGTTTCTGGTAATAGCTTGTAAACCTGCATAATATCATCATAAAATCCCATGTCGAGCATCCGGTCCGCTTCGTCCAGGATGAAGAAGGAAACTTGTGACAGATCGACAGTGCCCAGCTTAATATGCGACAACAGACGTCCGGGGGTAGCAATCACAATATCAGCACCCATTTCCATTCCCCGCTTTTGTTGCTCCCAGGCAATGCCGTCCGTTCCTCCGTAAACGGCCACGGCGGAAACGGGGACAAAGTAGGTGAAACCTTCGATTTGCTGGTCGATCTGTTGGGCCAATTCGCGTGTGGGAGCCATGATAATGGCATTGATTGCATTGGCTGGATGTAATCCTTTGCTGAGTTCATTGATCACCGGCAACACATAAGCCGCAGTTTTTCCTGTTCCAGTCTGTGCACAGGCAATAATGTCTTTCCCTTCCAAAATAACCGGAATCGTTAGTTCCTGTACTGGAGTTGTCTCCAGAAAATTCATTGCGTCAAGGCCATCCAATACGGCCTCTTCTAAGTCCAATTCGTCAAATCTCATCTTTCATCATTAAATTCCCGGTAAAGGTAGATAATATTTGGCAATATTTATTACACAGAACGCTGCTCTTCTTTCAAAAGAGGTGTTTTTTCAGGAAGAGATTGATTTTAGTAACGTTTTCCAGGAGAGATTGTGATAAAAATAAATATCTTTATACCCAAATTAGCATTTTAAAGCATTTTGTTATGGGCAGCACTTATGGCAGGAAGGATATCCGGCCAATCTTACAAAAGCAAGATTCATTACATGAATTGATTAATACGATTTTGGATAAACTACCGTTAGGCGTTTTTGTAAAAGATGCGGAAGATGATTTCAGGTATCTGTATTGGAATCGCTTCATGGAAGAAATAACCGGCATTGATACGGAAGAAGTTGAGGGGCATAATGATTTCGAGCTGCGTTTTGATGCGATCATGTCCGCAGAAGAGCGTTTAGGGCTGGATCGTGATGTCATGGAGACGGGTAGGACTATTGAATTTAGTGGGAAGATTTCTGACGCGTATGGTATCCGGAAGGATATTGAAGTTACGAAATTCCCGATTGCCTTGAGTAATGGCAAACCTCTTTTGCTGGCTTTATGGCGGGATGTTACGGTCCGCAACAAGATGGAAAATACCTTGAGGCGTTCGCAGGTACTGACTAAGATGGCTCTACATTCCAATGACATCCGTCTTTGTTCCATATTTGTAAATCCTGACAGCAAACGGAATTATGATGATGCGGTTGTCCAAGTGAATAACTGGTTGCCGGGGAAAGAAGATGAACTGATCGATATTTCATGGCCTCGATTTGCTGCCCGGGTTCATCCTGACGACAGGGAGAGACACGATGAGGCTTTTCGGAAATTGTGTGCGGGAGAGATATCGGAAGTAAAAATCGAGTTACGTGTGAAATATCCGGAAATGATCAATTATCATTGGCGTGAATCGTCGGCAACCGTTTATGAACGGGATGAACGGGGGAGAGCACTTGTGATCCTAGGATGTACGATCAACATACAGGAGCGTAAAGGGCAGGAGTTGAATCTGGAAGAAGCCAAGCATAAGGCGGAGCTTGCCGATAAGATGAAGTCCAAATATCTGGCGGATATGAGTCATGAGATCCGTACCCCGCTGAATGCGATCACCGGTTTTTCCGAATTGATGGCTTTTGCCGATTCGGATGAGGAGCGCAAGGGGTATTATGAGATCATCAAGACCAATAATCTGCTATTGATGCAACTAATAAACGATATTCTCGATCTGTCCAAGATTGAAGCCGATGCCATCAAGATCAGTTATGAACCAGTCGATATAAACGAACTGATGGATACAACATTTGCCTCTATCAAACTCCGTATGCCGGAAGGGGTGCAGTTGTTTTTGGAAAAGGGCAGTTGTACATGCCGTTTCGGAACCGATAGTATCCGCCTGTTACAATTGATCAATAATCTGGCGAATAATGCGATTAAAAATACCAAGCAGGGTAGTATCACGTTGGGATATACCTGTTTACCGGATAAGCATCTGAAATTTTATGTGAAGGATACGGGAATCGGTATCGCAAAAGATAAACTGGAGAGCCTTTTCACACGCTTTGTCAAAGTGAACGATTATGTGGAAGGAATCGGTTTGGGGCTTGCCATCTGCCAAGGTCTGGTAACTAAAATGGGCGGCTCTATGCATGTGGAATCCGAATTAGGGATCGGTTCGACTTTCTCTTTCGTATTGCCGTCACATGAGGGATAATGTAGCAATTGGAATATTGGACTACTGTCACATTATTTATAATATTTTTTGTATATTTTGTCGAATGTACCGTTCTTGCGTATCTGGTCCAGCCAGCTGTTCAGACTGTCGAGTAGGATAGGAGAGTCTTTACGAACTGCCCAGGATTGGAGTTGCGTGAAACTTATGTCTGTTTTGATATCAATTTCCGGAAGCTGTTTTTGAGAAAGGACAGCTATCTGTTGGTCGCAGACAGCATAATCGATGTCTCCTTTGGCTACCATGATGGCAAGTTGTTCCCCGGAGTATAATTCGTCTTCTATCACGTAAATCGTATCGCCGATCTCATGTCCTAAGTTTTGTAGCCTGAGTTGGGCGGGAGAATCTTTCGGGATATATAAAGTCTTGCCAGCCAGATCGAGCTGGTTACGGATGGGTTTGAGTCCGTTATTGGCCTTTTCTGTTCGTTGTATCAAGACTTGTTTGTCGAGGATGATCGGTTCAGTGAACAGATATTTTTCTTTGATCTCGCTGGTGATCGGGATATTACGGGCGACAATATCGCACTTGTTATCTTCAAGCATATCGAAGCTTTCAGCCAGGCTCATCTCCAAAAGTGTCTGTACTTCCAGGCCTGATAGTTGAGCGATAGCCTGGCTCAGTTCATATTGGAAACCTTCTATCGTGTCGCCTGCCACATAATACCCCGATTGATTGTATTCGGTCACCAGCCGCAGGATTCCTTCTTCTTTGATCTCTGGATAATCGCGTGGAAGGACTTCTGCTTTCGACATGGCTTTCAGGCGCCATAACATGATCATGGTTGCAACGGCGATTATCAGCAGTCCGATGTAGACTCCTATCAGTTTCCTCGATTTCATAAAATCAGTTGTTGAATGTGACAGCGACGCCCATTTTCAGGACGAACGGATCCAGCGGATAATGCGCCAGCGAGAAGTAGTTCGGATTGACGAACTTGGAACCCAGGTTATAGCCCATCACAAAGAAACGAGCCTGTTTCAGATGGAAATTGACATAAGCATTGACTAGCGGGTAATTTCCGACCTTCACTTCATCCTGTATCTGGAACTGCTGTGTAGCCGGTTCGTAATACGGGGCGTAGTAAGATGTGTTATAATACATATTGGCACCCAATTGTACCATCAATACCTTTGCTACCTTAAATTTCAGATACATATTGGTATATAGGCTGATTTGAGGCAAAGGGAGTACGCTTTTGTCGCTGCTCAGCTGATAGGCTACTTCGTTTTCCCATCCGAAAGCGCGGTACATGACATCTTGTTTGATGCGGGCATTTATCACTTGCAGATTTCCACTTTTCTGTTCCGGCATTCCTTTTTTGTTGAAGAATACATAGTTCTGTATGCTTTCGATCCCGGCAGACAACTGTGTCCGTGTGGACTCCAAATTGATCTTGGCTCCGGCATAGATTTGCTGGATCATGTTCATATCCCGGTTATCCCACCAGAAATAGCGGGAATGGAAATGACGCATATAGAATGAAGGAGTGACATTCTTAATGTATCCTTCCGCACTGATCGTCGCGTCTTTTTTAAATAGCTTGAATTTGGTTTGCAGGTTTCCCGTTGCCCGAAATTCTCCGATATCGTCACCTACGACGCAAAGTTCTCCACGGGCGTTGTAAGTCAAGATATTTCCTCGACGCTTGGAGATTTCGGCTCCAATATATGTTGAGAATTCGTCATATACTTGTGTCACCGGAAATTCGATGGTGGAAGGAGATGCATCTAACCCGCTTCCATATTCAGGGTCGTAAGACAGTCCCGGTATTTGGGCCGGCAACTGGAATTTGCGCTTGTCGAACGTAGCAAAGGCGGTGATGCCGAACTTGGCCCAGTCCTGAAAACCTTCGCGGAGGGAGAGCCCGAACGTATTACGCAGATTCCAATAGGAAGTACGGTCGTCGACACCCGTACCGTTTTCCAAACCGAATACACGTGGGTATCCATCCGGAGTCAGATAACATTCGTTTAGATTCTCGTCTGCTTCCGAGCGGAAACGGCGACGGTTGTCCTGATATTCCAGTGTATGAATGATACTGGATACGGGGATAAATACTTTCACGGGATTTCCCAACGTGTCCACTTCCTCTTCCAGCTCGCGCTCGAATCCGAGGTTATAGTGGTGGCTGAGGAAATATTGTTTGCCACGTACACGGTTCCATGCTTTGACTGGATAACGCGTGTTGAATGCTTTCGGGTCATCCTGGTTTCTCTCGCCGGCAAAATATTGGTCCGGGTTGGTGATAACCGAGTCGTTGGCCAATCCTCCGTTTTCGTAATTTATGAAGTTGAAGTTGCTCAGATAGGCATGCGCTTCGTAACGATCCGACTTGTAACTGCCGAAAAGACGATAGCTCAACAGTTTATTGCCGTTATTCTTGTAATATCCGCGACTGTAGATATAGTCCAAATCGCCACCAACGTTGATCTTAGGGCCGAAGTTCATGGTTAGTGTGCCTTTCAATCGTTCGTTTTTGCTTTCACTTCCCCCCATAGTCGTGTACATTACGTTTGTGTAAGGGATTTTTGTATTGTAATACTGTGCGTTCTGAGGGTCCGTTATATAATAATCGTAAGCATCGGCAAACAGGAAATCGCGCGGTTCCTTGCGTTCGGAAAAGATACGGGTTTGTGCCGGTGATCCCGTATTGGCCAGGTAGCCGACTGCCAGTGATTCGGCTTCCACCAGTGTACTGTTGGCGAAATTCAATTTATGCGTGTCCAATGGAGCAATATAAGGATCACCCAATAGAGGAGTAAGCCGGTAGGCCGTGATGCGTCTGTTGTTTGTTGCTGAGCTGTCTGGAATCAGCAGGCTGTCAGGAACTTCCTGATTGGCTTTGGATAGGTTCCCGAGCGAGAATCCTTTCCGGTCTCCACCTGGTCGGCGTTGCGCATGCAGAGCCGAAGCGGATATTATCAAGAGTAATAATATGTATAAGCTATGCTTCATGAGGGGCAAAGATAGTAATAATGTGCCAATTTAGGTAATGTGCCAATTAAAGAAAACTCCTAATAAGGCTTCCACAATATTAATTGGCACATTGACTCATTGGCCTATTGGCACATTATTACATTTGCACTTTGGTAATAATCTCCATACCCTTCTTGATAGCCGCCTCGTTCATCGGGATGAGCTTGTGGTGGCGTTCGGGCAGGGATTTCTTCAAGCCTAACAATACGTTTTCCAGTTTCACCATCGGGACGATTTTCAGCAGTCCGCCGAGGATCAGCATATTGAATGCTTTCTCGTTTTTCATTTCGGTAGCTGCGTCCATCGCATCTACGCGATATACACTGACATCGGTCCGTTTCACCGGTGTATGGATTCCGTATCCGTCATAAATAATGATACCGCCTTTTTTCACCTTGTTTTCAAACTTGTCCATGGAAGGCTGGTTCAGGATGATAGCAATATCATATTCGTTCAATACGGGAGAGCTGATGCGGTCGTCACTCAGGATAACGGTTACGTTGGCTGTTCCACCACGTTGTTCAGGGCCGTAAGAAGGCATCCAACTGACTTCCTTCCCTTCCATCAGGCCGGAATAAGCCAAGATCTTACCCATTGACAAAACCCCTTGTCCACCGAAACCTGCTATTATAATTTCTTGCTTCATTGCTTCAAAAATTAATAATTACTTATTATTCTTTATTCTTGAGATCTCCTAACGGATAGAACGGGAACATATTCTCTTCCATCCATTTGTTTGCTTTCTCAGGTGTCATTTTCCAACCGGATGAACAGGTGGAAACGAATTCGACAATTGAAGTACCTTTGCCGGCCATCGAGTTTTCGAATGCTTTGCGGAGCATCTTTTTTGCTTTGCGGACGGCTGCGGCAGTCTGTACGCTCTGACGGGTGACCAGGCAAGTCCCTTCCAGTTGTGCAAGCAGATCGCCGATTTTCAACGGATAACCGTTTAGGGCGATGTTACGGCCGTAAGGGCAGGTTGCCGTCGGCATTCCTTCCAGTGTGGTAGGAGCCATCTGACCGCCTGTCATACCATAGATAGCATTGTTAACAAATACGATCACAATATTTTCTCCGCGGTTGGCTGCATGGATTGTTTCAGCGGTACCGATGGCAGCCAAGTCGCCGTCACCCTGATAAGTGAATACCATCTTGCCCGGATTCAGTCGCTTAACGGCTGTCGCGATAGCAGGTGCACGTCCATGAGCCGCTTCGATCCAGTCGATATCCAGATAATTATAGGCAAATACGGCGCATCCGACAGGAGAGATGCCGATTGTTTTATCTTCCATACCCATCTCGGCGATCACTTCGGCAATCAGCTTGTGTATCACGCCGTGGCTGCAACCGGGACAGTAGTGCATGGGATTTTCATTCATCAACCCAGGTTTTCCATATACCAGGTTTTCCGGTTTTATTATTTCGTTAATTTCCATGTTTGTAATAATTTAGCTAATAAATCTCATCAGATACTGAACCAAGCGGAAACAGATCGCCGCGCCACCGCAATACAGGAATGGCAGTCGGTTTTCAGGGAAGGCAAAGTAGCAAATTACTGCTGCCACTGCCAAAACCATGAATAACCAGGTCAATATCGTGTCAATTTTACTTCCGCGAATCATGATTAAAAATTAAAAAATAAGGCCAGTCGGCTAAAGGATTTTAATTCTTGATTATTAATTCTTTCAGCGCATTCAGTACTTCATCCGGCGTGAATACGATCCCTCCGAGACGGCCGAAATGTTCAACCTTTACTTTGCCGTTTACGGCCAGACGTACGTCTTCGACCATCTGTCCGGCGTTCAGTTCGACGGAAAGCATACCCTTTACTTTCTCAGCATAAGCAGCGATTACTTTCGTCGGGAACGGCCACAATGTGATGGGACGGAGCAGACCGAGCTTGATGTCTTCCGCACGTGCTATTTCTACCACTTTCTGGCAGATACGGGCGGAAGAACCGAATGCGATCAGCAGATATTCGGCATCCTCGCACTGGAACTCTTCGTAGCGGACTTCATTTTCTTCGATCTTCCGATATTTAGCCTGGAAGCGGATGTTGTTTTCTTCCATCTTTGCCGGGTCCAGTTCCAGTGAAGTAATGACATTCGGTTTACGGCCGGCTGTCTTTCCTTGTGTGGCCCATGGGCATTCGGCTATGATTTCTTCTTCTGTACGGCGCGTATGGAAAGGAGGTAATACCACTTTTTCCATCATCTGGCCGATGATGCCGTCTGCCAGGATAATAGCAGGATTACTGTACTTGAAAGCGAGTTCGAAACCCAATCCGACGAAGTCCGCCATTTCCTGCACGGAAGAAGGGGCGAGTGTGATCAGGCGATAGTCGCCGTGTCCGCCGCCTTTGACTGTCTGGAAATAGTCGGCCTGGCTGGGCTGGATTGTCCCCAGGCCGGGGCCTCCACGCATCACGTTTACAATCAGACAGGGCAGTTCGGCCCCTGCTATATAAGATATACCTTCTTGCTTCAGACTGACACCGGGGCTGGACGAGGAAGTCATCACGCGTTTACCTGTACCTGCACCTCCATATACCATATTGATGGCTGCCACTTCACTTTCAGCCTGTAATACGACCATTCCGGTTGTTTCCCATGGCATTTCGGCCATCAGGGTCTCGAGTATCTCCGACTGCGGAGTGATCGGGTAGCCGAAGTAGCCGTCAACACCGTAGCGAATAGCCGCATGGGCGATAGCTTCGTTACCCTTCATTAATTTTATTTCTTCTGCCATACCTTTATTTAATTGTCAATTCTCTTCTTGTAGATGGTTAAACAACCGTCCGGACAAACTAACCCGCAACTTGCACAGCCGATACAATCATCGGGGTTTTTCATGTACACATAATGGTATCCCTTGTTGTTTACTTCACGCGGGTGCAATTCGAGTACATCCGACGGGCAGGCTACTACGCAAAGGTTACATCCCTTGCATCGCTCTGTGTTTACAACAACAGCTCCTTTTATCTTCGCCATAATTTATTATATTTAAAAACTAATGTAACACTAACTATCTCATTTGCGACTGCCAAAGGTAGTAAAAACTTTACAGAAAGAATCTTTTTTACTTTAATTAGTATGAAGTTGTTACTTCCGGCAGCCTTTTAGAATCGCCACGAGTCAAGGCGACACCTGTTTTGTGGCGACGGGAATCAGGCGGACGGGACTGTTAAGTCCTGATGGCATCGGCTCCCATTTGTCGTATTGTTTCTGCTGATAATTCAGGTCGACCATGTTGATCTCCTTGAAAATTCGCCATGTTGTTTTTCTCCGGTCGTAATCGGCAATCCTGTTTGCGGGCAGGTTGGTCACATCCACATCGATCCTGTTGACTCCCGGCTCCAGATATTTTCCGACTTTCAAGCGGAAAGGAACTGCCCAGACTGTTCCTACCGATTGGCCGTTGATGTAGACACGTGCACTTTCCCGTACATCCCCCAGGTCCAGTATCCAGTCGTCGGCTGTCATTTCGGGTAGTCTGAACGTCAGGCTATACCGTCCGGTCGCCATGTTTCGTCGTGCGTCCGGATGATCGAGCGTGGTCCAGGAGACAGGATGGTCTATCATGAATGTCTCCGGAATGGCCGGTTCGCTTTCAGGAAAGCTTAAAGTCCAGCCATGGTCCAGACCGATGCTGAGAGGCTGTTCATGTATATAATTCCAGGCCGGGCAATCGGGTGTCTTTTCGGTGAAAGTCTGCAAGATAAGCGATCCTCCGGATGGTATTTGCAGGTAAACCTCTGTTTTTCCTTTCTGCCGGCGGATGCGTGCGGCGCCTCGCTCCTTCGTCATCGGATCGAAAAGGATGGCGGCATTGGCCTGAACACCCAGTGGAATCCAGCCGTCGACCCCTTTTTTCTGCAAAGAGGCGATAAAGTAATGGTATCCGGTCGCATTCGAGCGACGGATGCATTGCAGGCCGAATCGGGTTTTCATCTCTTCCCGTGCGACACCGCAAGCTTGCAAAGCAAGAGAATAGTCGGAACCGGTGATGATCCGTCCCTTTTGCAGGCTGTTCGTTTCGGTTTCGTCGAAAGAGGCGGTTGCTGGTAGCTTCTCCCATGCCCGGCGAAAGCGCTTTCTTCTTTCATCCAGATCTCCGAAGCCGGGTACATCTTCCGGATAGTTCCCGATGAAGACGATCGTGGCCCCTTCTTTTGCTAATTGTACCAGATGGCTCAGAATATCGGCCGGCATATAACGAACGGCAGGAATGACCAGTGCCTTGTATGAGGAGCCGCCCGAAGTCACCAATTTTCCGTTTTTGATACCAGTACTCCGGATAAAATTGTCGGAGATGTAATCGACATCATATCCACTATTGTAAATGGTGTGTATGGCACGGATAAACAGGGGAGCCCGCTGTTGCATTTTGTGAATATCGAAAGCCAAGAAGCGTTCGCTTGCTTCCTGCCACATGTCGTATATCGGCAAATAGACCAGGAAGTCATTGTCCGGTTTCCCCATCTGTAAAAACGACTGGCAACGGGTGATATAATCGAAAAAAGCGGGGGCATCTTTCCATATGCTGTTTGTCGGCGACATGTTGACGGACGCGTAGAACAGCCAGCCGGGCCATTCCGCCTCGCGGGGAGAATAGGGAGTGCCGTGTAAAAACATGTGGTTGACACCCGATACGAACATCAGGTCCATATCCGGTTTGCATTGTGATAGCGACGTACGGAAATGTTCGGTCAGCCAAGTGAATGTCTCCGAGGAGGTATATTGCTTACCGGCTATATGGGCCGCCGAGGAGGCATACTTGAGCATCGACAGGTCAGAGTCGTTCTTGCGTGTTAGCGAATCCTGGCGTAATCCTTCAATATGAAACTGAGAGAGGCCGAACCCTTCGCATTCGGGGATATCGACCGTGGCGTACAAGTCGATTAGGTTGCCTGGCGAACCATGTGCCTGGTTACGGGTGAGGCTTCCACCCCGGTGCGCCCATTCCGTCCATTGGCGGGTGAAGTTTTCCAGTAAAAGTTCCGCCAGTGTTTCCCGATAGTCAGAGAGGATGCGGGCGGTCGTATCTGTCCGAACGGGATTGAGAAATTCCGGCAGGTAGTTTTCCAGTCGGTATCCACGCCTGTGGGCGAATTCGGTAAGCAAGCTGGGTGTCCAGTCGGCTCCGTACACTTCATACGAGTCGTTGAAAAAGGTGTGCGGATAGGGAACCTTGTTTTCCCGGAAAGCCTGTTCGAAAGTCGCGAAATACTGCTTGACGGCTTTTCCGGAAAAATGATCCATTACATAACCTTTCCCGCCGGGAGCCGCCCGTTTCACTTGTTGGAATGTTTTCCCGCAGAATAAAGCGATCAGGCGCCAGTTTCCTGGAGGAGCCGTCCAGTCGAGCCAGTTGTTTTTCACTTTTGATGTGATGTCGATCCGTTTTCCCTTATCTGAAAAGGCCATCAGACGGTTCAGACTGGCGACACCCCGTTGTTTCGGGTCCTCCACTTCGATCGCGATCCGAAGTCTTTCTCCCTCTTGGGCCGTATATTCCTGGAAGATCGCTTTGGTTGCTGCATTCTCTAAGGAGATCATCGGGCCACCGAAAGGCCAGCCGGTTCCTGCGTTCATGTCCGTTTCCATTCCGAGACGTTTGCATTCGGAACAGGTGTGCTGTAACATCCGCATCCAGGTGGGAGATAGGAACGGTATTTCGTGTGTGTCATTTCCCTGTACACCATAGATTGGGGTGATTTCGACACCGCCTAACCCTGCTTGGGCATAGGTTTCCAGGTTATAAGTCAGGTTCGCCGTGTCTACTGCGCTCCCTAGCCACCACCAGCGGGTTGCAGGACACGATTCGATCGTGATCTCCGGCCACGATTGCGAGAAAACCGGTATTGCGGTTGTCAAGTAGATCCCGGCAACGGTCAGGATATGCTTGAAATGGGGGATGATGTCCATAATGGATGTTGCTTTTTCAGGGTTAAAGATACAATGTTTTTAGTAAATTAGGAATAATGTGCCCAAAAATGGATTATTTCACTTCGAACGAAATTGTCTTTCGATTGCCCTGGTTGTCGATTAATGTCAGGCGGTGTTTGCCAGGGGAAGCGGAACTGCTGATCTGGTGGTGGTCCGTCGTTTCGCCGATATAGGTTTCGTCGAGATGCCAATAAAGGATGGCATCCGGGCGGGCATGGGCGGCTTTGAACACGAATTGCTCCCGTTTGTCGGAGAAACCTTTCGGGAGGTAGAGGATAGCGCCCGGTTCCGGATAGATCAGTTCGATTTGCCGGTTCCGGTCCTCTCCGCATCCCGGTTTCACAGGTGGTAGGGGCACGTAGTCGATATGATAGTTCCGGTAATAATATTCTTCGGAAGGAGGCAGTACGAACCACGGATATGCGATCATCCGGTCGACCGACTCGCATGAACTGTTCACCCGGAAACGGCCGTCCTCTGAAAGATGGACAAGCCGGTGGTAGGGGCAGACTTCCGTTTTGTCGGCAGAGCGAGGCATATAGAGCGTGTCTACCCGGTTGCAGATCGCGGAGGCCTTGTGTCCGCTGAGGTGGCAGACTGCCGTCGGGAGAAGTTCGTCGTAAGGCATGTCGAACCAGCCGCTCCCCGGAAGAAGAGAGAACAAGTCGAACAGGACGGGAGCGGCATTTCCTACACCAGTCAGTCCCGGCCGGCCTTCTCCTGAAGCGTTTCCCACCCATACACCCACCGTATAGCGAGGAGTCGTCCCGATCGCCCAGGCGTCTCGTCCGCCATAGCTCGTCCCTGTTTTCCAGGCCACTTGCTTCATGGAACCGAACTGTTGCCAGTCTGCTTCCTCTTCGGGGCGGTTCAGCGCCGACATCGCTTCGAAAGTGAACCAGATGGAAGCGGCGGAAAGGAGTGGCTTGTCCGTAAGCCTTTTGTCCGTGACGGATCGGACCGGATCGGTCGGAGAGGCCGGAAAAGGGGTGAGCGGATGAATATCCGCCGGGTTATATCGCCCGTTGTAAATCCGGTAATGTGCGAGTGTACGTGCCAAGGAAGCATACATGCCGGTGAGGTCCCATAATGTCCCTTCCGCACCTCCTAAGATTAATGAAGCCCCGTAATGTTCTTCGGAAAAGCGTAGCGTAGTCATTCCCATCTTTTTAAGCAGTGACATGAACCGCCCCGTATTGTAGGTCGAAAGCATCCTTACCAGCGGAACGTTGAGCGAACGTTCAATCGCCCGGTGCGCCGGGACCGCCCCGTAGAAAGTCTTGTTGTAATTTTGCGGGGAGAAACCGTTCAGGTTCAGGGGCACGTCCGGGACGAGCGTACCGGGGAGCAGTTGTCCGTCGTGCAGCATGGCAGCATAGAGAAAGGGTTTCAGGATGCTGCCCGTGCTACGTGGTGAAGTGATGATGTCGACTTGGTTCCCTTTGCGGGCATCGGCCTTGAAGGTGACGTTTCCCGCATAAGCAAGCACTTCGCCCGTTTCGGCATTGGCGATAAGGGCGGCCAGGTTATGGATGTGGTTGGAGGCGTAGTCTCGAGCGTAGCGGTTCACGATCTCTTGTGCCTGCCGTTGCAACATCCGGTTGACAGAGGTCGTGATACGTGTTCCCGGAGCGTCGGCCGCCAACCGTTCGAGCAGGTGGGGTGCTTCGTCGGGCAGAGGAATAGGCGCTTCGGGAAGGGGTTCGAGGAGTGATAGTTCGTATTCGGTTTCGTCCAATATCCCTTTTTCTTTTAAAACGGTCAGGAGCTTGTCGCGTTTGGTTTTCAGCCGTGCCCGGTTGCGTCCGGGATGGATCAGGGCGGGCGAGTTGGGCAGGACGGCAAGTGTGGCACTTTCGGCCCACGAGAGGTCGGCGGCGCTTCGCCCGAAATAACGCCAGGCTGCTGTCTCGATGCCAACGACGTTCCCTCCGAACGGGGCGTGCGAGGCATAGAGGTTCAAGATTTCATGCTTGTCACAGGCTGTTTCTAAAAGGAGGGCGTAGCCGGTTTCGATCATTTTTTCATACAGGGTACGGTTTCGGTTACCCCGTGCGATCCGTGCTAACTGCATGGTGATCGTGCTTCCTCCACTGACGATCTTGCCTCGGCTGAGGTTGGTCCGCATGGCCCGGGCGATGGCGGTCGGATCTACCCCCGGATGTTGATAGAAGCGTTTGTCTTCATAGGTCAGCAGGCAAGTCACGAACTTGTCGGGAAGGGTGTCAGCCGGAGGGAAACGCCATTGGCCGTCAGGTGCGATCCGTGCCCCTAACAGCTGTCCGTCGGAAGAATAGAGCAGGGTGGAGCAGGCTTCCGGAAAGAGTGTCCGGGGACCGGTTAGATAGAGGACCGTTCCTATCAGCAGCTTTATGAGAAATAGAAAAAACATAGCCTTTTTCTCGATTTTGTTGAAAAATGAGTTTAATATACGAAGATAGCGGATTCCGGTAGAATCAGATTATTCTTTTAGGTAAAAATCAAAATTGGTATCCGGAACGTATTCTTTTTTCTTTTTTATTGGGACTTCTTGTCTTTTGGGATCTTATTGTATTGATTGAAAAATATACATTGGTCTAAATCGAAACTACTATCCCGTCTATTTTGATTTTCTACCCCATATAATTCAAATTTCCTGCAAGGGTAATATTTTTTAAGAAACAGTGTGTTTGTTTAAGTAGTTGCTATATAGTGGATTGGATGCTAATGGCGTTTTTGGGGGACTTATTGTTTATTTTAATAATTTCAACGCTGCTTTTTGAAACCTCTTGATGATGGTGTGATAGTCGGATAAAGTGTCCAATAAATGGACAGCAGTGTCTAATTTTTTGACACTGCTGCTGTTTTTGTTTGTCTTTATGTTGCTGATTTATTGATGTTTAATTTGTGTGGCATGATTTTTGCTTTTAAAATGAAGAGATAAAACTGTAGGATGATGAGGGCTTTGTTACACAACTTTTTTGGCTCGTTGCGGTGGTTCAAGTTATAGACAGTCTTAAAAGTAAATAAATAACAATTGAATATGAAAACGATTTTGCGGAATTTCTTTAGTGTGCTCCGTCGGTTTAAGGCAGCTTCAGTTTTGAATGTACTGGGGTTGAGCATTGCATTTGTGGCGTTTATGCTCATTATGATGCAGGTGAATTACGATTATACGTTCGACTGCAGCCATCGGAATGCCGATGCTATCTTCCGGGTAGATATCGTACATGGAAGCAAAGGATCGCAGGCTATTATCTGCCGTCCGTTCGCACGGGCATTTACCGAATCGTCTCCCCATATAAAAGGCGGATGTCTTTTGAACGCCTGGGTGGGTAGCCCTTTCTTCTATGTCGAACAGAACGGGCAGCGGACGGGCTATCGGGAAAATGCTTGGGAGGTGACTCCCGGCCTTTTGGACGTGATCCATTTTGATATGCTTGAAGGGACCGCCCAAGCTTTGGACGAACCGGGTAGCGTGATTCTTCCGGAAAGTATGGCAAAGAAAATTTTCGGGAATGAAACGGCTGTCGGCAAACAACTTATTGCTCCCAACGTTGAGATGAATGCACAAATCATAAAAGGCGTATATAAGGATTTTCCACGTAATTCGGCTTTACAAAATGTAATATATGTGGCTATGAATCCGAAGGAAAACTATGATAACTGGGGAAACTGGAATTATTTTTTCTTCGTCCGTCTCGATGATCCGGCCAATAAGGAGAATGTCCTGGATAATTTCAAAAGTAATTTTAATGCAAAAGAAGCTTTTGGCAATGAGTTTGAATGGGGAGGTGAGGAGAGTTTCGACCTTCGCCTGACCTCTTTGCCTGATGTCCATTTCTTGAATAACGTGGATTTCGATTCGATGCCGAAAGCGAGTCGCCAGACGTTGCTTGTACTTTTCTCCATCGCTTTTGTCATCATTATTATCGCTGGTATCAATTTTACCAATTTCAGCACGGCATTGACTCCTATGCGTATCAAGAGTATCAATACGCAGAAGGTGTTGGGTAGTTCCGATCGTATGTTGCGTGGAAGCTTGTTGGTGGAGGCGGTTGGCGTCAGTACGTTTGCTTATCTGCTTTCCCTTCTTTTCTTATATGTAATACCAAAAACACCGGTTGCTTCCCTGGTGGATGCTGACATCTCGTTCGGGGCTCAGCCGATGATCATAGCCGGCACAGCTGTGATCGCTGTGATCGTAGGTGTATTGGCCGGCCTTTATCCTTCCTATTATGTCACCTCTTTCCCTCCGGCATTGGTGTTGAAAGGGAGCTTCGGTCTCTCGCTTGCCGGACGCCGGATGAGAAGCGTGTTAGTGGGAATCCAGTTTGTGGCTTCTTTCATTTTGATTATCGGTTCTTTGTTCATGTACTTGCAAAACCGGTATATGCAAAATGCGCCGTTAGGCTACGACAAGGAAGAAATGATTATCGTACATTTGAACAATAAGATCAATAAAGACCGGGACGCTTTCACGAACCAGTTGAAATCGTTCTCCGGCGTGGAGGACGTGACCTATTCCCAATTCCTGCTTTCGAGCCAGGATCAATATATGGGATGGGGGCGTGACTATAATGGAAAGAATATAAACTTCCAGTGTCTTCCTGTTTCTTCTTCTTTCCTGAAAGTGATGGGTATAGAGGTCAAGGAAGGCCGTGATTTCCGTCCGGAAGATGATCAGAAGGAGACGGGTTGCTATATATTCAACGAAAAAGCAAAAGCTCAGTTAGAATTGAAGTTGAACGAACAGATCGACGGTGACGAGATCATCGGTTTTATCCCGGATATCAAGTTTGCCTCTTTCCGTCAGGAGGTCACTCCGATGGCTTTCTATCTTTGGGGGAAATATCAATGGGGACAGGAAGGCAATTATTATAATGCCGCCTATGTGAAGTTTAAGGCTGGAAGTGATCTTCGTGCTGGGATGGAGCACGTACGCGAATCGCTGAAAAAGTTCGATTCGGAGTTTCCTTTTGTGATCCGTTTCTATGACGAAGTTTTGCAGCATACTTACGAAAAGGAATTGAAGATCGGCTCTTTGATCACGTTGTTCAGCCTTGTCGCCATCTTTATCTCTATTGTGGGAGTGTTCGGCCTGGTTGTGTTCGAGAGCGAATACAAGAGGAAAGAGATCGCCGTGCGCAAGGTGTTGGGATCGACAACGGGAGAGGTCTTGTATATGTTTAATGTGAGCTACTTCTGGATTTTGTTGATATGTTTTGTTCTTGGAGCTCCGGTCGCCTGGTACGGAGTTCACCGTTGGTTGGAGAATTTCGCCTACCGTACGCCGATGTATTGGTGGGTATTGCCGTTGGCATTCCTCGCCATAGGCATGATCACGTTTCTGACGGTGACATACCAGAACTGGCATGTTGCGAACGAAAATCCGGTAAAAAACATAAAATCAGAATAAAATCAAAAATCATAATTCAAAAAGTCATGATAAAGATCGAAGGTTTAAGTAAGTTTTTCCGTACGGAAGAGGTAGAGACGATTGCATTGAATAATGTTTCCCTGGAAGTGAAAGATGGCGAATTCGTGGCTATCATGGGGCCTTCCGGATGTGGCAAGTCTACATTGCTGAACATATTAGGATTACTGGATAATCCGACGTCGGGCGACTATTACCTGGCAGACAAGGAAGTCGGGCATCTCAAAGAGAAGGAACGTACGCAGGTTCGCAAAGGCAATATCGGTTTCGTATTCCAGAGTTTCAACCTGATCGACGAACTGAACGTGTTCGAGAACGTGGAACTCCCGCTTACCTATCTCAAAGTAAAAGCCGGCGAACGTAAGCAGATGGTGAACGACATCCTGAAACGGATGAATATCAGTCACCGTGCGGGCCATTTCCCACAGCAGCTTTCCGGAGGTCAGCAACAACGTGTGGCCATTGCCCGCGCCGTCGTTTCGAATCCGAAGATCATCCTCGCCGATGAGCCGACCGGTAACCTGGACTCTAAAAACGGCGCGGAAGTGATGCAATTGCTTACCGAGCTGAACCGGGAAGGTACCACTATCGTCATGGTGACCCACTCCAAGCACGATGCCAGTTTTGCCCACCGGATCATCAACCTGTTCGACGGTAGCATCGTTTCGTCAGTGAACGAGTTCATTTGATGTAGGTTTTTGGACGAAAATGAAATAACTTTCAGAATAAAATCATACCTTTGGAGCAATCTAAATTTAATAGACCATGATCAATAGAAGAAACTTTTTGAGAAATGCGTCCCTGTTTACGTTGGGGGGCCTGATGGCCGGTAAAGTAGGGAATGCCGTTGCAGCACAGCCTGCGACATCTGCTGTTTTCGAAGCGACGGCAGCTAAGAATATCGGTTTACAAATCTATTCTTTAGGTGGCGAGCTATACAAGGATGTTCCGGGAGGAATGAAGAAACTGAAAAAGATGGGGTATCAGACCATTGAACTTGCCGGTTATGGTAAGGGTAAGATCCGTGATATCGAATTGATGGACTTTAAGAAGATGGCGGATGATGCCGGTATTAAAATCCTGAGTTCGCATGTGAATCCTCCTGTTCGCGAATACACGAAAGAAAATCTGAATACGATAAAGGAATTCTGGAAAAAGACGGCTGATGACCATGCCAAGTTAGGTGTGAAATATCTGGTTCAGCCCGGTCAGCCCAGTACCCGTAACGTGGAAGAAACAAAATTTGTGTGTGAAGTCTTTAACGAAGCCGGAAAGATCGTGAAGGCAGCAGGTATACCGTTCGGTTACCATAACCACGACATGGAGTTTGCCAAGGTAGTTTCCGGTGGCACGGAAATGAAGTTCGGACGCCATAACAAAGGCGAAAAAGTGTATGACATCTTCCTGGCGAATACCGACCCGTCTTTGGTTTTCTTTGAGATGGATGTTTATTGGGCCGTTATGGGCCAGCAGGACCCGGTTGAGTATATCAAGAAATATGCAGATCGTATCAAAGTGCTCCATATCAAAGACCGTTATGTCTTGGGTGATTCCGGTATGATGAATTTCGAGCAGATATTTAAACATTTCTATGCAAATGGCCATAAAGACTATTTCGTAGAAATGGAAGGTACAGGCAGTGGACACCAGTTCGAAGGCGTGAAAAAAAGTGCCGATTATCTGCTGAAATCTTCGTTTGTAAAGTAAGTAGACGCAGAAGCATTAATAGAGTAGAGGTGTGTCGAAACTATCCTGTTCCCGCGCTTGACGCGGGATCGCATTAAAACCAGCCCTATAAAAGTCTGTCCTTTTGCGACCCCGCATCAAGTACGGGGACAAGGAGATTTTGACACACCTTCCTATATGTTATGTCTGGAAATCTTCCGCGTCCACTTTTACAACTTCTGTGTCTACCTTATAACGCCTCTTTGATCTTTTCAACCATATCCTGGTATTCCATGTCCGTCAAGTAGACTTTTTGCGGGTTCATGGTGAATGTTCCGCCGAAGTCAGGGCCTCCTTCATATTTCGGAGCCAAGTGGAAATGAAGGTGCGACAGTTTATCCTAATAAGCACCGTAGTTGATCTTTTGCGGATTGAATACTTTCTGCATCGCGCGGGTCACCCGTACGACATCGGCCATAAATGCATTCCGTTCTTCGTCGCTGAGCATGTTCAAGTCGTGTACATGGTCTTTGTAGGCAACCAGGCAACGCCCGTGATACGTTTGTTCTTTGAACAGGAACAGTCTGGATACCGAGAGAGGAGCGATTTCGATCATCAGCTCGTGTAAAGTCTGATTGTTCTGGCAATACAGACAATCTTTAGGATCACTTAAATTCATATTTTATTAGATTTCATTAATGATGTTGCTAAATTAACAATTAAAATGGAGATTGGGAGAAGTATGCCACATTTATTGTAGAAAAAATACACGGGCTTCTACATCTTTTCCCCTGTTTTACGGTCTGGTATCCGGCGATATACTGTTTTTTACCCCTTATTTTGTAAGCTCTGGAATACTTTGCCAAGTTTTTGGCACGCTGCTGTGGTACGATCCTTGTACTGGTCTAATCAGATTGAATGAAGGTTTTAGTAATCACTTAGGTATTAATTTTTAAATTGTTAGAGTCATGAAAAAGATTGTTTTAATGGTAGCAGTAGCAGCATGTGTGGCATTCGCATCACAAAGTGTACAGGCATCGGCAGTGCAAACATCAGTTGAAAACGTAATGCAGGATGATTTCGTGAAAATCGAGGTGAAGGAACTTCCCCAGGTCGTACAGGATGCAATTGCCAAATCTTACGAAGGCAGTACGGTGAAGGAAGCCTATGTTGCCGGTGCCGACGGTGCCAAGAAGTACAAAGTCGTCCTTGTCGACAAAGATCAGAAGGAACAGATGGTTGTTCTGAATGAACAGGGCGAGGTAATCGAATAAAATGTATCTATCTCCCGATACTGTTTTTCTAATAAAACCTTAATAAGGGTTAGTAAAACTTATCGACACATAAAGCCGTTCTGTCTGCGAAGATAGAATGGCTTTTTTTATATATTAATTAGATTTATTTTCATCTTGTTAGATGTGAGAGTTCGAATAATTCATATCTTCGCCTCCCTAATCAATCGCTGTGTATATAGCAAATGGAAATATTTATAATTATTGGTCTTATCTTATTGAATGGCCTTCTTTCTATGTCGGAAATTGCTTTGGTGTCGGCACGTAAGGCGCGCCTCGAAGTAGAAGCAAAACGTGGTACCAAATCTGCCAAAACAGCTTTGAAGCTGGCAAACGAACCGGACCGGTTTCTTTCAACTATCCAGATCGGGATTACGCTTATCGGTATTTTGACCGGTTTATATTCGGGTGAGGCTTTTGCCTATGACCTGGCCGAGCATGTCCGCCGCATTCCTTTTCTGGAACCTTATGCATTGGTTGTTTCCAAAACCACAATTGTTGTGATCGTCACTTATCTGACACTGATTATGGGTGAGTTGGTCCCCAAACGTATCGGTATGGGCTATGCGGAGCGGGTGTCGATGTTGGTTGCCAAGCCGATGAATATCCTCTCGCTGATCGCTTCGCCTTTCGTATGGCTGTTATCCAAGAGTACGGCGTTGACCGTTAAACTGATCGGAACTGATGCGACTGAGGAAAACAGGGTGACGGAGGAGGAGATCAAGGCGATTGTCAAAGAAGGCTTTGATGTCGGCGAAGTGCAGGAGGTCGAACAGGATATCGTGGAACGCGTGTTTAACTTGGGCGACCGTAATGTCGGATCTATTATGACACACCGCAGCGAGCTTGTATGGCTGGACTTGACGGACAGTATCGAGCAGATACGTGAGAAAGTCCAGGAAAATCTTTTCAACATCTATCCGGTTGCCGCCGGAAAGTTTGACGATATCAAAGGTGTTGTTTATTTGAAAGACCTGTTCGGACGTATCGATGAGCCAGATTTCTCTTTGTCCCAGGTGATTCGTCCGGCAGAGTTTATGCCGGAAAACCAGAGTGTGTATAATGCATTGGAACAGTTTAAGCAGGCACGTGTGAAATATGGTATCGTTACGGACGAGTTTGGAGGTATCCAGGGGATTGTTACCCTAAAGGATATTATGGAAGGTCTGATCGGGCAGGTTCCCGATGTGGGTGAAGAGGCCGAGGTTGTCGAGCGGTCTGACGGAACCTGGCTGGTGGACGGACAATACAGCTTCTATGATTTCCTTGAATATTTCGACATGGAAGATTTGTATGCCGAGCATGACTATAATACACTCAGCGGTCTGATCTTGGAGATTTTGGAACGGGTTCCGAAGACCGGTGAGAAATTGAGCTGGCTGAACTTCGAATTCGAGATCGTCGATATGGACGGTGCTCGTATAGATAAGGTTTTGGTCTCTAAGATACCTCAGAAAGAATAAACCGGAGTCAGATCTCTGCCAGCCTGTGCAACACTTCCATCTTGCCGAAGAGGATGAGCAGATCACCCTCTTCGACTCTCAGGTCTCCGGTGATTTTGTCGATGACGGAGTATTGGGTTTGTTTTAATCCGATCAGGTTGCGTTCTGTTTTGGGACGTTCGATACCGACAAGGCGCACTCCGAAATTCTCTTCTATGTCTATGGTCTGTAGGGTCTGTCCAACAAAGGTGGTAGGTGCTTTTATCTTGTAGAGATGGTGTGTATTCGTCACCCTGTACCATTGTTTGAAGAGTTCTCCAAGTAAAGCTTGGGATGCATACATACCGGCAAAATCATCTTCCGGAGTAATGATCTCCGCAACGCCGATCGAGCGGATCACTGCCTCGTGGATGGGAGAAATCCCCCGTACGATCAGTTTGTTTACATCTAAGTTTTTTAGCAAGGCAACAGTCTGTATGGAGGTACCGAAATCTTTGCCGAAGGTGACGAAGATGGCATCCATCTCGTTCAGAGGTAGTGTGTTCAAGGCGTCCTTGTCTGTCGTGTCGAGGCTGATTGCTCCGGATATGGTGTGTTTGACCGCTTCGATCTTGTGCGGGTTGATATCTACGCCGATCACTTCATTTCCGATACGTGTCAGGCTTTCGGCGATGGCACGTCCCAGGTTTCCTAATCCGATTACTAAATATTTCATATTGTATTCTTTTTGTTACATTAATATATTTTCCTGTGGATAGGTGTAATTCTTCTTTTTGTATTCCTTGTAGAAACTGATAAAGAAAGTCAGTATACCGATACGCCCGACCAACATGGTGAAGATGATGACCAGTTTTCCCGAAATACTCAGCAACGGGCTGAAATTCAAACTTAACCCTACCGTGCTGAGTGCCGACACGACCTCGAAGGTTAAGGTGAAGACCGATACGTCTTTTTCGGTAATGGACAGTACCCAGACGGCCAATCCCAGCCAGCAGAAATAGAAAACGATTGTGGCGAAAGCCCTGCGTATGGTTTCCGGTGATATTTCACGTTTGCGGATTTCCACATTCTCTTTTCCGCGGGCGGCGTTGTGTGCGGTCAGCAGGGCGACACAGACGGTCGTTACTTTCAAGCCGCCGCCGGTAGACATGGGAGCGGCACCTATTATCATCAGGATCAGTGTCAGCATGAGTGTTCCGGTAGTCAGCGTCCCCATATCCGCAACGCAGAATCCGGCCGTACGCGGGGTGACGGCTCCTAGGAATGCATTGGCAAGCTGTCCCCTGAATGGCAATCCGGCGAGTGTATTGTCCATTTCCAGCAAATAGTAGAAAAAGGTACCGCCGGAAAGCAGTACCAACGTACTGATCACTACGATGTATGTGTTGATATTGATAATTCGGGGAGTATGGATATAATGCTTCTGCTGTCCGATCACGATCTTGAATGTATTGACAAGCAGATGTCGTAACAACTTCAGGTAGTTGAAGACGATCGGGAAACCTAACCCGCCGAATACGATGAGCAGGGCGATCCAGACATGCAGGTTGTACTTTTGGGCGACCAGCGGATCATACATGTTTCCACTCAGAGTCGAGATTCCTGCATTACAGAAAGCTGAAACGGCATGAAACACAGCATAGAACACTTCTTCCTGTGTGCCTCCCGGCAAAGCCCCTTTTATGTCCAAATAAATCAGATAGGCCCCTACGCCTTCGATAAACAGTGTCACGAACAGGATATTAAGGATCACCCGGAACAGTCCGTTCACCCGGTCTTCGTTCAACATGTCTTTCAGTACGAGCTTGCTGGTGAAAGATGAATGCCCCATGAAAGAAAGGGCGAAAAAGCTGGTGAAAGTCATGACTCCTATACCGCCGATCTGGATAAGGAACATGATGATGATATGTCCCGTATGTGTGAAGGTCGTTGCTACGTCGACTGTTGTCAGTCCGGTCACGCAGACGGAGGTGGTCGAGATGAACAGGGCGTCTACGAAATGAATCCCGTGTATTGTGGCGTTTGGCAACATCAGCAGTCCCGAACCGACAAGAATGACAAACACGAAGCTCAGCAGGAACAGGAGGGACGGCTTGATATGGCTTTGCAACAGTGTGAATGTCTGACGTGACAAATGGATGGCGCTCAGCAACAGCAGGAGGAAATAGACGAACAGTGGTTCCGTGAGGAAACTGAGGTAAGGCAACGACTGATGGATAGCTTCTTTGAAGAATACTTTGCCTGATAGTACGGCAAAGAGGAAAAAATAAATGCCGATATCCAGGTATAGCATCTTCTCTTGTATGATCTCTTTGAATTTTAAAATATACCGGAGCGATATTCCCGTAAAGAAAGCCAGCAGGAGATAAACCCGGCTGGCTTCCAGCATATGGGTGACATGGGCCGAATATTTGAATCCGAACTGATAGACCAGGATGAAAAGGGAGGCGAGTGAGGCAACAAGTATGATCCCTTCGGCCGCCATATTTAGCAAACCCTTCATATTCGCCCAGTACATTCGGAATGAGAACTGTAGATGTTTGATATCCATAGTGCGTCTTTTTTAAAATAACAAATGTATTAAATAAATGTTAGAAGTATCTTCCCTTTTTGGATAATCGCATTAAAATTCAGGTTCGGCGCAGTTCCTTTTTCTTTGAGTGGTAATGTATGTTAAATAACGAGCTTTTTATCCTTTTAAATAGATATTGTTCAAATTACATTATGCCGTATGTCGTTTTTAACCTTATATTTGCGGAGAATCTTTATTGTGATATTATGGAAACACTGAAAAATAAGCGTGAAATGTTTTATCCACACGTTTCGGTCGATTGCGTATTGCTTGGGACAAACGAAGATAAATTGTGTGTGTTGCTTGTCGAAAGACAAGTTGCCGGTAGTAACGAGAAACACTACAAATTGCCGGGAAGCCTGATTTATGAGAGTGAAGATCTGGATACGGCCGCTTACCGGGTCTTAAACGAAGCGACAGGTCTTAAACGTGTTGCCCTGAAACAGTTCCGCAGTTTCGGGTCTCCTGCCCGTACCAAGAATAAAGA
This sequence comes from Parabacteroides johnsonii DSM 18315, assembly GCF_025151045.1. Classification (NCBI taxonomy): domain Bacteria; kingdom Pseudomonadati; phylum Bacteroidota; class Bacteroidia; order Bacteroidales; family Tannerellaceae; genus Parabacteroides; species Parabacteroides johnsonii. The sequence goes on from NZ_CP102285.1 coordinate 772,554, forward strand.
GGATGTGCAATGGCTGGAAAATGCTTCCAAGATGAAAATCACACGGATCGTGACGGTCGCTTATCTGGCGTTGTGTAAGTTTGGGAAGAAAATGACGATGGGAGAGATGTCCGATACTCTTATCTGGGCACCTGTCAATGAATTGCCACATCTGCCATTTGACCATAAGGAGATTGTTGAAGCTGCCGGCGAGGAGATACGTCGGTGGGTGGATGTCGAACCGGGTATCGTTTTCGATTATCTTCCGTCAAAGTTTACAGCCTATCAGTTGCGGCGCATTTTCGAGATCATTTATAATAAGACGATAGATGTACGCAACTTCCATAAAAAGATGACGGCGATGGAATATGTCGTACAGACGGATGAGGTGGAAACGGGTGTGAACCACCGGGCGGCCCGTTATTATCGATTCGACAAGGTAAAGTATAACAAGTTACATTCGAAGTTTAATAAGATATAATATATGTGTTTATTAGGTTGTGATATCGGAAGCTCTTCGGTGAAGGCTTCTATTGTTGACAAAGATACGGGGCTGACGCTTGCCTCTGATTTTTATCCGAAAGAAGAGGCGGCGATCAAAGCCGTACGTCCCGGATGGGCAGAACAGGATCCGGATGACTGGTGGATGTATTTGAAAGAAGCGATAAAGGGTGCGATTGCGAAGGCGGGTATCAAAGGAACTGAAGTAGATGCGATCGGCATCTCGTACCAGATGCATGGTCTCGTGCTGGTAGACAAAAAGATGCAGGTGCTGCGCCCTTCAGTGATCTGGTGTGACAGCCGTGCAGTACCTTATGGGGACCGGGCTTTCAAGTCGATCGGTGAAAAGCAATGCCTGGCACATCTTTTGAATTCTCCCGGAAACTTTACGGCTTCCAAATTGGCATGGGTTAAAGAGTTTGAACCGCAGATATTCGGACAGGTACATAAATTCATGTTGCCTGGCGACTTTATTGCTATGCGCATGACAGGCGATATCGTTACGACTGTTTCAGGCCTTTCGGAAGGAATTTTCTGGGATTTCCGGAATAACAGTGTTTCTGAAGATTTGATGAACTATTTTGGGTTCGGCAAGGAGCTGATTCCGGATATTCGTCCGACTTTCGGTGTGCAAGGGGAATTGCTCGGATCGGTTGCTTCGGAGTTGGGTTTGAAGAAGGGGACACCGGTTACCTATCGGGCAGGCGACCAGCCTAACAATGCGTTGTCGCTGAATGTCCTGAACCCGGGTGAGATAGCTGCTACGGGCGGTACGTCAGGGGTTGTGTACGGTGTGAATGGCAAGGTGAACTACGATACACTGTCCCGAGTGAATACTTTTGCGCATGTGAACCATTCGGCAGACCAGATACGCTTAGGTGTCCTCTTATGTATCAACGGTGTGGGAATCCTCAATTCATGGGTGAAGCGGAATGTGGCTCCGGAAGGTATAAGCTATCCTGCTTTGAACGAGCTGGCGGCGACCGTTCCGATCGGTTCGGAAGGCTTGTCGATCCTGCCTTTCGGAAACGGTGCAGAGCGTATGTTACAGAACAAGCAGGTGGATTGCTCCATTTATGGGCTGAATTTCAACATTCACAATAAAGCGCATATCGCCCGTGCCGCACAGGAAGGGATCGTCTTCTCTTTCAAATATGGTATGGATATTATGAACGAGATGGGGATCGATATCGGGGTGATCCGTGCAGGTAATGCCAACCTGTTCCTAAGCCCGATTTTCCGGGATGCGTTGGCTGGCGTTACTGGAGCGGTGATCGAACTTTACGATACGAATGGGGCTGTCGGGGCTGCCAAAGGTGCCGGTATCGGTGCTGGTATCTATGCGTCGGCGGAAGAGGCGTTTGCTTCCTTGAAAAAGATCAATGTGATAGAGCCGGATGGGCTGAAAGCGGACAAATACTGCGGGGCTTTCGAGGTCTGGAAAGAACGGTTGGAGAAAGCATTGGCGTAACAAAAGAAAAAATTGTATAATCAATAAATACTTATTATTATGAATTACTTTAAAGGTGAAAAAGAATTTTTTCCGGGGATTGGAAAAATAGAGTTTGAAGGACGCGAATCAAAAAATCCGATGGCTTTTCATTATTATGATGAAAATAAGGTCGTAATGGGTAAAACTCTGAAAGACCATCTGCGTTTCGCTATGGCCTATTGGCATACATTGTGTGCGGAAGGGGCCGATCAGTTCGGTGGCGGAACGAAAACATTTCCCTGGAATGCGGGTGCGGACCGTATTTCTCGTGCCAAGTATAAAATGGATGCTGCTTTCGAATTTATGACGAAATGTAATATCCCTTACTACTGTTTTCATGATGTGGATGTTGTGGATGAAGCACCGACGTTGGCCGAATTTGAAAAAGACCTGCATACGATGGTTGAATATGCCAAACAGCATCAGGAAGCGACAGGGAAGAAGCTGTTGTGGTCTACCGCCAATGTGTTCGGGCATAAACGTTATATGAACGGGGCGGCTACAAATCCTTATTTCCCTGCTGTGGCTTGTGCCGGCACGCAGATCAAAAACGCGATTGACGCTTGTATTGCCTTGGGTGGCGAAAACTATGTGTTCTGGGGCGGACGTGAAGGGTATATGAGCTTGTTGAACACCAACATGAAACGCGAAAAGGAACATCTTGCCATGATGCTGACGATGGCACGTGATTATGCCCGCAAGAACGGGTTCAAAGGTACTTTCCTGGTAGAGCCTAAACCGATGGAACCGACAAAACATCAGTATGACGTGGATACGGAAACGGTTATCGGCTTCCTGCGCCATTATGGTCTCGACAAGGATTTTGCCATTAATATCGAAGTGAACCATGCTACATTAGCCGGACATACATTCGAACATGAACTTCAGGCTGCCGCCGATGCCGGTATGTTGTGCAGTATCGATGCCAATCGCGGTGATTATCAGAATGGTTGGGATACAGACCAGTTCCCGGTTGACATCTACGAACTGACACAGGCTTGGCTGGTTATCCTCGAAGCAGGCGGCTTGACTACCGGAGGCACGAACTTCGATGCCAAGACACGTCGTAACTCGACCGATCTGGATGATATCTTCCTGGCTCATATCAGCGGTATGGATTCCTTTGCCCGTGCCTTGATGGCTGCTGCCGATATCCTGGAACATTCCGATTACAAGAAAATGCGTGCCGAACGTTACGCCAGCTTTGACCAGGGTGACGGTAAGAAGTTCGAAGAAGGCAAACTCCTTCTTGAAGACCTGCGTACCATCGCTCTTGCCAGTGACGAACCAAAGCAGATCAGCGGGAAACAGGAATTGTATGAGATGATTATCAACCAGTACATTTAATAACATATAAATACTGATTTACCGGTGTGCAATAAAATAAAGGTGTCCCGTAGGGGCGGGGTTCTACTCCGCCCAATGAAAATAAAGTTCGCCTTGCCGGATTCGATGGGCAGAGCAGAGCCCTGCCCCTACAAACGACAATTATTTTGTATGGCCGTGTCATCCAAGTCCCATACCGATAAATCATTATTTACCTCTATGAATCTCTATCGTGAAAAACAACAACTACATTTTTGGAATCACCCTTGTGGCGACATTGGGGGGATTATTATTCGGATATGATACAGCGGTGATATCCGGGACGGTCGAATCGCTACGTAAATTCTTTATTGAACCTTTCGGACTACCATTGGATCAGGCGAATGCGCTTGAAGGATTCGTTGTAAGCAGTGCCCTGATCGGTTGTATATTAGGTGCTTCTTTTGCCGGTTGGATCAGCCAGCGGTATGGACGGAAACCTACGCTTGTGTTGGCTGCCATCCTGTTTTTGCTGTCGGCAATCGGTTCGGCATGGCCGGAACTGTTTGTCGGGATGCCTGGTAGCGGAGATCACACATTCATGTATCTTTTTGTGTTTTACCGGATTGTCGGAGGAGTAGGAGTTGGTTTGGCTTCTATGGTTTCTCCGATGTATATTGCCGAGATGGCACCGGCGGAAAAACGGGGAAATCTGGTGTCGTGGAACCAGTTTGCGATTATTTTCGGTATGCTTGTCGTCTATTTTGTAAATTACAGTATCGCGTTGCAGGGAGATGCCGCCTGGTTGCACGCGATTGGCTGGCGTTGGATGTTCGCGTCCGAGATCGTCCCGGCTTTACTTTTCCTGGTCCTTCTGATGTTTGTGCCGGAAACGCCCCGTTATTTGGTGATGCGCGGTAAAACAGATAAGGCGCTGTCCGTACTGGATCGCTTGATGGGAAAAGAAAAAGCGGCACCCGAACTGGTTGAAATAAAAGAAAGTTTCAGGAAACAGGAACCTTCCATGCGTCCTTACTTCTTATTTATGGGGATGTGGCTGGTGCTGTTTCTGCTTTTGTACGGAGCGTTGGAATTGGCTGGTAATACGAGTGCTTTGGAGATCGCTTTGATCGGTAGTTTTTTTGTGTCTTTGATCTTTCCGGTGGGTTCGTTCGGCATACTGATCATATTTGTCGGTGTCCTTCTGTCCGGTTTCCAGCAGTTTGTCGGGATCAATGTCGTGTTGTATTATGCGCCGGAGATATTTAAAACAATGGGAGCCGCCACCGATGCCGCTTTGTTGCAGCAGATCGTGGTAGGAGCTGTGAACCTCTCTTTTACCGTACTGGCTATCTTTACGGTCGACCGGTTCGGACGCCGTCCGCTTATGATTATCGGGGCATTGGTCATGGCCGTTTCGATGATGATCTTGGGGACGACTTTCTATACGCACTCCGTCGGTATCGGCTCGTTGGTTTGCATGTTGGTGTACACGGCTGGTTTTGCGATGTCATGGGGGCCGGTCTGTTGGGTATTGCTGGCAGAGATCTTCCCGAATACGATCCGCTCGACAGTGATGAGTATTGCCGTTGCCGGGCAATGGATCGCCAATTTCCTTGTCTCCTGGACTTTCCCGATGCTTGATAAGAACCAGTATCTGACCGATACGTTCAATCATGGTATGGCCTACTGGGTTTATGGTGTCATGGGAGTTTTGGCCGCTCTGTTTATCTGGAAATTCGTTCCCGAAACAAAGGGCAAGACACTGGAACAGATGGAACAATATTGGAAATAAATCCGTAAGTTTGCCGTTCGAAAAGACAAGAATCGATGCGCATACTGAAAAAAATACTGATAGGAAGCCGGAACTTGTTGCTGTTTCTGTTTGTTTCCAGTTTGTTGGCTGTGGTGGCATATAAATTCATTCCTGTTTACTACACTCCGCTGATGTTTATCCGCGTCTACGAACAGGTTCGGGATAGTAAGCCCATCAAGCTGGAACACAAATGGATGCCTTTGAAGCAAATTGCCCAGCCATTGGCACAGGCGGTCGTGGCTTCGGAAGACAATCTTTTTCTCGACCATGATGGTTTCGATATGATACAGATTCAGAAAGCTCGTGCCGATGCCGAAAAAGGCAAACGTGTACGAGGAGCGAGCACGATCTCGCAACAGACTGCCAAGAACGTGTTTCTCTGGCCCGGAAGGACTTATTTGCGCAAAGGCATCGAGGCTTATTTCACCGTCCTGATCGAATGGATTTGGGGGAAAGAACGTATCATGGAAGTTTATCTGAACTCGATCGAAATGGGAGACGGTATTTATGGTGCCGAAGCAGTCGCACAGGCCCATTTCAAAAAGCCGGCCTATAAACTGACAAAGGCGGAAGCGGCTTTGATCGCTGCGACCTTGCCGAATCCCCGCAAGTTCAATTCTGCAAAACCTTCTCCTTATATGCTGAAACGGCAGACGAAGATCATGTCGCTGATGGAGAAACTGCTTAAGATCAAAATGGGGTATGACAGTGGTGACTCCGACCCTGAATCCGGTAGCAGGAAAGTGCGTAAACGTAAGAAGCTCCGGGCGGAATCCGGTATGACGGTATATCTGCCCGAAAAGAATATTTACATAAGAACGATAATCATATGAGTCATTTTATATATCACGATCTCGGACGTATCGAATATGAGAAGGCATTGGAACGCCAGACGGCTGCTTTCAACACCTTGTTGGAAGCGAAAGCGCAAGGCAGGACCGGGGAAAACCGGTTGTTCTTCTGCGAACATCAGCCGGTACTGACTATTGGAAAAAGTGGTAAAGACACCAACCTACTGATCCCGGAAGAACTGCTTGTGCAGCGGGGTGTCTCTTTTTACCATATCAACCGGGGAGGGGATATCACGTATCACGGTCCCGGACAAATCACCGGATATCCGGTCTTCGATCTCGATACCTGGAAGTTGGGACTCAAGCAATATATCGACAGGCTGGAAGAAACCATTATCCGCTTTTTAGCTATCTATGGCATTAAAGGGGAGCGGCTCGCGGGAGCTACAGGTGTGTGGATCGATCCTGATGTGCCGGGTAAAGCCCGTAAGATTTGTGCGATCGGTGTGAAAAGTAGCCGTTTCGTCACCATGCACGGCTTTGCCTTGAATATAAATACGAACTTGGATTACTTCTCCCTGATCAATCCTTGTGGCTTTAAAGATAAAGGAGTCACCTCGCTTGAAAAAGAGTTGGGGGCGGAACAGGATTTCGAAGCGGCCAAAGCATGTCTTCATTCACTTTTCATTGAAATGTTTCCGGAATGATGGTCCCGTATGCTATTCATCTCGCTCCTTTGCAGGGATATACCGATTGGGTCTACAGGGAAGCGCATGCACGAGTATTCGGGGGAGTCGATACCTATTACACTCCGTTCGTCCGTCTCGAAAAGGATGGCTTTCGTAATAAGGAATTGCGGGATCTTGCACCGGAAGCAAACGCATCCGCCTCACTTGTTCCCCAGATGATCGCAGCTTCGCCCGAAGAGTTCCGCCGGATTGCCGGTTTGTTTCGTGAATCGGGGTACCGACGTGCTGATATTAATTTGGGTTGTCCTTTCCCGATGCAGGCACGACAACATCGGGGAGCGGGTATCCTGCCTTATCCGGATGAGGTGAAGGTGTTGTTGGAAACGATTTTTGAATTCCCGGAGATACAATTCTCGGTCAAACTGCGGTTGGGTTGGGATTCTCCTGAGGAGGCGCAAGCGCTTCTTCCTTTTTTGAACAGATTGCCCCTCACACATCTCACATTGCATCCCAGGATCGGTACGCAGCAATATAAAGGAAAGACTGACCTGAGTGCCTTCTCCCGATTTTATGATTCATGCACGCTTCCGCTTTTCTATAATGGAGACATCCGGACTTTGCCGGATATTCGTTCGTTAACCGGACGTTTTCCCCGTTTGAAAGGTATCATGATAGGACGTGGTCTGCTGTCTTCTCCCTGGCTGGCAACGGAATATATATCCGATACCCCGCTTACCGCTCAGGAGAAGATAGAGAAGTTGTCTGCTTTCCATGCCTTACTGTTAGCGGGCTATTCTTCCCGTCTGGAGGGAGGCGAACACCAGGTACTCGACAAGATGAAGACCCTTTGGGATTACCTGTTGCCGGATGCAGAGAAACGGCTCCGGAAAAAAATATTGAAAAGTTCCCGGTTGGCAGATTATCAAGAGGCAGTGCGGAATTTGATTTACGACACCTCGATCACTGCCGGGCAATGATCCGAATGAACAGCCTCATTTAAAATATACGCTTTTTCCACTTGTGCTTTCATCGGTTCGCTGACCATGCAATAGTCAATACGCCAGCCCTTGTTTTTGGCACGGGCGCTGAAACGATAACTCCACCAGGTATATTCCTGTTTGTCCGGGTTGAGAAGGCGGAACGTGTCGATATAGCCGGCATCCAGGAAACGAGTCATCCATTCCCGCTCTTCCGGAAGGAAGCCGCTGTTCGTCGCATTGCGTACCGGGTCATGAATATCAATCGGTTCGTGGCAGATATTGTAGTCCCCGCATAAGATCAGTTTCGGACGCGATTTTTGTAGTTCCACTACATAGTTCTGGAAATCTTCCAACCATTCCATCTTGAATGCCTGACGCTCATCGCCGCTCGTACCCGAAGGGTGGTAAACGCTGATCACCGACAGATCCCCGAAATCGGCCCGGATGAAACGCCCCTCGTTATCGTACTTTTCGATCCCCATCCCATATTCCACATGGTCCGGTTCTCGGCGGCTCAGGATTGCGACTCCGCTATAGCCTTTCTTCTGTGCACTGAAAAGCCATGCTTTGTAGCCGAGCGCTTCAAATGCTTCAGCCGGATATTGGTCCGGTTGCAACTTGGTTTCCTGTAGGCAAAGTACGTCGGGTTGTTCTTGTGCCAGCCATTCGGGCAATCCTTTTCCTACGGCGGCACGCAGGCCGTTTACATTGTATGTTATAATTTTCATCTCCTAATACTTATTTTAATGATAAGACAAATGTAATGTATTTTCTTCTATTGACATATTTTCAGTGAGGTAACCTCACCAAAATAACATTTCTCCTTTTTCCCGGGGAGGGAACTTTCGGCACAGTTATCAAAATGACACCTCTTTCCCATCTAAATTGAATTAATAGGGCATCTTTTGAAAATTACCCGCAAGGGTAATATTTTTTAACATTCTATTTGATAGCAAATACCCCGATTAGATGGTCAAAATGTCAATCCGTAAAAGATGATCAAAAAAAAATTTTTTCACATTTATCATTTTTAGATGCCTAATCTTGCCAAAACGTAAGAACAGTATGGATCGGAATTTTCGATGAAATAGAAAAATGGTGCAAAAAGGGGGTATTGTTGATTTTATTCTGTTACAAGTTGTTCTGAACAACTGGAACTATCATTCTCATATCCCTGTTATAAATATAGTTTGGACATATTTAAAATTATAGTTATGGCAAAAAGAAATAAGTTAGCCGTCTTTTCAGTGGTAGCTTTAGGCATGATGTTTTTTGCAGAGCAAAACAAAGCCTGTACGCGTGCGGTCTATCTGGGACCGGATGATATGATCGTGACAGGGCGGACGATGGATTGGAAAGAGGATCCGCAATCGAATATTTACCTTTTCCCTCGGGGAATGGGGAAATGGGGAGGGATTACGGACAATACGGTGACGTGGACTTCCAAATATGGGAGTGTTGTGACTGCCGGATATGATATCGGAGTTTGTGACGGTATGAATGAAAAAGGCCTGGTGGCGAACTTGCTTTTCCTGACCGAATCCTCTTATCATCGTCCGAATGATAGCCGTCCGGTGATGGGATTGAGCATCTGGACACAATATGTCTTGGATAATTTTGCGACGGTGGACGAAGCTGTGAATGAATTGAGCCTGGAAACTTTCCGTATCGATGACCCTGATTTACCTAACGGAGCAAAATCGACTTTGCACCTCTCGATTTCGGATGCGACCGGGAATAGTGCCATCTTTGAATATATCAACGGCAATCTGATTATTCATGAGGGACGAGAATGCCAGATAATGACAAATTCCCCTACCTATGACAAACAGTTGACTTTGAATGATTACTGGAAAGAGATTGGCGGTCTGGTTATGCTACCCGGGACAAACCGTGCTTCCGATCGCTTTGTCCGTGCATCGTTTTATATCCAGGCATTACCGCAAACCGATAATTTCAGGCAGGCTGTTGCCGGAGTTTTTAGTGTGATGCGCAATGTTTCGGTTCCTTTGGGAATCTCTATCCCCGAACAGCCCAATATTGCTTCGACTCGCTGGCGTACGGTAGCGGATCAAAAAAATAAAGTGTATTATTTCGAATCAACGCTTAGCCCCGATATTTTTTGGATCAATTTCAAAGACTTGGATTTTAAAACCGGAGCTCCGGTGAAGAAGTTGACGCTCACGGGTGGAGAGATTTATGCGGGCAATGCCGCCGGAAGGTTTCAGGCCGGAAAGTCACTTCACTTTCTGTTTGGGATATAGGAGGTTGTTTTGTATTTTTATGTCCGAATAAAAATGAGAGTAATATGATAGGAGCAATAGCCGGAGATATTATCGGTTCCGTATATGAGTTTGATAATATAAAGACAACGGTTTTTCCGTTCTTTACCAAGAAAAGCAATTATACGGACGACACGATTATGACGGTCGCCGTGACTGACTGGCTATTGTATGGAGGGAATCTCGTGCAAGTTATGCATCGTTATGGCAGGGAGTTTCCGTGTCCGATGGGAGGCTATGGAGCACGTTTCGGGCAATGGCTTTGTGAAACGAATCCACAGCCTTATAACAGTTGGGGGAATGGTTCGGCTATGCGGGTTAGCGCAGTTGGGTGGGCTTTTGGTTCATTGGAAAAAACATTGCAAGTGGCTGAAGAAACGGCTGCCGTTTCCCATAACCATCCGGAAGGGATCAAAGGGGCTCAAGCTGTGGCTGCTGCCATCTATCTGGCTCGTACAGGAAAAAGCAAACAAGCTATCCGAGAATATATTGAAACGACTTTTTTATATGATTTGAATTTTACCTGTGACGAGATCCGGCCGGACTATCGCTTTAACCCAAGTTGTCAGGGAACTGTCCCGGAGGCGATTGTCGCTTTTTTGGAAAGTACGGATTTTGAAACTGCAATCCGTTTGGCCATTTCTCTCGGTGGCGATTCAGACACGTTGGCCTGCATTACGGGAGGAATAGCAGAAGCCTTTTATGGAATGTCCGAAGATTGGAAAATCGAAGTGTTGAGACGGTTGCCAGAGGCTTTTGTCGAAGTTGTTGAAGAATTTTATCAAAAAATATGATTGTAGGATTTCTTTTTTCGTACATTTGCGATATTCTTTATTGATGAAAACCTATTTATACATTTGAATATGAAACGAGTTCCCTTTTTTTACTATATCATGGCATGCCTGTTATCCATATGCATTACTGCGTGTGATAAGGAAGAGCAACTGATTGAAGATGAAATCCCGGAGATGATTAAGGTTGATCTCTCAAAAAGATATCCTTCTGTGGAAATCCTGAATTATCAGGAATATTCGAACTTTTCTCAAATAAATGTTATAGATAAAGACCAAAATGAAGCTTCGATCTGGTATGTGGATGATATTTGGAAAATGACTCACACGAAGATTGCTGATTTCAACCAGCTTTCGCTTGAAGCACAAACTGCTTTTGAAAATTCCAAGTATCGTTTTGCCCAATTTGAAAATATATACAAAACGGAGCGGGAGGGGATGGATAGAAGCCTTTATACATTACATTTTCTGTATCAGTGGAAAAATGTTAAAGATATGACACATTACGTTTGTCTGAATGATGACGGGATGTTCTTGGCTGTATATACATGGACACCGAATGACCCTACCTGGTTTGTTGATTTGCCGAAGGCTCATTTTGACTTTATCTATAAGAAATATGACGGTTCTGAAATTAGAGGATATCAGAATAATGGAGGATATTATGATTATTTTGTCCTTCATAACGACACCCTTAAATTTGTTTCTTTTAGAGGAGAGGTTGAAACTGATTATTATTTTTGGAAAGAGACAAGGTATGAAATCAGTTTAGATACAAAAGTCCCTGATAATGTGGCCAGAGTCCTGAAACGGGACAATCCCGATTTTGTTTATACAAACCTTTATTATATTGAATCTCCTGAAGGGAATGCCTATTTTTTCCAAGATAAGAATGATGACCGGGAATTAGGATACACTATTGCCGAAGATATTTCTTAGATTTATATTCCTGAAATTCTATAAGTAGAAAAAGCTCCGTCTTGACAAGGTAAAAGTAAACCTTTTTCCCAGCCGCCTTGTTCTTTTCCCGAAAACATGTAAAAAACGGCGTGAAACGAGACTGTTCGACAGGCTCTTTTAATGCGAAGTTCTAAAATGTATGACAAAATGACATATTTTGTTTCTGGTACTTGTTTTGTAGGAATGTCTGTGGAAATGAGAAATAAAAATAGAATTGAAAGGAGTATAACTATATGAATTTAAACAATTTTACAATTAAAGCACAGGAAGCCGTCCAGCAGGCCGTGCAACTTGCTACTCAGAATGGGCAGCAGGCGATCGAAGCCGTACATTTGCTGAAAGGTGTCATTATGACGGGCGAAAGTGTGACCAATTTCATCTTCCAGAAGCTGGGTGTCAATATCCAGAATCTGAATCGTGTATTGGATGCGCAGATCAGTTCATTACCGAAAGTATCAGGCGGAGAACCTTACCTGTCAAGTGAAGCAAATGCCGTTTTGCAGAAAGCAATCGGCTATTCATCCAAAATGGGGGACCAGTATGTGTCTCTGGAGCCGATTATTTTGGCCTTGTTCACGGAAAAGAGCACTGCTTCTCAAATTCTGAAAGATGCCGGTATGACAGAAAATGAATTACGCCAGGCGATTGAAGAATTGCGGAAAGGGAATAAGGTAACCAGCCAGTCGGCTGAAGATACATATGATGCACTGGGAAAATATGCGATCAACCTGAACGAACGTGCCCGTAGCGGCAAGTTGGATCCGGTGATCGGTCGTGACGACGAAATCCGCCGTGTACTTCAGATCCTGAGCCGTCGTACGAAAAATAACCCGATTTTGATTGGTGAACCGGGTGTTGGTAAGACGGCGATTGCCGAGGGGCTTGCTCATCGTATCGTCCGGGGTGACGTACCGGAAAATTTGAAATCGAAACAGATTTTCTCTTTGGATATGGGAGCTTTGGTTGCCGGGGCCAAATATAAAGGCGAATTTGAAGAACGTTTGAAAGCTGTAGTGGGTGAAGTGACTAAATCGGATGGGGAAATCATCCTTTTTATCGATGAGATCCATACATTGGTCGGTGCCGGTAAGGGCGAAGGTGCGATGGATGCCGCCAATATCCTGAAACCTGCTTTGGCTCGTGGTGAATTGCGTTCGATCGGTGCGACGACGCTGGATGAATATCAGAAGTATTTTGAGAAGGATAAGGCGCTCGAACGTCGTTTTCAGATTGTTATGGTGGACGAACCGAACGAATTGGATGCCATTTCCATCCTGCGTGGTTTGAAGGAAAAATATGAAAACCACCATAAGGTCCGTATCAAAGATGATGCCATCATTGCAGCCGTCCAGTTGTCTACACGATACATCACTGACCGGTTCTTGCCCGATAAGGCGATCGACCTGATGGATGAGGCAGCAGCCCGTTTGCGTTTGCAGATCGACTCTGTGCCGGAATCTCTCGACGAGGTTTCCCGCCGTATCAAGCAACTGGAAATCGAGCGTGAAGCGATCAAGCGTGAAAATGATAAAGGAAAGCTGGAACAGCTCAATAAGGAAATTGCCGACCTGAAGGACGAAGAAACGAAACAGAAGGCTCAGTGGCAAAGCGAAAAAGAGCAGATCAACAAGATTCAGCAGAATAAGATCGATATCGAAAACCTGAAGTTTGAAGCTGATAAGGCCGAACGTGAAGGCGACTACGGTAAAGTAGCCGAAATCCGTTACGGAAAGATCAAACAAAAGGAGGAAGAGATCAGGGAAGTCCAGGAGAAACTGAAGACGATGCAAGGTGCTTCTGCCATGATCAAGGAGGAAGTGGACAGTGAAGATATCGCCGATGTGGTATCTCGTTGGACGGGAATTCCTGTCAGCAAGATGATGCAGAGTGAAAAGGAAAAATTGCTCCATCTGGAATCTGAATTGCACACGCGTGTGATCGGGCAGGAGGAGGCCATCAGTGCTATTGCTGATGCTGTGCGCCGTAGCCGTGCCGGATTACAAGACCCGAAACGACCGATCGGTTCATTTATTTTCCTCGGTACGACAGGTGTCGGTAAGACAGAGCTGGCCAAAGCATTGGCGGAATATCTGTTCGACGACGAGAATATGATGACTCGTATCGATATGAGTGAATATCAGGAAAAGTTTAGTGCGACTCGTCTGATCGGTGCGCCTCCGGGATATGTCGGCTATGATGAAGGTGGCCAGTTGACGGAAGCGATCCGCCGTAAACCTTATTCGGTCGTCCTGTTTGATGAAATCGAAAAGGCTCATCCGGATGTATTCAATATCCTTTTGCAGGTGTTGGATGATGGACGGCTGACCGACAATAAGGGACGTGTCGTCAACTTCAAGAATACGATCATTATTATGACCAGTAACATGGGATCGTCCTTGATTCGTGAAAACTTCGAGAAGATGACACCCGAAACGCACGATCAGGTAGTGGATGAAACGAAGATCCAGGTGTTGGAATTACTGAAGAAGACAATTCGCCCGGAGTTCCTGAACCGTATCGATGACATCATCATGTTTACTCCGCTCAACGAAGAAGAGATCCGCAAGATCGTGACTGTTCAGCTGAATAGTGTGAAGAAGATGCTGGCCCAGAATGGGATTGCGCTGGAATTTACGGATGCAGCTCTGGCATTTATTTCAGACAAAGGGTTCGACCCGCAGTTTGGTGCCCGTCCTGTAAAACGTGTCATCCAGAAGTATGTCCTGAACGAACTGTCCAAAGAGTTGTTGGGCGGAAAGATCAACAAAGATCGCCCGATCACAATCGACAGCAACGGTGCCGGTTTGGTCTTCAAGAATTGACCGAAGATGGTTGGATTGATATATATTTATGTGAAAGGCTCTGCTCCCAAAAGGAGTAGGGCTTTTTTTGTTGGTCCGGATGTTCTATCTTTGTGAAAATATTTGAATATGCACCATCCATTACAAGTTCTGAAGCACTACTGGGGCTATGACGGGTTCCGGCCGGGACAGGCAGAAGTCATAGACAGTATTCTGTCCGGGCATGATACATTGGCGCTTATGCCGACGGGAGGAGGTAAATCCATTACCTTCCAGGTGCCTGCATTGGCGAATCCGGGTATTTGCCTTGTGGTCAGTCCGCTTGTCGCTTTAATGAAGGACCAGGTGAGGAACCTGCAAAAGCGAGGGATTCTGTCGGCGTTTATCAGTTCCGAAATGCCGCATTGGGAGATTTTGCAACAACTGGATAATTGCATCTTGGGAGATTATAAGTTCCTTTACATTTCTCCTGAACGTATTTCTTCCGAACTGTTTCAGGAGAAGTTGAAGACGTTGTCCCGCAAAGTGAATTTGCTGGTTGTGGATGAAGCGCACTGTATCTCTCAATGGGGGAATGATTTTCGCAGGGATTACCGCTTGATTGCGGATATCCGCGATGCTATACCGCAGGTCCAGGTAATTGCCGTAACAGCCTCAGCAACGGCAGCAGTGGTTGCCGATATCTGCGAACAACTCCATTTCCGCAAAGGATATCGGATATTCAAGACCTCTTTCGAACGGAAGAACCTTTCGTTCGTAGTCCGTAAGACCGATAATAAATTGAAAGAAATCTGCCATATCCTGTCGGCCGTACCCGGCTCTGCAGTGATTTACAGCCGTACTCGCAAAGGGGTGGAAGAATATGCCGGAAAGTTGCGGGCGGCAGGTATTTCAGCCGAATATTTCCATGCAGGCCTGGACCCGGTCCTGAAGACAGAGCGGCAGACGAATTGGGTGAAAGGATTTACGCGTGTGCTGGTCGCTACCAACGCATTCGGAATGGGGATCGATAAAGGGGATGTGCGGGTGGTTATCCATACGGAGTTTCCTGATTCGATGGAGGCTTATTACCAGGAGGCGGGACGTGCCGGCCGTGACGGGAAACGGGCTTATGCTGTAGCTTTGTTGGGACCGCAGGACATAACGGATATAAAAAGACGTCCTTCCAATGCTTTCCCTACGGTTGAATATATCAAACGGGTATATGAAGCGTTGTGTAACCGTTTTCAGATTGCAGAAGGGGATGGGGAAGGCGTGTCTGTCTATCTGGATGAACCGGAGTTTTTGAGAAGCTGGCATTTCGATAAGGGCCGTTTGCGTTCTTCCCTTGAAATACTCTCTTTGTCGAACTATCTGACGTTTGAACCCTATCCTAATTCGCAACCCTATTTGCGATATGATCAGCCTCGTTGGACGATGGATCGTTTCCTGAACGACGCTTCTCCTGCCGCCAAAGTCGCTGTTGAAATCTTACGGAATTACGAAGGGCTTTTTTCTGCCGGAGTTTTCGTCAGTGTCGATATGCTGGCGCGAAAAACCGGGCTGGAAGCTCGTGAGGTGGCGAAAGTCTTAGGGTATCTGCGGAATGTCGGTTTCTATTATGTCCCTCCCCGCAAAGAACCCCGGATCACTTTTAAGATGATCCGTGTCCCTCTGGATCGTCTTGTCATTACGACCGCATCCTATGAAAACCGTTTGGCAGCTTTCAAAATGCGAATCGAAAAGGTGGTGGAATACCTTGAGACTCAAGGTTGTCGCCAGGAGTTTATTTCCGGATATTTCGGTATGAAAGGGACACGATGCGGATGCTGTGATAATTGCTTGCAGAAGTAGTAAAGGTAGTTCAACTTAACCCTATGTGTTACGGAGGCTAATGCATAGAGTTAGTCCTCGTAAAGCTATGCATTAGGAACCTGTTTAAGATTCGGATTGATTTTTTGGAGTACCTGTATGGATAACGGATATTTTTGTTTATGTTTGTAGCATCTATCAACCAAAAATTAAAAAGATATGAGTGACAAAGACGATTTAATTTATGATGAAGATGATTCTGTAGCATTTATCCAGAACTATCTTCCCCAGGAATTGAAAGGAAAATTCAGTAATGACGATATTAATTATATTGTGGATCTGATTTATGAATTTTATGAGTCGAAGGGGTTCCTTGATGAAAATTCCGATGACAATGCCGAAATTGATATTGATGAAGATGAATTGATCGGGTTTGTTGTAAAGAATGCGCAAAAAGACGGTGTTGGCAAGTTCTCACCTGAAGACATCACTTTTATTGTACAGGGAGAACTTGAATATTGCGATTCCATCAACATGTTCGATTAATAGACTGTTGTATAGTTACAATATAGTTTATAAAAGAATAAGAAGATGAAAAATTTTAAGTTGTTATCAGTTTTGCTGCTTTGTATGGCAGTCGTTTTTACGAGTTGTGGAACATGGAACAATACCGCTAAAGGTACGGCTATCGGAGTCGGCGGAGGTGCGGCAGTAGGTGCCGGAGTCGGTGCTTTGGCTGGTAATACTGCATTGGGTTCGATAATCGGTGCTGCCGTGGGCGGTACTGCAGGTGCCCTAATCGGTAAAAAGATGGATAAACAGAAGAAGGAACTGGAAGCTACGCTGCCGGAAGAAACGACTGTCGAGACCATCAACAACGGTGAGGCGCTGAAAGTCACCTTTGATTCGGGTATCTTGTTCGCAACCAATTCGAGCACTGTCAGTGCCGCTTCCAAGAGTGCTTTGCGTGACTTGGCTGCCAGTTTGAATGCAAATCCGGATACAGACATAAAAATCATAGGGCATACGGATAATACAGGAAAGGTTGATTACAACCAAACATTATCTGAAAAACGTGCAAAGAGCGTATTCGATTATCTGATGGAAGACCAAGGCGTGAGCAGTAAGCGCATGACTTATGAAGGCAAGGGAGTACATGAACCGGTTGCTGACAACAGCACTCCTGAGGGACGTGCGTTGAACCGTCGAGTGGAAATCCTTATCCTTCCCAACTCAAAAATGGTACAGGAAGCACAGCAAGGAACATTGCGATAAGAAATTATAGAACTCTGGATCATAAGGAGGTATGTTAATCCCTCTTTATTACGATCTTTTAGGCACGGATTTCACGGAATTACACGGATAAATTAATTTTCTTTCTGTGTTTTCCGTGTATCCGTGCCTAAATTATGTTTATCAGTAAGTAGGATTTTGTTTTGATACCTCCTTTGCCTTTGTATTAACAGTCGTTTATAACCGTTCCAAAATCTTCAGACAAGTTAATTAACACTCTTGAAAAGGGAGAATGCAAACCTTTTTTAGTTCATGTTGTTTAAATAGTAACTTATATATAAGTGCACAAATAATAGTATAAACTGTTTTAAACGTTGAATGAGATGAAAAAGATTCTTCCTTTTTTCTTATTGGTTCTTTTACTGGCGTCTTGCCAGAAGGATCCAGACATGTCAAAACTAAGCGATGATTTCGTAGTATTCACAGATCACAACAAGGATGCTAATTTCGAATCGTTTACAACTTTCTACATCCCTGATAGTGTAATGGTTATCGGTAACAGTGAAAAACCGGAATTCTGGAGTGCGACTGAAGCTGACGATATCGTCTCTACCTTGGTTAGTGGCATGGAAGGCCGTGGTTACACACGCGCATCGGATAAAGAATCTGCGGATCTGGGTTTGCAGGTTTCTTTTGTGAAAAATGTAAATTACTTTACAAACTATCATGACAATCCATACTGGTGGTGGGGGTATCCGGGATATAACTGGTGGTACGGCTACTGGGGTAACTGGACTGGTGCATGGAATGGATGGTATTATCCGTATCCTGTAGTATACAGCTATAGCGTAGGTTCTTTATTGGTTGAACTGGTTAACTTGAAGGCTCCGTTGCCAAAATCTACGGATGCTAAACTTCCGGTTCTTTGGACTGCTTACATGACTGGCTTGCTGTCCGGTTCCGACAAGGTAAATATCGAACTTTCTACTCGTGCTATCGAGCAGGCTTTTGTACAGTCACCGTACTTGAAAAAATAATTAAACGCGAATTAGATAAATTTGAGTCTTATGAAAAAGATATATAAATCAATAAAATTAATCGCTTTACTTGTTGCCTGTTTAGCGATACCTTCCCTGGCTGGTGCCCAGGTTGTAAAGAACATGTATTTTAATATTGACTGGCAGATCAACTCTCCATTCAGTCAGGATTTCTCAGACAAGACAAGTGGTTGGGGAGCACATGCGGAAGCCGGTTATTATGTAATTCCTAATTTCTCGGTAGGTGCATTTATCTCTTACCATACCAACAATAAGTATATCGATCGTCAGACATTGCCGGTAAGTTCTACATCGGCCATCACTTCCGATCAGCAGCACTCTATCTTTCAGTTGCCTTTTGGTGCAGCTTTTCGTTACAACGTAGCTCCCGAAAGTCAGTTCCAGCCTTATGCTGGTGTGCAGTTGGGTGCAAGCTATAGTGAAATGTCGACTTATATGAATGTAATGAAAGTATACGACCGTAACTGGGGTTTCTATGTGTCTCCTGAAATCGGTATGAATATGTATTTTACACCTCAGAAACAGATCGGTCTGCATATTGCTGCCTACTATAATTATGCAACTAATAAAGGAGAAGTCCTGAGTTATTCGATCGATGGATTGAATAACTGGGGTATCCGTTTAGGTCTTGCATTCTAATGCGAAGTTTGTTCTTTTAAGTGTTTTATGTAGTTTATGGGGAACGGGAGGCTGTCGTAATGACACCTCCCGTTTTTTGCTTTACAAGATTTGTAGTTTGAGACCGAACGAGAGGCTCAGATAGTCTTTGGGTTTCAGGTAACCGTTCCCGATCTTGTTTATCAGATATAGGTCACAGGTACTGAGTTCGTAAAAGAAAGAGATGGATTTATGCCAGCTCTTTTTTGTGTCTAGCTTCAATGTGAATCGCTCTCCAATGAAAACATGGGTACGGATGCGAGTAGAGAACCAGTAATAGCCTTGCGGATATTTGTCCGGCTGCTTGCCCCAGAAATCGCGATCTAAAAGAGTATTGATATAGACACCGCAGGCGAGAGGTTCGAAAGACAACTTGTCGGCGATACGGATGTTCCAGGGATAATAATTCTGTTTGAGTGTAAGGGTTGCCATAGCATGGCGGTCCGAGTTGCGGGGAACTATCCCCAAATATACATCTGTTTCCCAGTGGTTACGATAATAATTCCAACCTGTTCCGAGTGAAAGCATGCCCATTGATCCGGCAAACTGTAGTTTGGTATAACGGGGAATGAGTTTTTCCCATCTGGATATATATTTCTCCACGCGTTTCTTGTATCGCACATCATCCTCGATTTTCTCCTGTGCCTGTAAGGTGCCGGTCAGGAAAAGAAATAGGAACATCCATTTAAAAATCGATAACTTCATACGTGTAGTCGTCTGGGGTTAGGGTGAATAATAGGTAGTTGCGTTTGGCTATATTGCTACAGCCATAGTAGATGATCCCATCGTCGAAAAGGTCTTCCACTTGTAATTGATGGTTATGCGCATTCAGGCAGAATTGCAAAGAGGGGAATTCGCGGATATATAGTTGGAATACGTCTTTTACGTTATTATCAAACTGTTCGCTTCCGGGACGTGCATGCATGGCGATGACCGTGCGGCTGTAATGGCGGGTACTGTCTTGCAGTTCCTCTTTCAGGAAACCGAAATCGGGAACAGGGTGGGAGTAGTCGTATTCGATCGCATTGGTGTTAAGGCAAACGAATTTGACGTCCCGGACGATAAAGGAAAAGTTTTCTCTCCCAAACAATTTATTGAAAACTTGGTCGCCATTGCCGATTACGTCATGGTTACCGATCAATCCGACATACGGGATATCGAGCTTCGACAGGATATCGACGGCCCACTCGTATTCTTTCTTCATACCGAACTCGGTATAGTCTCCTCCATGTATGATGAAATCGATACTGTCTTTTTTTGTATTGATATGTTTTACGAAATCTTCCGTCTCGTCGTAGCTACGTTGGGTGTCGCCCATCAGGACGAAGCGGATCGTGTCTTTATCTTTTGTTGCTGCCTCGATAAGCGGGATGTTGTTGCTGTTGATATCGCGTTCGGAAATGGTGAGCCGGCCGTCATACGGATGGTAATCGATCAGGTCGCATGCAGACAAGAGTATGCACAGGAATAATGGTAGAGTTTGTTTATACATGACATCCTAACTTTTATTTGTATTTGTGGCAAAGTTAGGATGTCATGCTACTTCAAAAAAGGTCAAGATGCAATGAATAATGTGCCAATACGAAGAAACTCTCTCATTGGCACATTATTTAATGTAATTATAATACCGGTTGAAGAAATTTTTGAACCAGCCTGTCTTCATCAATCCTTTTTCGAAAAGCAGGATTCCTAAAAGGGCGCAACAGATTCCCAAGGTCACATCTATAATATAGTGATGTGAAGTGTAAACTGCTGTTCCCCAAATTCCAGCCATGATGATGGCAAACAGGATAATCACAAATTTATTGCATTTATTGATAATCGCATAACATAGTGCCACAACCATATATGCGGCATGTAATGATGGAACTGCCGCGAATACGTTTGCGTTGCGGCCATAGATGGAATCGAAGATCGAAAGGCCGGTCAATGCGTCGAACCTACCGAGACCGGCAACATTGCCCGGTGTGTCGAGTATCGGTTCGAAACCATAATTGATTGCATACCAAGGAGGAGCTGCCGGGTGGATATAATATCCGGCAAAACCGATCAGGTTGACGAACAGGAATACCATCGAGAAGCGAAGATACAAATTACGATCCCCCTTGAGATAGAGCCACAGCCCGAAAGCGATCGGAACCGGAACCCAGCAGAGATAAAATATGCCTGCAAGAAAGTCCGCTATCTGGCAATTATGAATCGCGAAATACTCGCAAGGAATCAGGATATTTCCATTATCGTTTATACCGAACAGACTTTTTTCCAGATTATACAGACTTTCCACATCAATCGGGTTGGCTTCGTAGTTTGGGAAAACACGCATCCAGTCGTATGAAATGCCAAAAAGAGCAAACGGCAACAAGGCTACAGCCAACTTACGGGTGGTCTTGCTGGCGAAGAAGAGGAGCAGATAGAGGCCGACCATGAATACATGCTCCGGGCGCAATCCGATACATACGGCTGTCAGCAAAAGAAACAACGCTGTCAGGCTGATAACGGTCCCTGCCTCCTTTCTTGACGGGAGTACAATAGTCTCTTTCATTCGTTATCTTTGCTGCTCAATAGTTTACGACAGTGGTTCAGGCGTGCGAATGCCGTGATGTTGGAAAATATCGCAACGATCAGCAAGGGAATGACGAATATCATGATCGGTTCGAATGTCTCGTTGTTTTCCATCATGGGTGCGAAGATTCCGCAGCAAAGAGCACCTAACCCGGTCAACACCACGCGTTCGGGACGTTGCATGAAACCAACTTTACATTCAAGTCCCAATCCTTCGGCACGGGCACGGACATAGCTAACCATCAGTGAGCCAATCAAAGCAATGAAAGCGACGATCGAACTGATGACATATCCCTGATTGATCAGATAGAAACAGATCCCGAAGAAAACAGTTAGTTCGCTGTAGCGGTCCAGTACCGAATCGTACAAGGCTCCGAATGTGGAACTCATTTTGCCGATACGCGCCACCTGTCCGTCCATCATGTCGAACAGTCCGGCAAACAGGATGATGCCGCCACCCCAGCCGATGTAGTAGAAATCACCTCGTTCTCCCTTCATTCCGGCATAAAGGAATATGCAGGCAGCCACAATATTCAGGATTAATCCTGTCGTCGTAATAAAATTGGGTGTGATCCCAATTTTAATCATCCCATGTACGATTGGGTTGATGATCTTATAGATCGTCTGTTGCAACCAATCTCTAAAAACTTTGAATTTCATATCTAACTATTTTGTTTTTATTTTGAGTTCACTCTCTGGAAACGGCCCCTGATCCTACAGTTCTTGTAGACAAAGACACGTTGCATATTATAGTTCCAAAGAAATCCGACAAGCAGCGAGACTACTATCTTGGAAAAGACGAACAAGTCGTCGATATAATGTTTCAGGGTTTCCTGGACCCAGGGATTCTTGCTGATCGTTTCCGTCATGAAGTAGATCCCCCAAGTATTCAGTAAGATACTGCCGATCCAGACCAGCAGGTATTTTACCATTACATGCCGTTTCTTGCATTCTTTGGATTTGAATGTCCATTTGTAATTGATGATGCAGTTCACGATCCCGCCGCAGACAGAACCGGTGAAAGTCGCATACACGTAATAAATTCCAAATAGTTTGACCAATAAGATCGTGACCAGAAAGTCTGTCGCACTGGCAATCTGCGAAGAAAATTGGGCTCGTATGAACATAAATATCCCGCCTTTCTCCGAAAACGCTCTTGCACTCTTCTTTATCCAATCAACCATCTTGCACCGATTAGCAGGATGAGGCTATATATTCCAGCCAAAATATCATCCATCATTACTCCGACTCCTCCCTTGAGATTTTCCATTTTGCGTATACCCAACGGCTTGAAAATATCGAACAGGCGGAATAGCGCGAATGCTGCCAGTGCATACCACAAGTTACCGGCCGGTGCTGCCAAAAGCGGAATCCAGACACCTACCATTTCGTCTACTACTACCCGCGAAGGGTCTTCTCCCCAAATAGGTTCGACTGCGTTTGCCGAACGGATGCCGGCAATCGTAAATATACCGACCAATAACGCGGTTATAATAAGAAGCAGAGTAGGGGATACGGCGCACGACAATGCAAGCCAGATCAGCGTAGCTAACAAGGCTCCTGCCGTTCCCGGAGCAAGCGGAGAAAAACCGGAACCAAAGCCTGTTGCAATAATAATATGAATTAGTGGAACTCTTTTCATTCTGTCAGTAAAATGCGTGCAAAGTTATAAAAATAATATAACTTTCTCCTTTATCCGGGAGAAAGTTATATCGAGAATTCCATCAGCATGGAATTTTAGTTTCATAGGCATATAACAAAAGTTTCATGGGCATGAAACTAAAATTTCCCTATAATGAAACAAAAGTTTTCCTATAATGAAACATTAGTCACATTATAGGGAAACTAAATTTGTATTACCCTGAATTTTAGTCCAGATAGTTAGGGGCTTTTTCTCCGATCATCTCGCGCAACGTCTGCTTAACCATTCTCCATTGCTGGAAGAGGTCATGTACGGGCTGATGTTCGAAGTCGTGCATCGGACTCTTGCAGAAGAAAGACAACCAGGTCTGGATACCACACATACCGGCACGCAGGGCCAGATCGCTGAATAACACCAGGTCGAGTGCGATAGGAGCAGCCAGGATGGAGTCGCGGCAAAGGAAGTTTACCTTGATTTCCATCGGGTAACCCATCCAGCCGAAGATGTCGATATTGTCCCAGGCTTCTTTATTGTCTTTGCGGGGTGGATAGTAGTTGATGCGTACCTTATGATATACGTCTCCGTACAGGTCCGGGAATTTTTCGGGTTCGAAGATGTTGTCGATGACAGAGAGCTTGCTGACTTCTTTTGTCTTGAAGTTTGCGGGGTCATCCAATACTTCGCCGTCACGGTTTCCTAAGATGTTGGTGGAGAACCAACCGCTTACTCCTAACATACGGGTTTTGAACATCGGGGCCAATACTGTCTTCATCAAAGTCTGTCCGCTCTTGAAGTCCTTACCGGAGATAGGCACATTCATCTTTTTAGAGAATTCCCACATGGCGGGAGTGTCCACGCATAGGTTGGGAGCACCCATGATGAACGGAGCGCCTTCTGCGATAGCAGCGTAAGCGTAGCACATACTTGGGGAAACGGCTTCCGTGTTGTTGTCCTTCATTGCTTTTTCCAAAGCGGCAAGAGACATATGCTCGCCAGATAGCGGAATATAGATTTCTGTACTTGCAGCCCACAAGACGGCGATGCGCTCGCAATTGTTGGCAGCCTTGAATTCACGGATATCTTGGCGAAGCAGTTCAACCATATCCCAACGGGTGGCAGCCTGTTTGATGTGTGTGCCGTTCAACCGCTTTGCCCAGTTATGATCGAATGCGGCCGGCATCGGCTTGATTGCTTCCAATTCGTCTTTTACGCCGTTCAAGTCTTTTTCTTTCAAGACTTCTGCGTACATAGCCGCTTCGTATGCATTATCAGGGAAAATGTCCCATCCGCCGAAAACGATGTCATTCAGGTCGGTCAGAGGTACAATATCTTTGATCGCTTTTTCTTCTCCGTTTTCTAAACGCATTGTCGCTAACTGTGAGATTGAACCGATAGGCTTTGCCAATCCTTTACGTGCAGCCAGCGTACCTGTAATCATGGTAGTGGCAACTGCACCACCTACCCCAACAACCAGAATGCCAAGTTTGCCTTTGGCTTCTTTAACTTCGATTTTTTCCATGTCAAATTAAGTTCAAAATGATTGGGACAAAATTAGGCTTTCTGGTTGAGACATAAAAAACTATATGTCGGCTTAATTGGTCAGAAATACTATAAAATAGGCCTTTTTTACATATTAATGTATCGAAGCCTCTTTTTTTAACTTCCTATGATTATAAGGATGTTCTTGAGGAAAAGTCTTTTTTTATGTGTCTTTTTTGAATTGTTATGAATTAATTTCTCGGTTTTATGGTGGAATATCCATTTTTAATGCTTTCCTTTGTAGCCGACAAGCAAAACTGTTTGTGTAGTTCTTTATCTCCGATTTAATATTCATAGAGAATATGATTTAGCAGACATTGATCTTTCCTAAAAGTTTTATTGTTTCAAATTTTTTTATTAATTATTTTATATCATTTTTTGTATGAATATTTACATTGGTAACCTGAACTATCGGGTTAGAGAATCAGACTTACAACAGGTTTTGGAAGAGTACGGTACAGTTGAATCAGTTAAATTGATTATTGACCGTGACACTCGTCGTTCTAAAGGTTTTGCTTTCGCAGAACTTCCTAACGAAAACGAAGCAAGAAACGCTATCGAAGAATTGAACGGCGCTGAATACGAAGGACGCCAGATGGTTGTAAAAGAAGCAACACCGAGACGCTAATAAAAATAGCATCAAAGTATACGAACGGGGATATGGACAAGATTCTATATCCCCGTTCTTCGTTTATTCCTTTTTAATTGTTACGTTTGCACTTAAATTTGCAGTAGATGAAAAGTCTTTTAAATATTTCCTGTTTGCGTATCAGCTTGTGCCTCCTGCTATGTTTGGCGGGAACTTCATTTGTCCATACACTTCATGCTCAGATTCCGGACCGCGTTTTCAAGACCGATTACCGGATCGATCCGGGAAAGAAAGGGGAACTTTCGGTTGAAATAGATAACCTGAGTTTCTTTAAAGATGATGAATATACCGGTTCGTTTATGAAAGGTTATACGTTGCCGGGGCTTTGGTTACAGGCAAAGGCTGTCTATTACCCGTTGGAAATGTTGAAACTCGAAGCAGGTGTTCATTTGCAACGTTTTTGGGGGGCGAATCGCTATCCCAATATGGCTTATCAGGATATTGCGCATTGGAAAGGTGATCAGTACCAGAAAGGCTTTCACGCACTTCCCTGGTTCCGGGCGCAGGTGGCCTTGTCTGATCATGTGAATATCGTGCTGGGCGATTTGTATGGGGCGGCCAATCATAATCTGATAGAGCCATTGTACAATCCGGAGTTGAATATGGTTGCCGATCCGGAGATGGGATTACAATTGTTGTATCATTCCCGCCGGTTCGATTTGGATGCGTGGGTGAACTGGGAAAGTTTTATTTTTAGAGATGATGTCCATCAAGAAGCTTTTACGGTCGGGTTGTCTACTCGTTTCAAGTTTAACGATCCGGATTCGCGTTTTCATTTCTATGCTCCTTTGCAAGCTTTGGCTCAGCACAGAGGAGGAGAGATCGATACGATCCTGACCAATTCTGTCCAGACATTGATGAACGGTGCTGTCGGAATTGGGGGAGTGTGGAACACGGGGCATAAGATATTCAAGAGTGTAAATGTGGAACTGGATGCTGCCGGCTATTATCAGCAGGCCGGTAAGTTGTGGCCTTTCGATAATGGCTATGGTGTGTATGCACGTGCGTCTGCCGATATTTACGATTTCCGTGTGAAGACGTCCTATTGGAGATGCCATCAGTTTATTTCCATGTTCGGCAGTCCGTTTTATGGAGCTGTCTCGACATCCGATGAAGGTCTTACTTTCGATGATCCTTCCTGTGTTTATTTTGGTTTGGAGTATTCGCGTGAATTGGCAAAAGGCTTCTCGCTTGGTATCGATCTGGATATATATGAACATCTGCCTGTCGTTTTTCGCGGCACTGAGCAGGACGGCTATAAATCGTTTGCCAAAACCAGTTTCTCTGCCGGGATTTATCTGAGGGTAAATCCGTCTTTCCTGATAAAGAAATTTTAAGAGTTAATAGTTGCCCGGCTTTCTGTCCAGGCGGAACAGGGTGAAAAGTAGTGCTGCGATGATAACCCAATTCGTGACGATCATTATCGTGAATAGATTGATTAGTTGCGGTAGTTGGTCTCTTGTGCAGTCAGACAATTCGTTGAGGGGATCGCTGAAGTTTCCATATAATCCCATAATTATGATCGTTTGTATTACGAGTAAGACAATAACCAGTCCCGCACAGATGTATTTTGTGAAATTATTCATGTTTTTAAAGTATTATCTGCAAAAGTATAAAAAATACCATTGCTTTGCATTTTATTGGAGGAGAATGTCGGTAAATAATCAAAGTTTGTAAAAATATTATTATTTTTGTAGGCGAGATGTTAATTGAATGGTCTTAAATCGCTGGTAATATGTTCGATATTTCTTTATTGTATGAATTGAAGAAAGGGAATAGAGAAGCCTTTAATGGTGTTTTCCGCTACTACTATCCCCGGATGATGGCTTATGTTGCTTCTATGGTTGAGCAAAAGGCGGCAGAAGATATTGTCCAGGATGTTTTCCTGTATGTGTGGGAAAACCGTGAAAAGCTATATGTCAGTGATGGTTTCCATTCCTATCTTTTTCAATCTGCTTATACTCGTTGCCTGGACTATTTCAAGAAAAACCTCTCGATTGAAAAATACCATTCTCATACTTACGAGAAGTATTTGGAAGATTATCAGGATCTGTTGAAAGGCGACAATCCTGTTATTGAGGAGCTTTCTGTTAAAGACTTCTATCGCCATTTGTATGAATTGCTGGAACATCTGCCAGTACAGCGTCGTGAAGTTTTTATCCTTACTTATATAAAAGGGCTGACGACTAAAGAAGTTGCGGAGCAAACCCGGATGCCGCAACGTACGGTGGAGAGTCATTTGTATTTGGCGCTCCGGTTCTTAAAGGGACATATGTCCAGGAATGATTATTATATGCTTTGTGCCGTTTTCCTTTCGCATGGCATACACGCTTGATAAGATAAACGAAAAAAATCATTTTTGCTCAGTAGTTTTTCCTCTTTGATCGTTTTGCCTATATAACAAGGTGAAAAATGGAATTTGATTACGCACTTTTGGCAAAATATCTGATCGGTAGCCTTTCCCCGGAAGAAATGGAGGAGGTGATGAGGTGGCGTGATTTGTCGGCTGAGAATGAGGTTGTTTTTTCAGAAGTGTTACGTTTGCGTCTTTCGTGGAATGCGGCTAAGTATGCGGATGGCGAGCGAATAGATATGGCTTTGGAAAAGGTGAATGTCCGGATTAACCGAGCAAGGCGTTACCGAATTGCCCGTTCTTTGTTGAAATATGCCGCTATTATCTTGCTGTTTGTCTCGTTTTCAACTGTCGGATGGAATTATTTTAAGCCGGAAACTTATGTGACTATCGCTTTAGGAGATAGCGAAAGCGTGAAAAAAGTAACGTTGGATGATGGCTCGGTTGTTTGGTTGAGGGGGAATTCCGTATTGAAAATACCGCAGTCATTCAGTGCCGTCAACCGGACGGTCTCCTTGCAAGGAGAGGCATTCTTTGACATCGCAAAGAATGCTAAATCACTATTTATCGTTGCTACCGATTATGTGAAGGTAGAGGTACATGGAACTTCCTTTAATATCAATGTTAACGCTGAAAATAAGTCTGTAGAAACCGTTTTAGTAAGAGGTAGTGTCAGCCTGCATACTCTGAACGGAAAGAAAATTTTAGAAATGAATCCGGGAGAACGGGTTGCCTATTCTTGGGATGAAAATACCTGCTTTACGGATCATGTCGATGTGAATGTCTGTGCTACATGGCGCTTTAACCAACTGGTTTTTGAAAATACTACACTTCGTGAAATCGCCAATCAATTATCAATCAAATATAATGTAAATGTAAACATCGAGTCGTCGAGGCTGGCTCAACGCAGGTTTCGTTGCGTGATCAATGAAGACGAGCGCTTGCCGGATGTTTTGGAGCAGCTTTGCTATTTGGCACCGATTACTTATCGGATTGAGAGTTCCGAAATTTATATATCTGAAAAACAAACAAAAAAATGAACGTCTATGGGAAATTGAAATGTAATCTGAAGTAAACAGTTCCGTAATATCGGGGATATTCCTTTGCAGCGGTTAATTAAAAAATGCTGTCCGGTATGGGAAGTGTTGTTGGCGGGTACGGATGTATCCGGTAAAAAGTTAACTGTTTTTTATAGTACTAACAAAAACGAATCACATGGTATGAATAAAAAAGTATCTATTGCGACATTATCTGCATTCTTAGTCGCAACATCGCCTGCAATGGCGGTAAATGAAGCGAATACTTTGTATGTGAATCTGGAATTGTCTTTGAACAGGACAACTGTAGGTATGGTTATACAAAGTATCAGCCAGCAAACTGGCTATGAATTTTCTTATGATGAATCTATCTTAAGTAAAGAAATCTCAAAAGTATCCGTCCGTGTAAAAAATGAACACATCGAAAGTGTTTTAAAGAAAGTCTTTAAGAATACGGATATTTCTTATCGAATAGTCGATAACCGAATTTTCCTGCAAGATAACGCAAAGGCAAAAAGTGTGTCTTTTGCAAGTGTTCAACAGACTAAGAGGACAATCAGAGGTACGGTTGTCGATAATACCGGCCTTCCTGTTATCGGGGCAAATGTCATTGTGAAAGGAAGTGCCGGTGTCGGTACGGTGACAAATGTCGACGGTGATTTTACATTGGAGGGGATTGAAGACGGTGCGACATTGATGATTTCCTATATCGGTTATGTAGATCAGGAGGTTGCCGTAGCGAAAGGGAAAAACGATTATAAAATCACAATTCACGAAGATACACAGAATCTGGATGAGGTAGTCGTTGTCGGCTATGGAACGCAAACCAAAGTAAACCTGACAGGAGCGGTGAGCACGATTGGCAAGGACGAATTGATCAATCGGCCTGTGACGAATGTCTCTTCTGCTCTCCAGGGGTTGACTCCGGGGGTTACGATAACATCTGGAACAGGGCAACCCGGTAGCGATGGTTCGACCATACGTGTTCGTGGAGTCGGTACCTTGAACAATGCTAATCCTTATATTCTGGTGGATGGGATTGAAACTGGGACTTTCGATTCGATCGATCCTAACGATATCGAATCGATTTCAGTGTTGAAAGATGCCGCTTCAGCTGCTATTTACGGTTCTAAGGCGGCTAATGGTGTAATCCTGGTTACGACCAAGCGAGGGAAAGCCGGAAAAGCGTCTGTATCTTATAATGGTAATGTCAGTTTTTCGAATGTGTCGACTTTGATTGACCGTCTGAGTTCTTATGATTATGCCCGTCTGTATAACCAGTTGTTGACTCAAGATGGGGCATCTCCCCGTTTTACGGACGAGGATCTCCGTTTATTTCAGGATGGAACGGATCCTTATGGACATCCGAATACAGTTTGGACAGATTATATTTACCGGACTGGTTTTATGCATAAGCATAACCTCAATGTCAGTGGGGGATCGGAAGATGTGAAATATATGGCTTCTGCTGGTTTCTTAGGGCAGGAAGGTACATTGCAGAATTCGGATCGCCAGCAGTTTAATCTGCGAACGAATCTGGATATCAAATTGTCGGATAAATTTACCATGCGGACTAATATGGCTTTTATCCATAACGACTATTCCGAACCGAACGCGTCTTATGGAGGTGGTTCTACTCAATTGATACGTCAATCAGATCGTATAGCTCCTTGGATTCCATATAAGAAGGAAGATGGTTCTTACGGCTCTATATCGGACGGAAACCCGGCTGCTTGGGTTGACATTAATAGCCGGAAATATCATCTACAGCAAAATTTCTCTGGTGTATTGGCCTTTGACTATCATATTATAGATGGGTTGACCTTTACGTTGCAGGGAGCTTATGTGACGGATATAAAGGAAACGAAAGATTACCGTAAGGAGTGTTGGTATGACGATGTCAACTATCACGGACCTGATCAGTTGACTGAAACGATTTCGAGGTGGAGTCGTTATACATTGGATGCTTTGTTGAATTATGATAAAACTTTTAACCAAAATCATCATTTCAAGGCAATGGCAGGTTATAAGGTGGAAAAATATGATTACCGGAAATTGGAAGCGTTCCGTAAAAGTTTCCCGAACAGTGAAGTGACTGATTTGAACGGTGGTGATTCTTCGACACAAACGAACAGTGGTTATTCTCGTGAACTGGCTTTGTTGTCTTATTTCGGACGTCTCAATTATGACTACAAAGGCAAATATCTGTTGGAAGCCAATTTCCGTGCTGATGCTTCTTCCCGTTTTGCAAAGGGCTATCGTTGGGGATACTTCCCGTCTTTCTCTGCCGGATGGCGTATTTCGGAAGAAGATTTTATGGAAAATACGAGAGGCTGGTTGCAGTCTTTAAAATTTAGAGGATCTTGGGGCTTGCTTGGAAACCAGGATGCGGTGAAGGACGAGTATTATCCTTATTTGCCTACTTTATATATTGGTAAAAACTTCCCGTTCGGTGGAACTGTTCATCAGGGTATCACGGTCGTAAGCCATAAGGTTACGACTATTTCCTGGGAAAATTCGACAAACTGGGGAATCGGCTTTGATGCGAATTTTTTGAACGAGTTTATGCTGAGTGTTGAATATTATAACCGTAAAACATCCGACATTATTATGGATATTCCAGTTTCCGATACATTCGGTATATCGGGGACGTATCAGGATAACAAAGGTTCTTTACGTAATAGCGGTGTGGAAGCAAGCTTTGCCTGGAACCATTCCTTCAATAAGGACTGGAGAATGGGAGTTAATGCGAATTTCTCCTACAATAAAAACGAATTGTTGGATTTGGCAGGTGTCAATGAGATCATCGACGGTTATACAATTAATCGTATTGGCGAACCTTATCAATCATTTTATGTGTATGAAGTAGATGGGTTGTTCCAAAGCGACGAGGAAGCTGCCGCTTACGAAAAACAGTATGGCAACCCATGGTCTCTGCCGTTCAAAGGTGGTGATTTCCGGATCAAAGATGCGGACGGCGATGGAAAGTTGACGGATAAAGATCGGGTGGTGAAAGGTACGCAACAACCTAAAACGACTTTTGGTTTGACACTGAGTGCAGGTTGGAAAAATTTCGACTTGTCGGTGTTTATGCAAGGTGTGACAGGAACAAACCGTTACTTCTCAAGAGATGTTGTCGGTTCGTTTATCGGTGATACTTCACACCCGAGTACGAATTGGTTGGATGCTTGGACTCCTGAAAATACAAATGCGGAATGGCCACGTCTGTTCCTTGAGGAAAACTCGATCAGTTCCCCGCAGCGCGTAAATTCATCTTTCTGGTGTATGAACACGAATTACCTGCGTATCAAGAATGTCAATTTCGGCTATACGTTACCGAAAACTTGGACGAGTAAGTTAGGAATAGCTAATGCGAAGATTTACTATACAGGCGAAAATCTGTTTACGTTCGACAGTCTGCCATTCAATGCGGATCCAGAATCGCCGTCGGGCAACTTGGATGTTTATCCTATAAGCAGAAGCCATTCATTCGGTATTAATGTAACTTTTTAAACGGATTTATATATGAAACTGAAAAATATATTAGGTCTTGCAGTCTGCCTGGTAGGGACAGGTGTATTTGCTTCTTGTGATGATTTTTTTGATTTGAATCCGAAAGATCAGTTGACGACAAACACATTTTGGAATACTTCCGAGGATGTCGATGCCGCTGTAACCGCTGCCTACAACTGGTGGGTTAATAACTATGTCGGATCGAAATTTATTTTTTATGAAGATAGCTATTCGGATATCGGTTTCAATTATACGAATGCTTCTAACATGAGAAACATGGGGAGGGGGAGTGTTTCTCCTACTGCGGCCCCGAATTATTGGAGGCAGTATGAAACGATACGCCGTTGTAATTTCGTAATCGAAAATATTGACTTGGTTCCGGCTTCTGCTATGACGGAAACGGAGAAGAATGATTTTCTGGCACAAGTACGGGCAATTAGGGGATATAGTCATGCTTACCTGGCAACCTGGTATGGAGATGCCGTTATTATGGATTTTGTGCCTGCAACGGCTGACGATGCCAAACTTCCGCGTGAACCGGAAGCAAAAGTGAAAGAACATGCCATGAACGACTTGATGTGGAGTGCTGAACATATAGCGGAGAAGCCGGCCGAAAAAGGACGCATTGCCAAAGGTACGGTTCTTTCGATGATCGCTCGTTTTAATTTGTTATGGGGTAATTATTCGGAGGCGTTGGATGCTGCAAATAAAGTGATTGCTCTGAACCAATACGAACTGGATCCTGATTTTCTGAATATGTTTTCTATGTCCGGACAAAATTCGAAAGAAATTATTTGTACCTATGAACATGTCCAGACGACTTATGCTTATGGTGATGTCATCCGTTTCTATAACAATTCGGATGGTGGTTGGGCCTCTTTTGTACCGACCCAAAACATGGTGGATATGTTTGAAATGGCGGATGGCAAGTTGATCGATGAGGCTGGTTCCGGCTATGATCCGGTTCACCCGTTCTACAATCGTGATCCGCGATTGAAAAATACGGTTATCTATTCCGGATTGGATTGGATAGGACGCAATGGCGTGTCGCGAATTTTCAATACTCTTGACAAGACTTTGCCGGGCGGTTCTTCTAATAAGGATTATTATACGGCGGCAGATAATGCGTCCCATACTGGTATGCTATGGGCTAAATATTTGTATCCTAACCAGGGACAATATTCTACATCCATGAATGATGATGCCTTGTGTCCGATCATCTTCCGGTATGCGGAAATATTGTTGACGAAAGCAGAATGTTTGGTCGAGCTGAATCAGGATTTGCAGGAAGCTATGAATATCATCGACCGGTTACGTTTGCGAGGAGGCCATATCGCTGTTGACCGTTCTAAGTATGATACACAAGCCAAAGTTCGCGAACTGGTAAGAAGGGAACGCACGATAGAATTGGCCGGTGAGGGTTTCAGATTTGAAGATATCGTTCGATGGGATGAATACGACAAGAGTGGAGCTAAAACCGGAAAGAAAGTGGCAGAGACTGTTATGCCGGGTGACTTGTATCGTTTGTGTGGTACTGTCGACTATGATGAACCGGATCCGGACCGTCGCGCCGTGATCGATGTGAATGCTCCTCGTGAAGACCGATTGGTTGAAGTTCGTTATTTCGATAAGAAGCAGTTCCATTTGCCTATACTGCAGGCGGAAATGGATGCAAATCCTCAATTAGTTCAGAATGATGGTTATTAACAGAAAAATTAAACATATTTACAATGAGATATATTAGAAACTTGATATATATCCTTTTATTCACAGTTGCCACTCAGGTGGCAACTGCGCAAATAAAGATCCTTTACGGACCTTATCTGCAGAATGTAAAAGAGAATGAGGCAACTATTGTCTGGGTAGCGGATAAGCCGTCTATCGGCTGGGTAGAATTGGCTCCGGATGATGGAACTCATTATTATGGAGAAGAGCGGCCTAAATATTTCGATACGACCAACGGTGTTAAAAATACATCCTTGCTGCATGCTGTGAAGGTAAAAGCGTTGACTCCCGGAACAACCTATCGTTATCGTATTTATGCTCAAGAAGTATTGTCGCATGAAGGAATTAATGTCATATACGGACGTGTGGCTGCTTCGGATGTTTACAAAAAGAAGGCCTTGACGTTTACAACGTGTGATCCGGATAAGAAAGAGACTTCTTTTGCGATGATCAATGATATTCACGGACGTGAGAACATTATTACGAAACTGTTGAATAATGCAAACTACAAGGATAAAGACTTGATTATTTTCAACGGGGATATGGTTTCGGAGTTTAAAGACGAGCAAACGATCTTTAATGGATTCATGAAAGAAAGTATCGACTTGTTCGCATCGGAGAAGCCTATGTATTACGCTCGTGGTAATCATGAAACCCGTGGTGAGTTTGCCACTTCCTTCCAAAAATATTTTTCACCCAAAGAACCGTTTTTGTATTATCTTTTCAGACAGGGGCCTGTATGTTTCATTATGTTGGATACGGGGGAAGACAAACCGGATTCCGATATCGAGTACAGCGGTATTACTGATTATGACGGTTATCGTACGGATCAGGTGGAATGGATGAAAGAATTGTATAAAAATGAAGATTTCAAGCAAGCTAAATTTAAAGTTGTCATTGCACATATGCCCCCTTCCGCTGATCTCAATATCTGGCATGGGCAGAAAGACGTATTAAAGAAATTCGTTCCTATCTTGAATGAACTCGGAGTTGATCTGATGCTGTGCGGACACCTCCATCGGAACAAATATGAGGAACCGAGTGCCGGGATTAAATTCCCTGTATTGGTAAATTCAAATAACAGTGTGGTTTCTGTGGAGACTAATGGTAACCAGATGGATCTGGTAGTACTTGATTTGGATGGCAAAGTCGTGACAAAAAAGTCATATACGGCAAAATAATCCTCATAATTCAGTATTAATTTATATGAGTGCGGTTACTCGGGTAGAAATCCGAGTAATCGCACTTAATGTATTTAGTCTTATCCGATATTTTATCATATTCTCTTGTTTTTTTATAGAACGATTTCATTTTTAGGGATATAGATAGGTTCATAGAGATTACTGTGAATATTTAGTAGGGATCAGGTTTTATAGTAAAAATGTACGAAATCGTCCGATATGTATCTTACAAAGGGATAAAAAACGAATCCAGAGTCTTTTCGGACGAATTTGAACTTATGGATAAAGAGGAGAAGTATAGTTTTGTGGCAGGTAAAATTTTTAACAAAAAAATAAATATATGGATAGGATGCAATTTCAACAAAGACTGGTCGGTCTACAGGAACACATGATGAGTTTTGCCATCAAACTTACTGCTAATAGGGATGACGCTTTGGATCTGTTGCAGGATACGACGCTGAAAGTTTTGGATAATCAGGAAAAGTTTGTAGATAATATCAATTTTGCTGGTTGGGTTATGACCATAATGCGTAATATCTTTATAAACAACTATCATAAGGTTGTTCGTGTACAGAGTATCGTTGACCAAAATGCGGATTTGTATAATCTGAATGTTCCCAATGATTCTATTTCGGGTTCTCCGGATAAGATTTACCAGATTCAGGAGGTCACAAGAGTTGTTGCTGGGCTCAGTAGTGAGCTTAAAATTCCGTTTTCATTGTATCTGAATGGTTATAAATATCATGAGATAGCAGAAGAACTGGATCTTCCCTTGGGAACGGTAAAGAGTCGTATCTTTTTTGCACGCAAGGAATTACAAAATACACTGAAAGATTACCAATATGCATGAATATGATTGAATACTATTATTTTCAAAACTAATATGAATCTGAAAAAACTTAGGATATTGGTTTTGTTTTTATTAGTAGGAAACAAAATAAAAAATGCTGTTGTTATTCTATAAAAATATATAGTCTTTATTGCAATAATAGATTTATTTGTAGGTAATTTTTTAAGAAGGAGGGTATTGTTTGAAATAAATTTGTTGGTGATTATTTGTAAATAATAAGCTTAATATGCTTGTGTTTTACGAGAGTAATAT
Source organism: Parabacteroides johnsonii DSM 18315 (assembly GCF_025151045.1). NCBI lineage: Bacteria > Pseudomonadati > Bacteroidota > Bacteroidia > Bacteroidales > Tannerellaceae > Parabacteroides > Parabacteroides johnsonii. Next base: position 808,983 of record NZ_CP102285.1, read on the forward strand.
CGGAAATAATATTAAAATATGAATTTGATGTTGCTCCAAGTGTTTAAAGAAGTGTATAATTAAAAATTATTCAGATGAAAAAGATTCTTTTTATAGTATTTTTGCTGATAACATCTATTGGCGTTTTTGCCCAAAAAGGAAATTTCTCATTGTTGGGGAATTTTGGTTATCAGACGGATTTTAAACGTGTGATGTTAGGCGTTCAAGGACGGTACAATTTGACGGATCATGTTCGTTTGGCACCGGATCTGATGTTCTTTTTCCCGAAAGATAAAACAACAGGTTTGGATGTAGATGTCAACGCACATTATGTGTTTGATTTGAGTGAAGATCATTTGTCGCTTTATCCTTTGGCGGGATTTAACCTGCAAAATAATTTCCAAGGGAAACGGACCGTAAAAGGAGAAGAAGGAGAGGTTACGTTGGATTCGCACAGTTCTACAAATTTTGGTTTTAACGTGGGAGGTGGATTGACCTATAATCTCAATTCGCGTAATTTTCTTAATGTCGAATATAAATATGTCTTTGGCAAAGACAATTCTTCCGTAATAGCATTCGGCTGGGGATATCGTTTTTGATCCCGGCTATTTTTATCACAAAAAAATCAATCATGAAGAAGTATTTGTTTATTATGGTGCTTTGTAGCATCATACAGATCTCTTTTGCCCAATCGAAAGAAGGTCAAAGTTCGGAACCTGCCCGTAAAGCAACATTTATCAATAATGGTTTCTGGGATCATTGGTTTATTGGAGCAGGTGCAGGCGCCAATATTTATTTTGGCGACAGAAATAGTGATGCCGACTTCTTCCATCGGTTTACCGTGGCACCGGAAGTTCAGTTCGGTAAATGGATCAATCCTTATTTGGGAACACGTATCAAGGGAGCAGGTTTGACGAATCTGCATACATTCAATGATAATGCGACTATCATGTCACGTAATAGGTTTGCGACGGTACAAGCGGATTTGATGTGGAGCATGACTGATTATTTCATGAAGTATAGTTCGGATCGTGTATATAGCCTTGTACCTTATGTCGGTTTCGGATGGGCTTTTGGATGGGACTATACGAACCAACCGACGTATGCAGGCGGGCATACCCGTATGAATGGCATGACGCTCAATGCCGGTATTATCAACAATTTCAAACTATCCGATCGAGTGACTCTTTCTATCGAGTTTGCAGCAACGGCTGTCAGAAGCGAGTTCAATCAAGTCAAGAGCAGTGGCAATTATGATATCTTGGGAACCGCATCGGCCGGACTGATCTTTAATTTAGGAAAGACGGCTGCTTTCTCGGAAGCGGAGTTGAGAAATCCTCAGGAAATCGATGCGTTGAACAGTCGGATTAATGAACTGTATGCTCAGAATCAGGAGTTGGCACAACGTCCAGTGGACTGCCCGGACTGCCCTGAACCTGAGGTGATAACCGAAAAGGTGGTTGAGTTTGAGGATAATCCATTGATAAACAATGTGGTTCTCTTTAAGATTAATCAAACGAAAGTAGATCCTTATCAGGGGGTTAATATTTACAATATTGCGCAATATCTGAAAGATAACCCGCAGTTCAAGGTGCGTGTGATCGGTTATACGGATCGTAAGACCGGAACAAGTCAGATCAACGAGAAACTTTCTGCTGAAAGAGCACAAAATGTAGCCCGTATTTTGATCAGCGACTATAATATCAGTCGTGACAGGATAAAGGTGGAATGGGTCGGTGACAAGGAACCTCCTTTTGATAAACCGGAATGGAATCGTGCCGTGATTCTTTATGTAGAACAAGAATAGAAAATGAAGAGACCATCTTGGAATAATCCAGAGATGGTCTCTCTGTTTTTATGAGTACAAGAATTATAAATGATTAGAATAAATGCATTATGACACATATAAATAATTTGATTGAGTTGAAAAAAAGAGTTTCTTGGGGAAGTGTTTTTGGCGGTGTAGTGACGGTGTTGGCTGTCTCTATCTTGTTATCGGTGTTAGGCTCCAGTATCGGTCTGTTTTTGTTTGACCCGTTTGCTGATAATCCCGTCTCTGGGATTGGGACAACGGTCGGCATAGGTACGGCTGTGGCTTTGATTGTCAGTATGGTTGCCGGTGGTTTCGTCGCCGGAAAATTAGCCGGGGTGGATGGCTTGATACATGGTTTTTTAGTTTGGGGTACAACTCTTATTGTAGGGACATTTTTCTGTGTTTTACTTACTGCCGGGGCGGCCAAACTTACAATGAATGCATTGGGAGCCGCATCGTCGGTGGCCGGAGGGGTTATTTCCGGAACCGGTTCGGTTGTGGGCGGTGGAGTCTCCGCTCTTTCGGATCAGGCGAAAGAATTGTTCGGTGAAATCGATTTTAAAGTCGATTTGAAACACGGAGAGTTGCCAAAAAATATTCGTGCGGTTCTTGTGAAAAGCAAAGTGAAAGAGTTGCAACCTGATTATTTGCAGAAGCAGTTGGAGGGGGTGAAGGCCGACTTTGGCAAATCTGTGAAGAAAGCCATCGCGTCTCCACAAGATGCAGATGAGATTTTTAAAGATTTTCTGGCTCGAGTGAAGGAACAGACGAATAAGCTGGCAAAAAGCATAGACCGGAATGATCTTGCCAAAGCATTGGCAAATAATACCGATATGTCGAAAGCTGAAGCAGACAAGGCGGTCAAGCAGTATACGGAAATCATGCAAAAGGCGACTGCAGAGGCCGACAAACAAATTCAAAATCTGGAACAAAATCTGGATAAAGCGATCCAGGAATGGCAGGAAGTGAAGCAAAATGCACTGGAAGCGGCTGATAAAGCTACGGACGCTGCGGCTCGCTCGGCTCTTGTATCTTTCTTTGCTATCTTGATCGGTGCTGTCTTGTGTAGCTTGGCTGGTGCTTACGGTAGCCGGAAAACGCAGGAACGAATAGATATGTGATTGGGGAGAAATATCTTCTTTAATAGATTCTTTCATTAGTATAACGGGGAGGCCTAATAAAAGAGCCTCCCCGTTCGTGCTATATAGAAGCAATCTCTCTCTTCTTGCCTTCAGTACAAGCATATCCATATAAAGTTTTTGTAGAAACAACCATCGTGCTATCAAGATAGCCGCACCAAATTCATTTTATAGCAATACGGTCTTATGAATCATATAATATAAGATATGATGTTTCCTCACTGCAAGAAAACTTATCTACATAGGTATAAAAAAACATCAAAGTGCCTGTTAATTCTGTAATCAGTGGTTGTGATTATATAATTAGTGTCAGCGATTATATAATCACAACCACTGATTTTATAATCACTGACACCGATTATAAAATTAATAGGCATTCTAGAAAGAATTATTCGGAACGAAAAAGAATATCCTGTCCATAGAAATAAGAAATTGTTACTGCAGAGTTTGTGCGGTTGCTTTGGTATACTACGGTTAAGCATATAAACATAAGGCGAAAACAATGAGGTGATTTCGCTTTGTAGAGGGTATAAAAAATCCCGGCGAAGACATTTTTCTTCGCCGGGGATAGGGGTTAATTACTTACAAGTGACGTTTCGGTTACTTTTTGGCCGATTTTTTTTCTGAAGTTGAGCACTTGCATTCTTTAGTCTGGGTCTGTTTTTTCGTACCCTTTGTTTCTACCTGCTTTTTTTCATTCTTCTTGTTCATAATCTGATAAATTTTAAAGTGAATATATTACTTGGCGACAGTTTATTTTCTGTTTCCTTTTTTATCTTGGTAGTTACACCAACTCATGACTCCGTCGGGTAAAGAAGAAAGGACTTCTTCGCTGCGTTCTTTGGCAAGTTCATTGTCCATTTCCTGGACCTCTTTTTCCGTGCGGTATGTACCTGCCGGTTTACGGTCGACGAGCCCATTGGTGTTTCGTACTTCTTGTAAAGGATCGTCAATGTATTGCCATTCTTCTTTCAAGCGTGTGCTTTCTCCTTCATTCCACGGCCCGCGGGCATCTTTGCCTTTGGACATGTTGAAATACAGGTTGCTGTATTTGGGGGAGGTTTGAAACACTCCGGGAGGAAAGTTGGGCTGGATGGTCTCCAATGCCGCTTCGAACTGTTGAAAATGGGTTACTTCGCGTGTCATAAGAAACGTGAGCGTCTCTTTCACGTAGGGATCATCCGTCAGCGGTATAAGATTTTCATATCCGATCTTTGCCCGGCATTCTCCTGCCATGTTGGAACGGAGATCCACGGTCAGATCTGCATTAGCGGATACATAGGTAGCACACCACGGATTTCCGTTGCTGTCTGTCAGTGTGGGACTTCCGGGGGAAGTTACCAAGAACTGCGGATTTGTGAATGCTTGATGGATGAGATCTTCTTTGGCTCCTTTGCCATTCATCATCATATTGATTTCCATGTTTTCCACCACGTCCTTCATTTTTCCGTTTACAGGTCCGAGGAGCATTTGGATGGTAGCCCCGACGATTTCGAGGTGTCCCAACTCTTCTGTTGCGATGTCCATCAGCATATCATATTTGTCAGGGTGAGGATTATGGCAACTGAAAGCTTGTACGAAATATTGCAAAGCCGATTTCAATTCTCCGTTTGCGCCGCCGAAAGCCTCAAGGAGGACACGTGCGAAACGTGGATCCGGAGCGGAAACGCGTGCGTTGTATTGCAAATCTTTTACATGATAAAACATAACTCGAAAGTTTTAATTATACATTTAATGAGGCACATTCAATTACTTTTTTGCATTATCGGCAAAATTGTGCACTTTGTTTTTCACATCATCGGCTTTTTCTGCGATGTTAAAAGTTTCCTTGGCGACCTTGTCGGCCACTTTTGTTCCGGCTTCCGCAACCTTGTCTTTTGCGGAATCAATCATGTCTTCTGCTTTACCACCCATCCGATGAAGGACATGGCATGCTTTTTCTTTTAACATTTTGCCTTTAGAAGAACAGCTAAAACGGTAAGCTACTACACCGATGATTGAGCCTAAACCCAGGCCCAGCCAAAATTTTGAACAACTTGTTTCCATAAATTCAATAGTTTTAAAAGATGAATAAATAATTGATTATATATCTGTTTTATGTGGACTTTTGAATAATGAAACGATCCACAATAACAAGATAGCTCCAGCAACAGAAGTGATCAAACTGCCCAAGATGCCCGCCGTAGCAATGCCTAACAGGCCGAAGACCCAACCTCCTAACAGGCCGCCAGCTATGCCGACCAGTAAATTGATGAGGATACCGAACCCTCCTCCACGCATAACCTTACCAGCAATAAAACCGGCTAAGATTCCGATAATAATATACCATATAAAATACATATGACTAAGTTTTATGCATTAATATAAAAGAATAATAATGTGAAATATAGGTGTTGGTACCATACCCGATTCACATTAAATAAACAGCCATAAAAAGATTTTTGTTTGTTGTAAAGAGAGGATATTAACATCTATTTTTGTAGGGATATACTAAGTGTATTTAAATGTCATATTTGCATATGATTAAGGTTTTATTTTTATGTAAACTATTTTTATATACGTGTTGTTTATTTTAAAAATAAGATTCTGTAAACAACTATTTTAAATAACTATGAATTGGGAAGAAACTCTGAAAAACGAATTGATGAATTCTGTCCAAATGGATTATGAACATCTTTACCGTATCTGTCACGATGCATATAAGGAAGGATGCGGATATGAAAAGTCGTTGGCTGTTGAAGCATACAGGCTTAGATGTTCCTATTTGTTCGGAAACAGATGTATGATGGCTTCTGACACGATCCCCCGACATATAAAAGTTTGTGATGGAAATTGCAGTTATCTGCATAAATATGAATTCGAATTGTATAAGTTGGAAGATTGATTTAGATCAACAGATAAAAGATTGTTTTATGCTAGTAAATACGAAGCGGATATGGTTGGTTTTGCAATTTGGTTTATAGGCTTGGTCTTGGCTTTGAAACCCGCATTTAGAATTTGGAATCTTGATGCCCCTAAAAAAAGGAAGTTGATCGTTGGTGTATTGATTATCCTCACCAGTTGGATAGGATTACTTTTTTATGATTTCTACGGGAGGAGAAGATTTCCGGTGTGGTTAAACCAATAATTAGAGAGAGGCTGTCCCTGCGTCGAATGCAGGGACAAGGCTGTTTTCTTTTACAAGATTTAGCATATCCGTCCGAAACCGAATACATCTTTTCGCTCATCTTCTTTTCCTTGTAAGAGGTTGCTTATAATCTGTGCTCCGATCATGCTGAACGTGATTCCGTTGCCCCCGTACCCAAGATCAAAGAATATGCGTTCCGTCCCTGGCCATGTTCCGATGAATGGGAGTCCGTCTTTTGTCGTACTGAAGGTTCCGCACCAGATCATTTCTGCCTTGAAAGGGACGGAGGGCAGTAAGGTATGGAATTTCTTTTCAAGTTTTTCCGTCTTTTCCCGGAGTAGTTCATCCCTTGCTTCAGGGTTATTGAAATCTTCGTCTTCTCCTCCGATGATGATTCGGTTACCACTGGTCCTAACATAGATATAAGGTTCTGCCGTTTCCCAGATGAGACTGTGTTCGGGCCATAGATCCTTATTGTCAATAGGGTGGGATATAAGTGCGTAAGTCGAGGTCAGTTTCATTACTTTCTCAGGTAAGAACTGCCCGGCTTCGAATCCAGCGGCGACAATTACATATTTACATCGGATGGTCCGGTCATCCTTTGTTTTGAGCCGGCAACCTTGAGGCGTTTCTTCACAAGATGAGATTTTTGTATAGGTGAATATTTGTAAATGATCTTTTTTTATATGATACCGGAAGAGTTGGGTTGCCGCCTTGTAGGCATCGAGCTGTGCGGACTGACGATTTAGTAACGCTCCGGCGTATGTTCTCATTTTGTATCGCTTATGAAGCTCTCCCTTGTTTAACAATTCTACTGGAAGCTCATAGCGTTTGCGTATTTCATATTCACGTTCGATGAGTTTTACTCCTTTTTCGTCGCTGGCATAGAAAATACTCGGTAACCGCTCAAAGTCTGCATCGATATCCGTTTCTTTCAAAACGGCTTCGATGTCTGAGATGGATTGCAGGCAAGACCGGTAGGCAGTTACTGCATTTTTTTCACCAATTTGTTCAGCCATTCGGCAAAGCGGAACGTCAATTTCATATTGCAAGAGTGCCGTGCTGGCCGCGGAACTGCCCGTGGCGATACTCCGTTTATCCACGACGCAACATTCCAGTTCCGTCCGGCACAATTCGTGAGCCATAAGGGCGCCGGTTATACCGGAACCGATGATTACTATATCTGTTTCCAGATCCTTTTTCAGCGGATTGTAGTAATCGAACAGTGGATTTTTGATTATCCAGTATGGTAATCCTGAATGTAAGTCCATAGCTATATTTTCTTTATTTTTGAATCTTTTCTATTTCATGTTTGACTTTCTCTGCTTCCTTCCGGGTCTCTTTTTTTGTGTCGTCCCAAGTCTTGTCTAATTTGTCAGCTTCATCTTCCACTCTTTCAATGGCATTGTCCAATGCTTTGTTGAGATCGACTTTCTTTTGGCTTTTGTTACCGCATGAAAAAGAAGCGACTCCCATTGTGCAAACCAAAATCAATAAAAATGTATGTCTTATCTTATTTTTTGATTTGCGTGCGAGAAGATACAAAACGATTCCGGCCAATGTGACGACACCTTGCAATAATTTACTTTTTCCCATGTTACTTCCTAAATTAAGGAAGGAGCTTTTTGCTTTTTTACTTTTTGTTTCCATACGATTTTGAATTTAATGAGTAAATGAACCCGTAACGGGCTACTGTTTTTATAAGAAATAGAAGTTCGATACTTTTTTGTTGGTGTACTTAAGATTTTTGAAGAATATTTTGGAGAACTATTTCAGACTTTGGTAAAAAGATAAAAAAAAAGAATAATCATCTTCTTGCTATCTCGTTGCCGATTGTTTATATATTTTGTATGTGTCTTGTGGAATGAGGTCATTTTACGGGTTTGTCAAAATGCCACTACTAACCCGTCGGAATGAACAGACATTTGGATATTCTTGTTATAACCTAAATAAAATGATCTTGGTATGAGAAAGATATCGATATTTATATTTTGTTTGTTTATTTATTCCCATTTATCAATAGGACAAGAGGAACAGCAATATGCAGGGACGGCTATGCCGTATCCTTCTCTGGAAAATTCATCTTATTTAGTTCAGGATGGCATGGTACCTTTTTATATTAACCATCTCGGAAGACACGGTGCACGATTTCCGACTTCAGGGAAAGCGTTGGATAAAGTAATAACAAGGCTGTCATTAGCTGGAAAACATAAAATGTTGACAAAAGAAGGTTGGGATCTACTTTTATTTATGCAAGAGGTATCTGAGCAGTTTAAGGGCAAATGGGGTGAATTATCTTCTTTGGGCAAAAAAGAACAAGAGGGTATTGCTTGGCGTATGTCAAAAAATTATCCTTGTTTATTTGCTGATTCGGCTGAGGTGGAGGCGATAGCCACTTATGTGCCTCGTTGTATAAATAGTATGGACGCGTTTCTCTCTTGTTTGCTGAGAGAAAATCCGTCATTGAAGATAAGGCGAAACAAGGGAAGAGAATATGATGATATTCTTCGCTTTTTCGATCTGAATGAATCTTATGTCAATTATAAGAAGAAAGGGGATTGGATTGCTGTTTATGAGAAATTTTCTCAAATCAAGATACCCACTTCCACTGTTATGAAACGACTTTTCCTCAGAAGCGGAACGGAGAAAGAAGATAGGGATTTTGTGATGGATTTATTTTCAATTATTGCGATATTGCCTGATACTGGACTTTCTCTGAATGAGATCTGTTCTTTTACTTCGAATGAATGGAGCCGCTATTGGCAGACTCAAAACTTGCGGCAGTACATGAGCAAGAGTTCCGCTCCGATTGGTCGAATGTTGCCAGTAGCGATTGCGTGGCCTTTGCTTTCTGAATTTATCCGTACTGCTGATGAGGTGATAAATGCAAAGTCGGATAACCATGCAAATTTTCGTTTTGCTCATGCAGAAACAATCATACCTTTTGTGGCGTTGATGGGTATACGAAATGCTGACGTACGTGTTGCAGATCCTGATTCTGTATCTGTGTATTGGAAGGATTACGAGATTGCTCCGATGGCAGCTAATATACAGTGGATTTTTTGTCATGATGAAAAGGGAGAAATATGGGTGAAATTTCTGCTAAACGAGAAAGAGGTGTCCCTTCCATTGACAACACCTCGCTATCCTTATTATTTATGGAGTGAAGTCGAAATTTTTTTTAATCAGCGAATCCGGATGGCTAAAGAAGAGCTTTTATCGGGATCTTAGAGATTGTTTATATCGGGAGTGTCCGGCCTGCTTTTTTCAACAACTAGGTACTAAATGTTCCTATATTTGCCTTTTATCCTCACCGAAATTTTGGATATTGGATTCTAGGATAATTTGTTCGACATGAAAAGGAAGATTGAAAGCAATACCTTCTGGACATATCATTCCGCTTGAAATTGTGACCTTCTTGGCTTGGGCATATAGGATCATGTTCTCTGTTATTTGCTGTGATTTCGGGATGATGTGGTAAAGCTCTTGTATAAAATGAAGCCTGTTTATTTTTAACATGGCCATACAATCATCAATTCTTTGAGATTATCATTGGGAATGAGATGTAAAGGTGTATATAGTATCACCGACCGATTGCGGTACTGGGGGCCGTTCAGAATAGTCATTCCAGAGACACTCCATCTGATATCTTTTACCGGGGTAATACTTTTATTGCCGGAGGAAGCAGAAAACGCAACGTCTGTATGGTATGAAAGATACATTTTTTGTTTAATTTTTGTTTGTTACAAATCTATGATTTTGGGTGTATTTTCTGTGTTCGATACCATTCGAGAAAAATCAAAAATTGTTTTTTTATTCTTTAAAGCTTGTATTTCGGATGATTTTGTATTTTTGCAGGCCAAAGGGTGATATATAATTATGCAAGTGTTTGGGAGGTATATACAATTATATCTAATATTATTTTTTATATTCTTAACAGGGAATCTTCAGGCAGTTCCCAAGTATTATTTTAAACAAATTTCATTAGAGGAAGGCTTATCACAATCTTCTGTGAAATGTGTATTGGTAGATGAAAGAGGGGTTTTGTGGATTGGGACTCGGTTTGGTTTGAACCGTTTCGACAGGGAAAAGATCACGGTTTACCAAGAAGATAAAGATAATCCGTATTCTCTTCCTTATAATGATGTCGTTTTCTTGGAAGAAGATGCGGCTCGGAATATTTGGGTAGGAACTAGTCGTGGACTGGCTATTTTCGACCGTAATACCCGCAAATTTGCTTGTCAGGAGTTGGATGGAGAACCGGTAGTGGCGACTTGCTGTCTCCTTATGTCGGACGGAGTCTATTTTTTTGGTATGAAAGGTGTGTATTATTATTCTTATGTGGAAAAGAAAATTGGTAAGTGCGAGTTGAAGAATACCATGCCTGTCTCTGTGCCCAACCACGCTTATTGGTATGACGAAAAAGATGGAAAGATCATTCTGTCTTTCCGCGGAAACGGCATTTGGTGGTATTACCCGAAGACGGGGACTATGGAGCGAGTGTCGTTTACCCAGGAAAAGAATATACCAGCCCTATTTCTGGATTCACACGGAAGGACTTGGGTGTCGGTCTATAATAAAGGTGTTTATTGCTACGACCGCGAAGGACGGTTGATTGAGCACCTGAAAACACCGGAGCGCTTGACGCATAATGTCGTGCAGGATATGCGGGAAAAGGATGGTGAACTTTGGTTGGCGACCGACGGAGGAGGCATCAATATTTATAACTATGCCACCAAGTCCGTGAAAGGGATCATGCACCTTCCGGGCGATCGTCATTCTCTTCCGGTGAACTCTTTTGCCAGCCTGTATATCGACGATGAAGGAAATATTTGGGCCGGTAGTATTTTAGGTGGTTTAATTGGTATTAAGCCTGTCTACATGACTACTTATCGGGATGCTCCTCCTGGAGCTACTTACGGCTTGAGTTTCCAATCAGTTGCGTCTATGTATGAAGATCGTGACGGTAAAATATGGATGGGTACAGACGGCGGCGGAATGAATTTGTTTGATCCTGAAAAAGAGACGTTTCAGGGATATCGACAGACGAAGGAGATGAAGATCGTCTCCATTATGCCTTATAACGATTCGGAGTTGTTGTTGTCTTTGTTTGGAGTCGGACTTTGTCGTTTTAACAAGAATACAGGTGAATGCAGGGAGTTCCCGTTGAATTGGGGAGACGTCCGGAACGATCTTTTTCTGTGTGGAAATGCGATTCGCCTGTATCGTGTGGATGATGATCGTTTTTGTCTTTTGACCGATAATTATTTGTTTGTGTATGACCATCGGAAATGTCAATTTGAACCTTTGCATGAAAACATGTTGCCGAATTTTCAGGCTCCTCGTTTCGTCGTGGGCGACTCGTGCTATATCGGTACATCTGCCGGACTTTACGTTCTGGATTTTCCGAGCGAAGAGTTACGTCCGGTTTTTTTGCCCGGTGAGGAAATTGGCACGATAACGTCAATAAAGCAAGGTAAGGACAAACGTTTCTGGTTGGGCACGACTTCCGGTTTGTATGCCTATGATCGTACTCTGCAAAAAATAGATACGATTGATACAAAGCGTTTTGTCGGAGTTATGTCTCTTGCTTTCGATAACAGCGAGCAATTGTGGATTAGTACGCATGAAGGATTGTATGCATATGTCCCTCAAGAGAAACGTATCGTTGTTTTTGGAGAGTCTGATGGAGTTTTTACACACGAATTCTTGCCGCAGCCTGCGTTGGAATCCGCCCTCGGTGACATTTATATGGCAGGAGTAGAGGGAGTGGTGCGAATACGGCCAGATCAGAAATTTCAAGACGAAGAGGACTTTTCCGTCAGCTTGATCAACTTAGCCTTGGACGGTTCTTTTGTCCATCCGGACGGTCTATTTGACAAGCAAGCTATTTCCGTTCCTTGGGATTATTCATCTTTAGGATTGAGTGTCATTGTTAAAGAGAAGGATTTGATGCGGAAGAAATTGTTTCGTTTTTATATCAAAGGAGGCCGTGAGGATTTGCAGGAGACATCTAGTCATGCCTTTGTTTTTCCGGCTCTTTCTCCCGGTAACTACGAATTATGGGTTTCATATAGCAAACGGAATGGTGATTGGAGTGCACCTTTGAAATTGCTGACAGTTGATGTAATCCCTCCTTTATGGCAGCGTGCCTGGTTTTGGATAGTTTTGTTTTTGATGGTGATGACGATGACCTCATGGGTAATCCGATCGATTATGAAGCGTAAAGAGCAGGAACTCGCTTGGGAAATGAAAGAGCATGAACGTAAATTTTATGAAGAGAAGGTCCGTTTTATGGTCAATATCAGCCATGAGCTTCGTACGCCGTTGACTTTGATATACGCCCCGCTCAAACGTTTGTTGAAATCCGGAAAAGTGATGGATGATGATGTTTCCAGGCAATTGGATGGTTTGTTGTTGCAAACTTGTCGGATACGTGAAATTGTTGATATGGTGCTAGACGCACAAAGATCAGATACGAACGGCGATGTTATGAATGTTCGTTTTTACAATGTCGCTGATTGGATACGAACGGTAACGCATGATTTTGCACAAGAATTTGAGGCTCGTAGTATTCGATTGGAATACAAGTTGGATACTTCGGTGGAAAAAGTCCCTTTTGATGCAGCCAAATGTCGTGTCGTGTTGTCCAATTTGTTGATAAATGCGATGAAGTTCAGTGAGCCGAATACTTCGCTGGTCATTGGTACGGAACGTATGGAAACGAGCCTGCGCATTTCTCTTGCCGACCAGGGGATTGGGCTGGCTCATGTGGATATGGATCGTCTTTTTTCTCGCTTTTACCAAGGTGACCATAACCGTAAAGGAAGTGGGATCGGTTTAGCATATGCCCGTAAGCTGGTGGAACTGCATGGCGGAAGCATCGGTGCTTACAGTAATGAAGACAGAGGTGCGACTTTTTATTTTGATTTGCCGTTAGTGCAGGCGTCTGTATTTGAAGAACCGGACAGTGTCGTTTGTTCGGAAATGAAGAATGCTGATGCCAAAGAAATGAATCCCCAGGTGGTACAAGCCGATTTCTTGTTTGCTAAATACACGGCATTGGTGGTCGAAGATGAACCAGAATTGCGTAGCTATTTGTTTAGTGTCTTGCAGGCGGAGTTCAAGGATGTTTATGTGGCTGGAGACGGTGAGGAGGCATGGGAGTTTTTGGGGCAATCTCAGCCGGATATCATAGTCAGTGATGTTATGATGCCCCGGATGGACGGTTACGAGTTGTGTCGGCGGGTTAAAAACAATTTGAAGGTCAGTCATATTCCGGTAGTACTATTGACTGCTAAAGCTGACCCGGCAAGTTCGGTCGAGGGATACAAGTCGGGAGCGGATATATATTTGGCAAAGCCATTTGATGTGGATTCTTTGATGGTAATTTTGCGGAATGTGTTGAGGCTGCGTGATCAACTTCGGGCACGTTATCGGGAGTCCGGTTGCCTGTTCTCTCCCAAGGATGATGCAGTCAGCAATGCGGATGAACAATTCATGCAGAAATTGAATCTATTGATTCATGAAAATCTGACCAATCCGGATCTGAACGTAGCTTTTATTGCTTCTGGTATGGCGATGAGCCGTACGACACTTTACAGTAAATTCAGCCATTTGTCGGATATTTCAATCGGCGATTATGTGATCAGATTCCGTATGGTCGAAGCTGCTCGTTTGCTTTCATCCTATAAGGACATGAGCATTCAGGATGTGGCGGATCGTACAGGTTTTTCCAGCGCCCGTTATTTTAGTACTGCCTTTAAACAAAACTATGGGATGACTCCGACTGAATATCGTCGTAAAAATTAGGTGGCTGTCGTGAGATAATAAAAGTTGTGTTGAAAGTTTCTGTCGCTTATGATTTTTAATTTTGATATGATCGTCCTAAATTACTCTTGAAAAGATAAAAAAATAGATTTATCTCAGTATTTTTCCCGAGTTGTTCGTTTAGCATAGGTAAAAGGAAAAAAATGGATTTTGATTATAGACTTTTAGCGAAATACTTGATCGATACGCTTTCTCCCGAAGAGATGGGAAAAGTGCAAGAGTGGCGTGTTTTATCAATTGATAATGAATATGTTTTTTCAAAATTGGTGGAACTTCGCATTTCGGGGAAGTTTACTCAATATAATACGTCTGAGCATATTGAAAAGGCATTGGAAGGGTTGAATGCCAAAATCAATAGTAGAAGACGTTTTCAAATATTTCACTCCGTGATGAGATATGCTGCCGTAATTTTGCTATTGGTTTCTTTTTCTTATGTGGGATGGGATTATCTGAGACCAGATAATTATGTGACGATTACGGTGAAACAAGGGGAAGATGTGAAAAAAATCATGCTTGCGGATGGATCGGCCGTTTGGTTAAAAGGGGGGGCTTCATTGAAGATTCCTGAGGCTTTTGCCGAAAATAGCCGAAAGCTCTCCTTGCAAGGAGAAGCATTCTTTGACGTTGCAAAGAATGCACAATCTCCATTATATGTTTCGACGAATTATGTGAATATTAAGGTGCTAGGAACCGCTTTCAATGTAAAAACAGACGAGAAACACCAAAACGTAGAAACTGTTTTAGCAAGAGGTAAAGTTGCTTTATTCGATAAGCAATGGAAAGCCGTTTTAGATATGTCACCGGGAGAAAAGGTGACATATAATAACTATAAAAATGAATATGCCACAGAATTTGTGGATGTGAATATATGTACGGCGTGGCGACTGAACCAGTTTGTCTTCGAAAATGTCACGCTTAGGGAAATAGTTAACCAACTCTCCGTAAAATTTAATGTAAATATAAATCTGGAATCCTCGAAGCTTGCCCAGCGCAAGTTTCGGTGTGTGATCAACGAGGACGAAAGCTTGTCTGACATACTGAAACTCCTGAAGTTTTTGGCTTCGATCCAATATCGGATAGAAGGAAGTGAAATCTTTATATATGAATAATAAAAAATGAATGCCTATGATGAAATGACAGATTTAGAAAAGCAACACACACAACACAAAAAAACTATAACTTAAAACTTAGTACTAACATTATTGAATCACATGTATGATTAAAAATGCTTCAATTGCGACATTAGCAATGTTTTTGTCAGCCGCATCGCCCGCTATGGCGACAAACGTTGCGCATTCTTTGTATGTGAATCTGGAACTGGCTTTAAATCAGACGACAGTCGGTACCGTCATACGAAGTATTAGTGAACAAACCGGGTATGAATTTTCTTATGATGAAACATTATTAAATAAGAAAATCTCCAAAGTTTTTGTTAATCTTAAAAATGAACATATCGAAAATGTTCTGCAAGAGGTATTTAAGAATACAGGTATCTCTTATAAGATTGTAAATAACCGTGTATTCTTGAAGGATGATACTTCTAAAAGAAATGCCCATTCTGAACCTATTGTGACGGCAATCCAACAGCAGAAGAAAAAAATCTCGGGTATTATCGTCGACGATACCGGTTTACCGGTTATTGGCGCGAATATTGTACTGAAAGGTGGGGCAGGAGTCGGTACGATAACGAATATAGACGGGGAATTTACATTGGAAGGAATTCCGGATGGAGCTACTTTGCTCGTCTCTTATATCGGATATTTGGACCAGGAAATATTAGTGACGAAAGATAAAACTACGTTCCAAATCACCTTACATGAAGATACACAGAAATTGGATGAAGTTGTTGTGGTTGGATACGGTGTGCAGAAAAAGGTAAATATGACAGGGTCCATTTCGAATGTGAAGTCGGAAGAACTGTCGGTCATTCCTAATACTAACTTGTCCAATTCATTGGCCGGACGTGCTCCTGGAGCAACTATTACCGGTAATTCCGGGCTGATGGGAGCTTCTTCTGAGATTCGTATGCGTGGCGGGTTCGGCGATCCGCTGTTTGTTATCGATGGAGTAATACGCGACAAAGAAGCTTTTGATAATTTGGAACCGTATGAAATCGATCAGATGAGCTTCCTGAAAGATGCTGCGTCAGCTTCTATTTATGGATCGGCAGCCGGTAATGGCGTTGTGTTGGTAACGACAAAAGGGGGTGTTAAAAATCAGAAACCTGTGTTTAATTATCAGGGATCCTATGCTTTCAGCAAACCGACTCAAGAACTGTTTGCGGATAGATGGACGGCCATCGATGATTTGGATTACCAAAATGCAGTAGCCCGTTTCCAAGGCACGAAAGAGCCGAACGGAGAGGCGGAATATGCTTACTTCCGTGACAACAACATCAATTATAATGTAAACGATTATATCTGGCAGAATCCTTGGAACACAAAACATTCTTTGAGTGTGACAGGCGGAAGCGAGAAAGTTCAATATTATGTTATGGGATCTTTCTTGGCAGAAGAAGGTTCTTATGTATCGTTGGAAAATAAGAAATTTTCTTTGCGTTCGAATTTAACGGTGGAGTTGAGCAAATATATTAAAATGAATGTCAATTTGGATGCGAATCAGTCGAATGACAAGCGTTTCTATTGGCCGTTCTCGGATGATGACGACCAGGCTGTGTATGATTTGTACCGTTGTACGTTCAACGCGATGAAGACAACTCCGTTCTATTCTAATTTGGACGGGACACCTTCTGCCACAATTACTGATTACCCGATTTATCAGGATTATGGTTCATGGCAAGGATGGAATCCTGTAGACCAGGTTGTTGGCAACCGTTATCTGAAGACTCGTCGGCGCAATATGAATGGGATCGTTTCGTTCGATTTCAACTTGGATTTCATTACGAAAGGTTTGAGCACGAAGATTATGGGCAGCTATATTGGGCATGACTATAACCGGAAACGTTTCATGACTTTCCAAAAGAACTACAAATTCCAGCAGGCAGATCCTGAAGGCAATCGTTTCTTGCCGGCCCCTCTGAACTTGAATGAATACAACACGTTCAATTTCTCCCAGAATTATGAGAACTTGGATTACCGGGCTAAACAGTTGTGGACTGAACAATTCAACTGGTTTGTGAACTATGCCAATACGTTCGGCAAACATGATGTCAATGCAATGGTTGTATTCGAACAGGCTGCTAACGGGGGCGAATGGATACAGGCCAAAGGAGAACAACCGATGGCCAACTTGGACCAGATGTTCAATTATTCGAAAGATGCCGAACGTCGTTGGGGCGACGCAGAAGAATATACCGGTGGACGTCTTTCTTGGATCGGTCGTTTTAACTATACGTTCGATCAGAAGTATATAGCCGAGTTTTCTTTCCGTTATGATGGCAATACGTTGTTTCCAGATGGACATCGTTGGGGATTTTTCCCTTCTGTTTCGGCAGCATGGCGTCTGAGCGAAGAATCGTTTATGGAAAACACGACCGACTGGCTGAGTAACTTGAAGTTGCGTGCTTCGTATGGTACGACCGGTAATGACTTGGATCTAAGTAAGGACCCGATCGACAAGATTACGGCTTTTTCTTATTTGCAGAAGTACAATACGGGTGGAACGTATGTTTTTGGCAGCAATCTGGCCAATACGATCGTGGCTGGCGATACTCCTAATCCGACACTGACTTGGGCGACTTCCACCACTTATAACGGAGGGCTGGATTTCGGTTTCTTCAACAATCGGTTGTCCGGAACGTTGGATGTTTTCTACCGGAAAGAGGTGGATATCCTTGGCCCGCGTACGGTGACGCTTCCGAGCACGTATGGCCAGGCGTTGGCTCCTGAAAACTATGCCGAGCGTTCTTGGCGAGGAGGTGAGTTGGCTTTGACTTGGATGGACAAGGCGGCCAACGGAGCGATTGATTATTCGGCTTATGTAAACTTGGGTTTTGCTCGTGACCGTTGGGATGTCTTGGATGTTTCGGCTACTTATCAGGAAGGAGGAAATTTGTATGCCCTGTCGCCGTTAGGTAAGGCTGACGGTATATTGACCGGTCTGATTGCGGATCATTTATTGACGGATCCAGCTGAAGTTGAAGCATTGAAAGCTCAAGGTTTCAAACAATATGGACGTGATCCGTATCTGGGTGGTATTCTGTATAAGGATACACGTGGTGACGGGTATACAGAAGGTCCCGATGGGCGTATCGATGGCAATGATGCATATAATTTGTTGAGTGAAAACGGTACGCCACGAATCAATTATGGTTTTGGAGGGAATATTAAATGGAAAGGTATTACGATAGATGTGCATTTCCAAGGTGTTGGCAAGTATGATCGTTTTGTTGGTGGTGTTGATGGCGGTTTCTATCAGCATGGTGGTGCTGTCCGTCCTTATTTTCCGATTTGGACGAGTGATAAAGTGTACGACCCTGAGTTGAATCCGAATGGTGTTTACCCGCGTATCGTAGGTAACAGCTGGTATGAATCAGGAGCAGGAAATACCAGTTTTTGGATGCGTAACGGCGCTTATCTTCGTTTGAAGAATTTGAATATCGGTTATGATTTGCCGAAGAGTATCCTTCGGCCATTAGGTATCACGTATGCACAGGTATTTGCTAATGCGACTAACTTGTTCTGCATTTCAGATGTAACAGAATTTTTGGATCCGGAGCAGAAGTATTATGATTCCTATCCGTTGATGCGGACATTCTCTTTCGGTCTTAATTTCTCATTCTAATTTTAAATCAGGAAGAATATGAAAATGAAAAAAATCAAATATGCCGTAATAAGTGCAGCCTTCGTATTGGGAGGAATGACAACCAGTTGCGATACGTTGGATATCGAGAATTTGAACAGCTACGACGAGTCGATGGTCTGGCATGATGCCAACCTGGCAACGGCTTATGTCAACAATCTTTATTCGGAATGTTTTGGCAATTGGGAGGCAAGTGCTGACGGTAATTCGGAGCAAGTGACTGGTATGCCTTGGTATTTAGGGACTATCACGGAAACCGGCAGCGCTTATAAAAAGTGGGAATATACGAAAATCCGTCATATCAACGAAGCGATAAAACGTTTGGAAGAAGGATTGCTGGATAGTGAAACCGCCAATAGTTTGTTGGGGCAGGCTTATTTCATGCGTGCCTATATGTACTATTGGATGGTTTTGCATCATGGCGGTGTCCCGTATATAAAGGTTCCGCAAGACAAAGATACGGATGATTTATATGTAAAACGTAATTCTACTCCGGAGTGTTTCCAATTTATGATTGAAGATTTGGATCATGCCATCACATTGTTGCCGGAGAAGATCGCTGGAAGTTCAGCTGATTACGGACGTATCGACCAGTGTTTTGCCAAAGCATGGAAAGCTAAAACGCTCTTGTTGAAAGCTTCTCCGCAGTTCAATCCGAGTAATCCATACGGCAATGCTTATTGGGAAGAAGCCTATGTGGCAGCAAAAGAAGCGTATGATTTTTGTGTGGCCAAAGGTATAGCTTTGACTCCGGATTATGCGGATATTTGGATACAGGAACAAGGGCCGGAAGTCGTTTTCCCGGTGGTAAACTCGAATCCAAATAAAACTTCAGCTTGGGAGTACACGACCCGCCCGGCTTCCGTTAGCCGTGACAAATCTTACAGTAATCCGACCTGGGAGTTTGTAAAAAGCTTTCCTATGTTGGATGGAAAACGGTATGATGATCCGAGCGGCAAATATTATGTTGCTGATGAACAGGCTTTGCTGAAATCTTTCTGGCAGAATCGTGATCCTCGCTTCAATAATGTCTGTTTATATAATGGCCGGGAATATCCGGTGGCCGGAAAACATGCAGACTACAGGCAATATAATGCGCTGGGAGTCAGTAGTCCGGATGATCAGTACGGTGTAAATCCGAATGCGCATACGAATGCTGTGAATAATGACATTTTCTCCGGCTTTTATATTTATAAAGCGGCCGATTTGTCATTAACTCAAGATAAGGTGATGACATATGACATCGATTACATCCTGATGCGTTTTGCCGAAGTGATGTTTATCTATGCTGAAGCAGCTAATGAGACCGGACATTCGGAAGCCGCTGTCGAAATGTTGAAGCAGATTCGCCAACGTGCCGGAATCGAGGTTGGGAACGATGGACTTTACGGATTGAAAGTCGGAAATCGTGAAGAGATCCGTCAGGCTATTTTGGATGAACGCAACATCGAACTGTGTTTCGAAGGCCACCGTTTTTGGGACTTGCGCCGTACGCGTAACATGATGAAGTTGGCAGGTTGGACTAAGCATGGACTTGAAGCGATCGCTATTAATCCGGATGGTACGGATATGGATTTGAATACAGCCAGAACCAAAATCAATAACAATGAGTTGACTACCGGTGATTTTCGTTACGTGGTTCATCAAGTCCCTTACACGGAAGCGGCGGAAAGAGAATTTGTAATTGAAGAATCATTCTATTTCTTCCCGATCCAGAAAGTCAATCTTGATGAAAATCCGAATCTCGAACAAAACAACAATTGGGGCGGAACTTTTAATCCGACAATGGAATAAATTGTTACTTTTGTTCATCTTGTGAAAGGAAAGAGGAAGGCCAAACGATATAGATCCCTTGGGTCCGTTCCTCTTTCTTTTTTAAGGTGAGTGTAGTTTGTTTCGCAGATAGAAACAAATGTTTCTACTCAGTGAAAATAAATTTTCCCGCAAGTGAAAATAAATTTTCACCGAAAAGAAAAATCTGAAACAAAAGTTTCAGGATTTTTTTGGCTTGAAACTTTTTGCACAGAATAACGAATGTTGGATAATTAAAATGAATATCAGATTATGAAAACAAAGATTTCTTTATTGCTTCTTTCTTTATTATTTGTGTTTTCCGAGATGAAAGCCCAGGATAAGATAACGATCGGTGTGATCCAGTATGACTTGAGCGATATTGACAAGAGTTTCAAAGAATTGCATGATCAGGGATTCGGCTCCTGCGAACTCAGTTATCAAAAGAAAGTGTACACGAAAGATTTTGCGGAAAAAGTAAAAGCTGCATCCAAGAAACATAATATAAAAGTGACAACGGTTGTCGGAGTACCCGGAAGCCATTGTGTTTGGAATTTCCGCCAAGGACCGGCAACGATCGGGTTGGTACCGACCGAGGAACGGGCTGAAAAAGTCGCTATGTATCAGGATATGATCGACTTTTGCCAGATGGCTGAGATTCCTGCCATGCACTCTCATTTCGGCTTTATACCCGAAGATCCCTCTTCTGAACAATATAAGGACTTTATCAAGGTCATGCAAGACTTGGCGAATTATGCCAAACAGCGTGGTGTGATGATCTATTTCGAGACCGGACAGGAAACGCCGACGACTTTGATCCGTGCCATTAAAGACATCGCAACGGGCAATGTGTTTGTCAATTGCGATCTGGCTAATTTATTGATGTACGGGAAAGCGAATTCTCTGGATGCCGTGAAACAGTTTGGCAGCCTAATCAAGGAATTCCATGCTAAAGACGGCAAATATCCGGACCCGAACAATCCGTATGAATTGGGAGCGGAAGTGCCCATTCCTACCGGAGAGGTGAATTTCCCGGCTGTCATAGCTGAACTAAAGAAGCAAGGATTTCAGGGAGCATTGACTATTGAATGTGAATTGAACGGTGCAAGACATGATTATGTGATAAAAACACGTGAATATCTGCAAGGATTATTAGATAATTAGTATATTTGTCAGATATTATTTATATTTTTAAATAATTGGTTGCTAATCTATATAAATTATTATTTTACTATGAGAACAAGCAGAAGAGGTTTTCTGAAAACTCTTGGAGGGGTTGCGCTCTTTTCGATCGTTCCGCGTAATGTGCTGGGGAACGGGTATATCGCTCCGAGTGATCAATTGACGAAGGGCATCATCGGTACCGGTGGTATGGGTAGAGGCCATGTGAACTATGCCGGTACGCGCTTGGTTGCCGTGTGCGATGTCGACAAGAAGCATCTTGAGCTGGGTAAGAACTTAGTGAAGGAAAAAATAGCCGCTTATCATGATTTCCGCGATTTGATTCTGGACCCGAATGTCGATATCGTGCATATCGCTACCCCGCCTCATTGGCATGGTATTATGTCTGTCGAGGCCGCTAAAGCCGGAAAAGACATCTGGTGCGAAAAGCCGATGACCCGTACGATCGGTGAAGGAAAGCGTGTGATGGAAGCCGTACAGCAATACGGACGTATGTTCCGCCTGAATACATGGTTTCGTTTTACAGATCAGTTCTACGGACTGGGCACTCCTGTCAAGCCGTTGAAGAAACTGGTACAAAGCGGATTGTTGGGATGGCCGTTGAAGGTGACGATCAGTGCGCATACCGGTTTCAACTGGAAATTCTTCTGGGTGGGAAAAGAATATCTCGAACCGCAATCGGTTCCGGCAGAGTTGGATTACGATATGTGGTTGGGTCCGGCTCCTTATAAGCCTTATAACCCGCATCGCGTACACCAGACTTTCCGTGGATACTGGGATTATGACGGTGGTGGACTTGGAGATATGGGGCAGCATTATATCGATCCCGTACAATATATATTAGGTAAAGACGATACCAGCCCTGTTAAAGTGGAAGTTGATGCTCCGCAACAACATCCGGATGCTGTCGGTACTTGGCGTTCTATCACCTACACGTATGACGATGGTTGCCAGATTGTCCTTTGGGGGGGAGATTTCGGTGATCCGAATACGCCGTATATTGCCGGACCGAAAGGTAATGTTTATAAGAATTTTGTATGCGATATTCCCGATTGGGAAAAGAAGCTTGCCGATTTCCCCGAACCGGAACCACAGGTTACGGACTTTATCGAATGTGTGAAGACACGTCAGCCTTTCGCCCTGAACGAAAAGAATGGTTTCCGTTCGGCTACTATTGTCAATATGGGAGCAGTGGCTTTGCGTTTGAACCGGACGCTGAATTTTGATCCTGTGAAACTTGAATTTATTGACGACGAGGCTGCGAATCGTCTGCTGGACCAGCCGATGAGAGCGCCTTGGAACATTTAATTAATTGACAATTGATAATTGACAATTACATACAATAGAGAGTAATATGAGAAAAGCATATATTTCAATAGCTGCCCTGTTGCTTTGCGGAAGCATGCTGATGGCGCAGACTCCGGAGGGCCGTACGGCCAAAACGACCGCTGCCGATGTATTGGCCCAGATGCCTGCGGCAAAACAAACGGCATATAATAAACTGATAGGTGATTTGAGCTCTACCGGCGAAGAAGGTGTCCTGATGCTGGTAAACATGATAAATGCTCCGGGTAAAGGCAGCAACGCGAATGTCGATTACGCCTTGAGCGGCCTGACGCATTACGTCATGGCGAAAGGGGAGGAGAATGCCCGGTTAGTGACTGCAAATGCTTATCTGAAGGCTTTGGAAATGGTGAACGAGCGTGAAACAAAAGCGTTTATTATCCGTCAGCTTCAGATGTTGGGAAAAGATGAATGTATAGAAACATTGGCTTCTTATCTGAATGACGAGTCGCTGAGCGGCCCTGCCGCCCGTGCATTGGCTGCCAACGGTAGTGAAAAAGCCGGACAAGCTCTGGTTGCTGCTTTGAAGAGACGTTCCGGATCTCCTAAAACACAAAAGGATGTGATCCGCGCGATCGCCGATGCCCAGGTGAAAGAGGCGGAAACAGTCCTGTTGGCGTTGCAGGGAGCAGCCGATCCGAATATGCAGAAAGAGGTCTTGTATGCCTTGAGTTGCGTCGGAGGTTCTAATTCTTTGCCGGTTTTGGCGAAAGCGGCCGAGAATGCCGGTTACACAATGGAAATAACCGGTGCCAACGAAGCCTATATCGCTTTGCTGAAACGATTGGTGGAGAGTGATCGTGCTACAGCGATGAAAGCAGCGAAAAAATTACAGAAAGAAGCCGCTAAGGCCGGACAGGAGCAAACACGGGAAGCTGCTTTGCAGATACTTTTAGCAGCCGAGGAACCGGCTAAAGTATCCAAGATGGTTCTCGCTTCCATGAAAGATCCGAGCAAGAACTACCGGAACGCAGCTTTGAGCTACGCTTCCGATTTTGCAGATAAGGAGTTGTATATCGAACTGATGAAAATGGTTCCGAAAGCCAAACCGGAATTGAAAATAGATATCCTGAACTGGATCGGACGCGAGGCCAAGAAGCCGTCCAAACACGATATTATCCAGAATCTGGAAATACGTTTTGATCTTCCTGCCAAGCAAATCCTGTTGGAACAGCTCGGTGATGCAGACTTTGGCGTGAAGCAGGCTGCTACCTGGACATTAGTGAAGATAGGCGATAAGTCCTATATCCCTTCATTGGCTGAATTATTGAAGAACGATGACAAGCAGGTTGTTCTGCTGGGACAGGATGCGTTGGCCGCCTTCCCGGGAGATATCGACGGGGCAGTAGCGAAAGCCATCTCTTCTGCAGCCAATGCAGGTAAAATAGCCGGATTGGAATTATTGGCCATGCGCAAGGCTACTGCCAATATCAACACCGTGCTGGATCAGATCCAGACGGGTTCTCCTGAAGTGAAAGCTGCGGCTTATGTAGCCTTGAAGGATGTGGTGGGAGAACGGGATATAACCAATATGTGCGGAATGTTGGAAATGGCTGATGCATTGGCTGTTCCGCCTATGCAACGGGCTGTTATTTCGGCATTATCCTCTCTTCCGGCTGCCGACAGAGTCGAAACGGTGACACGTCGTATGTTGCAGGCTGGCAATAAGGATTATTTGTATTATCTGGTGTTGTCTTCTACCGGACAACCGGATGCGTTGGCGACGATCGTGAAGGGGTTCCGTTCCAGTACGGGTGTCAAACGGGATGCTGCCTTCGAAGCCCTGCTGAACTGGAAAGGCATTGAAGTGGCGGACGAATTATATACGATCTGTAAGGAAAACCTGTCCTCCAATTATTTCGACCCGGCTCTCACTACCTATGTGAAACTGGTTTCCAATCCTGCATTTACAGGTGAAAACCGTTTGTTGAGCTTGCGTAAGGCAATGGAAATTGCTCAAACGGATGCACAAAAGATCGCAATTCTGCAGCAGATCGAAAATACCGGAACCTTCTTGGGTATGTTGTATGCAGGGGAATTTCTGGATCAGAAACCTGTACAACAGGCTGCTGCCAATGCGGTCATGAATATTGCTTTGGGTAATAAGGAGTATATGGGGGCGAATGTCCGTTCCCTGTTGAACAAGGTGATGGAAGTGCTTGACAATCCGGATGCCGGCTATCAGAGGGAAGCGATCAAGAAACATCTGGCCGAGATGCCGCAAGGCGAAGGATTCGTTTCTTTGTTCAACGGTAAGGACCTGACCGGCTGGAAAGGCTTGGTGCAAAACCCGATTGCCCGTGCAAAAATGAAACCGGCACAGTTGGCTAAAGAACAGGCGAAAGCCGATGAAAATATGCGTCGGGATTGGAAAGTCGAAAATGGCCTGTTGGTATTTGATGGAAGCGGTTACGACAACCTGTGCACGGAAAAACAATACGGAGACTTTGAAATGTATGTGGACTGGATGCTCGATCCGGCCGGTCCTGAGGCGGATGCTGGTATCTACTTGCGGGGTACGCCTCAAGTACAGATCTGGGATACTTCACGTGTCAATGTAGGAGCACAGGTCGGTTCCGGTGGATTATACAACAACCAGGTGAACGAAAGCAAGCCGTCGAAAGTGGCGGATAATAAGCTGGGTGAATGGAATAGCTTTTATATCAAGATGATAGGTGACCGTGTGACGGTCGTGTTGAACGGAGAGAAAGTCGTGGATGATGTGATCCTGGAGAACTATTGGGATCGTAAACTCCCGATCTTCCCGACCGAACAGATCGAATTGCAGGCTCATGGCAGTAAGGTCTATTATCGGAATATTTATGTAAAAGAGCTGGAACGAAAGGAACCGTTCAAACTTTCGGCTGAAGAAGAGAAGGAAGGTTTCAAGGTTTTGTTTGACGGTACGAATATGCATGAATGGACGGGCAATACGGTCGACTACACCCTGGAAGACGGTTGCATCTCTATGATACCGAGCAAGAGTTTTGGAGGTAACTTATATACGAAGGCTGAATACGGTAACTTTATATATCGTTTCGAATTCCAGTTGACGCCGGGCGCTAACAACGGTGTCGGTATCCGTACCCCGATGGGTGTCGATGCCGCATATCATGGTATGGAAATTCAGATTCTGGATTGCGAACATCCGATTTATAAGGATATTACTCCTTTGCAGCATCACGGTTCCGTATATGGTATCATTCCAGCAAAAGCAGATCATCAGGGTGTGTTTAAACCGGTAGGCGAATGGAACTATGAAGAGATCGTGGCCGATGGTGATAACATCAAGGTGACAGTCAACGGCGTGGTGATCTTAGAAGGAAACATTCGCGAAGCGACTAAGAACGGTACAGCTGACGGCCATGAACATCCGGGTTTGTTCAATAAGAAAGGACATATCGGTTTCTTGGGGCATGGTTCTCCTGTTAAGTTCCGTAATATTCGTATTAAAGAGTTGAAATAATACTTTTGTATGTATAGGTTAAGTTGCAGTATGGGCTTGTATTAGCTTATACTGCAACTTTTTTATGTAGAATAAAATTTGTTGGTCTGGTTTATTATAGCGATTTTTGTGTGATAGTAATAAATGGGTAAATGACAAAAAGAATATTCATGGAAACAAGTCAGTATCAAACGTTATTAGATTGTGCCCAGGTTGGATGGTGGGAGACGGATTTCGAAGAGGGATGTTATATCTGCTCGGATTTCTTGATCGGCCTGCTGGAACTGAAAGGGCCGAAATTACCTATAACTGACTTTTATTCCTTGATTCGTGAAGACTATCGCAGTCGGATTGCCAATGAGTTTGCTTTCTTCAGAGAGATCGGAATTTATGAGCAGGCTTTTCCGATAAAAACTTGTTATGGATATAGATTCGTCCGTACCAAGATTTACAAGCATGGTTTGGAGTCCAATGGTAAAATAAAGGCTTTCGGAATTTTGCAATTAATCCCTTTTAGTGAAGGAGATGCGAACCAACCGGTAGAGAATAGTCAGATCGACAGCCTGCTTAGGCATTTGGGCAGCCTTTCCAGGGCGTTGCATTCTTTTATCCAGACGAATGACCTGCATAAGTCGATCCATTTGGCGCTTACGGAAATTCTGTTTTCGATCTATACGAAAGGACGTGCGTATATCATGGAGTATGGGGAAGGGGATACTTTGAGCTGCACCCATGAAGTGTGTAGCAAAGGCATTGCTCCCGTTCGTGACACTTTGCAGAACATACCGCTTTCTACCTTACGCTGGTCTACCGAAAAGATACAAAAGCTTTATCCGATCCTGATCAATAACCTGGATGAATTACCTTTGGAGGCGGCAGAAGAAAAACGTTATCTGACAATGAGAGGCGCACGTTCCCTGATTATGATTCCGTTGATCATAAAGGGGATTTCATGGGGTTACCTGGGGATCGATATCGTAGACAATAACCGTATGTGGAGCCTCGAAGACTATCAATGGCTCTCTTCCATTACCAATATCATCAGTATAATAACGAAGATGGCTCGAACAAACGAGGCATTGGACCATAGCGAAAAGCTGCTTCGGAATATCTATACGAATATCCCGGTCGGTATCGAGCTTTACGATAAGAATGGCTATCTGGTGGATATGAACAATATGGACGTGGAGATCTTCGGTCTTCCTTCTAAGGAGGCGGCATTAGGCATTAATATTTTTGAGAATCCGATCATTCCTGAAGAAATAAGGGAAAAGTTGAGCCGGAGAGAATCGGTCTCTTTCCGGTTGGATTACTCGTTTAATAAAATTAAGGACGAAGATTATTATCCGACGGGCAAAAAAGGTGCTCTCGATATTCTCACAAAGGTCAGCATGCTCTATGATACGAATGGAGATCTGATCAATTATATGTTAATCAACCTTGATAATACGGATAAGACAGTTGCTTATAACCGTATCGAAGAGTTTGAGCACTTCTTCAGCCTGGTCAGCCGCTTTGCCAAAGTGGGCTATGCCAAATTCGATTTGCAAAGTAATGAGGGCTATGCTATCGACCAATGGTATCAGAACTTGGGAGAAGTGGAAGGAACCCCTTTATCAGAGGTGATCGGAGTCTACGATCATGTTCATCCGGAGGATCGGAAAGTGATGGTTGATTTCTTTGAGAATGTTAGGCAGGGAACAGCTTCAAGTATCCGGAAAGAACTGAGGATTCAGAACGGGGATGAATGGCGATGGACTCGTGTGAATATCATGCGGAACACACAGTCGACCGATCCGGACAGGCTTGAAATGATTTGTGTGAATTATGATATAACCGAACTGAAGGAAACGCAGAAGCAGCGTGAGAAAGCCGAAGAACTCGACCGCTTGAAATCTGCATTCCTTGCCAATATGAGTCATGAGATCCGGACTCCGTTGAATGCCATTGTCGGGTTTTCCACATTGCTGGTCGATACGGACGATCCGGAGGAAAAGAAGCAGTTTGTCGAGATTATCCAGAAAAACAATGAACTGTTGTTGCAGTTGATCTCCGATGTGCTGGATCTGGCAAAGATTGAATCCGGTATAATTGAATTGAAACTTGTCGAGGTCGACCTGCGGGAGCTGTGTAAAGAGCTGGTCGTCTCGATGCGTATCAAAGTGCCGGCTGAAGTCGCGCTCTGTGTGGCCCCGGACCTGCCTTCCTATATCATGCGTTGCGATAAGGTGAGGCTAACACAGATCATCTCCAACTTTATTAATAATGCCATCAAGCACACCAGCAAGGGGACGATCGTACTTGGTTATGAGGTACGCCAAGATGAAATTGAGTTCTCTGTGACGGATACTGGGGATGGTATGTCGCCGGAAGTGCAACAACATGTGTTTGACCGTTTCTATAAAGGAAACAGTTTCAAGCAGGGAACAGGTTTAGGACTCTCGATCTGCAAAAGTATAATAGAACAGGTAGGCGGGAAAATCGGAGTAGAGTCCGAGGAAGGGAAGGGTTCCCGTTTCTGGTTCACTTTACTCCGTTAGAGATTAAGAAACTGTTTTGATTTTTTCGCCTCATAATTTGAAAGCTGGCTGTTTGTAAAAAATCAAAACAGTTTCTTATATCTTATTCTTTTTCACCATAGGACAAGTCACCGGCGTCGCCCAATCCCGGAACGATGTAAGAATGGTCGTCCAGTTCGTCGTCGATAGCCGCTACCCATACGGTCGTGATGTCGTCCGGCATTTTACGTTGGATATATTCGATAGCCTGCTTGCTGGCGATGATGGAAGCGACATGGATATGTGCCGGATGCCCTTTAGTGCGCAATGCTTCGTAGGCCAGTTCCATAGAACTGCCGGTAGCCAGCATTGGGTCTGTTATAATCAATGTTTTGTCCGTTAATCGGGGAGATGCGATGTATTCGATATGAATATCGAAGTTCAGGCGGTCTTTGTATTTCCTGTAAGCGGAGACGAATGCATTTTCCGCATTGTCCAGATAGCTGAGGAACCCCTGATGGTAGGGAAGTCCGGCACGCAGGATCGTACTGATGACGACTGAATCGTCGGGAGTATTCATCGGTGCTATTCCCAGAGGAGATTGAATACCTTTTGTGCTGTAAGTGAAATCCTTACTGATCTCGTAGGCCATGATTTCACCGATCCGCTCGATGTTACGACGGAAGCGCATACTGTCTTTTTGTATATTGACATCGCGCAGTTCTGCGACAAACCGGTTTAACACCGAGTTTGATTCTCCAAGATTAACTATTTTCATGATTAAATTGTCATTTTCCGGCGCCGAAATTACTCATAATTTGGACAGGTCGCAAAAAAGAAGGCAACCTTTTTTAGATTGCCTTCTTTTGTCAGGTAAAAAAGTATTACTTCTTTTCTCCGGGTTTGTTAATTGCATCCAGCAAATATTTACCCGGTTTGAATTTTACAGTCGTTCTGGCTGGAATCATGACTGGTGTTCCAGTCTTGGGGTTACGAGCTAAACGCTCTGTCTGAGGACGCGGTATCAATGTTCCGAAACCGACCAATACGATCTCCTCATTGTGGGACATAGCTTCTGTTACGATGTCTACGTAAGCTTCCAATAGTTTTTTCGCTTTTTGCTTCTGTAATCCCGATCTCTGGGCCAAGGCCTCAATCAATTCTGCTTTGTTCATGATTGTTTTTATTTAATTTTTGATATTCAAGGCAAATGTACGCTTTTCATTAATACATTGTATAACTTTTTGCATATAAAGAAATCAGCGTTCATTTCTTATTTAACAACGCGTATATGCATTTGTTACGATTTGCGAAACAAAAAATGTTAAATAGCCTTTGGTTGCGATATTTGAAAGGCTTTTTTGTGTACCTGCTGATTGATTTGATATTTATCGTTACTTTTGTCCAGCAAAATAAAACATACATGAAATGAGAATAGAAGAGAATTACTCGTTGAAGAAACATAATACTTTTCACCTTCCGGTGAAGACCCGTTGGTTTATGGAATATATGAATGAGGAAGAACTGGAACGGATCTTCCGGGACGAATATTTTCAGGAATGTTTGTCGTTGCATATCGGAAGTGGCAGTAATCTGTTATTCATAAATGATTTTAACGGGATTATCCTGCATTCGCAGATAAAAGGTATCTCTGTTGCGGAAGAGACGGAGGATTCGGTACTGCTTCGCATCGGGGCTGCCGAGAAGTGGGACGACGTAGTCGCTTATGCCGTGTCCGAAGGTTGGGGAGGGATAGAAAACTTGTCCGGCATTCCGGGTGAAGCCGGAGCGGCCGCTGTCCAGAATATCGGGGCATACGGTACGGAAATCAAGGATGTGGTCGAAATGGTGGAGACGTATAACCAGCTTTCGTTCGAGAAACGTACGTTTACGAATGAAGAATGCCTCTATGGTTACCGGGACAGTTTCTTTAAGAATGAGCATAACGACCCGCACATTGTTACTTATATAAATATACGTTTGAGTAAAAAGCCTCAGTTTTCTGTCAATTACGGTAATTTGAAAGAGGAACTGGCTAAATATCCTGAGATAACGCTACAGGCTGTACGGGATGCCGTGATCTCGATCCGTCGCCAGAAATTGCCTGATCCCGATGAATTGGGAAATGCCGGAAGTTTCTTTATGAATCCGGTTATTCCGGTTGCCCGTTACGAGAAGCTGAAGGAGCAATATCCGGATATGCCGTCTTACCCGGCGGGAGAGGGAAAGGTGAAGATACCGGCAGGCTGGTTGATCGAGCAGTGCGGTTTTAAAGGCAAGTCGCATGGTGCGGTCGGCGTATATGAAAAGCAGGCATTGGTGTTGGTTAATTTGGGTGAAGCTAAAGGGCATGAGATCGCATTAGTTGCTGAAAGTATTCGTACGGCCGTTCATGACCGGTTCGGTATCGAGATTATGCCTGAGGTAAAATATGTAGGATAAATGGAAATTACGTTTTTGGGAACGGGTACTTCTACCGGGGTACCTGAAATTGGTTGTCAGTGTGAGGTATGCACCAGCTCGGATAAACGGGATTGGCGTCTGCGTACGTCCGTATTGGTGGAGACGGATGGTAAGCGGGTCCTGCTGGATTGCGGCCCGGATTTCCGTTGGCAGGTGATCCGCAACAAGACGTATCACTTGGATGCGGTCCTGATCTCGCACGAACATTACGACCATGTCGGCGGACTGGACGACCTGCGCCCTTTTTGCCGTGAAAAGGGGGTGGATGTGTATGCGGAAGATAATGTGGCGGAAGCTATCGAGACGCGCATCCCTTATGTGTTCCGTACCCATAAATATCCTGGAGTTCCGAACCTGGAACTTCACCGGATCGGAAACGAACCTTTTATGGTTGCCGGCATCCCGGTAACGCCAGTCCGGGTGATGCACGGGAAACTGCCGATTTTCGGTTATCGTATTGGTAATATGGCTTACCTGACAGATGTAAAATATCTTCCGGAAGAAGAGTATGCCAAACTGGAAGGTTTGGATGTGCTGGTCCTGACAGCTCTCCGCCTGGGAGCTCACCCTACGCATGAATCGCTGGAGGAAGCTCTTGCGAATGTCGAGCGAATAAAACCGAAGGAGACCTATCTGATCCACATGAGCCATCGCATTGGCCTGCATGCGGAAGTTGAGAAGGAGTTGCCGCCTCATGTCCATCTGGCCTATGATGGGCTGCACGTTTCCTGTTGAAGACCTGACAGTTCCATGCCTTAGAACTGATGGTTTCATAGTCTGGAACCGATGGTTTCATGCCTTGAAATAAACAGTTCCATCGCTTGGAACCGTTTGGAACTCCAAAGGCCGCATGAATACAGGCTTTTGTTAATTTGAGATTTCCCCTCCTATTCGTTTATATCCCTCTTCATTCGGATGGAGGCCGTCACCGACAAACAGGCTTTCGTCTATTTTGCCGTCTTGCTGCAATAGGGTTATTCCCGGATTGGCAAATTCGTAGCCTTCCGTTTCCACCATCTCTTTAATATCGAAGTTGATGCTCTTTACCCATTGCTCCTGATTGCGACGGGGGAGGATACCGATCACTTTGACGGAGGCTTCCGGTTGTCGCTGACGGATGGCGGAAAGGAGAAAGCGGAGACCTTCGACGATCTCTTTGTCATTGTTCAGGCCGCAATTGTTCGTGCCGATCATCAAAACAACTTTTCCGGCCTTATAGCCATCCAGTTCTCCGTGGTATACACGCCAAAGTACATTTTCGATACGGTCCCATCCGCAGCCTAAGTTTTGGAAACCGGCAGGACGCATGACTTTTTCCCAGGTCTCCCGTCCGTTTTTGTTGCGGTGTTCCGGTTCGCCACCCCAATAGTGAGTGATCGAGTTTCCTAAAATGACTGCTTTAGGCGGATGGTTGCGCACTTGCTCCAGAATGGCACGATGGCGGGCACGCCATTCATACATATGCGGTTCCCGGCGTTGCGTGGCGGGAATGGTTGTTGGCGTGGAGCCAAGAGGGATATGTAGGATTTCCCGGACCTTTCTTTCTACGGCAGCCGCCTGTTGCTTCATACCGAAGTCGGACGGATGCACATGGTCGACCCAACCGTCGGCAGGCATGTCCAGCTCTTCACGTGTCAGATAATATACATCTTTGATCCCTTCGGACTGAATTTGTTCGTATGCCTTGCGGGAGGCGCGGTTCACTTGTTCGATTTCTTTGTTCTGTATGGTGTCCGTGTACATATTGCTGTATCCGTCGTGTTCGATCAGCAGGATGGGAGCCGAATGTTTTTCCCTGAGTTGCTTGACGGCGGCGATAGCCAGAGCTGCAACTTCCTCCTCCTTCTGATTGGGTAAGTTTGGCATACAATCCAGGATGTATAACCGGGCATCCGTTTCGCTGATAAATTGTAGCACCTCTTTCGCCAGTTTGCCGTTACCGGAAAAGCCAAGGTTTATGAGTGGGTAGTCCAGCGAACGTTGCAGGATCGTTCCCCACGCCATT
This sequence comes from Parabacteroides johnsonii DSM 18315, assembly GCF_025151045.1. NCBI lineage: Bacteria > Pseudomonadati > Bacteroidota > Bacteroidia > Bacteroidales > Tannerellaceae > Parabacteroides > Parabacteroides johnsonii. Next base: position 842,360 of record NZ_CP102285.1, read on the forward strand.
GCAGGACGGGAAGCACAGGCTCCTTGCGCGATCGAAGTCCCGTACAGGACTATCGGCCTTTCGGGAGAAACTGGGATGAATTCCAGCTTCGCATCTTCGGGCGTACCGATCTCCAACCATTTCACTCCGTTATACAGAGGCAGATAAAGCCGGTATTCGAAGCCTTGTCTATGGTAATGGTCTTTGTCTATGTTATTATATGTGTAGGTGATCGTGTCCTTGAAAGAGTAGTTGCCGAAACAAAAATGCCATTCCCCGTCGCTGTTAATGCTGTAGAGGTCAACTCCCGACACTCCGGTCGAAGGCATATGAGGCATATTCAGGCTACCGGTAACGGTGTAGCGGACTTTGATCTGCGGAGCGTTACTGTAGAAATGAATGGCAAGCCCTGCCGAATGCTGTGACAGGTTCCATACCGGTTCGTTCACCATGCCTTTTGCACGTTCGGGCAGGCGTGTGTAAGAATTCCCGATCTCTTGTGTGAATCCTTGATTTTGGATAACCGGAAAACCTGCCTCCATCGGATTGTGCCATTTCCATTGGGCGGTGGCCGGAAAGAAAAGTAGGCAGCAAAACAGTAAACAAATAAGCTTTTTCATGGATATTATCTCCTTAATAACCGTATTATGATACAATATCAACAAAGATAAGACAATTTTGCAAAAGCATTTCCTGATTAATCCTGTATCTTTGCTGCCAGTTAATTAAATTTGAAACCCATGAAATTAAAAGCTCTTATTGTGCTCTTCCTGATGGGGAGCATGTCGCTGATGGCTCAAAAAAGCTATCAGTTGCAATCGCCGGACAAAAAACTGCAAGCTGTCGTTACGGTAGGTGGCGATATTCGTTTTTCATTTACACACGATGGGACTGAAGTCCTTGCCGCTTCTCCGATCTCCATGACGTTGCAGAACGGAGTTGTTTTAGGGGCCAGCCCCAAAGTATCGAAAGTGCTGAAAGCGGCAGTCGATAAGGTGATCCCTTCTCCTTTTTATAAAAAGACGGAAGTGCAGGATGTCTATAATGAAATGACACTGTCGTTCCGGGGTAACTACGGTCTTGTTTTCCGTATGTATAATGACGGGCTGGCCTATCGTTTCACGACGAAGATGAAGAATGATATCGTCGTGGTGGATGAAGAAGCCGACTATAACTTCTCTTCCGACCATACGGCTTTTGCGCCTTATGTGAACAGCAAGAAGGCTACTTTTGAAGAACAGTTCATGAACTCTTTCGAACAGCCTTATGTACACGAACCGATCACGAAGCTGAACAGTGAACGTCTGATGATCCTCCCGTTCCTGGTGGAGTTGGACGGTGGCAAGAAACTCTGTATCACCGAGGCTGACCTGGAAGATTATCCTGGTATGTTCCTGAATAACTCGACAGACAAGCCGGTATTAAAACCGGTGTTCGCTCCTTATCCGAAGGTGAAAAAGCAAGGCGGCCACAATAATTTGCAGATGTTGGTGGAAGAACGTGAAGACTATATTGCCAAAACAAGCGGCACGCGTGCTTTCCCGTGGCGTGTGTTTGTCGTCTCGGAGAATGATAAGCAACTGGCTGATTGTGATATGGTTTATCGTTTGGCTTCTCCCTGCCGCCTGCAGGATGTCTCTTGGGTGAAACCGGGTAAGGTTGCATGGGACTGGTGGAATGACTGGAATATCTACGATGTGGATTTCCGTGCCGGCATCAACAATGAGACCTATAAGTATTATATCGACTTCGCTGCCGAACATGGCATCGAATATGTGATTCTCGATGAAGGCTGGTCTGTCAATATGGCTGCCGATCTGATGCAGGTTATCCCGGAAATCAATATCCCGGAGCTGGTGAATTATGGAAAATCTAAGAATGTCGGTATCATTCTCTGGGCCGGTTATCACGCATTTGACCGGGATATGGAAAAGGTGGTGAAGCATTATTCCGATATGGGGGTGAAGGGATTCAAAGTTGACTTTATGGACCGTGATGACCAGGAGATCATCGACTTCCTCTACAGAGGTGCCGAAACTTGTGCCAGATATAAGATGATGGTCGATTATCATGGTATCTGTAAACCGACAGGCTTGCAGCGCACTTATCCGAACGTGATCAACTACGAAGGCGTCCATGGCTTGGAAAATATGAAATGGGCGGAAAAGACCTACGATATGCCGCTTTACGACGTGACGATTCCTTTTGTCCGTATGGTAGCCGGTCCGATGGATTATACACAGGGTGCTATGCGCAATGCGATCCGCAAAAATTATGCTCCGATCTATACCGAGCCGATGAGCCAGGGGACGCGTTGCCATCAGCTGGCTACTTATGTGATCTTTGAATCTCCGCTGAACATGTTGTGTGATAATCCTTCCAACTATAACCGGGAGCCCGAATGTACGGAATTTATCGCCAATATCCCGACTGTATGGGAAAAGACGGTTGCCTTGGATGGTAAAGTGGGTGAGTATGTAGCCATTGCCCGTCTTCACGGTGATAATTGGTATGTAGGTGCTTTGACAAACTGGGATGCCCGCGAGGTGGAACTTGACCTGTCTTTTTTGGGTGATGGCAATTATAAACTGGAATTGTTTAAAGATGGTATCAATGCCGATCGTGCCGCTTGCGATTATAAAAAGGAAGTCATACCGGTTCCCACCGATCGCAAGGTAAAGGTGAAGATGGCTCCCGGCGGTGGTTGGGCTGCTAAGATTTATAAATAAAACGTATTTCCCGTGTAGTTGTAAAACACACGGCCCCCGAATATCTGCCGGAACAACGCGTATTTGTCTATACCCGTACAATGACAAATCCCGATCTGTTCCGGCAGATTATTTTTCAGATAGTCCGCTATGATATTGAATTTCTCGTCTTTGGCATTGTGGATATGGAAGCCTCCGGCCAGGAGTTGGAGTGTATATCCGGGAAAACTGTTGCCGATAGTCTGGAGGATATTGGTGATTCCCCGGTGGGAACAGGCGCTCAATACGGAATATGTATTTTCAGCTATCAGTGCGATCGCCAGTTCGTCGTTGAAAATATCAGGAACGACTCCTTCAGGTGTTTGCGTAAAGAATCGTTCGAAGTGAGTATCTTCCGGATTTATGACCGGAAGATCCGGAAATAGGAACAGTCCCGGAATAAGCTCCGTCTGTCTGGTGATAAAACGGAATCGGGATAAGTTCAGTAGGTTGGAGTCAATGACTCCGTTCTCCCGTTTATTTTTAAACTTCCGGTAAAGGACTTCCTGTTTGCAGATAACCGAAGCTTTTTTGTTGATGGCAAGAAAATGCCTCAATCCCCCTGTATGATCGCTATGTCCATGTGACAGGATAAGGAAATCCACCTCCGCAATATCGATATCCAAAAGTGCCGCGTTGCGGATAAACAGATCCGACTGTCCCGTATCGAATAATATTTTATACCCTTCGCTTTCAATAAGCAATGATAGTCCGTGTTCCGCCTGTAAGCTCCGCCCATAGACGGCATTCTCCACGAGGGTCGTGATTTTGTAATGCATAACCTTATTCTTTTAATTCCCAATTATGAGATAAATATAAAAAATCCTCTTAACAAAAACTTGCTAAGAGGATTTTTTGAGGTTCCTGGCGGATTCGAACCGCCGTACATGGTTTTGCAGACCACTGACTAAGCCACTCATCCAAGGAACCGAAATAAAAAAAGTAAAAAGTAATTTTCAATTACCAAGAGGTTCCTGGCGGATTCGAACCGCCGTACACGGTTTTGCAGACCGCTGACTAAGCCACTCATCCAAGGAACCAGTACATTTTAAACAACCATTCCGGTTTTGCGAGTGCAAAGAAAGATAATATATTTGGAATATGCAAATCTTTTTCTTCCTTTTTGTTTTGTCCCTTTTATGTAAAGCTTTTTATGATTGTCAAAATGAAATCACTACCCCATCAAAATCGGATTACTACCCCATGTTTTTGGAATTAGTACTGCGGGTAATATTTTTTAACGTTTCAAAAAGTACAGTATTGCCTCTATAAAGGTGTCAAAAAGATATAAGGGCAAAGCGGAAGGGGGGGCGGTTGGTTCTACAGGAAAAGCCTAGGGTTTGGAGATATTAGGAAAAAGAAGTTACTTTGTCATCTGTTAGCATAAACAATAAGGTAATGACATATATTGAAACTGAAATTCCCGGCGTGTGGATCATTGAACCGAAAGTTTTTAAAGATGCACGCGGTTATTTTATGGAGGCTTGGAAGAAGGCTGAGTTTGAAGAGCATATCGGCAAAGTGGAATTTGTGCAGGATAACGAGTCTTGTTCGTCGAAAGGCGTGTTGCGAGGTTTGCATTACCAACTGGCTCCTTACTCGCAGTCCAAGTTGGTACGTGTGATAAAAGGATGTGTGTTGGATGTGGCTGTCGATCTGCGCAAAGGTTCTCCGACATTTGGGAAGTATGTTGCCGTAGAGTTGTCGGACGAGAATAAACGTCAGTTTTTTATCCCGCAAGGATTCGCTCACGGTTTCCACGTCTTGAGCGAGGAGGCTGTTTTTACTTATAAGGTCGATAATCCTTATACGCCTACCCATGAACGCGGATTGCGTTTTGATGATCCTGTAGTCGGTGTGGATTGGAAGATCATGGACCTGTCTATTCTCAACTTGTCGGATAAAGACAGGAACGCCCCCTTGTTGCAAGATGCAGAAATAAACTTTAAATATTAACTCCTTTTTTCATTCTTTCATTCTTTAATTATTAATTCCTAATTATCCATTTATGAAGACTTATTTGGTTACCGGAGCCGCCGGTTTTATAGGCGCGAACTTTATTAAATATATGTTAGCGAAATATCTGGGAATAAAGATCGTAGTGCTGGATCTGCTGACCTACGCAGGTAATCTCGGAACGATTGCCGAAGACATCGACGGGGAGCGTTGCGAGTTTGTAAAAGGTGATATCTGCGACCGTGCGTTGACGGACGGGCTCTTTGCCAAATACCAGTTCGATTATGTCGTTAATTTTGCAGCGGAAAGCCATGTGGACCGCAGTATCGAAAATCCACAGCTTTTCTTGGTAACGAATATATTAGGTACTCAAAACCTGCTCGATTCCGCTCGTAAAGCGTGGGTGACGGGAAAAGCGGCTACCGGTTATCCCGAGTGGCGCGAAGGAGTCCGCTTCCACCAAGTATCTACTGACGAGGTGTATGGTAGTCTGGGTGCTGAAGGCTATTTCCATGAAACGACTCCGTTGGATCCGCGCAGTCCGTATAGTGCATCCAAAACGAGTGCCGACCTGTTTGTACAGGCTTACTCCGAAACTTATAAGATGCCGGTCAGCATCACCCGCTGTTCCAACAATTACGGTCCGTATCACTTTCCAGAAAAGCTGATACCGTTGATTATTAAAAATATCCTCGAAGGCAAGCCGCTTCCGGTTTATGGTGACGGGACAAATGTACGTGACTGGCTGTACGTGGAAGATCACTGCAAGGCTATTGACCTGGTGATTCATAAGGGACGGGCAGGAGAGGTCTATAACGTAGGCGGCCATAACGAAAAGCAGAATATAGAGATCGTGAAGCTGACGATCAGCACCATCCGCCGATTAATGACGGAACAACCCGAATATCGCCAGGTTCTGAAGAAAAAAGAGATGGGTGCGGATGGGCAGATTTCCATCGACTGGATCAACGAAAGCTTGATTACTTTTGTAAAAGACCGTTTGGGCCATGACCAGCGTTATGCGATCGATCCGACAAAAATCACAAACGAATTAGGCTGGACACCCGAGACTTCTTTCGAGATCGGTATTGTCAAAACGATCCGCTGGTATCTGGATAACCAGAAATGGGTAGAAGATATCACAGGGGGAGATTATATGAAATATTACGAGCAGATGTACGGGAACCGTTAAGGTTCCCTTCTCTCCGCTGCCCTTACCAGAGCTAAGTTTTTCCCCAACTCCGGTGCCGCTTCTTCGATCTGTTTGCGTACTGCGTCGCGAATATCTTTCCGGATGTTCTTGCGTGTACTGTCCAGTTCCGCTTGCTTAGCCGGTTTGAATATATCCTTGTATTTACATTTCGTGATCTTATACTTGAAATCATCCAAGTTGCCGGTGATGTCGATTCCCAGCTTGAAAGGAACGGGCGATTTGAGGACTGATAGATGGTAATTGAACGTCATATCCAGATTATGCGTTCCACCAACAGCCACTTTATAGCGATCCATCTCCACCAAGAATGGGAAAACTTCAATCTTATTGTCTTTGATGGCAAGGTCCACCGAGATACTATCTATCATATTCCGCTTCTTGTTTTTGAACATCAGCGTCTTCGATATCTCGGTAAATGTTTCTCCATCGAGCAGCACCATATTGTCCCCGTGCAGATAGCAAGACGAGTTAATGGACGGCATAATGAGAGACATGGTCGAATCCATTCTGCAAGTAGCCGTGACTTGGCAATCCAAGACACCTTCGAACGAACGGAGCATCGGGACTAATGTGTCGATGGAAGGGAAGAGGGCGATCAGCTTCTCCACCTTCACATCTTCCATGTCGAGGTCTAAACCGGCGGTCGCCTCCTGCCCGTCCTTAGCCCGGTAGACCATTGTCAGGTTCCCATTCCCCATATTGGATTGTATATTGAGCTTGCTCAGGTTGATACTCTGGTCGCGCAGGACAATCTCTCCGACCACGTTCTCTAATTCCAGGTCTTTAAAATCGATACGTTTCGCGTTCGTATGGAGAGCCATGTCGAGAAAGGCCGGAAGAACGAATAATTGGCTGGTCGTGTCGATTTCCGTTTGCGTGATACTATCTTGTAGCGATTCGGTATTGAGTTGTGCGATATTTTCATCACTGAGCATCAGCAAGTCCGAACTTTCCGCATATTGCATGCCACTGTTGATCGCCTGCATCAACTGGTTACAATCGATGTAGTCCGAATTTAGATTGAAATCTCCTTTCAATTTTCCTCCGCGAAGCATTGCCCTCCGGATCTGGCTGATCTCGCCGTTAAGGGTGAAATTGCTCTTGCCGAGATGTAGGCGGGCATCTGTCAGTGTGATGTCGTTTGTGTTGAACTTCATCGTCGTCGGCTCCATCCACATCGGGAGCGGGAACATGCGGCTGAACCCGCGCATTTGTTTGAAAGAGAGACTGCCCCGTGCTTCCCATTTGCGAAGGAATTGACCTTCTGTTTCGGCACTGTCGCCGGTGGCGGTTTTCCCGGCCATGTTCTTCCGTCTTTCTGCCAGACGCGCCCGTTGTTCGTCGGTCAGTGTGCGCCGTTGCCGGTTTGCCATCTGCTGGCGCCGTGCATCCCGATAGGGAAGGGCTTCGATCGTAAACGAACTTTCCGTCAGGGAGAGTCCTGTTCGTAAAGGTACACTGATGTATTTCAGCGTGTCGATTGAAATGACGGCGGCAGCTGTCGGGGTTAATTTGTCGGATGCAGACGGTTTGATGCCACCTTTCAGTTCGGAACGTCCGGCCACGATCCAGACGGAATCGGCTGTGCGGGTCCTCAGATGGCCGAAAGCCAACCATCCGGTCATCGGTATGACAGCTGTTGTGTCGATAACAGGCGATGTCTGGGCAAGCATCTCCAATTTGCTTATATTCGTGCTGATTTCATCTTTATATCGGATGTTCAGACTGTCTATTCCCATCGTCATTCGCATCAAGTTTTGCGATTCGATGTAGAGGCTTTTCTGGTGTGTCGTGTCGATTGCCAGATAGGCACCGGAAATGAAAATATCCATGCCGAGCGGCTGGCTGAACGCTTTCAGTTTGTCAATATTGAGTTTTCCAGAACTGTGTATCTTTCCGAACCGGCTTTCGACAAGATCATTCACGGTAAAGGTGGTCGACAGATCTGCATCCATTACGCCTTCCACCAACAACGTGTCCGGATTAAGGAATTCTTGCCCCAACCGGGTAAAGTCCACCTTTCCTTTCATCCCGGCCCGGACGGACGGGTTCTTGAACAGGTTGGTCACTTTGGCCTGCATATCCAATGAAGTGTTGAGCCCTTTCATCGTGAGTTGTTCGAGCGAGACGAAGGAAGAATCCGGAAAAGGTCCGTTCAGATGGATATCCAGGTCCATTTCCAGTGTGTCGATACCTTGTTTGATATCCTTGATATGATAGGAGCCGTTTTCTATTTTGCAACACAGGTTCACATTAGGTATGATACTGTCTCCCAAAAAGCCGTGAATACTTCCTTCCACGAGAATCGAACCTTCCGCCAGTGTCTTGTCGCGATTCTGAAAATACGCATCGGGTATGAATTTCAGCAGATCGTTCATGTCCGAGATTTTCAATCCCATGTCCATATCGATACGGGTGCGCTGGTCTTCCGGGAAGTGGCGTATCGCTCCATCGGCGGTGAAAGGTAGATTGTTGACCATCAATTCTGCATCTTTCAAAGTGATCGAATTGTAGTGTTCGGCAAGCACTAATCTACTTTTGAGACGAAGCGACAGGTCGTTTTTCAAAGTATAAGTAGGGTTGCTGAATAAAAGGGATGAACACCCCGTTTCAAAATCGAGCGTATTGGCTCCTCCCGCCAATGAGCCGTCGAGGCGTACGAAGAAGCCCCCGATTTCGGTAAAAAGGTCTGTCTGGCGGTCGTCATACGTGAAATGTCCTCCGTAGATGCGTACCTTTTGCAAGTCGATAGGAGGCAAGGGCTTTTTACCTGCATTGGCCTCTGTCGAATCCGTCTCACTTTCGTAGATATCCCAGTTCGCATGTCCGTCCTTATTGACGAATCCATAGAAACGTGGGTTCTCAATGGAAAAGTCCTTGATAGTGATCTTACCGCCGAAAAGGTAATCGAGCGGTTGCAGGGACAGGGTGGCCCGGCTGAAAGCAAGCAGTGAATCGGAAGGAATTGCCAGTTCCTCTTCATGGGCGGTCGAATCTTCGGCTGCGTGCGAGATCAGGTGGCCGTTCGTCAGCTTTACACCTAAATAAGGATAGGTTTCGAAATAGGTCAGTTCCACCCGTTCGCAATCCAAATGTGCATCGATGAACTTGTTTGCCTGCTCGATAACCAGCGGTGTCAGTTTCTCCGGAGGCAGTACTCCCCAGTTCAGAATGCTGAACCCGATAGCCGGGAGTATGAATATCAGGGTAACAACAGCCAGGACGATGATTGTCGGTATTTTCTTTTTTCTTTTCATTGTTATTCTTTCGGACCGTATTTTATGAAGTTTCGAAACACACAAATGTATATATAAATTGCAAGAAGGACAATATTTCGGGAATATTATACCGAAAGTCGCATTTCTCGAAATAAAAGAAACTTTATAGTATATTTGTTTGCACTCTCATAATTTTGCTTGTTATAAAAGGAAGTTTATTAACATACAAAGACTATATGATATGGGAGAAAATTATAGGCTGATCAAAAAGAGAAAAATCCTTACGTTGGAGGATTATGTAGATGAACGTGTACGGAATAAACGTTCTCTTGGAAAGTACAGCACGGCCGATCTCTATCAGGCGGCAGGCTACCATTTCCGGAATTTCTATGGAAAAGAAGATTGCCGTTTGTCGGATTTGAACCCGACCTTAGTAGCTGACTTCGTCCATTACCTGCAAAGCCTCCGGCTGAAGACGAATACGATCAACAGCTATCTGAGCAGTTTGCGGGCCATATTCAATGCCGCTTTGCAAAGCCGTATCGTCAAAGTAAAGGAACATCCTTTTTCCGGCCTGAAGTTGAAACGTGAAATGACGGCCAAACGGGCGGTTTCAGTGGAGTTTGTCAAAAAAATGGCTGCAATGGATTTTACTGAAGATCCGAGGCTGGATCTGGCAGCCGATCTTTCACTTTTCAGTTTCATGGCTTACGGGATGCCCTTTATCGACATCGTACACCTGAAAAAGGAGAATATCGACGGAGACGAAATCATCTATAACCGCCACAAAACAGGCGTCCAAATCCGTATCAAGATAACGATCGGGATGCAGATTTTGATCGATAAGCATAAAAACAAAGGTTCCTATCTGTTCCCCGTGCTGACCGACTATACCGGTTATCATGGTTATAAGTCCTTGTTGGCCGTGCATAACGAGTCGCTGAAAAAGATCGGCCGGCTATTGCATGTCCCTGTGAAGCTGACCTCGTACGTCATGCGTCATACCTGGGCTTCGGAAGCTTTGCGCTGCAATATCCCGATCACGGTTATCAGCCAGGCGATGGGACACACGTCGGAAAAAACAACCCGCATTTATCTGGGGCAATTGGATGCTTCGGTGTTAAATAAAGCGAACAAACAGATAACCGGCATATTGGATGTTTTTTTTCAGAAAAGAGAGTGAACTTATTTATGAAATAAGTGAAAAAGCCCGAAAAACCATTTGCTGTATCAGGTCTTTTCTTTATCTAATAAAGTCTCTTACGAGCTAATTTTTCATTTCTTCCGTACAAAGGAAGCGTATACATTTTAGAAAAACAAGATATTTTCTGTTTTTTTGTTTGAATTGTTGGTTTTCATCTCTGTCATTGGAGGCCGAGAGGTGATTTATTGTGTTTTTTTGTCTATCCGGACCATTTATCCGCCCATTTAGAATTTATATGGCAGTACCTCTCCAGGCCAGCCATTAATTTAACAATCGTTGTCATTGCCGATGTTCTTTTCTTTCGGCTTTAACCGGATTTCAAATTTGCATGTCTGCCCTTTTCATGGCTTTAAAGGAGGTTTTGTTTAATAAAATAATCTATGATAATTAAGGATTATTTTCAACCTCAAAAACGACATTATCTTATTTCATAAATAAGATATACCTAATTCTTACTTATTTCATAAATAAGTTCATATTCTTTGATATCTACATTCGGACTATTGCCCCCATGTAACTGATGAAAAAAATATAATTCTATGAATAGAAAAGACATTGAAAAAATTACAGCCGCCAGACTCGGAGTCCCGGTAACAACGGTAGAACCTTTTGTCCAGGCTTTTTTAGAGACAGTCTCCGATTGCCTGATGTACGGACACCATGTGACCATACAACGGTTCGGTTCCTTCAGACGCTGGGAACAAACCAGCCGTCCCGTCCGCAACCCGCGGACAGGCGAACCCTGTATGCTCGAACCCCGCACCTCCGTGAAGTTCAACCCCGGAAAAACGCTGTTCGAAAAGATGAACACCGACCTTGTGGACAAACAACAGGAGTGACCGATCGAATTTATTAACAACTTAGATACAATCCAAATGAAAGTGAAGAAGCTTTTTTTTGCGGCGTTGCTGCTCTGCGTTTCGCTTTGCACCTATGCCCAAACCGAGATCGGCAAGGGGAAAGCTCCTGTCGTCGGGCTTAAGACAAACCTCCCTTATTGGGGGACGGCAACATTTAATGCCGGACTGGAATTCCGCCTCGCCAAAAAGTGGTCATTGGATATTGAAGCCGGATTTAACCCGTTCGACGGAAAGAATGACGACGGGACCTACGACCGGTCCCTCAAACACCTGCGCATCCAGCCGGAACTGCGCTATTGGTTCTGCGAAGCCAACAACGGCCATTTCCTCGGCCTCCACGTCCCGTACTATTTATATAATGTAGCGGACGTCAAGCTGATCGGCCTCGAAGACGAACGCCGCGAAGGCTGGGGCGCCGGCGTAGGCCTGAGCTACGGTTACCAGTGGATGCTCTCGAAGCACTGGAGCATGGAGGCGACCGTCGGGGTAGGGTATATCTACTTCGAATACGACCGCTACCCCTGTACCGACTGCGGCAACCGCGAGACGGACCGCCACAAAAACTATTTCGGTCCCACGCAGGCCGCATTGAACTTCATTTATCTATTCTAACAGTAAACGCATGAAACGTATGATGAAAAAGACTATAGGCAGTATGCTGATGGGGTTGTGCGCAGCCTCGGCCCTCAATGCGCAGTCGCCCGTCACGGTCGAACGGCAGTCCGTGCAGCGTTCCGGTTCCGACCTGGTCGTGAATATGCGCGTCGACATCAGTAATATGGAATTGGGGCGCAACCGCACGGTGGTCTGCACGCCCCTGCTCGAAAAAGGCGACAGCCTGCTGGCCTTGCCGCCGGTGGTGGTGAACGGGCGCACGCGCCAGATCGCCTACGAACGCCGCGACGGGGCCGCCCTCGTGCAGCCCGGCGAAGTGGTGGTACGGCGCAAGAACCGGACGGAGCAGAAGGTGGACTACTTAGTGAAAGTGCCCTTCCGCGCGTGGATGAACCGGGCGGATGTGTCGATGGTGACCGATCTCTGCGGCTGCGGGTGGAAGGCGCTCCAGAATGACAAATCCCATCTCTTTGCCGTCAACCTCGAGGTGCCCGTCGTGAAACCGGTGCCCGCCTTCCTGGCTCCTGCCGCCGAAGAGGTGAAACGGCGTGCCTTGAATGGGCAGGCCTACCTGGATTTCCTTGTAAACAGCACCGTGATCCGTCCCGACTACCGCAAGAACCCCGGCGAACTGGCTGCCATCCGCAGCACGATCGAAGCTGTCAAGGAGAATACGAACGCGACCATCACCCACGTCTCCATCAAAGGCTTTGCTTCGCCCGAAGGCGCCTATGCCAACAACGAACGCCTGGCGGAAGGACGTGCCGAAGCCTTGCTCGGCTACGTAAAGGAGTTGTATGATTTCAGCGGCGTGCCCTGTGACGTGGCCTCCGAGCCGGAAGACTGGCAAGGACTGGAAACGCGCCTCGCCGCCTCCGACATCGAAGGCCGTGAAGAGGCCCTCGCCATCATCCGTGCCGGCGAGCCCGCCGACCCCGACGCCCGCGAATGGAAACTGAAGCAACTCCCTGCCTACCGGCAGATTCTGGCCGATATCTATCCTGCCCTGCGCCGTTCGGACTATGTGGTGGAATACAACATCCGCAACTTCACCCTCGAAGAAGCCCGCGACATCATCTACCGCGACCCTTCGCAACTGAGCCTCGAAGAGATGCACCGCGTCGCGCTCAGCTATCCGGCCGGAAGCGACGAATATAAGGAGGTGTTCGAGATCGCCGTCCGCATGTATCCCGACGACCCCGTCTCGAACCTCAACGCCGCCAACATCGCCCTGCAAAACCGCCAGGCCGACAAGGCCCGCCGCTACCTCGCCAAAGCAGCCCCCTCCCCTCAGAAAGAGCTTGCCGAAGCGATCCTCCTGATGCTCGCCGAACAGTGGGACGAAGCCGAAACGGCCCTCAGCCGCCTCGCCGCAAAGCCGGAAGTGGCGGAAGCCGCAGCTGCCAACCTGGAGATGGTCAAGCAGATGAAGGAATAAGAAAATCATTTTAATAAACAATCTTTTTTACTAATTCTAAAAACAAACAGAAATGAAAATGAAAAGTACATTATGGGCACTCGCCTTCGCTTGCGCGGCGGTGTCCTGTTCGGACGATTTCGAGGATCCGAACAACGGGGGGAATGACTCGGATTTGAATGGCGAGACTGCCAAAATGAAAGTCGTTATCAAAACGGAAGTAACAACAAAAGCGTCTGCTTCTGCCGAAGAAGGAGATGATGATGAACTTGGAACAAAGGAAGAGTCTGAAGTAAAAGACTTGACTGTATTCTTGTTTACGGATGGTAATGCTGCTACGACTGATGTGATTGATTTTACCGGAACAAGTGATATTATCGCAACCGGCTATACGACTGTCGACAATACTGAAGGTTCTGACCATCCGGATAAGCATGGTTGGCAGGCGGAAGTCAAAGTGAAGGTGACTGAAAAAGGAACTGCAACAACGTTAGCCGGCAATACGTATGGAGTGATTGCTGTGACAAATATTGGTAGTGAGGCATTGGCTAATGAAGCTGGTATTACGACTGGAGCGCAGTTGGCAGATTATTTGCAGGCTTCTATCTACACTGACAGCAAGGGCTTTGTCATGTCGACGCATATGTTGGTTGATGATGCCGGCCATAGGTCTGAAGTAGAATTTCCGGCTGCAACAAGTGGTGATCAGGAAATTCCTGAAGTAGAAGTTTTTGTTGAACGTCTGGCAGCTAAAGTCCGGATTAATCCGGCAGCAGATGTTACTGGTTATCTTTATGAGATTGTCAACTCTGACGATAAAGTCGCTTTGCAACAAGCTGCCGTTTTAAACCAACTGACTTCCGGTTCTTATCTGTTGAAGCGGGCGACAAGCAAAGTTGCAGCAAATTTATTGGAGGAACTTGATTTGACCGCTAACCCTGCTGATGTTTATCTGGAAGACGAGGCATACAATGACACAGATGGAAAAGCCAATTTCGTCATCGACCCGTGGACTCGCCTTAAAAACGGTGTAACAGTATTTACAGATGGTAACGTTGCTATGCCGACGACAACAACGACTGCATTACCTGCTGCTGCAAATAAACAATTAGCGTATGGTAATTACTTGACGGGAACATTGACAGGTGGTGCTATGACATCACAGAATTTTAACACTTATAGCGCTTGGTATGACGCATTACCGACCTCTACTACTGCTTTTGCAAGCCGACAGTTAACAGCAAAAACTTTGACAGGTACGGATCCTTTGACATTGGCCTATACAATGGAAAATACGACAAATGTGGCCAACTCATTGAATGGTTTCTCTACCGGCGTACTTTTCAAAGCGACTTATTATGCTGATCAAACGATGCAGATCGATACCGACAATAAGAGCGTGAATCCTGCCGACTCAGATTGGGGAAGAGATGATACTGATGTTGATAATCTGACATTCTACACCTATCGTTCACACAAAGATATGAAGTTCGCCTCTCTTGAAGCTATTTTCGCGTATACTTTGGCCCAGCAGGTTGAGGATGTTGATAAGTATAGTGGTAATGATTATTATTTTTATAATACATTTATGACTGATGCTCAAGATGTTTCTGCGACTTTCGACGCTCTGACTGTTAAGGCCTTTAAAGAATCGAAAACATATACGGAAAATCGTGTTGATGATGTGTTTGGATATCTGGCCTATTTGAAAACGAATCTGGAGTCTGCACAGGATAATGCTACTTTAGGAAGTCTGAAGGAAAAAGATGATCAAAATGCAAATTTGAAAACATTCAAGGAGTATATAACAGCTCTTGCAGATGCAGATAAATACGTTCACGTCAAATCTTATATTGATGGTGAATGCTACTATCTGTACTGGATTCGTCATGAAAATAATGACAATTATAACAAGATCGGTCCGATGGAGTTCGACATCGTCCGTAATAACATTTATGATCTGACTGTTGCCGGAATTTCAGGATTAGGCCTGTCCGGCATCGAGGTTCCGGATCCTAAGAATCCGGACGAAGATGGAACAACGAAGATGAATGTTGTTGTCAAGGTTAAGAACTGGGTAGTCCGCAACAACGGCGGCATCATCCTCTGATCCCATTCCAACTTATATATAAAACCCCATGCGGTTGCCGGCGGTTCAAACCCGTCGGCACCCAAGGGGAACTTCAAACAGAAGCCCCGGCTTCGGCCGGAGAGAGAAGGCGGGGCCGGGGGCATCTGTAATCTGATTTCTTTACCAAATTATCTTTGGCAGAAAACAAAATATAGTATAACTGAATATGAGAAATATATCTACAATATTGACAAAAACAATCGGTGCGATGATGCTGGCCGGTATGACCGCGTGCGACTACTTCGCCGACGATTCGCTTCAGCCTTGCGAATACCGCGTGCATTTCGTCTACGATTATAATATGAAATTTGCCGATGCTTTCCAGCGTGAGGTCGATCAGGCCACATTGTTTATCTGCGACAACAAGGGTAATTACATCATGCGGCGTGATATCGAAGGCGCAGAGCTGAAAGCCAACAACATAAAGCTGGACCTCGAGCCGGGCACCTACTACGCCGTCACCTGGGCCGGCCTCGACGAACAATCCTATGACGGGCCCGCACCCGTAGCCGGAACGACCACCCTCCAGGAACTCCGCCTCCGCACCCTGCGCGAGGCCGACGCGACACAGCCGGGCGAACTCACGCCCCTCTGGCACAGCCTCGACACCCTCGTCGTCACGCGCAGCAAGCATGAAGACAAGCAAGTCTCGCTGGCCAAAAACACCAACAAACTGCGCTTCGTCCTCCAGGACACCGACGGTAACTGCATGGACGTCCGCGACTTCACCTTCGAGATCAAGGCCGACAACGGCTATATGGACCATGACAACAGCCTGATGGACGATCCCGTGATCACCTACCTCCCTTATATGACCAAAAACGTCAACATTGCCGAAGGCGACAGCATCATGGGCAAACCCGCCATGCAAACCGTCGCCGTGGCCGAAATGAACACCATGCGCCTGATGGCGGGCGAAAACTACCGCCTCATCGTGCGCCACAAAAACTGGGAAAAGGACGTCCTCAACATCAACCTCAACAACTACCTCCTCCTCACCCAGATGGAGGGACACGACATCAGCGCACAGGAATACCTCGACCGCCAGGACGAATACTCCATCGTCTTCTTCCTGACCCCGACCTACTGCCCGGATTGTCCCGATCCCGATCCCGACCCGGACCCCGATCCTGATCCTGACCCCGATCCTGACCCCGATCCAGATCCCGACCCCGACCCGGTCATCCCCGATCCGGAAATCCCGATCGTGCATTACGCCTGCCTGAAAGTCCAGGTCAAAGACTGGGTGATCCGCATCAACGATGCCGGCCTGTAAAAAAGTGAACTACAAAAAAGTGAACTACAAAAAAGTGAACTACAAAAACAGAAAAATATGAAAAACAAACTATATAAAACCGCAAAAGCAGTAGCGCCCTCACTACTGCTCTTGCTCTTTCTGCTCCCCGCCTGCTCCGACGAAAGCAGCAACACCCCCGACATCCCCGAAACGAAATACGCCAAACTGACGATCACGCTGGGGAGCGCGGATAGTGCGAGGCCGAGTTATACGAAGGCGATGGGGGATAATGATATTTTTAATACCGATTCAGCCGATCTCGCTCATGAACATTTTATAAAAGACTGGTGGATCGTGGTGATGAAATTGAACAACAGCTCTTTTAGCGTGGATAGCATCATTTCGAATACGACAGCGAATAACGTTGATGATGATTCGGAAACGGAAGTCGGCATGGATCTGATTATCGGAGAGACGTATAAGTTCTATGCGTTTACCAATCTGGATGGCTTGGTAACTACTGATAAAGACGAGGTCCTGAATGGTTTAAAGGGAAAGTCGGAAGCGGATATGCTGAATTTAGCCGTTACCATGCAGGAGATGGATAAATATGTGAAAGATGCCACTCATACTACTCCTGCCGAAATCCCGATGAGCAGTTATGGATACACTCATGTAATCACTGATGATCCAAACAAGAATCAATTGTCTATTTGCTTATTCCGCCTGTTAGGCAAAGTGAGTATTGACGTTACGAATGGAACAGGCAAGGAGGTTACGCTTAATAAGATAACGATGGGCAAGTTCCGTACCACAGGCCAGATATTCTTGTTCCCGTATGACGCGACAACTAATTTGGGGTATGAAAAGGGAAATCTGTTTGTTGGGCAGGGACAAGGAGATGAATACAAATTGCAATCCCCAGACTTCCCTAATGAGAATGATGCAGATGAAAGGACAAAAGGAAAGGATAAAGAGTTTGAACTGAATCAGTCTTTAGCCAGTAATGCTGACAAACCTTATAATTATTCTTTCTATATCAATGAAACCTCGTATAAGAACCAGGAGACGAACGCGAGCGACATGACAATCGCCCTTGATGTTTCAGGTGTAGAAAAAGACCTGGCACCGAAGAATACGAAGTTCTACTTCGTCCGCCGCAACGACTTGCTGAAGATCCCGGTGCTGATCTCCGATGCCAGCACCAATGTCACCGTTTCACAAAAGCATATGCCGATTGGCGGATTACCTATCCAGCTAACCTTCCCTAACGGTGCTATCATTTCCGACCAGACGGTTCATCTGGATCATGCCGGCGAGGTAAAGATAGGTTATGAGTTGAAAAAGTTGAACGGTCAGACGTCCGGTTGGAGCTTGAAATATTATCCAGGAACACATACGCCTGGTGAGCAGTTTTGTAATGCCCGAGTCATGGAGAACGTTGAACACTCAAACGATGAAGGCTTGATCCTTGAAGGAGATACGGCGACCAACGAGGATATGTGGACCAATTTGAAGTGGCTTGGAGGAACTGACACCCAACCTATATATGGCTATAAGCTGACTCCCGACAAAGTGACTGATGGTGGTAGTCAAGAAACAGACAGCCCGACAAAGGGTAGCTTCACCATCCGAGTCCAGGAAGTGGTTTCCGGTGAAGCCAAAATCAAGCTGACTTTGGTCGCCACAAAAGATGAAACCGAAGTCGTATTACCCTATACATTAACAATAAAGTTCGGAAAGAAGGGAGGTAACGCATGATGAGACGCTATACATTATATAATATATACAAGGCAACCCGCACTTTACTGCTGGCCACAGGTCTGTTGCTGGCGGGCGGGGGCGTGGCTTGGGGACAAGAGGACCGAATAAATGAGGAGGTTATCCCTAATTCTGAAATTACAGAGATATTATATGTTGTACCTGGTGAGCCAAAGACAATAGAATTCCAAACAAATGATGCTTCCGATAAACTGGATGGTTATATCAGATGGTATGTGGAATCAGCCGATGGAACAAGAAGTATAACTGGATTAACTGAAAAAAATGAATTTGATGAATATTCTAATGGTCTTGCTTGGTATAGGAGTACAACAAAGCACGAAGACTACCCTAAGAATGCATGTTCTATAACATGTAAGTTTGCAAAAGATCAGATAGAAAAGGGTATAACTCTTGTTTATGATGCAAGCTCGGCGAGTGCGGATAGGGAACAACGGGGAACAGGAGGAGATCAATATTGGTTTTTAACCCCTCATTCTATCGGTGTACGCCATAAATACATCATAAAAAATGCGAGTGAAAGATCGGCAGCTTTAAAAGCGGCAAAGGATTCTCTTGTGAAGATAGGGGGCAGTAATATATCCTCAGACATTAGTACTCTATTAAAAGCACCCAATAAGTCGGCATGTGTATTACATACTTATACGATACATACCCCGATACAAAACGGTACGAACTATAGGTTGCCAGAAAGGTTGGATAATTATTATATGGGTACAACAACTCCTCAAGTTGCTCAACATGTAAGATGGACGATGTATGGGGAAGATGGTGGCCAATTGGAGCAAGTGGATAACAAAGCTAATATTTTATCTTATAAATTTGCTACAGCGGATATGGATACAACAGTCTCACACAAGCGTTATATCTTGACTGAGGTATCTGCCGATAGCAGTACGTGGTATCCGGTTTCTCTTTTGAATATTATATTGGAGCCGTTCTCATTGCCTCTGACGGAAAGTGAGCTGGATGGCTTTAGAAGTAATCCGAATTATAAAGATCGTTTTGAGGATAGTTTGCTGGTCGACGGTCGGTATGAACTGCTGGAGAATATATCTTTTGAAGAACAGGGTGAAATATTGTCTAAAGAAGCCTTGATTGCTGATCCTTCTTTAAACTACAGAAAAACTCCATTAATTGCCGACTCTTATTATGCTTTTGCTGCTCCTCAAACATATGCTGATAAGAGGGATAGTAGATTGTCGGTAGGACGTGGAGAATATGCGTTGTATAGAACGTTGAACTATACTGATATATCACGGCGAGGCGATAACTACTCTGGTGGTCAGTATATGGATTATTTCCCAACAGACGGCTATAGTATAGCCGTTGTAGACCGATTGAATGAAACGACAAATAGAGCTGAGTTTGGCTATTTTATGTATTTGGATGCTGCGGATGAACCGGGTGTCATCACAAAAATCCCGGTGGAGAATTTATGTGCTAATACTTCTTTGATCGTAAGCGCATGGATTTGTGACTTGGCACATAAGAATGGTACTAATCCTGGAGTTCACGCCGATGTCGGATTTACATTTAAACGTATTGACTATGATGACAAGGGTGATAGTACGGAAGTTATTTTAACCAAGTATTACACAGGAGCTTTGTTACATAAACCTGCTAACCCAACAAATGCCCATCCGGCCTTCTGGCAGCAGGTATCATTCAAGTTTTCATTCTCCAATGCTGAAATTTCGAATGATGAGCGATCCCGATATATCTTGGAAATATCCAATAATTGCCCCAAGTCCAATGGTGCGGACTACGGTATCGACGAAATCAAGGTCTATCGTTCTTTGCCAAACATCGATGTGCAGCGTAAGGATGCTTGCGATGCGTCTACTTTGATCGTAAGCTCGTCTTATGAAACCCTGTTGCATAACATGGGTTGGGATTTGAATCCGGACATATTGACCGGATTTGATTTGAAGACTGTCAGTACAAGAAAATATCGGTATGGTTTGATGGGGGATGATCCGAATGCCGATATTGAAACCATAAATATGCATGTCGGTAATATCTATTATGGCTTTGTGGAAGATACGACCAAGAGTGGGGCTGATGAAGAAACTTGGATTACGGTCAATAAGGATCCGGATGTTGCTCAATTGGGATTATCCAAAAGTATACGTGTCGCCGTCCCGACCAGTCCGGGGGAATATATAGCGACTACAGGTGGAACAGAAGGCCTTCCTACTTCGAGAGCAAAGGCGCTTGAAGCTGAAATCACCATGAATTTACGGGCGATAAACGACTATAATGCTGATACGCAAAGGGGGCCGGAAGGAAACAAGCCACCCTATTATTGGCCGGATGCGAAAGAAATTGATATTACAGGGTTGCAAAATAGTGGCGGAACATTAAAGGCCTCATCTGCCATATTAGCTGATGCGGATTTATTAAATCTGTACAATGCTAAAATAAAAGAGTTGTATAGTATACTCCATGTTCCTCGTATCCGTTGCCCTTGGACGGAAGATGGAGGAAAAACTATTTGTCTGAGTGCGATCGATGTCGAGGATACGGATTTAAAATTCTGGAATGAGCTTATCGGAGTGGATGCTGATGGGAACAACGAGTATGCATCGGGCAAATATTTTGTTGTACTCTTCAGTGCGGCTGATGTCCTTGGTTCGAACAATCTAACCAGTAGTGTAGTCAATCTGCGGAGTAAATGTACTTTGATATCCGAGTTCTATGTGTTGCCTTCTATCCGTATCGTTGTCAATACGAAGACGGAAACGGGCGGTGTGACTTGTATTGGAGAAATACACAATATGGATGCTCACTTGACTGCTCCCGCACAAGATGAATATGGCAATATCATAGATGATAAGGTTATGGAAGACTTGGAAAAACTTTATCCCGGTACAGAATATACATTCGACTGGTTCTTGGGGCCTGAAACGGAATATTTGAAAGTGCTTGAAGGTGTTAGTACAGATCCGAATCATATTGATTTAAAGAGTATAATTGCAGATCTTAGAACTGCTCAAAATCTTGGTGTACAACCTATTACTGAAGCTGCAATAGATGCTGTAAATACAAATGTGCTAAACGATGCTGAAAAACAGCTTTTGAAGCGGCTTTTGAACGAAGGTAAATTATTGACCGGAAAACAAGTCTCGTTCCAGTTTATAGATCAAATCGTAGCTAT
Organism: Parabacteroides johnsonii DSM 18315; assembly: GCF_025151045.1. Lineage (NCBI taxonomy): Bacteria > Pseudomonadati > Bacteroidota > Bacteroidia > Bacteroidales > Tannerellaceae > Parabacteroides > Parabacteroides johnsonii. The sequence continues at coordinate 863,879 of NZ_CP102285.1, forward strand.
GCCTTATGTTTCAGGTAGGACAGGGTTACCGGCTGATCAAGCCGATAAACTTTATTGTACGGATGCACAAGTCGTGGATTTGCCGACACAGTCGAATGTGCCGGAATTGTCTGTTGGCTTCCCTGATGTGCAGTACGCAGATTCTTGGACAGTACCTCTGCGTTTGGGGTTACCCAATATCAGAAGTGGAAAGACTCTTGCCGATATTCCGATTCAGAATGCGATCTCTTTCGGAATGGATCCCGCAGATGGTCATTGTCTGAAGCATGTTACAGCTAACGACACGATCTTTTTGGTTACAAATAGTGCGGATCCGGCAGAAAGGTATATCCCGGTTGCAAAACTGACAAATTTATATGCGGACAATAATGAGGCTGATGACAAGAATAATGTATTGTCTTTAGTCTTTGACAATACACTGCGTACTGGTGAAACATTAAATTGGTCAGATGTATTTGGAACGGAACAGATTTATTCGTTGCTTATTCCGTTTGGTGAATATGAAAGTGCAGGTGCTACTGATCCAATACCAGGGTCATGTATGGGATATGCCCGATTGTTGATCAAGATCGTTCCAGAGTATTTGACCTGGAAAGGTGATGACACAGGTTCGTGGTATAGTGATAATGCAAATTGGCATCGATCAACCAAAGGTGAAATATTCTTGGATGCTTTTGGACAATCTACGGAGGATGCCAACGGCTACAGTTATCCGATGTCAGCAGCTTTTTCACCGTTGTACTTTACAAAGATTACAATTCCGGATAGTAAACAATTAGCGTTGCAGGATGAAAAGGAACTTCGTAAAGATGTTGTTTTACCATTGGATCATATGGCAACGGATAGTATAGCCTACGATATGGCTGTCGATAGTGTATCTACAGATCGATATGAGATCGTTCCCTATTACGGCAACAAAGTAAGAGAAATCTACTTCAAACCGGGTGCCACCTTGATGAGCCAGCAATATCTGACGTATGACACGGCACGTGTGGAATTTACAATGAAGGAAGACTCTTCTTACTGGATGTCTTCTCCGTTGAAATCCGTTTATGCAGGGGATATGTACACGTTATCCGACGGAGTCCAGAATACTCCGGCATTCGATTATATTACATATCAAGAAGGGACAAACAGCCGTTGGGATCCGGCTTTCTATCAGAAGGCTTGGGATAAGGCGGTTGCCTATGCGGTATCGAATACTGAGGATGGAACAGCTGTTAAAGATACAGGCCGTGTGGCTGCCGTCAAATCCAACTGGAGCATCGAGTATAACGATGTCTGGGTTCCCTATACCCTCGGTAAAGGTTTCTATGCCCGGGTAGCAGGAAAGGGTGCAACAGTTCGTTTGCCGAAGGCGGATTTGGACTACAAGTATGAATCGGCTCCGGCTACTCGCGCTGCTGGTCCGGAACTTTCTCCCCAACCGACAGAGAGAGACAGTAGTGGAAGATTGGCAAATGGCGAGGCTATAGCAATTACTCTGGAAAACGATGTCGATGGTGACGGCACACACTACTTAGTGGGTAATCCGTATATGACCTATCTGAATATGCATCAATTCTTTAATGGGACTAATAACCAAAGTTTGCAAAAGAAGTATTGGAAATTAGACAGAGAGAGGGGCATTGAAGCTATTGTCGGAACGCCGGATGTAGGTTGGACCGGAACAGAAACAGAAGATGGAGCAGGTGGGAAAGCAATTTCCGGCTTTATCGCACCTATGGAGGCTTTCTTCGTGGAAGTGGATCCAGCAACAGTTGCTCCTGATAAACCTGCCGTTGTCAACTTCAATACCGGCATGATGGCAACCAAAGCAGAGGCAACGGCAACATCTCCCGTTACCCGCTCCATCTCCGCCACCTCCCCCGTATTGACACTGACCGCCGACCGTGACGGGAAGAAAGGCCGTTCGGTAATCACCCTGCGCGACAAGGCCAGCAATGCCTACCAGCCGCAGGAAGATGCCGTCGTCCTTCTCGACTCCGAACTGGATGCACCGGTAGCCTATTCCGTTGCCGGCAACCGCGCCGCACAGGTGAATGCTCTGCGGAGCATCGACAATATCCCTGTAGGGGTTTACAATAGCCGCAAGGGAGATGTGACCGTGACGATCGAAGGGATGGACCAATTGGCTGAGCCGCTCTATCTGTATGATGCTTATACACGCAAGAGCACACTGCTGGAAGGGGATAGCCATACGCTGGAAATCTCCGGCGAAAGTCATGGGCGCTACTATCTGCGCAGTTCCGCTATCGGAAGTGTGGGGGATAATGCGATCGCGGTCTATTCGGTGCAAAGTGGCAAGGTGATTGTCTCATCCACCCAGGAAGTCCGTAACATCAAAGTTTACTCCCTCAGCGGCGCGATGGTCAAAAACTACATGAACTTGAATACGACCCAGTACACCTTCAACCTGCCGGCCGGTGTCTATGTTGTCCATGCCGAAGGCAAGGACGGCGCAGTCAAGGTCGAAAAGGTGATAGTACGCTGATCTTTCTCTCGCAAGAGAGACAAAAGGAGATGAATTCTAAGTCCTCTCCAAACAATATCTCTCAAATCTTACCCAAGTTTACGAACATTAACGTATCCTTGGGTAAGTTCGTATATAGACATAACAACTCTTCAGAAGTGTATAGCTACTTCCTAAACCTAAGATGTTTTCGAAGTTAAGGACCTTTTTTATTATACGGCTAATGTTACAAATGGAGTCTGCCTTCGTATCACAGCAAAAGATCTTGCTATGATTTTGGCTCTTACAGCATTGATTACAGATGCTTTATGTTTTCCCTCCGCTATTTTCCTTTTATAATATGCTTTCATCTGCGGATCCCAAGATATGGCAGTAATAGCTGCTCGGGTAAGGTATACTTTTACTTCTTTGTTAGCCAATGAAGAAGTCTGCGTTTTTCCCCGTATGGAAATACCTGAAGTATGTTCAAATGGGGCAACCCCACAATAGCAGGCAAATTTCCTCGGGTTGTCAAATCTTTGAAAATTGTCAGTAACACACAGTAATACAATGGCATTGATAATTCCTATTCCTTTTATACTTCTTAATAGCAAGTAGTTTGTGTAAAGCGATGTACTGGCGGCTATTAGTTGCTCCATATCTTCTTCCACTTCCAGGATCTTTTCTTTTATCGACTTGAGCTGCTCTTCCAAAAAAAATGGATTCTGTCACATCAGCCAACTTAGCCATCTGGGAGAATGTTTCCAATAACTTTATGCTTGATACTTTTTGCTTGACCAAATTGTCACGTATAATAATCCATCCCCGCAGTCTCACCAAGTCTTTGTTAGGTAATTTGTATAACTCTAATTTTCGATAATGTAATACCGCATAGTTCGCTATCCTTTTGGTGTCAATGCGGTCATTTTTGCCTCGTTGCAAGCCTATGGACTTCTTGATGGTCAACGGGCAAACCAAAGCCTGGGAAAATCCCATGGAGACACTGGAAACAGATAACTCTGTGACATAGCTTCCCATGTTTTCAGCACAGAACAAGAGTTGGGATAAAGAGAGATGATAACCTGCTATCCAATCCAATAAAGATTGGATCCCTTCTGATGTGTTATCAAAAGACTTGTGAGACAACTCTTTTTCGTCTGCAGACATTAATGATGCATCGAAAGTTTTTTTCCCTACATCAAGACCTACAAAATGAGAATAATTCATAATTTTGTTATCCCAGTATTAAACATGAAGGAGAAACAGCTAATACATTTATTAGGTCGTGAGCCTACAATTCTAACTGGCTAGGTTCTCCCATTAAGAGAGTTGCAGTCTGATTCAGCCTATAGTCATTTAAGACTAGTGTCAAAGTTAGTTCACTGCAACTCTTCTTTTCAAATATACACTTATATTTTATTGTGATATTTAATACTGCAAATGTAAATGTGCCAAAACTATCCTGTTCCCGCGCTTGACGCGGGACCACAATAGAACAGGCCATATAAACATCTGATTGATAAGGTCTGCTCTTTTGCGGCCCCGCGTCAAGCGCGGGGACAAGGAGATGTGTCGATAATATAGGCTTTATCGCTAAAATAACTGTCATACTATCATGCTTTGTTTTCAATCTGTTAAAAATCAATGGATATATGGAATGATAGATGGCATGACGGTTGTATTTTCCACTATCATACTATCATAAAAACAAGTACATTTTTACAGAAATCATATAGCTTATTTTCAGGCAACTGCCTATCTGTTTCTCCTGACATCCGGGCCTCGATACCTTGGACATCCGGGTCTCAGGGCCATGCAGAAGGGGGTCATAACTCTGCTAAAACGAGGGATGTCGCGAAAAGATCCGCCTGCTTTTGTCAAATTTGTCTGTTTCTTTTGGAAAAATCCAAAGGTGACAGGCTAACTATGATAGTGCAATGATAGTTGCATGATAGTTGAATTAGGAACTATCATCCTTGATACCAAGAATACACGGTTTTAGGTTTGTCAAAATGTTCATTATTTATGTGTTTTGCAATCGGATTGTTATGTTAAAATATATTACCCGCTTGGGTATTTTATTTTACCCGGCATATTAATCCGATTTACTCGGTAGGGGAGTGACAATTTGATTATCTTTGCACAATTGGATTTCATGGAAAAAAGAGGGATTGACAGTTATGATACGTTAATGAGTTTGATAAAGTAGAAAGTAATATATGTATGGATTTCCGTCTGAAAGTATTTCATAGCGTAGCTACGAATTTGAGCTTTACGAAAGCGTCGAAAGAACTGTTTATCAGCCAGCCGGCTATCAGTAAACATATTCATGAATTGGAGGTGCAATATAAAACACCGTTGTTTGATCGTGTGGGAAGTCGTATCGGGTTGACCCATGCCGGAGAATTGCTGCTGTCGCATACGAAACAGCTGTTGGCTGCATACCGGCAGATGGACTTCGAGATGAATCTGTTGACGGATAATTTTGCAGGGGAACTGCGGTTGGGGGCAAGTACGACGATATCCCAATATGTGCTGCCGCCTGTTCTTGCCTCTTTTATCAAGAAGTTTCCGGAGATAAAAGTCTCTTTGCTGAACGGGAACAGCCGTGATATCGAACAGGCGTTGCGGGAAGGAAAGATCACCCTCGGTCTGGTCGAAGGAACGGCACATCAGAGTACGCTTCACTATACGCCTTTTATGAAAGACGAACTGGTCGTCGTGGCGCATACGGGCTGCTCGCTGGCGGCCTATGACGAGATTTCGCTCGAACAACTCCGTACGCTACCTCTTGTCCTGCGAGAAAACGGTTCGGGGACGCTCGATGTGGTGGAAGCTGCTCTGGCGGAACATCAGATTAAACTTTCGCAACTGAATGTATTGTTGCAAATGGGGAGTACGGAAAGTATAAAGCTGTTTTTGGAAAACTCCGAGGCGTTGGGAATTGTTTCTATTCGTGCCGTAACCCGCGAATTGATGTCCGGCAGGCTGAAGGTGATCGAAGTGGACGGGTTCCATGCCGAACGGATGTTTACCTTTGCCGAGCCGCAGGGACAGAACGGGGGAGTGGAAGAGAGCTTTATCCGATATGCCTGCCAAAACTGGCGATAACCTGGTGTTATACCCTATAAAAACATATTAGGAAAGGATAGAGGAAAAAAGGCTTACTTTTGTCACGGTTTTAAAAAGTAATGGATTTTAAACTTGATTGAATATGTTTAGCGAAAAAAGGAGTAACGTACTTCATGGCATTCTGTTGATCGCCCTTTTCTCTTGTTCTGCTTTTTACATTGCAGAGTTTCCCTTTGTCAAAAATCTATCCTTCAGCCCTCTGATTGTCGGTATCCTGTTGGGGATGGTATATGCGAACAGTTTACGCAACCATCTGCCTGAGACATGGGTGCCCGGTATTTTGTTTTGTACGAAGCAGGTACTGCGTGCCGGTATCGTGTTGTATGGTTTCAGGCTGACATTTCAAAGCGTGGTCGAGATCGGGCTTCCGGCCATACTGATCGATGCGATTATAGTGACGGCTACCATCTTTATAGGTTTGTTTGTCGGGCGTTTGCTGAAGATGGATAGGGATCTCGCTTTGCTGACATCCACCGGTAGTGCGATCTGTGGAGCTGCTGCTGTATTGGGAGCTGAGCCGGTCGTGAAAAGTGAGCCGCATAAAACAGCGGTGGCTGTCTCGACGGTCGTTATTTTCGGAACTTTGTCAATGTTTATCTATCCGGCCCTATACCGTGCAGGCATATTGGACCTGACGCCTGAACAGATGGGACTTTATACCGGATCGACTTTGCACGAGGTGGCGCACGTCGTGGGAGCGGGGAATGCGATGGGAAAGGAAATTTCGGATACAGCCATTATCGTGAAAATGATTCGTGTCATGATGTTGGCTCCTGTCTTGGTGATAATGAGTTTTGCTTTGGCACGTACCGCCGTGAAAGTTGTATCCGATGGCGTAAAGGGAACGGCAGCCGCTACCGCAAAACGGGGCAAGATCACGATTCCTTGGTTCGCTTTCGGTTTCCTGGCCGTGATCGGTTTTAATTCCTTTGACCTGTTGCCTCATACGGTTGTGGATGGGATCAATCATATAGATACATTTATGTTGACGATGGCTATGACGGCATTGGGTACGGAAACCAGCATCGAGAAGTTTAAGAAAGCCGGAGCGAAACCTTTTATTTTGGCGGCAGTATTGTATATCTGGTTGTTAGGCGGCGGCTATTTATTGGCGAAGTATTTGGTTTAACATAAATTGCTTGATACTGTGGTGAAGGAGTGTCTTATAAATTATTACCTTTGTGCCCAAAACAAGAAAGATAGAGAAAAGTGGCTTCAAAGATAACAAAAGGTATTATAATTTCGTTCTGGGTGTTGTTTGCCATAGCGGTAGGTGCTGTAGTTGTATTGTTTTCAGCAATAGCTAAAGGCTCGATAGGCTATATGCCGCCGGTCGAACAGCTTGAAAATCCGATTGATAAATATGCTTCGCAAGTTGTGTCTGCCGATGGGAAAACACTCGGTATCTATGCACATAGCCAAGATAACCGCATCATGGTCAATTACAACGATCTCTCGCCCGATTTGGTGAAGGCGTTGATCGCGACGGAAGATGTTCGCTTTGCCGAACATAGCGGTATCGACGCGCAGGGACTGTTTCGTGCAGTTGTCAAGCGAGGCATTTTGATGCAGAAAAGTGGTGGCGGCGGCAGTACCATTACGCAGCAATTGGCAAAACAGTTGTTTTCTCCAAGCGTTGACAATATGATGGAACGTCTGTTCCAGAAACCGATCGAATGGGTGATTGCCGTCCAGCTTGAACGTTATTATACGAAAGAAGAGATCATCAATATGTATCTGAACAAGTTCGACTTCCTATATAATGCTGTGGGAATCCAGTCTGCTGCCCGTGTTTATTTCGGAAAGACACCCAAGACGTTGAAGATCGAGGAAGCGGCGACACTTGTCGGAATGTGTAAGAACCCCTCTTATTTTAATCCCAGACGCCATAACGAGCGGACACGCGGACGGCGCAATACGGTTTTGGAGCAAATGCAGAAAGCCGGCTATATAACGCAGGCGGAATGTGACTCGCTGAAAGCTTTGCCACTCACGCTCCATTTTAGCCGTATGGACCACAAGGAAGGATTGGCTCCTTATTTCCGCGAATATCTGCGCCTGTTTTTGACGGCGAAGAAGCCCGAACGTAAAAACTACCGGGGATGGCAGATGCAACAATTCAGGGAAGATTCGGTTGCTTGGGAAACAAATCCGGCATATGGTTGGTGTAACAAGAACAAAAAAGCCGATGGCGAATTTTATAATTTGTATACGGATGGTTTGAAAATATATACGACCATCGATTCCCGTATGCAGAAATATGCCGAGGATGCCGTCCGTGAGCATATCGGAGGTTATCTTCAGCCTGCATTTTTCAAAGAGAAGAGAGGAAAAAGTTATGCACCGTTCTCCCGTGACTTACGTCAAGGTGAGGTGGATACGATCTTTATGCACGCTATGCACCAGACGGACCGCTATCGTGCCATGAAGAAGGCGGGAGCGAGTGAGAAAGAGATAAAGGCTGCCTTCAACGAACCGGTCGAGATGCGTGTGTTCAGTTGGGGGGGAGCTATAGATACGACGATGTCGCCATTGGATTCGATTCGTTATCATAAGAGTTTCCTGCGTACCGGTTTCATGTCGATGGACCCGCGCACCGGCCATGTGAAAGCTTATGTGGGTGGTATTGATTATAATGATTTCCAATATGATATGGTAAATGGAGGCCGTCGCCAGATAGGTTCGACCATTAAACCTTACCTCTATTCCCTTGCCATGATCGAAGGAATCAGTCCATGTGACGAGATGCTGCACGTACAACAGCGTCTGACCGATGAGAACGGACGGCTTTGGGAACCCCGTAACTCGAATAAGAAACGGATCGGTGAGATGGTCTCTGTTCAGTGGGGGTTGCAGAATTCCGATAACTGGGTGACGGCTTGGTTGATGAGCCAGTTATCTCCCTATACGTTTGTCCGTCTGCTGCATTCGTTCGGATTGAAGAACGAAATGGACCCAGTGGTTTCGATTTGCTTGGGGACGCCGGATGTATCGGTCGGTGAAATGGTAAGTGGTTATACGACTTTTGCTAACAAGGGCATACGGGTCGAACCTTTGTATGTAACCCGCATAGAGGATGCTTACGGCAACACGATTGCGAATTTCAATTCGCAGATGAGTGAGGTCTTGACGGAAGATGCTTCTTATAAGATGCTTCACATGTTGAAAAATGTGATAGACGGTGGTACAGGCGGCCGTATCCGTGCCCGTTATGGCATTACAGCGCCGATGGGAGGAAAGACCGGTACGACGCAGAATAACTCCGATGGCTGGTTTATGGGCTTTACGCCGAGCTTGGTGTCCGGTGTCTGGGTCGGAGGTGAAGACCGCTCTATTCATTTCGACCGGATGTCGGAAGGACAGGGAGCCAGTATGGCTCTGCCGATCTATGGGCTTTATATGCAGAAAGTCTATGCCGACAAAACGTTGGGTTATTCGCAGGAAGAAGATTTCGATATTCCCGAACAATATCAGGATCCGTGCAAGATGACCACCGAAGAGGAACGGAAGCAGACGCCGACAGATGTGGGGGGTATCGATAAGATGTTTGAGTAGAAGACAGGTTTGCCTTTGAATGTAATAAAATGCATGGTTGTGGAATTGTCGTTCCATGCCCATGCATTTCTTTTTTATGCCCGTATGTTTCTTTTTTATGATGGCGGAACCATAATCGGAATTTATTTGTTAGATTTGTAAGTGTTAACTTTTAATGACGCGGGATATGGAACGGGAATCTATCATTTCTCAATTGTATGACAAAGACAGGATATTTGATTTTGTCGTGATTGGCGGGGGGGCTACCGGTCTGGGTGTGGCGCTCGATGCCGTGACCCGCGGATACAGCGTGGCTTTGTTTGAACGTTCGGACTTTACGAAGGGAACTTCCAGCCGGAGTACGAAACTGGTACATGGAGGTGTCCGTTATCTGGCGCAGGGCGATATTGCTTTGGTTCGTGAAGCGCTTCGTGAACGGGGCTTGCTCCGGCATAATGCTCCGCATTTGGTGAAAGACCAACTCTTCCTGATCCCTTGCTACCGTTGGTGGGAGGGACCTTTTTATACGATCGGACTGGTTCTTTATGATCTGATGGCGCGTGGTCTCAGCCTCGGAAGGTCTGTCTGTATCGGCCCTAAACGGGTGGCCCGGACAGTTCCGATGCTCCGTCGTGAGGGGATGATGGCGGGGGTGCTTTATCATGACGGACAGTTTGACGATTCGCGCCTGGCCATTAATCTCGTCCGTACGGCGGTCGATGCCGGTGCATGTGTCTTGAATTATATGAATGTAATCTCTCTCCTGAAAGAAGCAGGTAAAGTATCCGGTGTGCAGGTACGTGACGAAGAAACGGGGGCGATCTATTCCGTAAAAGCCCGTTCCGTTATCAATGCGACAGGTGTCTTTGCTGATGATATCCTGCAGATGGACAAGCCGGAAAATCGTCCGACCGTGCGTCCGAGTCAGGGAGTACACTTGATTTTGGATGCATCTTTCCTGGAGAGCGATTGTGCCGTGATGATCCCGAAGACATCCGACGGACGTGTACTCTTTGCCGTTCCCTGGCATAACAAAGTGGTGGTAGGTACGACCGACACTTTGATGGAGCATACCGAAACAGAACCGGTCGCACTCGAACAGGAAATACAATTTATACTCGACACTGCAGGGAAGTACCTGACACGGGTTCCCCGTCGAAGCGATGTCCTCTCCGTATTTGCCGGTCTCCGTCCGCTTGCGGCTCCCCGTAATGAAGGTAAGAAGACAAAGGAGATATCCCGGAGCCATAAACTGATCCGGGAAAAATCCGGTTTGATAACGATTATCGGTGGAAAATGGACAACTTACAGGAAGATGGCGCAGGACACGTTGGACTATGCGATCCGTTATATGCATATCCCGACACGGGAGTGTGTGACGGAGCATTATCCTGTTCATGGTTCCCGTCCGAATCCGGACTTTTCCGATCCGTTGTATGTGTATGGGACAGATGCGGATGAGATACGGGCTTTGACGGATTCCTCGCCGGAGATGGCCGAGAGACTGCATCCTCAATATGCTTTTACTAGAGGAGAGGTCACCTGGGTCGTCCGGAACGAAATGGCACGGACACTGGAGGATGTTTTGGCACGCCGGTTGCGTATACTCTTTATGGATGCACGTGCCGCGATGCAAATGGCTCCCGCCGTGGCTGCTATTTTAGCAGAGGAACGGGGAAAGGACCATACATGGCGGAATGCCCAGTTAAAAGACTTTAACCGGGTAGCCTCCCATTATATATTGAATGAATAATCTAATGAGACGAAAGATATGAATTTCAGAAATAAATACGTACTGGCTATCGACCAGGGGACGACCTCTTCGAGAGCCATCCTTTTCAGCCATCAGGGCAATATCATCACGCTGGCGCAGAAAACATTCCAGCAGTATTTTCCTAAGCCCGGTTGGGTGGAACATGATCCGAACGAGATTTGGTACACACAATCGTCTGCTATAAAGGAGGCTATGGCTAAAGCGGATGTGACGGATGCGCATATTGCTTGTATCGGTATTGCCAACCAGCGTGAAACGACGATAATATGGGACCGGGAGACCGGTTTTCCGGTCTATAACGCCATCGTCTGGCAGGACAGACGTACGGCAGACTATTGCGAAGAATTGAAGGCAAAGGGATATGCTTCTCTGATCCAGCAGAAGACCGGATTGGTGATCGATGCTTATTTCTCCGCCACGAAGATACGTTGGATTCTGGATCATGTGAAGGGGGGCCGGGAACGTGCCGAGCGTGGAGAACTTTGTTTCGGTACGGTCGATTCCTGGCTGGTCTGGAAACTGACTCGCGGAACTGAATTCATTACGGATATCACGAATGCTTCCCGTACGATGCTGTTCAATATCCATACGCAGGAATGGGATAAGGAATTGCTCGACCTTTTCCAAATTCCGGCATCCATGATGCCGGAAGTAAAAAGCAGCAGCGAGGTGTATTGCGAGACTTCTACTCCTGTCTTTAAGACTGGTATTCCTGTTTCGGGGATGGCAGGTGACCAGCAAGCTGCCCTGTTCGGACAGTTGTGTACGGATATCGGCATGATCAAAACGACCTACGGGACAGGATGCTTTATGATCCTGAATACCGGAAGCAAGCCCGTTTTATCTCAAAATAATCTGTTGACGACGATTGCTTGGAAATTGAATGGAAAAGTGACATATGCATTGGAAGGAAGTGTTTTTGTCGGTGGAGCGGTCGTTCAATGGTTGCGTGACGAGTTAGGACTGATACAGAGCGCCGCTATCACGGAACAGTTGGCTAATTCCGTGCCGGATAACGGCGGGGTCTACTTTGTTCCGGCGCTGACCGGATTGGGAGCCCCTTACTGGGACCAGTATGCCCGTGGTGCCATTATCGGAATCACGCGCGGAACGAGTGCCGCCCATCTGACCCGTGCTGCCCTGGAAGGTATTTGCTATCAGGTCTACGATGTCCTGATGGCTATGGAAAACGATATACATGCCAAGCCGAAAGAGATCCGTGTGGATGGTGGAGCGATTGCCAATAATTTTCTGATGCAATTCCAGGCAGATATCTGCCGTTGTCCGGTAGTCCGTCCTCGTGTTCTCGAAACAACAGCTTTGGGTGCCGCCTATCTGGCAGGGTTGGCGATCGGTTACTGGAAAGATGTGGATGAACTGAAAGAACAGTGGTCCTTGGATAATATCTTTAGTGCTGAAATGCATGAAGAAACGGCCGAGGCTTTGCTTACCGAATGGCATAAAGCGGTCGGTAGGAGCTTGAACTGGGCGGTTGACAAATAAATCATAAATTAAAAATCATAAATCTAATATCATGACTCCATTCGTAGCGGAATTTTTGGGAACCATGCTTCTGATCCTGATGGGAGGAGGCGTTGTGGCAAACGTGTGCCTGAGCAAAACGAAAGGACACGGTGCCGGCTGGATGGCGATTACGACAGCTTGGGCTTTGGGCGTGTTCATAGGAGTGGTGGTGGCGGGTCCTTATAGTGGGGCACATCTGAATCCGGCGGTTTCCATCGGGTTGGCTATCGGGGGGACTTTTCCCTGGTGCGACGTCTTTCAATATATCATTGCTCAAATGTTAGGTGCGGCCTTAGGAGCGCTTTTGGTCTGGCTTGTTTATAAAGACCATTTTGAGGCGACGGACGATCCGGACACCATGTTGGGTGTGTTTTGTACCAGTCCGGCGATAAAGAATCCGGCGATTAATTTCTTGACGGAAGCGGTTGGGACGTTTGCCCTGATGTTTGTCGTGTTCTATATCACCGGTGGTGAACTTTCTTTGAAAGATAGTAATAGCACGTTACCGATCGGGTTGGGTTCCGTAGGGGCGTTGCCAGTGGCGTTTACGGTTTGGGTGATCGGACTGTCCCTGGGTGGTCCGACCGGCTATGCGATTAATCCGGCACGTGACCTGGCTCCCCGTTGCATGCATGCTTTTTTGCCGATAAAGGGAAAAGGCGGAAGCCAGTGGGGATATGCCTGGATTCCGGTCTTAGGACCGATAGCCGGGGCAGCCGTAGCTGCTATGTTGTATTATATTCTATAATTATATACCATGAATTTACGAAATAAAGTCTCTTTTCTTTTGTTTTCTTTTGTGGCGGTTCCATTGTTTGCACAGACACCGCAACAGGAATTGGAACGGCTTCAACAAAACTATATCCAGTCTTTTATATCGAATGACGACCGGACGGCTTCATTGGTGGAACTCTTGTCAGGCATACAGCCTGAAACGGAAATATCCGATCAGGTTGTTGTTGAACTCCACCAGCGTTATCCTTTCAACGTGGAGAAAATAACGGGATATATGGAAACGATCCGGGAAGACGGTTCCTGGCCGGATATTAACTATAACGACCAGAAACGATCGGGCTGGTCTGTCAAGGAACATGCCGACCGGGTGCTGGAACTAGCCAAGCTGTACAGGGCTGAAGAGGGTGATTGTCATTGGGGACCGAAGCTCGAATCGGTCATTCACTTGGCATTGGGCTACTGGTTTCGGGAGAAACCGGTCTGTAAGAACTGGTGGTATAACCAGATCGGTGTTCCCAAGACATTGGGACCAGCTTTCCTCCTGATGAAAGAACAATTGAACCCGGAGGAAAAGGAAGCCGCCATCGAGGTGATGGAAAATGCCAAGTTCGGCATGACAGGACAGAATAAAGTCTGGCTTGCCGGGAATGTGTTGATGCGTGGACTGTTGCAGGATGATTTCGAATTGGTAAAGGCTGCCCGTGATACTATTGTATCCGAGATTACGACTGGTATGCAGGAAGGGATCAAAAGCGACTGGAGCTTTCATCAGCACGGACCGCAGCAACAATTCGGAAACTACGGATTGGCTTTCCTGACGGAGATGAGTTCTTATTCCGGCCTGTTTGCGGGAACCGTTTTTGCCCTGAACAAGGAGCAACAGGGAATTTTGAATTCTTTCCTTCTGAACGGCTATCGTTGGATTGTCTGGAAAGGGTATATGGATGTCAATGCACTGGATCGGCAATTGTTTCATAGCGGGCAGATACATAAGGCATTCAGTCTGGCTTTTGCCACGAATGCCCTGATGCGTGGCAGTTCCGCCGAAGATATCCGGCAGATGAATGAGTTCTTGAAAGATAACTATGCTCCCGAAAGAAAAGGTAGCGCTTTCATCGGGCATAAACATTTCTGGGATTCTGATCAGACCGTTCATCGTTCCTCCACCTGGATGGCTTCGGTCAAGATGGCCTCTGACCGGGTGATTGGCACGGAGTTGGTGAACGAAGATAATTTGAAAGGCTTTTATATGGGCGACGGTGCTCTTTATACGTACTGTCGTGGTGACGAGTATCTGAATATTTTTCCTTTCTGGGACTGGCGGAAGATTCCAGGCATTACCGCTTATGAGAGCGAGGCTCCCGTTCCTGCTTTTTTCAATTATGGGGCGCATGTGAGGAATAAGACTGCCTTTGTCGGAGGTGTGACGGATGGTGAAACCGGAATGACGGCAATGGTCTTGGACCGGGATGGTTTGCAGGCGCACAAGTCCTGGATCTTTACCCGCGATTATGTCCTTTGCTTAGGTGCTGGGATTCGTTCGGACAGCATTTTGGCGGTTACGACATCTGTAGACCAGCGGGTGAAACGGGGCGATTTGCTCCGATATGCCGATGGTAATTGGTTGCCGGTACAGGGAAAGTATGTTTCTTCTCCGGAGGAACAACGTTTCTTCCATGATAACACAGGGTATATTCTGTTACAACCTTCCGCATGTGTGGTCATTTCGGAAAAGCGATCCGGGCGCTGGTGTGATTTTATGGGATCATATGCTCCTAAAACGGTAGAAGGAGAGATTGTTGGTCTCTATATCGATCATGGAAGAGAGGATAACGCCGATTACCAATATTTGGTCCTTCCAGCTTCTACCGCCGAAAAAACCGCAGCTTTTGCAGTACAGGATATCCGGGTGATCCGGAATGACACATCCATTCAGGCTGTTGCTGCCGGCAACTGTTTTTATGTGACGGCGTATGAGCCGCAGGTAGTAAACTTGCAAAAAGACTTGCAGGTCGATTTACAGACTCCGGGTATTTATATGTTCCGTCTGCATAATGGAAATTGGTTGATCGAAGCTGCCGATCCGACACACAAGCAACATTCCCTGTCGCTCAAAATGAATGGGAAGGATGTGAAGATCGTCTTCCCTCCCTGCCATGAACCGGGAAAAAGCATTTCTGCCCAACCGTTTATCAGTGCTCCTTTTTCCAAAGGAATCAAAGTGGATGGTAAACAAGACGACTGGAAAAACGTCCCGGCTGTAACTGGCCTGATCGCTCCCTGGGACGGGGCGGAAAAAGACAAAACCGCTTTTTATGCCTGTCATGATCAAAAGAACCTGTATTTCCTGTATGAGGTGTCTGATACTACTTTGGTTTATAATGACGAGAAGACGGAGGCTTCTGTCGGTAATGGAGACCGGATCGAGTTTTTTATGAGCAAGGATCCGGAGATGAAGACGTATTATTGTGCGGAGATCGATCCGAAGGGGAAAGTGATGGATTATGAAGCGCATAACTATCGTAAGTTTGATTTTAACTGGAACTTCAAGGATTTGAAGTTGGTAACTTCCGTCGGCAAAGATTCTTACCGTGTGGAAGGGAGCATTTCGTTGAAGACGCTAAGAAAATTAGGGTTGATTTCTCCGGAAGGTGAAATCCGCATGGGTGTTTACCGGGCCGATTATTTCGACGATGCCGGGGAGCGCGTGATCTGGTCGTCCTGGATCGTCCCTGATGCTGCCGAACCGGATTTCCATATCCCGTCTTCTTTGGGAATATTAAAACTGGAGAATTTCGTACCTTTGTCACGACTAAAATAAAAGAAATATGAATAGAACGCTGATAAAAAACGCCACTATCATTAACGAAGGCCGCACCTTCACCGGTTCGGTACTGATCGAAGATGATAAGATTGCCGCAGTATATGAAGGGATAATTCCGGCTGAGTCCGGTGATGCGACCGTGATAGATGCTACAGGTAAATACCTGCTTCCGGGTGCTATCGACGATCAGGTGCATTTCCGTGAACCAGGATTGACGCATAAAGGCGATATCGCCAGCGAAAGCCGTGCTGCCGTAGCCGGTGGGGTGACTACCTTCATGGATATGCCGAATACGAAGCCTCAGACGACAACTCTTGCCGATCTGGAATGGAAATTGCAACGGGGAGCTGAAACGTCGGTTGCTAACTATTCCTTCTTCTTCGGCGGGACGAACGACAATATGGATGAAATCCGTATACTGGATCGTAGCCGTGTGCCGGGTCTGAAACTCTTTCTCGGTTCTTCCACCGGTAATATGTTGGTCGATAAGAAGGATAGCCTGGAACGTATTTTCGGCGAAGCCGGAATGCTTATCGCTATCCATGCCGAAAAGGAGGAGGTCATCAAACGGAACATCGCTCATTATACGGGCTTGCACGGTGACGACCTGGATATCTCCTTCCATAGTAAGATCCGTAGCGAGGAAGCCTGCTATGCTTCCTCGTCCGAGGCAGTCGAACTGGCTACCCGTCTCGGTTCCCGTCTGCATATTCTGCATCTTTCGACAGCAAAAGAACTTTCTTTGTTGAGCAATAAGCTTCCGCTTAGTGAAAAGAAGATCACAGGTGAAGTATGTGTGCATCATCTTTGGTTCCACGATGGCGATTATGAACAGTTCGGAAACCGTATCAAATGGAACCCGTCGATTAAGACGCTGGCAGACCGTACAGCACTGCGTGAAGCCGTTAATAACAACACGATCGATATTGTGGCGACCGACCATGCCCCGCATCTCCTTTCCGAAAAGGAGGGAAGTTGCCTGAAAGCCGCTTCCGGAGGTCCGCTGATCCAGCATTCGCTCATTGTTATGCTGGAATTGGCGATGGAAGGCCGTTTCACTTACGAAAAAGTGGTGGAAAAGATGGCTCATATGCCTTCAGAACTTTTCCGCGTGGATCGCCGTGGCTATATCCGTCCAGGTTATTATGCCGACCTTGTCTTGGTCGACCCGAAAGAAACCTGGACAGTGGCAAAAGAAAATATACTGTATAAATGCGGCTGGTCTCCTTTCGAAGGCTATACATTCCATCATGCCGTCTGGAAAACATTCGTCAACGGGCAACTGGCCTATGACAATGGACGGGTGAATGATGAGGTTCGCGGGATGGAAGCTCGGTATAGTTGAAAAGTGAAAGGTGAAAGTTAATTTTACGTCTCTTTATAACTTTCAACTTTTACCTTTCACCTTTCAACTGATATCAATAAGTTTGTGCGTTTGCAAGCTGAGGCGCCATTGGGGGTGGTGGAGGATGTACTCTACCACCTCTTTTGTATTCAGGCAGGAACAGGGTTGGAGGAAATGCCAGGTTGCTTCCAAGCCGGCGTATTCCGTCAGGTCCTGTCCTGTATAGACCACTTTGACCTCATCTATATGTGCCAGCCTCAAGGGAAACCCTTTCGGGGAACAGGTCACCCAGTCGATGCCTTCCGGCAACGGGTTTGTCCCGTTAGTCTCGATGCAAATATATTTCCCTGCCATGTGTAGCAGATCGATAAAAGTCTGGTCGATCCAGAGCGAAGGTTCGCCCCCTGTCAAGATAACGACATTTGAAGGAAAGGCTGAAATAGCTTGTAAAATATCTTCATCAGACATCAAGATCCCTTCCTCGTGTCGGGTATCACAAAAACTGCATTTCAGGTTGCATCCGGAGAAGCGGACGAAAACGGCAGGCGTACCCGTATGGAAACCTTCTCCTTGGAGACTGTAGAATATCTCGTTAATCTTTCTCATAGATTGCCGTGTTTCCTTCTGATTCCTGAACTTCTACTTTGTAGCAGGTGGGAAGCTGGTCGCATATCCACCGGGCGATATTCTCGGCTGTCGGGTTAAAGGGGAGCACCTCGTTGAGGTTCCGGTGATCGAGTTGATCTTTTACGACCTGCTTGATATGGGTGAAATCGATCACCATGCCATCTGTGTTTAATTCTTTGGAACGGCAATGCACAGTGATAATCCAGTTGTGACCATGCAGATATTCGCATTTGCTCGGATAGGAAAGCGACAGACTGTGAGCTGCCGAAATCTCCATACGTTTGATAACGGTATACATACGATAAAACTGTTTTAGAATATTATGCCTGCACCTAATGTCACCTCGGTACAAGGTGCAAATTTACTGAAAAAATCGGGTTCCGAAGCGGTACTTAATGTATTGAAATATTAAAAATATCTGTAACTGTTTGTATGTATTTAAAACAAAGATCAGGGGAGGATCTATCGTAAAAATGAACTTTTTTGTTGTGAAATAAAAATATTATGTATTAATTTGCTTCATAATCAAAGATATGAGGTGGTTTTAATGTCTCTGAACCAGTATTTCGGCAGCAGTCCTATATTGTTAAAAAATAGAAGAAGCTGCAAATAAGTTTCGATAATCTTAAAAATGTGTTTTATAATATCTTTTTTTATTTGTTCAGTAATTTAAAATGCCTCATCTTTGCAAGCAGATAACCTAAACAATCTTTTTGCCTTAAAGACTAATACCTATTAAAACCTATAAAGAGGACCTTTGAGAAAAGGTCCTCTTTATGATTTTTAGAGGGTTACTCTTCCGTTTCTTCTATTTTTGACGATATTTTCCCAATCGCATCATTGAGTTTTTCTTCAGGTGGGATCATGTTGAAGTTGCCCCAGAACTTTTCATCGTAAGTAAATCGGGTTTCCGCAAAGATTGTCCGTGTCGGTAATGCTTCGCTACGGGCAAAGCGGCTTACTCGGTTCGTGTCTATTTTGCAGGTAACCATCTCGAACCAGGTATGCAGCGGAAAAGTTCCGAACAGTTGTTTCCTTTTCTTTATCCTGAAAAAGAGGTCGCCTCGGACATGGTTGATGTAATATTGGCCATTGTAAGGTTTGTATGTTACGGTATAGATCACTTTTTGGGGAGTGATCTTTAGGTTGCGACTCTTTTTCTCCACCAGCATCCCGGTAGCCTGTTTGATGTATTTGGGGTTGATTTCGAAGTGGGCGCGGAGCAATGCGTTGTTTTCCGTGTCGATATACAGTTCTCCCCGGTAAAGGGCGGAGTTGATGTCTCTTTTTTGTTCGAAATAGATCACATGGGCTAACCGGTTGTCGATCACGGCGATATCGGAAGATGCATACATATAAGACTCTATCTTTTCATCTGTCAGAAGGAAGTCAGGCAATTCCTTTATCAAGTCCAGGCTCAGGCTGGCGTTGATTCCCGACTTCATCCGGGCGATGATCGTGTCTTTTTCCTGCTGGCTGATGATCCGGCGCATTTTGAGCAGTTTGACCTGGTCCGGTGCCGGATTGGGCTTGTAGGCCGGTTTGTAAATTTTGAATACAGCTTCCGTCAATCCTACGAATTTATTTTTTCGTTCGATTCCTTCCCGGTAGAAAGTAGTCAGGTAAGCGGGTGATTGCGGGTAGTTTTTCCGGATGTTTTCTTTCATGTCTCGAAGCAGGCGGAGTGGGTTGACGATGCGCACTACGACTTCTTGGATCGGGATTATTTTGGCATCGAGCGTGATCACCGTGTGTTGTCCGGCGAGAAGAGAGGCCTCTATCTTGCGGGGTTCGTAGCCTAAGTGGGAGAAGTAGAGCGTAGACCGGCGAAGCGAGTCGGGCAGCGTGAGCCGGAACTCCCCGTTTGCATTGGTGATGCTGCCGATTGAAGTAGCAAGGACTCCTATAGTGCCCGCCTCGATCGGTTCATTCGTCTGTTGGTCTTGTAGGATTCCTTTGACAATAAAATGGTTGTCTGCCTCTTTCGGAGGAATGGTCTCGGGAATGGCTGTTTGCCTAGCAGGTTGCGGTCCGGAGATCAGGATGTGATTGCCTATCACACGCAAGCTCAGTTCTTTGTTTCCTGTGATCAGGTAAATTGCCTGCCGGATGGTGTAGTCTCCTTTCGGGATGCGTACCGTTTTTTCATTATCGATCAGCTTGCTGTCATAGATAAAGAGAAAGCCGGTTTGTTCCGATACTTTGTCAAGCAGGCGGTAGACGGTATTTTTTTCTTTGGATAAGTGAATCATGCGGGCCAGAACATCATCGCCTTCCTCTGCGCATAACAGGCCTGTCGGAAGCAAAAGCATCCAAAAGCACAGACAGAGAAGGCGAAAAATCTGAATCATTAGCTTCACTATATAAATAACATTTAATTGTCAATTGAATAAAAGGATCATGTTGTCCTGTCGTGTTTTTTTCAAATCGAGGGCAAGGCAGATCAGTTCAGCCATCGCTTCGGGTGTATCATTGGAGAAGGTGACGGTAAGCGTCCGGTTCCATAGCTCCGGTGTCGTTTCCAACCGGATATCCGGATTTTGCAGATTGATCACCCGCAGGATATTGCCTAATTTTTCGTCTTTGAACCTGATTCGTTTGGTATAGCGGTCGAATAGTGCCGGATCGGGAGTCATGCTCAATTGCAGTCTCCGGGAGAGAAGCGTGACGGTTTCCCCGGCTTTTACATGGATGTCCTGTCCGTCCTTCTTCAACGTCACTTTTACTTCCCCTCGCTGTACAGACAGTTCGAAAGGAGAGCTATCGTTACTTTTCACATTGAAGGCCGTCCCTAACACTTCGATACGTGTATCTTCGGTTTCAATCACGAACGGCCGCTTACGGTTACCGGCTACCTCAAACAAGGCATTCCCCTGCAAGCTCACTTCCCGCCGGTCGGAAGAGAAATGTTCGGGAAACTTCAATGAAGTATTTCCTGCCAGGTAGACCACGGAACCATCCTCAAGGGTGGTTACCAATGTCGTTGCCGTCTCACTGTTCCGACGGGTGAGCAGGTTCGGATCGGTATCCTGCCCGGACCTGTTCAGGTAGGTGACAGAGACAAGCAGACAAAGAAGGGCGACGGCAGCAGCGGCTACTCCTCTTTTCCATGCAAGGCTTCTGAATGGCGAAGCCGGTCTGCCCGAAAGCAAACCTTCTTCATCCAGGCGTTGGTACAACGTATTCCAGGCCCGGTCTGTTTTTCTTTTATTTCTTTCTGTTTCAATCATATTTCATGTAAATCTCTAATTCGTCTCGTAGTGTTCGGAGTGCTTTCGTCATTTCGGCCTCGACTGTTTTGACTGAAAGGGAGAGGCTGGAAGCGATTTCCGCATATTTCTTTCCTTCGAAACGATGCATCCGGAATATGCGGAGACGACGTTCGGGAAGCTTTTCGAGTGTCCGGTTTACCAGAGCTTCCAGTTCCTTGTATTCGATCTGCTCCTGTGGGTCGTCCGGTGTGTCGTCTTTATCCGGGTGGGAGAGGATGGCATCCCGATAACGGTTGCGTACATCCTGGTGTTCCCAGTACTGGAGGGATTGGTTACGCACGGCCCCATACAAATAGCTTTTTATCGTATGAAACAATTGTAACCGTTCCCTTTCCTTCCAAAACACATAGAATAATTCTTGTACGATCTCTTCCGCAATATCCATTCTACCGGTTATGCTGGCTGCAAACATACAAAGAGGCATATAATACAGACGGAATACTTGTTCAAAAGCCTTGACGTCTCCATTTTTGATCTTTGTAAGTGTAAGCAGGTCTTTCATGTTTAATAATTATTCAATGTGCCAATTGAGAAATGTTGCTAATTTATACATTAATCTGCTCATTGGCAAATTGGCACATTACCTATGTTGCTTCTTCAGTTTGTTGACAGCGTGTTCCAATGATTCTGTCGGCTCGATGATATTGTAGGAACCCCAGAAACCTTCATCGGCAAAATTGGAAACCTTGTCCGATAAGGACTGGCTGGATCTGAATGCCATCTTGTAGGGAATAGTGTTTATGCCGCTTTCCTTGCCATCTGTTACGACCATCTCCGAAAGGATGGTGTAATTGGTTGAGAACAATTTGCGTTTCCAGTCGCATTTGAAGCGGACGCCGTTACGGATGTAGCTCAGATAAGTCAGCCCATTGCGTTCCTTGTAGTTGACCAGGAACGAGACTTCGACCGGTTTGAACCGTAACCCGAACGGTTTTTTCCGGAGGATCGCCTGCGTGGCCTTGTTGCGGTCGTTCATGTCGAGAAAGAATTCGGCCCGCGTGAAAGAGAGCCGTTCCTTGTCGATGTATAGTTTTCCATAATAAAGCGCATACGGTAATATGGCTTGCGGCTCGAAATTGATAACGTATTGTGGCCGGTCGTTGATCGTTGTCGATTCTTCCATCCGGAATTTATAGTAAGGCAGGCTTTCCAGGTCGAGCAGTACATCCGGATTCTTCACCACATCCACATAGACGGACAGGTTCGGGCCTCCCAGCAGTTTGACGGCCAATGTGTCGCTCGCTTTCTGGCTGAGCAGCTTGCGCCCTTTGAATATCTGTACGCGATCGCGGTCTACTCCCTCGTCATAAGGAGTCTTGTAGATATCGATCACCGCTTCCGAGATGTTGATATACCGGCGCCCTTTCTGGGCCGTTTCACGATAGAATCCGGTTAGGAGGCTATGCTTCGAACTGTAGTTGGCCGGAATCTTTTTGATTGCTTCTTCCACCAAGTAACGAGGATCGCGGGCATGGATGATAACTTCGTCGAGCATATTCGTGTAGGGGGTCAGCCACACGGTCTGTTCTTCCACATCCTTGCCGTTGAGTTCTATTTTACTGTTGAAATATCCGAGGTGCGAAATCTCTACTTCTTTGGCATGGATGGAATCCTTTACCTTGAAAGAAAACTCACCGTCGGCGTTCGTGACTGTGCCGGTCGTACTGCCCGGAATAGAAATATTGACATATTCCAGGCTCTTTTTGCTCTTTTTATCTTTTACGATACCACTGACCGTGATGTACCCCCCTTCGTCAGCCGAATCCGTTTGTGCCTGTAAAGGCGTGAATCCCGCCAGCGACAGTGTAATGAGCAAGTATCCCCATAGTTGTTTATGCATCGCTTTCATATCTCATATAGTTTAATAAGTAAATACTCGTGCTTGTATTACTAAGATGGTTCAGCCGGCAAATACCCTATGCTTCGTCTCCGGATTTTTTTATTATGATGGACATAGTTTGAAAATTTGACTATTTTTGCGCAGGTTATACTAAGATGAGACGATGACAGAGCAGGAGATAAGGAAATATTTAAGGCGGATCGAAGAAGAGAATTCCCAGACTGCTCTGCGTAGCTTTTATAATCTTTGCTTCGACCGTTTCTTTCGTATAGCCTACTACTATCTGCATACGGAAGAGTGGGCACAGGAGGTCGTCCTCGATGTATTCCTGAAAATATGGGAACGCCGCGAGTCTTTGCACCATATAGCCAATTTGGAAGATTATTTCTTTATCACGATAAAAAATGCCTCTCTGAACTATCTCGAAAAGGAACAACGCCGGAAAGACATGACGGCGGATGCTTTTGACGGTGTGTCCATCTCCGGTGAATCGCCGGAAGACATCTTGGTCAGTGAGGAACTTTTCGCCCACTATGTCAAGGCCCTCGATCGTCTGCCGGAGCGATGTCGTGAAATATTTATCCGTGTACGTGAAGAAAAGCAGTCTTATGCCGAGGTCGCGAAAGACTTGGGCATAAGTGTCAATACGGTCGATGTACAGTTACAGAAAGCGATCGGGCGGATGCGGGATATGTTGTCGCGTTATATAAGCGGAACCGAAAATTGAATATCTTTGTATTTGATTGAAAAGGTAATGACATGAAAGATATGGATAAATTCATCGCGCAGCAGCGTCTTCTCTATCCGTTGTCGGATGAATCGGTACTCAAATTGACGGAAGGGATGGAAGAAGTGTTTGCTCCGAAAGGCAGTTTTCCGGTGTATGAAGGAGATCGTGATCCGTATGTCTGGTTCGTCAAAGAAGGATTGGCCCGTTCGTTTGTAGAGCGGGATATGCGCGACGTCACCTTATGGTTCGTGTCGTCCGGCGAAATCGTGAATATGTCTTACCGTGAAACCGCAGCTTATAATCTGGAAATGGTGGAAGATACCGTTTTGCTGCGTATTCCGGCGCGGCGTCTTGAAGAGCTTTGTGAACAGACGCTCGATCTGGCGAACTGGATGCGTAAGTTGTCGGATTATTACCTCCGTGAATATGAGAATTACTTTATCAATGACAGTTGGAGTGATGCCCGTGAGCAATACGAGACCTTGCTGCGTACGCGCCCGGACCTTTTCCAACGGGTCCCGTTGAAGCATATTGCTTCATTCCTGCAAATTACCCCGCAGTCGCTTAGCCGGATACGTGCCTCTGTGAAATAGGAGTCTGATTTATCTTATAAATTACCATATCATGAACAAACTCAAATTAATTACCGTGATGCTTGCCGTAGCCGCACTTGTGCAGACCGGCGATGCCTGTACGGTCGTCATTGCCGGTAAGAAAGCGACAGTCGACGGCAGTGTGTTGAACTCGCATACCGATTGCGGTCCCGATTGCCGTATACAGGTAGTCCCCGGACAAAAATATCCCAAAGGGACGATGGCGCCTGTCTATTATGGCATCTTGACGCGTAACCGTCCGGAAATGGGAGAAGGGGAGATTCTGGGGTATATTCCGCAGGTGGAGGAAACCTATACCTATTTTCATTCTGCTTATTCCCATATTAACGAATATCAGCTTTGCATTGGGGAAAGCACTATGAGCCAGCGCCCCGAATTGCAGGTCGGCAAGGGAGAAGGCAAACAGATCATGACGGTGGAACAGGCGGCTGTTTTTGCCCTTCAGCGTTGTAAAACGGCAGAAGAGGCGTTGAGTCTGATTACCTCCTTGATGGAAAAATACGGTTTTCTGCCATCTTGCGGTCCCGAATCGGAATGTCTGACGCTTGCCGATCCGGATAAAGTGTGGGTTCTCGAACTTTTCAGTGTGGGAAAGGACTGGACGCCCGAAAGTGGTAAGCCGGGTGTTATCTGGGCTGCACAACGGTTACCGGACGATCAGGTGGCGATTATCCCGAATTGGAGTATTATAAAGGAAATCGATCTTAGTAAACCGGACCAGTTCAGGGCTTCGTCCAACTATATGCAGGAAGCAGTCGACCGGGGTTGGTATGATCCTTCCGGCAAACATCCGTTTGTATGGCAGGAAGTATATGCCCCGACGCCGCGTGAGTGGTCGACGAACCGTTTTTGGTTGTTTTATGAGACATTTGCCCCCGGAACGACCAGTATTCCCCGTCATACGAACGATCCGTTCAAGAACCTCGATCAATACACGCAGTATGTGGAACCGCTCGGCTCCTATCCGTTCTCCGTCGTCCCGGCAAAAAAGTTGGCGGTGCAGGATATCATGACTTTCCAGCGTTCCACGTTCGAAGGAACGATCTATGATAAAGAAAATGATGCCGCCTGGTACTATGTCGGTCCTGACGGAAAAGCGGTGAAGAGTAAATTGGCGACTCCGTTCCCGACCCGTGAGATGCAGAAGCAGATGAAGACAACCCGTCGCCGCGCGGTTGCCCGTATGGATGGCGAATATGGAATGGTAGCCCAGCTGCGAAGTTGGCTTCCGCGTGAGATAGGGGGCCTCTATTGGGTGTTTGTCGATAATGCTTATACATCTCCTTATTTCCCGCTCTTTACCGGCACGACCGCTATTCCGGAAGTCTATCGTACTTATGATCCGAATGCTTACAGTGATCAGTCTGCACGTTGGGCCGTCGACTTTGTCGATAACATGCTTTATCTGAACTGGCAGGACGGAAAGAAGGATTTGCTGGCTGCCCGTGCCCCGATGGAAGAGTCGTTTTTCTCACGCAATGCCGCGATCGAACAGGAATATATGGCTTTACAGAAGAAGAACCCCCAAAAGGCGACCGCTTTATTGAACAACTATGCACAAGAATGTGCCGACAAGATCATGCAGACATACCGGGAACTCCGGAACCTGTTGTTGGTGAAATATACGAATAACAAATAACTCCTCCGTTTACATCTATCCAGACCGAAGTTCTTGTAGTTATTGTATGGTTTTCCAAAATCCCCGTTGGTCTAAATCGAAACAGTAGTGCATAAAATTTGATTTTCTACCCCATTTATTTCAAATTACTATTGCGGGTAATATTTTTTAAGAAACCCGCAATAGTATAAAATGTTGGATGATAGATAAATATGAATATCGCTCTTTTGAAGGAGGTTATTGTATAATTTAACATTTCAAAAAGCCTGATTCGCCTTTTGGCTGGGGCGGACTATCCTGTTCCCGCGCTTGACGCGGGATCGCAAAGAAACAGACCTTATCCCCATGAATTATCGGGTGAACCCATTCCTTTCTGTATCCTGTGCAGCGTTTCTTTCTCCCCAAGCATCTTATTTATAAATGGGGATTATCGGACAATGAAGCTGTCCGGATGGTTAAAGTATATATAAATGCTTGGAAACTATTTGGAAACAGCTATATTTGTGAATAAAATGGACAGTTTTATTAGTGAGGCAGAAAGGGTATTAAACCTACCCCCTTGTATTTAGTCTAAAGAGTAGAAATATTATAAAGTAGAGGAGAAACGAATATGAAACCCATGAAATTAACATCTTTGATGGTGATGCTTCTGGTAGGCTTCAGTGCCGCAGCCCAGGAGGAGTTCTTTGATGATGTGTATTTCTCTTCCAGCAAAAAAGATAAAAAAGAAAAAACAGAAGAGAAGGTCATACAGCCTAAAGAGGATGCTGAACGTACTACGATGACGTCTACATACAGCACCAGCAAAAGAAAAAGTGCTGTGTCTGATGAAGAACGCGATGTAGATGAATATAACCGTCGCTATACTTCGATTGACGTGGAGGAGCCGTATGATGAAGATTCAGACGGTGAAGTCTTGGCCGAATATAACGACGATATGGATAATGAAAAAACAGTCGCTTCCGATTCTAAAAAGGAACGTCGTTCGGATACGGAATATACCGAGCGTATCATCCGTTACCATTCGCCGAGCAAGATTACGATTGCCGGAGCAGACCAAGTCGATCTGTATCTGAGTGACGGATATTATGCTTATGGCTACGATACGGATTATTCCAACGGCAGTACCAACGTAAGTGTCAATGTGAACATCGGCAATGGCTGGGGCGGTTACTATGATCCGTGGTACAGCGGATGGTATGGTGGCTGGTACGGCGGTTGGTATGATCCCTGGATTTACAGCCCGGCCCGCTATTGGGGCTACGGTCCATCCTTCGGTTTCGGCTGGGGTTGGGGTGGTTTCTATGCCGGCTACTGGGGCCCGTCTTGGGGCTGGGGTCCGAGTTATTGGGGACCTGGTTATTGGGGTGGTGGCTACTGGGGACATCATCACCATCATTATGTTTCACCGTATAGACATAATTATATAGGATCACGTACATCTGCCGGACAGAGATCTTCTTATGCAAGTGCAAGTGGGAGATCACGTACTTCGGTTGGAAGTAGAACATCTGCAGGAAGCAGGAGTGCAACATCTTTGAGAAGTAGTAGTGCTGCACGAAGTCGTACAAGTACGGGAGTAAATGGACGTACGAGTACAGGTGTAAGAAATCGAACAAGTGTAGGGACTTCTGCACGTATGTCTTCTTCGACACGTTCTTCTGCAGTAACAGGAGGACGCACGCGGATATCTCGTGAAAGTGCAGTTAGTTCGGGTGCTTCTCGTTCTTCGAATCGCCAATATACGGCACCGGCAAGAAGTAGTAGTTCTTCCCGTTCTTATAATAATTATAGTGGGAATTCTCAACGCAGTAGTAGCTCTTTTTCTCCTTCAAGAAGTAGTAGCGGTAGCCGGAGTTCATTTGGAACATCTTCGTCAGGAGGCTCCCGTTCATCAGGAGGTAGCTATGGTGGCGGAGGAAGCCGTTCCAGTGGTGGTGGACGCAGCAGATAGAAATAATTTTTGAGAGAGTCATATATTAAGGACACGCAAGTCGTGTCCTTGCTTTATTAAGATATTTAGAAATAAGAGAGACAATGAAGAAGGTGATTTGTTTATGTGCATCAGCATTACTTTTAGGTAGTGGTTCAATGTTTGCACAAGGTGAAATGGATGCTTATAAGTTCTCACAATATGATTTGAACGGAACTGCTCGTTATTTGTCTATGGGAGGGGCTTTTGGAGCATTAGGTGGTGATATCTCAGCCATGAGAACTAATCCTGCAGGTTTAGCTATATATAGAAGTTCTGAGATCGTAACGACAGTGAGTTTATCTTCTATCAAAACAAAAACAGATTGGTTGGGCATTGAAATGGATGATAAAAAGACCCGATTTAATTTTGACAATATAGCTTATGTCGGCTATTTCCCTACTGGAAATGATGAAGGTGTGATTGGGTGGAATGTCGGGTTTTCTTATAATCGTGTGAAGAATTTTAATCGTCAGTACAGAATGGGACGAGGAGCCGGGGGGAATTCTATCACAGATTATTTGGCTGGCTATGCAAATCTGGGAATAGACTTAACAACAGGTAATAAGTTGACAGGGAATGATCTTTGGTCAACGGATACTTATAATCCCTATATTTCACAGGACTGGTTGCCTACATTAGCCTTTAATTCAGGTTTGATTGATTCGGATAATAGAAGCCAGGCGGGGAATTTCTTTTCTACTTTTGGTTATTTCGATGATGAACATCAATGGCAACCTTTGGAGGTACAAGCAGCCGATATGTTAGTGTCAGAAAAAGGTGCGATAGACAAGTATGACTTTTCATTTGCTACAAATATTTCTAATCGTTTCTTTATAGGAGCTACGGTTTCTGTAGCGGATATTGATTATAGCACAAGTTCTATTTATGATGAAGATTTCGGTTATTTTAATGCAGAGGCGGAGAATGTAGGATTTAGGGATCATCTTTATTGGGATAACTATTCTTCAATGAATGGGACGGGATATTCTTTTAATTTAGGTGTGATTGCTCGTCCAACCGATTTTTTGCGTTTAGGGGTAGCTTACAATTCTCCGACATGGTATAAAATAACGAATTATTATAGTGCTGAAGCCGGTGCTTTTGTTTTTGATTATTTTAAAGAAAGGCAGAATCCAGTCGCTCCGAATAATCCAGATATGGATTGGGAAGCTAAAACCCCCACGGATTTTTATACGGAATATAAGCTTCGAACGCCGGATAAATGGATTTTTAGTGCTGCAGCTATTTTAGGGCAAAATGCTCTTATTAGTGTTGATTATGAATTAACAAATTATAAATCTATGCATTTGCAGGATAGAGACGGATATGATCAAGAAGGAGATAATAGTCTAATTAAACGCGATTTTCGTACTAGTGGTATGTTAAAAGTTGGTGCGGAATATAAAGTTACACCACAATTTGCTATTCGTGTAGGAGGAGCATGGCAAAATAGTCCAAGTCAAGATCATATGAAATATAGTGAAACTGGTAGTGTTGTAGAAGTGTTTCCTGCAGGAACGCGTACAGCTTATACGGTTGATCATCATATAAATTATTATACCGTTGGTTTAGGATATCGTTTTACTCCTAATTTTTATGTTGACATGGCTTGTGTCTATCGGATGCAGAAAGAAGATGTTTACCCATTTCCCCATCTTATAGGCGAGGTTGATAATGAACCGACTGTTCTGGTAGAATCCATTCCTGCAACACTGAAGACAAACACGACAAAAGTGGTCCTTACATTAGGCTATAAGTTCTAAAAATCATACTTTGTTTTTAAAAGCCCCCTGTTCGTACATAAAACGTACGGTCAGGGGGCTTTTTTATGTAAAAATAAAGGAAATGTTTGCCTATTTAAAATACTTTTTGTTCTTTTGCCTTTGTAAATATAAATAATATTATTGTCTAACAATTTTAAATATCGTTGCCTATAGCATAAACATTACTCAAGAAAAAACTAAAAATATAGAAGTAATGAAGACTTTAAGAATGATGACTGACGAAGAGCTGGTCGTTCTTTATGCAGAAGGTAATAATGCTGCTTTCGATGTATTGTTGAATCGTTACAAAAGTAGCATACACTCCTACATTTACTTTATAGTCCATAACAAAGATCTCACAGAAGATATCTTTCAGGAGACTTTTGTCAAGGTGATTATGACTATTAAACAAGGCCGTTATACAGAAAACGGTAAGTTTAAAGCATGGATTACCCGCATTGCTCATAACCTGATTATCGATAACTTCCGTCAGGAACGCAGTGAAAATACGGTTTCAAATGATGAAGTGGAAGTGGATCTTTTCAATAATATCAAACTTTGCGACGGCACGATCGAAGATAACATCGTACGCCGTCAGGTATTGTCTGATGTGAAAAAGCTGGTGAAGCACCTTCCCGACAGCCAACGCGAAGTATTGGAAATGCGTTATTATCAAGATCTCAGTTTTAAGGAAATTGCCGATATTACAGGCGTGAGCATCAATACGGCTTTGGGACGTATGCGTTATGCGATCTTGAATATGCGTCGTATGGCGGAAGAAAACAGTATCGAGCTGTCGATGGCTTGATAATAAAAGTTGAAAATTTATTTTCTTGTCATACAATAAGGAGATAGCCTGCCCGTTTTATTATCAAACAAGATAAAAAAACGAGTTGCCTATGAAGAGACTTTCTACTCAATGTATGAATGAAATAGAAAATAAAACAAACAGAAACCGAAAAGAAAGGAAAACAATGCCGCGTCGGCAAACACTTGATTTCCTTACCCAATTTGCGAGGGTTTATCATTCAGAACCCGCTTTACGCACGGAACTCTGTGGTTTAGTAATGAACTGACGTCGTCTTGCAGAAAAGCAAAAAGAGTATGAAACATAAAATAGCACCTTCTCTGTTAGCTGCTGATTTTCTGAACCTGCAGCGGGAAGTGGAAATGATCAACGAGAGTGATGCTGATTGGTTGCATCTGGACATAATGGACGGTGTGTTCGTTCCTAACATATCGTTTGGTTTTCCGGTTCTGGAAGCGTTGAAGCCAATCTGCAAGAAACCGATGGATGTACATCTGATGATCGTGGAACCGCAAAAGTTCATTCCGGAAGTGGCGGCTACGGGCGCTTATATGATGAATGTGCATTATGAGGCTTGTACACATCTGCACCGTACAGTGGCGGCGATCAAAGAGGCGGGAATGAAGGCGGCTGTTACATTGAATCCGCATACGCCGATTTCCTTGTTGGAAGATATCTTGCAGGATTTGGATATGGTATTGCTCATGTCGGTAAATCCGGGTTATGGAGGGCAAAAGTTTATTGAACATTCGATAGATAAAACAGCTCGTCTGAAAGATATGATCCTGGCAAAAGGGTTGAATACCTTGATCGAAGTTGATGGCGGTGTCAATATGCAGACGGCGAAACCTTTGCTTGAGGTGGGGGCGGACGTGCTGGTTGCCGGTAGTTTTGTTTTCCGTTCCCCTGATCCGTTGAAGACGATCCGGGAACTGAAAGAATTATAATGTCGACTCGTAGGGGCGGGGTTCTACTCCGCCCAATCAGAAATCGTACCTTTATTGGATGCAATGAGCAGAGCAGAGCACTGCCCCTACGGAATGACGTCCTTTGTGCAATACCGATCAAGCCTTAAACCAACCATTTCAAAACCTTACATTATGATAAAAGAATTACAGATCCGTCCCTTTGCCCGTCCGCTGCTTGTCTGGATTGCGGGGATTATGCTACAGACCGTTTTTTCGTGTTGTACTTATTCCTGGGTATTACTATTGCTCCCTGTTATTATCCTTACCACAGCCGGTCTTGCCTTGAGAGGGCAGGAGCATTTTTGTTATGAAACCCGTTGGCTGTGGGGAGTGGTTTTCTTGTCTCTGTTACTTTTCCTTTCGATACAAAAGACTGCTTGTTCGCAGTTTGAAGCCTTGTCGGAACATCCGGCTTCCCTTCTTTCCCGTTGGGCGCGGGAAGAACAGCAACGATTATTGGAGCCGATCGCAAAACTAAATCTGACCGATGAAGAAAAATCTGTACTGGCCACTATTACTGTCGGTTACCGGCAAGCTATGAGTCGGGAGGTGCGGAACCGTTTTTCGGCTACGGGGGTAGCACATATCCTGGCCGTAAGCGGCTTTCATGTGGCAATCGTCTGTGGCTTTTTATCTTTTCTTTTTTCTTTTCTCCCCAGGAATGGATGTTGCCGGTGGATTCGCTACATCTCGCTGCTTGTGCTATTGTGGGGATTTGCTGCGATAACGGGCTTGGCGGCCTCTTCTGTGAGGGCAGCGTTGATGCTTACAATGTATCTGACGGGCAGAGTGTTGGATAGGAGGGCGGAGCGTTATAATATATTGGCGGCTTCCGC
Organism: Parabacteroides johnsonii DSM 18315; assembly: GCF_025151045.1. Classification (NCBI taxonomy): domain Bacteria; kingdom Pseudomonadati; phylum Bacteroidota; class Bacteroidia; order Bacteroidales; family Tannerellaceae; genus Parabacteroides; species Parabacteroides johnsonii. Next base: position 896,250 of record NZ_CP102285.1, read on the forward strand.
TTTTTGCATGTTGGTTTATGAACCCTTGTACTTATTCGACATAGGTTTCCAGCTGAGTTATCTGGCCGTGCTGTCCATCCTTTATTTCCAGCCCCGATTGCAGGCGTTGATAAAGGTGCATAATCCGTTTTTGAGGACACCGTGGGGGTGGGTCACGGTCACCCTGTCGGCACAGGCGGGCACGACTTTTTTATGTCTGTATTATTTCGGGCAGTTTTCGACTGTCTTTTTGTTGACGAACTTGCCGCTTACGTTTCTAGCGACTTTGTTGATACCGGCAAGTTTGGTCTATATGTTTTTGCCTGAATGGATTCCTGAGTATGGCTGGTTGCAGGTTGGGGTGGAATGGTTGGCACACGGCCTGCTTTGGGTTGTCGATGCTTTTAGCCGGGTACCGGGGGCGGTTTTCTCCTTCCGGTTCGATTTTCCTGCGATGCTGGTGGCGTATGGAATGCTTTTGTCTATCCTGTTGTATGGTCATACCGGACGTTCGCGTTATTTGCTCGTCATTCTGTTTTTGTTGTTAATTATACTTCTTGTCCGGGTGATTGAGAATTTAAAGCTGTGTGGAATCTAAAAAAAGTAGTACCTTTGTCATTGAAAATAAGAGAATATATGATTACGAAAATCATTCACGAAGAGAAAATTCAGAAAGCCAAGAAGTACGTCGAGAAAGGCGAAAGTTTTGTAATAGTGACACATGTTACCCCTGACGGGGATGCTATAGGTTCCGCATTGGGACTGTACCATTTTCTGACAGCCTATGGAAAAGATAACGTGACGGTAGTGGTCCCTAACGATTTTCCCCAGTTCTATAAATGGATGCCGGGACATAAAGAAATCGTCATTCATGAGAAATATCCTGATTTTGCCGAACAGCTGATCCGGGATGCGGATGTCATATTCTGCCTCGATTTCAACGAACCCAAGCGTATCGAAAAATTGGCTCCGGCTGTTGTGGCGGCAGAGGGGCGTAGAGTGATGATCGACCATCATCTGAATCCGGCCGATTTTTGCCGGGTTACGATGTCATATCCTGAAATGTCGTCTACGAGCGAAATGGTTTTCCGTTTCATCTGTCGTATGGGGATGTTCGACCTGATCAATAAAGATTGTGCCGCTTGTATTTATACGGGTATGATGACGGATACCGGTTCGTTTACCTACAATTCGAATAAGCCGGAAATTTATACGATCATAAGCGAACTGATCAAGAAAGGTATCGATAAGGATTTGATCTACCGGAAAGTGAACCAGGTATATTCGGAAAGCCGTTTACGGATGATGGGATACGTTCTGTATGAAAAAATGAAAGTTTATCCCGAGCAACATGCCGCTCTGATCACGCTTTCGCTGGAAGAGATGAACCGTTTCCATTATGTGACAGGTGATACGGAGGGATTTGTCAATCTGCCGTTGAGCATCGAAAATGTGGCTTTCAGTGTCTTTATTCGCGAAGATAAGGATTATGTGAAGATTTCGCTTCGGTCTGTCGGTGATTTCCCCTGCAACCAGTTTGCAAGCCGCTATTTCAATGGCGGCGGACATAAAAATGCTTCGGGTGGAGAATTTTATGGCTCATTGGCCGATGCTGTTGCCGTATTTGAAAAAGGCCTGGAGGAATTTAATCCTAATAAAACAGAAGATTTAGATAAACATGACTGAGATATGGCGGAGATTGTATACATTTGCCATTCATTTACAATAAATAGGTAACAGATGAAGAGAGGTTTTTATATCCTGTTGATTATGTGCGCCGCCATAATGGTGGTGTCGTGTGACAAGACAAAGTCATACACTGATATGTTGAAGGCCCAGGAGAAAGCTATTGATCGTTTGCGTGCGGATAGCGGATTGGTTTTTCTGGAAGAATTTCCGACTGACAGTATTTTTAAGGAAAATGAATTTGTTGAGTTGGATAATGGTGTTTATCTGAATATCGTCAATAAAGGAAACAGTGAACGTGCGGTGCTGGGGCAAACGGCGATCCGTTCTCGTTTCATCGCCCGGATGTTTATGGAAAACAGTAGCATGGGAACCGGTACCGTCGACCTGCTCGGTCCTAATTCAAACGGTACACATCCGGTAGAGTTCAGATATGGTTATTATACTTCTTTGAATCCTGATTACTCTTATACATGGGATATGTTTATTTGTGAAGGTTTAGGTGCCGGACTTCCTTACGTGGGAGACAGCGCGGTTGTCAAACTAATCGTTCCGTTTAAACTGATGAGCAGTGATTTTCAAAGCTCAGGGACACCTGTGTTTTTTGAGAAAGTGAAGTATACTTTTATAAAATAAATCTAACTAAATGACACTGATTAAATCTATTTCTGGTATCCGTGGGACAATAGGCGGGAACCCGGAAGACGGGCTCAATCCGTTGGCTATTGTTAAGTTTGTGGCTGCTTATGCTACATTCATTAAGAAAAACACGAAGGTGACAACAAACAAGATCGTGGTAGGTCGTGATGCACGTATCTCCGGTCCGATGGTTAAACAAGTCGTTCTCGGTACGCTTACGGGAATGGGCTTTGACGTGGTAGATATCGATCTGGCTACTACTCCGACTACCGAGTTGGCTGTTGCCTGGGAAGAAGCTTGTGGCGGTATCATTTTGACTGCCAGCCACAATCCGAAACAATGGAATGCCCTGAAGTTATTGAACGAACGGGGGGAATTCTTGAATGCTGCCGAAGGTGCCGAGGTGCTGAAGATTGCTGCTGAAGAAAGTTTCGTATTTGCCGATGTCGACAATTTAGGAAAAGTCTATGTCAATAATACTTACAATCAAAAGCACATCGAGAGTGTGTTGAAGCTGGATTTGGTGGATGTCGAGGCTATCAAAGCTGCTAATTTCCGTGTCGCTATTGACTGTGTAAACTCGGTAGGCGGTGTTGTTATTCCTGAATTGCTTTCAGCTTTGGGGGTAAAGGAAATTTTCAAGTTGCATTGTGCTCCTCACGGTAACTTTGCACATAATCCGGAACCGATCCCTGAAAACCTGACGGAGATCTCCGACCTGATGAAGCATGCCAAAGCCGATGTCGGTTTTGTTGTGGACCCGGACGTAGACCGTCTGGCTATTATCAGCGAAGATGGGGAGATGTTTGGAGAAGAATATACATTGGTGGCTGTCAGCGACTACGTTTTGAGTCATACACCGGGTAATACGGTCAGCAACCTGAGCTCAAGCCGTGCTCTGCGTGACGTTACCCGTGCTCATGGTTGCGAGTACAATGCGGCAGCAGTGGGCGAAGTGAATGTCGTAACGAAGATGAAAGCGACTAATGCTATTATCGGTGGCGAAGGCAATGGAGGTGTGATCTATCCGGCCAGCCATTACGGTCGTGATGCTTTGGTGGGTATCGCCTTGTTCCTGACTCATCTGGCAAAGAAGCAGATGAAGACAAGCGAACTGCGTGCTTCCTATCCTCCGTACTTCATTTCCAAGAAGAAAGTAGAACTGACTCCGGATATCGATGTAGATGCTATCTTGGCAAAAGTAAAAGAGAAATTTGCCCAGTATGATATCACCGATATCGATGGTGTGAAGATCGACTTCCCTGAAAAATGGGTGCATCTGCGTAAGAGCAATACGGAACCGATTATCCGTATTTATTCCGAAGCTCACACGATGCAGGAAGCGGAAGAGATTGGTGACGAGCTGATTCAGATCATTCGCGATATGTGTAAATAATCTTTCATCAAGATAAAAAAGAAAAGAGGTTATGCAATCAAGCATAACCTCTTTTTTTGTCTTTTTCAAAACATATATGTTTCGATTTCAAAACACCGATGTTTAATATAGAAAACACCGGTGTTTTAAAAACAAGGGGTTCTTGTTAATGGTGGAATAACCGTATGCCTGTGAATGCCATTGTGATGCCGTATTTGTCACACGTGTCGATCACATGGTCGTCACGGACGGAACCGCCTGCTTGCGCGATATAATCCACGCCGCTCTTATGTGCCCGTTCGATATTGTCGCCGAATGGGAAGAAGGCGTCGGAGCCCAATGAAACACCTTTCAGCGTGTCTAACCAGGTACGTTTTTCTTCGCGTGTCAGGACTTCCGGCTTTTCAGTGAAGAATTGCTGCCAGATACCGTCGGCCAAAACGTCTTCGTGGTCGTCGCTGATGTAGACGTCGATCGTGTTGTCGCGGTCTGCACGGCGGATTTTCTCGATCCAGGGCAGGTTCATTACTTTCGGATGCTGGCGCAAGTACCAGATATCCGCTTTATTACCTGCCAGGCGGGTACAGTGGATACGGCTTTGCTGGCCGGCACCGATACCGATGGCCTGCCCATCCTTAACATAGCAGACTGAGTTACTCTGTGTATATTTTAGCGTGATAAGGGCGATGATCAGGTCACGCTTCGCTTCGTCCGGGAAGTTTTTGTTCTGGGTCGGGATGTTGGTCAACAGGCTTTCGTCTAACTTGATCTCGTTACGTCCCTGTTCGAATGTGATGCCAAAAACATCTTTGTGTTCGATGGAGGCAGGGCGGTAGTCCGGATCGATTTTGATGACATTATAAGTGCCTTTTCGTTTATTCTTCAGGATTTCAAGAGCTTCCGGCGTATAGTCAGGAGCAATGACACCGTCGGAAACTTCGCGGTTGATGAGGCGTGCAGTCGCTTCGTCGCATGTGTCGCTGAGTGCGATGAAGTCGCCGTAAGACGACATGCGGTCGGCACCGCGGGCGCGGGCATAAGCGGTTGCAAGCGGAGTGAGTGGAAGATCGTCCACAAAATAGATTTTCTTCAACGTATCGCTCATCTCGATTCCCACGGCGGCTCCTGCTGGGCTTACGTGTTTGAAGGAAGCGGCGGCTGGCAGTCCGGTTGCTTCTTTCAGTTCTTTTACTAATTGCCAGCTGTTAAACGCATCCAGGAAGTTGATGTATCCGGGACGTCCGTTCAGGACTTCTATGGGCAGTTCCCCTTGCTGCATGAAAATGCGCGACGGCTTCTGGTTGGGGTTACAGCCGTACTTGAGTTCTAATTCTTTTGCCATTGCTTTATGCTTTAGTGTTTTTGCAGTTTACATGAATAACCGTTTATATTCTCTTTCGAAGTTGGGGGTGAAAACTTCTTTCCCTATATTTTCAAGGATTTCGGTAGAGGACCAGAAACGTCCTCCGTCCAGTTCAGAAGGGTCGGGGGTGATCGGACCGTCGTAAGTGGTACGATAGGTGTTGACCAATTCTTTTTCTATAGCCGATTCGAATACATAACGGGTGATGAATTGCGGGATGAAATCTGTTATCCCTAATTCTTCCCGTACTTCCCGGCGAAGGGCATCTTCGACCGTCTCACCATAATCGATATGGCCTCCCACGGCTGTATCCCATTTACCGGGTTGGATATCTTTGTTCATCGAACGCTTTTGCAGGTAGAGGTCACCCGCGTCATTGAAAATATGCAGGTGCACTACCGGATGTAACATTTTTGATCCGCCATGGCACTCCTTACGGGTAGCTTTTCCTATTATCTCTCCCTCTTCATTGACCAAAGGGAACCATTCTTCTGTCATTGATTTTAGATTTTGAGAACAAAGATAGAGAAATAAGGTTATCTTTACCAATAAATATATGATATATGGAATATAAAGAAATAAATGAACTGCCTAATCGTTTGCGTGAACCATTGGTTGAGTATCATGCAAAACAGTCGTTTATTAGGAATCCAGACACATTAAACCATATTATTTCCCAATCCCACTAATTACTTTAACTAATTCCTCATCCGATAGCCTTTCCCCATAAGTGGCATAATCCAGGCGGAACGTACAACCACTCTTATATTCGGAACAGCCGTAAGCCGTTTTCCCACGCAGGATGTTGCCTTTCTTACAGATCGGGCATACTGGTTTTGCGGGAGCGGTTGCTGTTTCCGGTTGATTGGCTGTCTTATCCTTCTTGGCACGCGGTTTGCGCGGTTTTTTTTCTTTCGGTTCCTTTTTGGCTTGGGGCTTTTCCGGGGCAGTCTGCTCGATCGTGATGGTGCGTCCGGTTTGGTCGGAGAGGACATTGATCACTACTTGGTGGACCATCACCTTAAGCTCTTCCAAAAAAGTACGGGCCTCGTAGGTGCCTCGTTCGATCTGCCGGAGTTTCTTTTCCCAGAGGCCGGTCAGTTCGGCGCTTTTCAACAGCTCTTCCTGTATCGTGCCGATGAGTTCCACACCTGTAGCTGTAGGAAACAGGTTCTTGCGTTCCTTGCGGATATAGTTACGTTTGAATAAAGTCTCGATGATGGCGGCGCGAGTGGAAGGACGGCCTATGCCGTTTTCTTTCAATGCATCTCGCAATTCGTCATTGTCCACAAGTTTACCGGCGGTTTCCATCGCGCGGAGTAACGTCGCTTCGGTATAGGGTTTGGGAGGCTGTGTCCATTTTTCGCCTAATGTCGGTTTGTGGGGGCCGCTTTCTCCTTTTACGAAATCTGGCAATACACCTTCTTCGTCTGACGGTTCGGCATCCGGGTCCTTCTGCTCTGCCCCGAACACGACGCGCCATCCCGGTTTAAGTATCTGTTTACCTGTTACCTTGAAATCCACTTTGTCGACTTTGCCTAATACCGTAGTAGTTGAGATTTCGCAGTCCGGATAAAAAGCCGCGATGAAACGGCGGGCCACCAGGTCGTACACTTTCCGTTCGTTGTCTGTCAGGTTACGTGCCGGTACGCCGGTCGGGATGATGGCATGGTGGTCCGTTACCTTTGAATTATCGAATACGCGTTTATCTTTCCGTATCTTCGCCTTCAGCAGCGGAGCTGTCAGGTCGGCATAATCGACTAAGCCACTGAGGGTGTTGGGTACTTTCGGGTAGATGTCATCACTTAGGAAAGTGGTATCGACACGCGGGTAGGTCGTCACTTTCTTTTCGTATAGTGATTGGATCAGTTTTAATGTATCGTCTGCCGTGAAAGCAAATTTCTTATTACATTCCACCTGCAACGAAGTCAGGTCAAAGAGGCGGGGAGCATATTCCTTACCTTTCTTTTCAGATATGTCGGTGACGGTGAAATCTTTTTGCCGGACTATTTCCAAGAAGGCTTCCCCTTCTTCTTTCTTTGTGAATTTGCCTTTGGTGGCCGAGAAGGTCGTGTTCCGGTAGACTGTTTTCAATTCCCAATAGGGTTCCGGCTTGAAATTGTCTATTTCAGCCTGCCGGTTTACGATAAGTGCAAGGGTAGGCGTTTGCACCCGTCCGATGGAGAGCACTTGCCGGTTTTGTCCGTAGCGAAGCGTGTAGAGGCGCGTCGCGTTCATCCCTAATAGCCAATCACCGATGGCACGGGAAAGACCGGCCTCATACAACTTGGTGAAATCGGACTGTTCTTTCAGGTGTTGGAAACCTTCGCGGATCGCTTCCTCAGTCAGCGAAGATATCCACAGGCGGTAGACCGGACATTTACAGCCGGCCTTTTGCATCACCCAACGCTGGATCAGTTCTCCTTCCTGGCCGGCATCCCCACAGTTGATGACCATTTCGGCCTTTTGCATCAGCTCTTCTATGGTTTTGAATTGCTGTTCGTATGTCGGGTTACTGATCAGCTTGATCCCGAACCGGGGTGGGATCATCGGGAGGGAAGCCAAGCTCCATCGTTTCCAGTTGTCCGAATAATCGTTGGGTTCTTTAAGAGTGCACAGATGTCCGAAGGTCCAGGTTACTTGGTACCCGTTTCCTTCCATATATCCATTCATCTTTTTGGTTGCCCCGAGAACTTCTGCGATTTCGCGCGCTACACTGGGCTTTTCAGCTATACATACCTTCATCCGTAAAACACTCTTTTTTGAAACAGTCTTGCAAAAATACGCTTTTCAAGCGGCTTTTACATTTTTTAGTTGCAAAATAGTTGCAAAAAGTTCAAAGACCTGTGTAGTTGATAATAGCCGCGTTTCTTTTTATTTGCTGACCTTTTCCGTGACAGGGACGCCGGTATCGGTTGTTATGCCTTGCAGCTCCACGTATTCCACGTTCAGCGGATTATTAGGGCTGGCCTTGACATACAAAGATTGTAGTATAGCCTGCCGATTGTCTATCTTGACACGGCAGACGAAGTGATCCCCCTCCCGGCAGATCGTCAGTTCCCTTTCCGGATAAGCCGTGAGGGTGATCGTGCAAGTATGTTCTGCCACTGAAACCACTTTGTAACCGTAGGCCATCTTCTTTTGTATGAAACTTAATCCGTTGGTTTTCCCCGGCTCCTTTTCCCGGTTCAGCCAGTAAACTTTTACGGGTTCTTTGGTGTCCAGCTTGCCATTGGCTTGGTTGGCATCATAGCAGACGAGGTTGCGATTCAAGCTACGTGCAATGTGGAAAAGACGGTTCGGTGTCGGGTATGTGGAGTTTGGGTCAGTATCTCGGTTGTGCGCATAAGCATGAATGGAAGTACTCCATAACAGGTAATATAGCAATGATAGTCTTGCCATAAAGTGGATGATGTTGTTCATAATCGTTTGTTTTATGGTATGAATGTCATTAAATAAGTTGTTCCACAAGTGTGAGCTGGATGACTCACACCTATGGAACGATTTGTTGTTACCGAATTGTATCTTGAAAGCGGTGTGTCAAAATGTACTGTATTATTCGATATTCTTCCTGATCTTTGTCAGGTATTCCTTCATTCCTTCCGAATCTTTGTCTTTGATGATCCCCTGTAAAATGTCCAGTTCCTCCTGGATGCGTGCAATCTGGTGAGGCGTGCGCGGGTTGAAAAGGATCTCCGTCAATAGATAATCATCTTCGGAAAGCAGGCCTCTGGCGATCTTCATGTGACGTTTGAAGGTCGTACCCGGAGCATCCTGGTGTTTCATCGTGGCAGCGAACACCATTGTGGATGCAAACGGAATGCCGAGCGAGTAAGCCACTACTTTGTCATGTTCCTCAAAAGTATATTCGCAGATATGCAGGCGCAGGCTGGAATAGATATCTTTGAAGAATATTTTTCCCAGATGATCCCCTTCGGAAATGATGATCGTATTTTCTTTTTCCAGTTGTCCCAGGTTGGCGAATGTCGGACCAAACATCGGGTGGGTAGAAACATACGGGAAGCCACATGTCTCGTAAAATTCTTTCAGGTGCGTCTTGACTGATGCGATATCCGAGATGATGCAGTAGGGTTGCAGGTAAGGCATGACACTTTTGAACGCTTCGATCGTATAGCTTAACGTCACGCAGTTGATGACTAATTCTGGCTTGAACTCGGCTACTTCTTCCGGCTTTTGCAGGCGAAGGGCGTTATAAATGAAACGCATCCGCTTCGGATCGTTTTCAAGTACGGCCACTTCATGTTCAAAACTAAGCAAATCGGTGAAGAAAGATCCCATCTTCCCTGCACCCAATATCAGTATTTTCATTATCAATAATTGTTTAATGTACTAATGCGCCAATGAGCTAATTTGCCAATGGCACATTAGTATTGGCAAATTATTATTGTTCATTCATGATGATCATCTGCTGACGGACGGATTCTTCATGGATTTCTTTCAGGATTTCTTTTACAAATTCCGTACTCAAATCCATCTGTTCACCCATGTTAGAACGCTTTTCCAGGATCTCGCTGTAGCGTGGTGATTGCAGGATCGGCATATTGTGTTCTTTCTTATACACACCGATCTCGCGGGAGATGCGCATACGTTTAGCCAACAACTCCAATAATTGTTCGTCGATACCGTCGATCTGGCGGCGGAGTTCGGCCAGGTTTTCCGTTGTCTGGTTGGAGTCGCGGATAACCAGTAAATTCAGAACGTAATCCAATACATCTGGGGTGATCTGCTGTGAAGCATCGCTCCAGGCGCAATCGGGGTTACAGTGCGATTCGATGATCAAGCCGTCGAAACTCAAATCCATAGCCTGCTGGCAGAGGGGAGCGACTAATTCGCGTTTGCCTCCGATATGGCTCGGATCGCAGAAGATCGGCAGGTTCGGCATACGGCGGCGAAGCTCGATAGGAATATGCCAGAGCGGGAGGTTGCGGTACATCTTCTTATCGTAAGAACTGAAACCGCGATGGATAGCGCCCAAGCGACGGATACCGGCTCCATAGAGACGTTGGAAAGCGCCGATCCACAACTCTAAATCCGGGTTAACCGGGTTCTTGATCAGAACCGGAATATCCACGCCTTTCAATGCATCTGCAATTTCCTGTACGGCAAATGGGTTAACCGTTGTACGGGCACCGATCCACAACACGTCGATCCCTGCTTTCAATGCTTCGAATACATGGTCTTTCGTTGCCACTTCGGTAGCCACGTACATGCCTGTTTCCTTTTTTACCCGTTTCAACCATTGCAAGCCTTCTGCACCGATTCCTTCGAATCCACCGGGTTTAGTACGAGGTTTCCAGATTCCTGCGCGGAACAGCTTGATGCCTTTATCGGCGATTCCTTTGGCTGTTTCCATTACCTGCTCTTCTGTCTCTGCGCTACACGGACCGGCGATTACAACAGGGCGCTGCGGGTCTATGCCGGGTAACATGATTGATTCTAATTCCATATCTTTATTTTTTTAATTCTTTAATTATTGATTCTTTAATTGTTAATCGAGACAATTCGTCGAAGCGCTTCCTCTAGGGTTTCGTTTTTGCAACAGAGCGAGATGCGGATGTATCGTTCGCCCTGGCTGCCGAATATAAATCCCGGTGTCAGGAAAACATTGGCTTCGTACAGAACTTTGTCGGCTATCGCTTCGCTGCCTTTTGCTTCGACGGGGATTTTTCCCCAGAGGAACATACCTACCTGCTTTTCGTCATATTTGCATCCCAACGTGCGCATGATCTTTCCGGCGAGGTCGCGGCGACTGCGGTATACCCGGTTCATATTGTCATACCATTCCTTCGGGGCGCTCAATGCTTCGACGGCTGCGTGCTGCATCGGCTTGAACTGTCCGGAGTCGATATTGCTTTTCACTTTCAGGACCCACTGTACGAATTGAGCATTGGAGGCAAGCATCGCCATACGCCAACCCGGCATATTGTGGGCCTTACTCATGGAGTTCATTTCGATACAGATGTCTTTGGCTCCCGGTACGGACAGGATACTTAACGGATGCTCGTTCAGGATGAAGCTATATGGGTTGTCGTTACAGATAATAATCCCATACTTTTTTCCGAAAGCGACCAACTTTTCGTATAGTTCCATGCTGGCATTGGCTCCTGTCGGCATATTCGGGTAGTTGGTCCACATCAACTTGACATTCGACAAATCCATTTTTTCCAGCTCTTCGAAGTCCGGTTGCCAACCCAATTCTTCTTTCAGTTCGTAAGGGATCAGATTGGCCTCAACCAGTTTGCTTACTGAACTATAGGTCGGATAGCCGGGGTTGGGAACCAAAACTCCGTCGCCTGGATTCAGGAATGCCAGCGAGATATGCAGGATTCCCTCTTTGGAACCGATCAGCGGCTGGATCTCCGTTTTTGGATCGAGGTCTACGTCATACCATTTTTTATACCAGTCGGCGAAGCCTTTACGCAGTTCAGGAATACCTATATACGGCTGGTAACCATGTTCGTTCGGCTGACGGGCATGTTCGCACAATGTCTCGATTGTCTGCTGCGAAGGAGGAAGATCGGGACTGCCCACACCGAGGTTGATCACGTTTTTGCCTGCGGCATTCATTTCGGCTACTTCTTTCAGTTTCCTGGAAAAGTAGTATTCTTGTACGCTACCTACGCGGTTAGCGGGTGTAATTGTTTTACACACTTTGTTTTCCTTCTGCATATTCGCCTAATATTTTTAAGTCTTTTGTCAACGGTCTGATGGCATCCAATGCCTGTTTGTAGCGCAGGTAATCCGTAAATGTCAGATTGATATAGAACAGATACTCCCATTCGCGGCCGATGATCGGCAAGGATTGTATTTTGGAAAGATTCATGTCGTAGAAAGAAAGGACAGAGAGAACTTTGGAGAGGCTGCCGGCTGTGTGGGGGAGGGCGAAAACGACTGACGCTTTGTTTTTGTCTTCACCTTTGAGCATCTCGTCTGCCGTCCACCGGTCGGCTATTGCCAGGAAGCGGGTAAAGTTTCGTTTGTTTGTCTCGATCCCTTCGGCAAGAACTTCCATGTTGTAGATCTGGGCAGCCAGTTTCCCACAGATGGCGGCGTGTCCTTTCAGTTGGTTTTCCGAAATCCACCGGGCGCTCATGGCGGTGTCTTCCTTCTCGACCACTTTTGCGTTGGGCAACGTATCGAGGAAATCGGTACATTGCATCAAGGCGATCGGGTGGGAGTTGACCTCTTTGACATCGTGGATATTGGTCCCCGGAAGTGCAACCAGCGAGTGGGAGATACGCAATTTGTATTCGCCGATAACTTGTAAACCGCTTTCACGTATCAGTTCATGGTTTTGCAACAAGCTACCAGCAATCGTATTTTCGATCGCCATCATTCCCAGAATGGAAGGATCTTTTTTGATGGTTGAAATAACATCTCTGAATGTATTGCAACCGATAATTTCAATCTCTTCACCTTCGAAATAATTACGGGCGGCTATGTCGTGATACGAACCGGCTATTCCCTGGATTGCTACTTTCTTCTTCATCTTCTCTTTGTTTTTTTGTCTTTCAAATTGTCAATTGTCAATTCTCAATTGTCCATTAAAAAAAAAGTCCCACCGAAACCGGCAGGACTTCATATTTTGTTATTGATATATACATTCATTCATCAACGCTTTACATACAAACTCCTGCCTTCACTCTGCTAAAGTAAAAGTAATAAAAGTAATATGTAAAGCTAAATCGATTCATTTTGTCTCTTTGTTTTTAAATACGCAGCAAAAGTAACGCTTTTTTGGAAACTACAAGCATAAAGTGATAATTTTTTTCATTGTATCCGAAAAATTTATTTCGTCAGGGTGTCTTCTTTGCCAGATAGACATGAATTGGTCATATGTTTATTTCGCAGTACATCGGTGATTGTTTCCGTTTCTTTTTGCCTGTCGCAAAAATATTCGGGACTGTGATATCCGGCTATTTGTCAAAATGTCACTGCTACCCTATGAAAAATGAATTAGTACCCCATATATTTGGAATTAGTATAGCGGGTAATATTTTTTAACATTACAAAATGGGATGAAAACCGGCTTGAGAGGTATCATATTGTTATTCTTGTTGTTTTACTGTGTTTTTTTATTCCGGATAGTCTCTTGATTGATTTAGGTAAGTTGGATGATGCGGAGAGATATAGGACGAAAGCTGTTTTTGATTGCTCCCGTCCCATGAAAAACAGTCCCGTTTCAAACCACCCGCAACCCCGCTTGCAGCGTACGCATTTCTTTTGGAATAGATTTTCGGATACTTTCGATCAAAATACCGGCGACCGAATGCCGGATAAAATCTTTGCGGGTTACCCAGACGATTTCACGTGCCGGTTTGGGGATGGCAAACGGGCGTACCAGTTCTTTCTGCTGTTCGCTTAACTGATAGGTAGCCAGCTCCGGAATGAAAGTGACGCCGTTGCCGCTTTCTACCATACGCATAAAAGTCTCCAGACTTCCCAGACGATAAGCTGCCTGGCGGAGTTTGACTTTTTCCATTTGACAGAAGCGCATTAGTTGATCGCGGAAACAATGTCCTTCATCCAGCAACCAAAGACGTTCGTCGCTGATATCGGCAGAACGGACCATCTCTTTCTTGAACACGCTTTCGTTGCGGGCTACATAAGCATAAAACTGTTCGTAGTATAGGATATCTCCCTGTAGCTGCATCTCCGTCGGTTGGTTCGCGATGATGGCGGCGTCTATCTCTCCGTTCAGGAGGGCTTTCGTTGTAGGAGCCGTTTGCATTTCCAGGATACGGATATCCAGATCAGGATGCTTCTCCGATACTTGCTGGAAAAAGCGGGGAAGCAGATAAGGAGCGATCGTCGGTAATACAGCGAGGCGGAACGTACCTTTCAAAGATTGCTCTTCTTCATTTACGATATCTTTAATCAGAGAAGTCTGGTAGAGGACGACGCGTGCCTGGTCGATCACCTTACGACCGGCAGGGGTAGGACAGACCGGCTGGATATTGCGGTCGAAAAGTTTCACACCCAGTTCATCTTCCAGTTTCTGGATCATCATACTTAATGTTGGTTGGGTTACGCGGCAATGTTCTGCAGCTTTGGCAAAATGGCGATAGGTGTCTACAGCCAGGATGTATTCGAGTTGTTGTATATTCATATTCTTTGTTTGTTGTTACGGACTCTATATCGATAATTTTTACGAAGATAGGAAAAAATCATGAAATACAATGCGAAACATATATGATTCGATTTCAAAACATATATGTTTCGTATTCAAAGTATCTATGTTTTGAAAGCAAAAGCAGGCCAGATGAAATATTTGTGTAAAAAAGACATTTTATTGCCAAAATACTTTTATAAGTCTGAGAAATAGATTTTCTTTGTGTTTGTTAACTGAGATATATAACCATACAACAAATAAAGTCTATGCTGCAAAAGTTAGTGTTAGCCATCGGAGTCGTAGTTGCCTTCAGCTCCTGTCATTCTACTTCGTATCATTCCGACGAACCTATAGTCGAGGTACCTTTTACAGAGGTGCATGTGACGGATCATTTCTGGGCACCCCGTATCGAGGTGAACCGGACTGTCTCTATCCCTTCCGCTTTCAGGCAGTGTGAAGCAAACGGACGTTTCGATAACTTTGCTTTGGCTGGCGGTCTGATCAAAGGGGAGCATAAGGGAGATTTTCCGTTCGACGATACCGATCCTTATAAAATCATCGAAGGAGCGTCCTATTCACTTGCCATTAAATATGATCCGAATTTGGATGCTTACCTGGACAGTGTCATTACGTTGATCGGAGCTGCACAAGAACCGGACGGCTACCTGACTACCTGTGTGACGAATAAATGCGAACGGCTGAATCGCTGGTGGGGGACACGCCGTTGGGAAAAACTGAACAGCCATGAGCTCTATAACAGCGGGCATCTTTATGAGGCTGCCGTGGCCCATTATCAGGCGACAGGCAAACGTAGCCTGCTTGATGTCGCCATCAAAAATGCAGATTTGGTCTGTAAGGATTTCGGTCTGGACAAAATGCAGAAACATGTACCCTCCGGCCATCCGATTATCGAAATGGGACTTGCCAAACTGTATAAAGTGACCGGAGACCGGAAATATCTGGATATGGCAAAATATTTCGTTGAAGAAACCGGGCGGGGTACGGATGGGCATCGCCTGAATGCCTACAGCCAAGATCATATGCCGATTTTGCAGCAGGAGGAGATTGTGGGGCATGCTGTCCGTGCCGGTTACCTGTATTCCGGTGTGGCCGATGTCGCGGCGTTGACGAAAGACACTGCCTATTTCCATGCGATCTGCCGGATATGGGATAATATGGCGACAAAAAAACTATACATAACGGGAGGTATCGGATCGCGTGCGCAAGGAGAAGGTTTCGGTCCGGAATATGAATTGCACAATCATAGCGCCTACTGCGAGACTTGTGCCTCCATTGCCAATGTATATTGGAATCAACGTATGTTTCTGGCAACGGGAGATGCCAAATATATAGATGTGCTGGAACGTGCTTTGTATAATGGCGTGATTTCGGGCGTATCATTAAGCGGGGACAAGTTCTTCTATGACAATCCTCTTGAATCGATGGGACAGCACGAAAGGGCTCCCTGGTTCGGCTGTGCCTGCTGTCCAGGTAATGTAACCCGTTTTATGGCCTCTGTTCCCAAATATATGTATGCGACACAGGGAAATAGTCTCTATGTGAATTTATATGTAGGTAGTGAGAGCCGGGTTGCTTTGGCGAACGATACGGTCACATTGGTTCAGGATACGGAATATCCCTGGGATGGACTGGTCAAATTGACTGTTTCACCGCGAAAGGCTTCTTCTTTCAGTTTGAAACTTCGTATTCCTTCTTGGACAGGTAATGAACCGGTTCCCGGAAGCGATCTATATACATATATAAAGAGAGACAGGGAACCTTGTGCTGTTTTTGTAAATGGAACACCCTTGAAAGAGAAAGCGCATCATGGATATGTCGTGATCGAACGGGAGTGGGAGCCGGGCGATGTCATCGAACTTCGTATGCCAATGGATGTCCGGCGGGTAAAAGCGCATGAGAAGGTACGGGCAGATCAAGGTTTGCTGGCCGTTGAACGCGGGCCAGTCGTGTATTGCCTGGAGGGGGTGGATATGCCTGATCGTCATGTGTTCAATAAATATCTTCCGGAAGATGCCGATTTTACCTGTCAATATGAAAAAGAGAAGTTGAATGGTATCGTGGAGCTAAGTACTACGGTAAAGGAATTAGATCGTAATAAAGAAAACGGTATGGTCTCGGAAACGGAGGTCCCGGTGAAACTGATTCCTTATTCAACCTGGAATAATCGCGGTAATGCTGAAATGGCTGTCTGGATTCCGGCTTCAGCCGGTTATGCTAAACCGACGCCGGAGCCCGACATCGCTTCCCGTGCGAAGTCTTACACGATTGTCAGTGCGCCGATCCAAAAAGACGGCATTGCTTGTGAACGCCGTGAGTGGTGTTACGGAGTGAATGATCAATGGGACCCGAAGAGTTCGGATGATATGTCGAAACCTTACTGGTATTTTTGGTTGAAAGAAGGGACACAGGAATCGATCGAGTATGTGTTCGACCGTCCAGAGATGGTCCGGAATGTTCAGGTCTACTGGCTCGATTTCGATCATTACGATGGAAATTACCGTGTTCCGGCAAGCTGGAAAGTACAGTATAAGGCAGGAAGCGGCTGGAAGGATGTCGAGGCTAAAGGTGAATATGGTTGCAGGAAGGATTGCTATAATTCTGTCGATTTTACTCCTGTGAAAACTACCGGATTGAAGCTGGTTGTCCAGTTGCAGGAAGGTGAGTCGGGCGGTGTGATCGAATGGAAAGTAAATTGATATTGAATATGAAACGAATCTTATTACTTGCACTTGCCGGAATCAGTCTGGCTGGCGGTGCGCAGACACATGATGGCGGATATCCGATTACGCCTGTACCTTTCACATCTGTAAAAGTGACCGATAGCTTTTGGGGGCAAAGACTGAAAGCCAGCCGTGAGGTGACTATACCGCTTGCGTTCAGCAAATGCGAAGAGACCGGGCGATATGAAAACTTTGCAAAAGCGGCTCATCCCAGTAACGATTATAAGGTTGAAGGTTTCTCGTTTGATGACACGGATGTGTATAAAACAATCGAGGGGGCAAGCTATTCGATGCAGACTTACCCTGATAAGAAGCTGGACAAGTATATCGATAGCGTATTGATGGTAGTGGCGGCTGCACAGGAACCGGACGGTTATCTGTATACTGCCCGTACCATGAACCCGCAACATCCGCATGAATGGGCGGGTAGTAAACGATGGGAAAAAGTGGAAGACCTGAGTCATGAGTTTTATAATCTGGGCCATATGGTCGAAGGAGCTGTCGCACATTATCAGGCAACCGGTAAAAGGACATTTTTGGATGTGGCGATCAAATATGCCGATTGTGTCGAGAAAGCGATAGGCGACAAGCCCGGGCAACTCGTCCGTGTACCGGGTCACCAGATTGCCGAGATGGCACTCTGTAAACTTTATTTGGTGACGGGACAGAAGAAATATCTCGACCTTGCCAAATTCTTCCTTGACAAACGGGGATATACGGAACGTAAGGATGCCTATAGCCAGGCGCATAAACCTGTGTTGGAGCAGGATGAGGCAGTCGGGCATGCTGTCCGGGCCGCTTATATGTATTCCGGTATGGCAGATGTGGCTGCTTTGACGGGCGATACGGGATATGTCCATGCGATCGACCGTATATGGGAGAATGTGGTGACAAAGAAATTGTATATTACAGGCGGTATAGGCGCTACTAATAATGGAGAGGCCTTTGGTAAGAACTACGAACTACCGAACCTATCGGCCTATTGTGAAACCTGTGCCGCAATCGGGAATGTATATTGGAACTATCGTTTGTTCCTGCTTCATGGCGAATCCAAATATTATGATGTGCTGGAACGTACCTTATATAACGGCCTGATTTCGGGTGTTTCCCTTGAAGGCAATGGATTTTTTTACCCGAACCCTTTGGCATCGACCGGTCAGCATCAGCGTAAACCTTGGTTCGGTTGCGCTTGTTGTCCGTCTAATATTTGCCGCTTTATTCCTTCGCTGCCGGGGTATATATATGCAGTTCATGACAAAAATGTATATGTCAATCTCTTTATGAGTAATTCTTCCGATCTGAAAGTTGGTGGCAAGAGCTTAAAGCTGACTCAAAGTACCGGATACCCCTGGGATGGCGATGTCCGTTTGGATGTGGCTCCTAAGGGTAAGCAAGATTTTACGTTGAAAATACGTGTCCCGGGTTGGGTAAGGGGCGAAGTGGTTCCGAGCGACCTGTATATGTTTTCTGATGGTAAACAATTGGGCTATTCTGTCAAGGTAAACGGTGAACCGGTGGAAAGTAATCTGGATAAAGGCTATTTCTCGATTACCCGCCAGTGGAAGAAAGGGGATGTGGTGGAGGTCCATTTCGATATGGAGCCTCGCACGGTCAAAGCCAACGTGAAGGTGGAGGCCGATCGCGGGCGTGTAGCCGTAGAGCGTGGCCCTGTCGTTTACTGTGCCGAATGGCCTGATAATAGCTTTGGTGTCATGAATGTATTAATGAACCGGAAACCTGCATTTACGGTCGAACGCAAATCTGATTTATTGTATGGTATCGATGAGATCAAGGTGGCGGCGCAGGCTTTGAGCTATGGCCGGGACGGGCGTCTTTCTGCCGAAGATGTGACGTTGACCTTGATCCCTTACTATGCCTGGGCGCACCGTGGTAAAGGAGAGATGGCCGTTTGGCTGCCTCAGGAGGTGAATGCTGTGTCTCCGGCATCGGACCGGTAATCTGTTTTATCGAAATACGATAGAGTATGTCTATTCCGGTATAAAAATTATCTGTTTGACAAGTACTTATATCTGATGTATCTTTGCAATACAAGAAAAACAAAAAGTATAACAATTAAAAAGTAAAGTAGTATGAAGACATTAGATTATATCCATTTGGACGCAGTTGCAACAGGCAAAGTAGTTGAAGCATTACAACAGTTATTAGCCGATTATCAGATATTCTATACCAACCTTCGTGGTTTTCACTGGAATATCAAGGGACACGGTTTCTTTGTTCTTCACAGCAAATTCGAAGATATGTATAATGATGCCGCCGAAAAGGTGGACGAACTGGCTGAGCGTATCCTGATGTTGGGTGGTATTCCTGTTAATAAATTCAGTGAATATCTGAAAGTTGCCAAAGTAAAGGAAGTATCGGGCGTATCTTGTGCAGACGAAGCGTTGGAAAACGTTCTGAACACTTACGGGCAGTTTATTGCAGAAGAACGTAAATTGCTTTCTCTGGCTTCCGAATCCGGAGACGAGGCGACAGTAGCATTGATGAGCGATTACCTGAAGGAACAGGAAAAATTGGTTTGGATGTTAGTGGCTTACTCTTCTTGCGACTGTAAGAAATAATAAGTGTGTAAGTAATTAATAATTTATTCGTTGCGTTTGGAAAAGGCGGCCTCGTGAGGAGACCGCCTTTTTGTTGGAGTTTAATGTCAATTTACAACCGGTTGTAAAGATATCGTGAACGGTTCTTCTTCGGAGCCTTTCACCCCTTCGTCGGCGAAGGGGAAAGATTCGGAAGCCTTATAGATACCACTGGTCTGCAGGCTGTAATACATGAAGTAGACAGGTGCGTTTTCTCCTTTTTTACCTCGTATTTCAAACTGGTACACTTTACGCCCATCTGTTTCGGTCAACGTCCCTACACCCCGGCATTCTTCTCCTACGAAGGCTGCCAGAATATCTTTGTCCCGTCGTTCGAAAGGCTGTGACTCGGCTAAAGCCACAGTGGCACTCATCACTTCCGGGTACTTTCCGGATTCTTCGAATGGAGGAATGGCCGGGTCGGAAATCTTGCCATATGTGCCGTTTTGTACGAAGTCGAACAGCTCGTTGCAGACATATAATTTTTTGTTCTTGGCACTGTAATATTTGAGAGTCACTTTTTGTGTCTCAGCCGAGTTTCCCCGGATATAGAGGAAAAATAACTTTTCCCCGTTATATTCTTGTGCTTTGACTACACCCCGGCATTCATTGCCGATAAATGCAGAGACTTCGTCTGTCTCGTCTGCATATCCTTCGAGGAAATCGGACAGTTTCATTATGCCGGTCATACTGAACTGATAGATTCCGCTTTCCGGCATTTCCCATTCCGGTTCGGGATCGTTTTCCACCAACTCCAATTTCCAATCCGGTTCTTCAACGACCGTCGGTTTAGGATCATCGTCCTGACAGCTCCACAAACATGTGGAGACTGCCAAGATCATCATTTGATAAATGTATTGTTTCATCTTGTTTTTGTATTACCTTTTACTGATTTTATAGACATGTCTTTCACCGTTTATGATGACTGTCGCCATGTAGATACCTTTCGACATATCGGCTGCTGCATGGTAGCGGTGATGTATGTAGCCGTCGGCAGCTGCCGTAGTCTGGTAGCGGTGGAACATTTGTCCAGCCATCGTGTAAAGCATGATTTCCACTTTATCGCCCGACTTGGCATTGAGCATGAAGTTCAGCTCGTGTTCGAACGGATTCGGATAAACCGATATTTCGAGGTCGTTGATAAAGTCGATGATCATCGGCTGTTCGATGTCACCTCTTACGGTATTGGCTGCATAGTCCAACATCGGAGATGTCTCTGCGATGATTTCCCCGCCACGCTCGAGAGCAAACGAAATGCCTTCGTTACGATCACCTCCTACACTGAGGAAGAAGAGCGATTCGCCATCGGACGGACGTTCTGTCACCATCGCTTCTGCTCTTAGCTCTCCATTAGCATAAGCCAGCAAGCGGTCTCCGGAATAAAGTGGCATATTGTCGGCGACTGTTGCGACTACAGACATATTGGCTGCATACTGTCCGGCCTGTTCGGCCATGGTTTCGACCGGCATACCGGCTGAACGGGTACTGATCGTACTGCGTGTAGTGGTTCCTGCCGTTACATCCGGGTAGGTCAATGTCGTTTTGTTCTTGCTGAACAACATATATCCTTTGCCCGGTTCCAGATATGTCAGACTGCCTAACCAACCGGTTGTTTCTCCATACATCGAGAAGCGGTCTTGCGATTTGATGATATCGCCTTCCATGGCCTCGAATCCGGCCAAAGCCTCTGAGATCGGTAGGTTGACGGTGCTCAGATAACTGATGTAGTTCCAGTTCGGGAGGATATCCAACTTCAGGTTTTCCTTTTCGTGGATCGCCAAACCTGAAACGCTTAATTTCTGTACCATCGGAGACTGAAGCAGGAACATATGGCGGTTGTCGAATTTCAATGCTTGGGCCGGATCGTTGTTGACCCATTGCTTCCGTACGCCGTCATACGTCATGTAGATACCGTTTGTCTCGTCTTTCACCTGTTCGTCGCCTGCAAAGATCGCTTTGCTCAAGACGCTTGCCGGGTCGGAGAACAGCTCGCTTGCTACGTTGTAGGATATCCAGTTCCAGCCCTTGATCAGGTCTATATTCTGTACCACACGTTCTTCTCCGTCGAAGATGATCGGAGCGGAGGCCGTACCCCAAACCTTATCACTTTCGAATGAAATCTCTTCCGAAGGATAAGCCGTATAGACAAGTCCTGTGCTGGCATCCCATGAACGGAACTCGATCTGGTTTGCCGCCAAGCGGTTCGTGTTGCTGTAGACTGTCAGGAAGACGTACCACATATCATTATCCTTCAGATATTGGCTGTTCGCTACACCTATGCAACGTCCGCCTGCATCGAAGGCCGCCAACATGTCTTCAGCATCTGCAGAAAACAGTTTGTTGAAACGGATCCGTCCGTACACGTTCATGTTATAGGCGAAATCTCCCGGATTGACTGTCCAGTCTGGTTGTTCATCAAACACTTTCAATGTTACAGGCAGGGATTCGGCCACATTGTTGTCACCTTTGACATAGATCACTTCGTCATATCGGCCTACATTCGTCCCTTCGTCCACGGTAAAGAGGATTGTCTCCCGTCCCTGCGGATCAATAGAGCCGGATTCAGGCATGGCATCCAACCAGGCGGGTAAGCCTTCGATCGTGAAGTTCTTCACCGTTCCTCCGTGGTTCTCCACATCCACGGCGAATGTCATGGTCGCGTTTAGCTTTTTCTCTTTCGTCACGGACTTTTCGCTCCACTTCAGCTGGTTACGGTCGATGTATGCGCTCCATGTAACCGGGCTTTCCATCAAGTTGCCGTTCAAGTCGCTCACATCCTTCACCGTGAAATTGACAGTTGTCTTTTCGATCGCTTCGGGTGTGTCCATCAGATTGATCACCAACGCATCCTTGTTTACGACGAATGTAAACGGAATGGATGTTTCGGGGGCTTTCTTGCAAACAGGAGGTACTTCGCTGGTCGCCACTGCTTTCTCCAGCGTAACCAAAGTCGAGTCGGTTACCAGGTCGTCTCCGCTGTAAACCAGTTCCTGTATATTGGCACTGTTCGTGATATACTTGCTGAACGGCAGGTACATCATCAATCCCATCTCTGTTCCTTCCGGTGATATATTGTAGTTGTTGGAAACTGTCGAAGCCGGCAGGGCCATGTTCCAGATGCGCAATTCGTCGATCGCTCCGTCCAAATGCATATCCGTATGGTTGACTATCTGCTCTGCTTCCGTCCAGCGGCGTGCACCGGCATAGAGTTGTGTTGCACTGAAACCACCGACATTAGAAGCGTCGAAATAGCTGTTCAACACACCGTCCATGAAGATTTGGGCATTACCTGCCGTCCGGTTCACGGCCAGTACGAAATGGTGCCATGCGCCGTCACGGAAGTTACCTGCAACCTTTTGTTCATACCCGTTATTGCGGAATAAGAGTTCGTTATCTACGAAACCGACGAATACCTTGTTTGTATTTCCGTTACTTTCTTCGCCGACGCCCTTTCCGTTGGCCACCAAGGCGGCATCTTCTTTCTGATCGGCCGCTGCCTTGAACCAGAATTCCAGCGTGTAATCACTTGATCCGGTAATTGCCACACGTGAAGAATTGACCACTGCGATTGCATCCTTACCGTTGAAAGAAAGCGATTTGCCGTCCTGCGTACTCCAGGTTGCACCGTACATATAGGCTGTCGCACCTTGCGATTTATCCATCGCCATGTCACCCTTGCCTTCGTTCATCCGGTAGTAGGCCAGTAATCCGGCTTCGCGTCCGGTGTAGATACGCAACGAGTTGGCGATCAGGTCTGTCATTTCGACTACTTTGGTCCAGACGCGTGCTTCGTGCATCTGTCCGGCGAAGTAGTTTCCGCCCTTGAGGCTCCGTCCGAATCTCATCGGGCCGATACCGCTGTAGGGGACGGTCTGTACGCCTGTCACTACCTCCTGTCCACTGAAGTAGACGGATAACTGCTGGTTGGCAGCTTGGTAGGTCATGGCTATGTGTTGCCATTCGTCCAGTTTTACGTTTAATCCTCTGGATGAGTATTCCAGTTCGCCGATACGGACTTTCAGCGTGTTGTCTTTTGCCAAAGTCAGTTCCAGTGCGTTGGTCGCGTCACCATGACTGAAGAGGGTCATATCTTGTCCGGAGGCAGATGGGTTGATCCACATTTCTACGGTCACGTCTTTGGCTTCGAGGTTGCGTGTCACCTGCGTTTCGAGGTACGAGTTGCGTCCGTCGAATGTCAGTGCCGTCGAGTGGTCACCGTTCGAGCCATTGCGGGTTCCGGTCACGCGGAAGTTCTTTACTTCTGTCATATACCCTTCGGCGATGGTCTCGTTGAAGGTCAGGCGGATTTCGTCCTCTACTCCCAACACACCGTCTGCCGGTTCGATATTGCCGAAGACGACAGGCCGTTTCGTATCCTTCACTCCGGTGATAACGGGTGATTCCTTCGTCACGAACTCGTTACCTACCTTTGAGAAGGTCACGGCGCGGATGTCGTAGTTCTGGTCCTCGGCTCCGAAGAAGCGGGTGGTGATGGTCGGACCTTCGATAAACGCTTTCGTGCCGGATGCCTCTTTGTAGTAGGCTGTGTCGGTGAAGAAGCTACAGATGTTCGTCCAGCGCGTGTCGGCTTCCGAAGAGGCCTTATACTGCACTTCGATGTGGTGGAATCCCTGGAAGTTCACGTCGAACCCGTCGATGGTCAACGGCATATAGTACTTGCCAGTCGAATCTTTCGACGAGTTGGTATTCAGCGTCCACTTGTCTGTCGGGCTTTTGATGTTGATGTCCGAAGACGACGGGATGAAGTGGGCGGAGATGTAAACCGTGTCGGCGATGATTTCCTGGAAGCCGGTCGGGTCTGCCTGACACTGCGAACTGAGCACAATGGCCAGGTCTTCGTAGTCATACTCTGTACCTCGACGGATTTCCAATGTCTTTTGCAATACTTCGCCATAATTGACCAGGATACCACGCTTGTCTGCCAATGGTACACCGTCAATCGAAAATTTGGCACCTTTCTGGTTGGCAGCATCCACGATCGAGAGGTTGAAATAGCAACCTTCGGCTGCTTCTGACTCGTTGTAGAGGTTTAGCACGAACTTGGCTGCCTGATCGGACGGAACGTTGCTAACTACCGGTTTTTCAGCCGAGATCTTCGGGTTCTCGATTTTCAAGGTTGCTGTGTTGAGTAGGGTACCCGGATTGTAGTATTCCGTTCTCAGTTCGCCTTCATACGGACAACTGGTGGCGCCAGCTGTTGTGCGGAACACGAAGCTGCCATACTGCTTTCCTTTGACATATTCTCCCAAATCGCCGTTCCATTTGTTATTAAAATCGTCGTTTTCTTCTGGGGCTTTCACACGGAATACATCCACGCTCAGATAGTCGTCATCGCCCTCGTCAGCCAGAACGAAGCCTGCTGTGCGAGATTCTTCGGACGAACTGCTCTCTTCTGTGTCTTTCGTGCTGTAGCCCAACTCTTCGATGGAGGCAATTAAACCAACACCGGCTACGCGGAAGCCTACATCACCTGTGGCACCTCCGCCGGCAATCAGGTTGTAGGTATAGGTATGTTCCGTCACGTGAGATAGTTGTTCAGCCTCTTCAAGCATACCACCGGCGTGGAATGAATAGTTTTTAACTAAGTCTGTTGCCTCGGCTTTTTCCCTTTCGTTTTGTGCCAACAAGTTTTCCCACTGTCGGATACTTTGGTTCAGGACATAGATGGTATCGGAAGTTCCGGAGTAAGCACCGTCGGGCCATACAACCATATAGCTATCACCATTGGAAGCATATCCACCCTCATCCAGTTCGACGTTGTTTTCATTCTTATTGATTTTGTTGTCTTCACCATACCCTTTTTCATCGGCTTTCCGGTAGGTAATGTAGACCGGTTGATTCTGGGCATTTGCCATCGCTTTGGCTTGTGACTCCGTTGTGCCGAAAGGTGCGAACATGCTGTTACGCAGGGCACGGATATTATTCAACAGCGTGTTCTTGATGTAAATTTGCGGGTAGGCAAAGAAGGTATCGTGATATAAACCAAGGCTTAATGCAATACGTTTTGCCAGAACAAAATCGCCGGCTGTTGCCAATATCTGGTGCTCTTCACCATAGATACCACTATCGCTTCCGGCCTCCTCCAAACGTTTGTACTCCGTTTTGGTCATGACTGTGATGTTATCAGCTGGGCCATAGACGATATTGCTGGTTGTGCCGAGGAACAGGTCGCCGTCGGCACCGACATACAACGGGTCATCGCTTGTCTGGTAGCGGTTGGTGGTCGTGACGGAGAAAGTTTCTCCATTGGCATTGCTGCTAGAGGCCTCCTGTTCTGCTACGATACCGACTGTGTTGATCGCTTCGTTCTTGGTGATGAAGCCGACACCAGTCTCAAACTCACCGCCAAAATAGCTGTTGACCCGTTCGCTTCCTTTATGTGCCTTGCCGGTCGCGTACGAAGAGTGGTAGGTATAGGTCTGCCCCTTTTCACAATAGGAATAACTGTGGCTTCCGGGAGGATCGCGAAGGATGTTCATCAAGCGGATCGGACCAGCCGAGACGAAACTGCTACCGCGCGAACGTGAACCGAGAACGTAGGCTACCAACTGCTCTGCAGTAGTGCTGCCAACTGCGAAGTCCAGTTTCTTCAAGCCACCATTGGCTCCGCTAATGTCTGGGCTGTTCACCTCGATTTTCACTTCGGCCACTCCGGTATCATCGAGGGTGGCACTGCCTGCCGTTTCCTGGTTCATCTCGTTTGTGATCTTCAGGTCGCCACCTTGTGTCGGCACTTGATCTACCACGATGTTATCGCCAATGCTTTTCTTATTATAATAGTAATCCTCGTGGCTGGAAACACGGAAGATGTAGCTTGCTTTGTGGAAGACCGGCTTTCCAAACAGATAGCTCTTACTCTCTTTGTCGTAGAGCGTAACCTCTTGATTATCTCCATCCATAGTCGTTGTCATGAAGGTGGCATCGCCGAAGTATTCGAGTGGTTCGCCACCAGTGTATGCCAATTGCACGTAGGTCAGTGAGGGATTGACTCGGTGGTTGTAATTGAACTCAGAGTTGTAAGCGTAGCGGTGGGTTGTTCCCTCCTCGTCGGTGTATTCGGAAATTTCCCCCTCAAAGCAGTTATCCAACGTGAGTGTCTCGTTTTTTCCGTTTATAAGGTTGTCCCAACCGTCCACATGTACCTCTTCCACTTTGTATTTTTCAGGATAGAGCCAAACGATGAACTCACCGGTCTTTTTGTCCGCATGGATTAGGATCTGCTGTTTTTGGTATTCCACATTATTGGAGTGCTTACTGTTGTAATGGACCATCAAGCTATCTTCCGGATTGGTATTCATCTCGGCAGAGGGGTATTCTTCCAAAGTCAGTTTCAGGCAGATGTTGTCGCCGAGGTTGTTTTTCGAAAGCGAGAAGCCAAGCGGTTTGTCTCTCTCGACTGTACCACCAGCCACGCGACCGAGCAGTTTTACTTTCGTCTGATCCCAAAAGCGGAGGTCGCTCATCGGCTGTTCGAAATTGATATATTCGCCTGCTTCGCTGTTCTCGTTGATCAGCACACCGTCGTTTTTAAAGACGTGATTGTCTTTCACGACCTCGACACGCTGACGGCCGATAGGGACGCTGAACTCAAACTTGCCCTTATCGTTACTCCTTATCAGACTGCCGTCGCCACTGGTGGCTAATTCCCCGTTGATTTTGAACATGGCATTTTGTACTGGAATAGTACTGTTTTCGTAGAATACATAACCGTCAATCTTGATGGCTGAGTTGTCTGTAAAGTCTTGACCGGAGATTGAAGAAGTTGTGCTTCCTATGGTGACAGTCTTGGAACTCGGGTTGAACGTATGGTTCGGATAGGAGGGAGTCAGAGTGTAGGTTGAGCCATTCCCTTCGTAGGGGATACCGGTGACGGTGAATACGCCGTCTGTTCCGGTCACGCTTTTCAAACCTAACTGGTTGGAGTTTGGTACCACGTCACTGACTATGGCGTTGCTAATCGTACAGTGATTGGCATTGTAGGTCGAAGCGGTATAGGAGATGTCGTAACATTCATCTGTCACACCCTCATCGAAGCGCCAATAGGCTTTCAATCCTGTCTCGTTACCGTTTAACACGCGGTCGTAGGTACTCTTGATTTCATCCAACTCCATTGTCTTATCCCAAAGGCGCACTTCATCGATATGTCCTTTGAAGCCTTTTCCGAGCGTTACTATGGACGGAGTAGGAGCCGGGCGGGTGGCAGGGTTTTGTGAAACCTTTTGGATGGTATCAATATAGAGTGTCCAGCTACCGGTGGTCGAATAGACGGCTGTCAGACTTGTAAAACTACCGACCTTGAGGGCTTCTGGGGCGGTCACCCATGTTGTACCATTGTTAGCGCTGAATGCCGGTTTTCCATCTTGCAAACTTAAGCGATAAACGCTACTGTTGACGATTGTGGCATTCTGTCCTGCTGATTCGGGACGGACGAATACCTGTACGGTGAAGTTTTCTGGTTGTTCCATCTTCTCTTTCGTCTGTACCGTACTGCTGCCGTCGAACTGCAAGCTATGTCCCGCTTGGATGTCTGTGCCGGTGAGTCTCACGACCACGCCGGGGGCGGCATCGCCGTAGGCAAAGGTAATCTTACCGCTGACTATACCGGTTGGGCTGCGGAAACCACGGTCGATAGGGGAGTTGTTGCTCACCTCTTTGCCTGCACAGATTGTTACGGCAGCGACTCGGTATTCATAGATGTAGCCAGGATGTCCTTTCTCGTCTGTATGAACATAGTTTTTTGTAGCTCCACCCTCTTTCATATCGATATTTTCCCAGTTGGCATCTTTGTCCTGCCCTTGCTTGTAGATGCGGCGGAAGATGTAGAACTTATCGACAGCCTTGCCGTCAGTCGTCCAGTTGAGCTGTGTGTAACCGGGGTAGTAACCTTTGGAGGCGGTGAGCGTCTCAATCTGCCCCAATACGGTCGGGACAATCGGCTCACCACTCAGTTGAGCCGGGATTTCGGATTGTATTTCAAAATTGCTGTTGCCGGGTTGTACGTAGACGGCATAGCTGTATTCCGTACACATGGTGTTCAACTCATCGATATATTCCGTTTTCGTTGTGTCTCCTGCCGTCAGGAGGGTATGAGTAATACTTCCCATCCCGTTGTTCATGGTACGTTTGATCATAATTTTGGAATCTTTGCTCCATACGGCATTAAGACTATCCTTCTTGTTCTTCAATTCGTTTAATTTCCAAGTAATTCGAGCTTTGTTCTGCCCGTTAGGCCAATCGAAGCGTTCGGCAGTGGCGGAAACGACTTTCCGATGGGAAATGTTCTTGGTGATGGTGTCCTCTTCGCTGATATTCCATCCCCATGATTGTTGCTTGTTACGGCGGATGCGGTAGTATTGTTTCCCGTTGGCATTCTGATTGCCACTTTCATCAAGCATTTCGTAGACCTCTCTGTTTATTGAGAAATCGATAGAACCCACCAGCGTCGACGGATTGAAATCTGGGTTGTTCGCACGTTGGATTTCGAATTTGTCTCCTACTTGACAGTTTTTATCCTTGTTGTTGATTTTCCAGGTCAACTTGGTGTTACCGCCTTCCACATCCATAGCATCGAAGCCGATGGCTTGTTGGAAAGCTGGTATGGTCTGTTTGGTTGAGTACCATTTACTATTATATTTTTTGTTCAGTTTGTATTGAACTTGGAAATCATACTCCCTTGATGTGTCATCAATATCTGCGAGCAGCGTGCCACTTGTGTTAGTGGAACTAATAGTTTTACTATCTTCAGAATTCCAAATATTGATCGGATTGTTTGGTATCGAGTAACTTAATTCATATTTTCCAGGGTTGTTACTGGAAAGTTGCGGGGGAGTTAATGTTGGATTGTTGAATGAACGGCCTTTAGCGGAACCTATTTCATCATTGAACTCCTGATCCTTTTGGTTGTTTACCGTAATATCTACATCTACCTTGAACTTCATATCTACCCCCTCATAATCTTTCGGATAGTACCAGTCGAAGGTCATATAGGTGATATACTTCCCATCGCGGTTAAATTCATACCAGTGGTCTCCTCCTTCAGCTGTTTCTGTGCCATCTTTACTCTTGAATTCGAAATAGCCTTTGTGCAGGGTTACATTTGCTCTTGCTACAGGCACATCCACACCTGTAGTTGGGGAGCCGTATGTCATGATTTCTGTACCATTGACATATAGATGTCCGTCTCCAGGTTTTACATATTCGTTATCTCCGTCATCATCATAAAAGATAATCTTGAATGTCACATATCCATCTTGAGGATGATCTGTAACAACGTAATTGCTTTTTTTCGTCAGATTCCAGTCTGCCGCCTCAGCCTGCTGTCCTATCCCCAGCAGTACCATTCCCAGCAGCCAAATGCCGATTTTAGACCGGTATCGGTCTAAAACAAGCAATATTGTCGATTTTAGATTTTTTATTAATAAATTCATATTTATTACGTTTGTTGTTCTTTTGTTAATCTTTGTTTTGTTCAAACAGTACATCTTTTGTACTTAGATGAGCATTGTCCGCAGTTTTCAGCATCGGTTTTATCGCAAATGCGATTACAGTTACTACAGATCGCCATTTGATTAGCTGAATCAAATCATCCTTATTATTAACCGTCGCACTCTTGCCGGCCATCCAATCTTTGTGTGTGTTTAGCATATTATATATTGTATAAATTAAAAATTTCGTTCTGTCAAAATGATACTACTATCCCATGTAAATCGGATTACTACCCCATCTTTTTGGAATTACTATAGCGGGTAATATTTTTTAACGTTTCTTCTCGACATTGAATACCCCTTTTTCCTTGTCAGAATGTCAAACTGTTATTGTCTGGAAAAAGACGAAGCCCGGAGGTTTTCCGAATGTCGGCGGAATGGCCGGACTTCGTCTTGTGGATATTGCGATTTGACCGGCTTATACCGGCGGGTTAGAATTGCGGCATAAAGGTCGGGGATGGATTCGGAATGACTATGACAAATAGTCCCTATAGGCGATAAATACTCCCTCGAATGTGTGGTAGCGCTTGATTTTTAACCTTGAGGACAATTTGTCATAAACTTGTGACAAATTGTGATATCTTACTGGTGGATTGGTTTGCAGGGAAATGAAAGAAATGTTTTTTTTGTGGTTTGTTATGCAACCCTTTAATTAATTAATCATGAATTTTATACGGATAACAGCAGATGGAAATTTCCCCGAAACAATCACGCTCGATGCAGGAGAGATCCTGTTGCTTGTAGTCGTGATCCTGGTTTTGGTTGATATTGTCTTTCTGTTGGTCATGAAACATAAATATACGGTTAGGTTTAAAAACCGCAAACTCCGGGATCTTATCGACGAGCTGATTCGTATGCGTGGCGGATGAAGAGGAGGCGTGCTGTCTGCAACTGGTCAAAGTCGGTATGGCATGCGAAATGTTTGCCGTCAACCAGCTTCCGTTGTGGGTACTGGAGTTTTTGTATTGAAGTAATGTTTCTGAATATAACTTTTTTGTAGTAAGTTTGCCCCCCTAAAAACAAATACATGGTGAAGTTCTACAATACTCTATTCCTGTTGCTGATTTGCTTGTTCTTACCGGGTAAGAACATTAAGCAGGTGCATTGCACACCTGCTTATGATGATATACCGGATAGTTTGCTGACAGTCGGGGAGATCCGGAAGACTGTCTTGTCGGACCCGGACAAGGCGTTGTATATGTTGGATGTGGCCGAGGAACGGAAATTGCTCCCGACTTATCAGATCAATTGGACACGTGCCCAGATATACGGTTCTGCCAAGAATATGGAACGTGTGGCGGTGAAATGGGGTAAATTGGTATTGGAAGACGATTCGGTGCGTAACAACACGCAGTATTATTTCAATATGTGCAAGAACTTGGTGGAGTCGATGATTGCCACCGGCGAGTATGAGGAGGCGATCCGGTATGCACGTTCTATGATTGATGTAATCGACCGGGCTGGCAAACAAAAGGATAACAATCATAATTCTTATTGGGCTATCGCCCGTGTCTATCGGGCTATGGGAAATCCGGAAGAGGCCTATAAGGCTATGGAGGAGGCGTTGCAGTTTTGCCGCCAACAGATCGAAAGGAAACGGGGAATGGGGCAGCCTGTTGTGTCAGACGAGATGAAACTTTACCTCTATTACCAAAATTTGTCGGAATGGTTGTGTGAAGATGGAAAGCTGGAGGAAGCACTTGAGGCAGTTTGTGAGATGCAGGCGTGTGTCGAAAGGCTGCGTCCCCTGAAAGGCGGAGCCTATCCACTGCAGATACCGGAGAAGGCCTTTCTTTCCAGAGAGGGGGTGGTGGACGGTAGGTTGGCAAACCTCTATGTGTTGCTGGGACAGGCAGGAAAAGGTAGGGAATGGTTCGCGAAGATGCGGGAAAATCCGTTGGTAGACAGTGATCCGGAGATGATCCGGCTGGAGATCGATTATTACGAAGATATGCGGCAGTATGGCAAGCTGATCGAGAAAGCACTTCCCTTGACAGATGTTGCCCTGTATGAAGATAGTATCAGTGTACGGCGTAAGGAGGCCTGTTTGGTTTTGGCGGATGCTTACCTGCGTTCGGGAAAAAAAGAGGAGTCGGTAGTCTACTATAAAACCGCTTTGGCCCTGACCGATAGTTTGAACCATAGGAACAATGAAAATCATGCACTCGAGATGGCAACTCTTTTGGATACGCGTGAAAAGGAACGGCAGATCGAGTTGCAGGTGGAAGAGTTGAGATGGCACAGGGTGGTGACCTCTGTCGTGGCCGGGGTACTTGCTTTGGTCGGTGTCATCTTTATTTTGATCGTTCGCCATTCCCGGATTGTAGACCGTAAAAACAAACTGATGGCGCAGCAGATCGATCTTTATCTTTCTTACCGTAGTGAACTGCAAGTTGCACGTGAACGGATTCGTCAGTTGGAAGATATGGAGGAAGAACCTGTTACCTTTGATGTGGATGGCGGGATCGGGAACGATCGGGAAGCCGAAGCGGTGAAAGTGGAACCGGATGATGGCGACAGGAAATATTTTGAAGAATTGGATTTGAAAATCCGTGGTGAACAGTTGTTCTTGAATCCAGATCTGACGAGAGATATGATCCTCCGGCTAACTCCTGTTGGTAAAAACCGCATATCCCCGCTGTTGCAAGCTTTTGCCGGGGAAAATTTCAATGGTTATATCAATAGCTTGAGACTTGAATACTCGCTTGTCTTGTTGAAAGATTTCGAAAATTATACGGTCGAGGCGGTCGCTATCGATTCGGGTTTCAATAACGTGCGTACTTATCAGCGTATCTTCCGGGAAAAATACGGAATGACTCCGGCCGAGTATAGGAAGACCTTGAAATGATGAGGGGTTTGTCCGGTTTTCTGTTTATATTTGTCCGAAAATAGGATCTGAATGATGGACAGGATGGAAAAAGAACCGCTTATACTGGAAGGTAGGCGTCTTCCGGATGTGGCGGATGTAGACGGTTTGGTCTCTTTTATGGGCCGGTTGACGGAAGAACAGGAGAGTTTTTATCTTGATTTGCTGTTGGCTTCTCTGGTCCGTTTGCACCCGTTTATAAAATCGGATGATGTGAAACGTATGATGTCGGTTTTCGAATGGGCAGGAACTGTAATGGAAATGCCGGAAAGCGAGACAGGAGGGTTGGATAAGCTTACCGCATCTTTTCTGCTTGATTATGCCGAAATGCTTTCCGGGGCGGAAAAGCGTGCCAAAGGAGCAAAACAACAACTTTATCAGGACTATAAACCCTATCTGGATCTTGTGAAGTTAGCTTTTAACCGGATAAAAGATTATAATACGTTGCCTTTGCTCTCGACACCGACCCACCGTCCGGCTTGGATCGATCCGTCCGTGCTTGTCTCCCGGTTGTCGGAATATCAGAAAAAGGGTATCAAACCGGATAGTCTGGACTTTCAAATTGCACTTTCGCGTGTGGCATTGGATGATACGGACGAGGCTGTCCGGTCAGTCGAACAAGCGCTGGCGGGCGAATATCGCGAGTTGTTGCTTTTCCTGTTCAAGCCGGAGGCACGTCCTAAGGGGTCTTTTACGTTTCAGGCTGTTTGGATGACTGCTGCTTTGGTCAAAAGCCCTGATACCATCTATGACGAGTTCGAGGATTTTCCTTATTCTGCTGTGAACCGGGCCTATCTGACGGGAGATATTCCCTGCGACGTATTTATTTTCGAAAAGCCGTTTGGAAAAGTCGATCGTATCTTGCAGTTGATTCCTCCGGCAAGCAAAAATGTTGCGATCAAATGGAGGTTTGGAGGTTATGCCTTATATATGACTTATCGGCCTTGTTCCCGTATTCCGCTTTTGGTGGAGACTTTTTGGAAGATACCTTTGAGGGAAAAGGATCTTAAGAGGTTTTTGTTGCTTTCTCCGAATGCACCTCGGATTTGGTTGGCCTTATTGGTGCGGGATCGCGTAAGGGATGCGTATTGGAACGATTTGGAACTGGCAAGGCTTAACCTGGTTGCCCTTGAGACTTTGCGCGAACTTGATTTGGAGTGGAGAGGGGGAATGGCTTTGACATATCTGGCAGTGTGTCTGTTGAGTATCGATCGCCCTGTTCGTTTGTGTGCGGCGGATCTTTGGGGGGAGCTTGTGGAAAAAGACCTGATAGACAATGTGGCTTTAGGCCGAGTGTTGGGTAAGATTCAATCGTTGGAATGGGCTCCTGCACAGAGAATTTCAGGTTTGGTTGTTGAGATGCTGATAAATAGATCGTCTTTTCATAACAAAGAACTGTCTGTGCTGTTTGTCTCTTTTTTATCTTGCCTGCCGGAAAGCCCAGTGAAGGATTTAAAGCGCTTACTGGAGGTTTTTGCGGAGCTTCAGACAGTCAACAACTGGCCGAAGATAACATACGCCCCGCTTCTTTCTTTGCTTGAGACATGGAAGAAAAACAGCAAATTGACAGAGATAATAGAATCTTTGTATTAGAGTTACCCGAAACGATTTGAGTAACTCTAAATGCCTTGCCCTTTCAGGGGGCTGAATTATCCGACTTCGGAGGATAATTTTGTGAAAACGCATGGCTCGGAATCAAAGTTTTTAGTGTTCTCTCTATCCGTTATTTAAACTTTCATTGTAGTGGGAATATCAACTTAGAAGTGTAACTTCGCAGTGTGTTCCCCATGAAAAAAACACTACGGGTTTGCCCCAGCGGCAGGGGGCGCATAGCCCCTGAGAGCGTAGAATCAATTAGCAATACAATAAAAAAGGAGACCGAAGTCTCCTTAGGATTAACTATTGCCTTCTGTTCCCTTATAGGGGCAAAGGCGTTAAGACCATAACGACGGATAACGGCGGCGAGTTTGCCTGCCATGAACTCATAGAGAAAAAATTAAGAGCTACCGTCTATTTTACGGACAGTTATTGCTCCAGAAGAAGATCAACTGTAGACCTCGGGAAAAGCTGGGCTTCAGAAGCCCCAAAGAGTATTTTTTCGAGAAATGGGAGCAACAAAAACGGGTGATATAAATACCACCCGTACAAAAAGCCTTACTAATCATAGCCTGGCTTTGGTCAATAATTCTTTTTGTTTTTGCTGTCAAGGTTTCGGTTTCTTTTCATAGTTAGGGTTTTGATATGCACAATGTAAACGATTGTTTTAAAGTTTGCAAATCTTTATTGATTTTTCTTTTAATAATGACGATTTTTGGATGAATTTCATTTTTATGACTATAATTACACTTGCAGTTGACTCTACCTTACCAGAAATACCAGTAGAATGCAGCTGTAATACCCAAGATGATTACGGAATGGATCACATCCCAATGATTCCAGCTTGCACGTGTGGCCGCCCGCTCTTCCGGTGTTGCTGTTCCAAATACCAGACCTTGTATTTTTCCAGCTTCGGGTGCTTTTGTGCAAAGGCTGACAACAATTGTCAGGATGATGCAGAAGAGGAACATCCATCCGCAGAAGAACAGCCAGTTCATATCATAGAACAAGGCTTTGAACAGGTTGTCGGATGCGTCGACCGCATTGCTGTAATAAACTTTGGCTCCCAGGCGGGTAATACCGATGATGATACCAGCCAGCATCCCCCACATGCCTCCTTGGGCGGAAGTTCGTTTCCAACAAATACCCAACAGGAAAGCGGCGGCGATACCTGGTGACAGTACGGATTGTACGTCTTGAAGATAATTATAGAGGACATCCCCGACACTGCGCATAATCGGAATCCAGAGTATACCCAGGATCACGATTACGACTGTTGCGATCTGGCCGATTACAACTAGTTTCTTTTCGGGCGTTTCAGGTCTGAAACGTTTATAAAAGTCGATTGTGAACAACATAGCTGACGAATTGAACAGAGATGCCAGTGAACTCATAAGGGCTGCCAGAATACCGCAGACGACAAGTCCTTTCACGCCTGCCGGAAGCAATTTCGCTACCAGTGTCGGGAAGGCTGCATCCGGAATAGATAGCTTGAATACTTCGCCATTGATAATCACTCCGTTTTTACTCAATGCAAAAGCGATCATTCCCGGAATCAGGAAGAGGAATACCGGAAGTAGCTTTAGGTATGCCCCGAAGATGGCGCCACGGCGGGCCTGTTTCATATCTTTGCCTGAAAGGACTCGCTGTACGATGTATTGGTCAGTACACCAGTACCAGAAACCGATGATGGAAGAACCGATCAGTGCACCGAGCCATGGATATTGCGGATCACGGTTGTCACGGATCAATTGCGTCATGGTATCGCCGTAGTCGTTTACGACGACGGATTTGCAGGCTGTCATCATTTCGTCCCAGCCACCTAATGCTTTAAAGCCGAGCACGAGGATAATCAGCGAACCCAACAGTAGGATAGGGGTCTGGAGTACGGATGTGTAAAGAACGGATTTCATTCCTCCTACAATCGTATAAAGAGCGGTTAATAAGACCAGTCCGATCGCCGCAATCCAAAAGAAGTCGATTCCCCATAGTTCCTTAATGCCAAAAACTTGTTGGAATACTAACCCGCCGGCATAAACCGTAACGGCTACTTTTGTCAATACATAACTAATTAATGAGATGAAGGAAAGAATGGTACGGGATTGCGGGTTATATCGTCTCTCTAGAAACTCCGGCATTGTATACACCATACTGCGCGTATAGAAAGGAACGAATACCCACCCAAGGATCAATATCATCCATCCCTGGATTTCCCAATGGGCCATCGCCATACCGCTGGAAGCCCCTGCTCCTGCCAGTCCGATAAGATGTTCCGAGCCGATATTGGACGCGAAAATGGAGGCGCCGATGGCGAGCCAGGTAGCATCACGGCCACCAAGGAAATAGTCAGCAGAGTTGTTTTGTTTTTGTTTAAGTACCCATATAATAATCCCGATTAGAGCTAAAGCGAATAGCCCTATTACAATGAAGTCTAATGTTGCCATAATAGTGTTTTACATGATTTTAGGGAACTAAAAATTAAAAATTATGAAGTAAGGAGTACGGTCCTGCATTTTTTACTTCATAATTTTTAATTCTTAATTTCACAAAGGGATTTTGTCAATCCTGCGCTGATGTCGACCGCCTTCGAACGAGGTGTTTAGAAAGGCTTCGACCGTGTGAGTAGCTTCCTCTTGACTGATAAATCTGCCGGGCATTACAAGTACGTTGGCATCGTTGTGCTCGCGTGCGAGACGTGCTATCTCTTCCTGCCAGCATAGAGCGGCCCGTATTCCCTGATGTTTATTGAGTGTCATGGCTATTCCGTTTCCAGATCCGCAGATCGCTATTCCGGGATATACTTCGCCCGCTTCTACAGCTTCGGCAAGCGGATGGGCGTAATCGGGATAATCACAACTTTCTGTCGAGCAGGTTCCGAAATCTTTATAGGTTAACCCTTTCGAGTTGAGTATTTGTTTTACGAATTCTTTTAGTTCGTACCCTGCGTGGTCACTACATAAACCTAATGTTTTCATATTTATCTGTTAGAGGAGTTTGGAGATTTATGATTTATAATTTATGATTTATGAATAGTTGGTAAATCATGAATCATAAATTATAAATCATAAATCTATTAGTTCAATAATTCTTTTACCTGATTGTATACGTTCTGGCCCGTGAAGCCAAGTTTTTCATCCAGTACCTTGTACGGAGCGGAGAAACCAAATGATTCGAGTCCCCAAACCTTGCCGTTGGCACCAACCAACCCTTCCAGGTTGACTGGTAGGCCGGCTGTAAGTCCGAATACCTTGCTTCCTGTCGGAATGACAGACTCCTGATATTCTTTGCTCTGGCTGCGGAATAAACCTTCAGACGGAACAGATACGATGCGAACCTTGATATCGTCGGCGCGAAGCAATGCTGCTCCTTCCTCCAATGTGGAGACTTCCGAACCGGAAGCGAC
Organism: Parabacteroides johnsonii DSM 18315; assembly: GCF_025151045.1. NCBI lineage: Bacteria > Pseudomonadati > Bacteroidota > Bacteroidia > Bacteroidales > Tannerellaceae > Parabacteroides > Parabacteroides johnsonii. The sequence goes on from NZ_CP102285.1 coordinate 934,133, forward strand.
CATAATTACATCAGGGTTTTCATCACCTTCTACAATATAAGCACCCTTTTCAGCCTGCAAAGCTTCGTCGTAACGATTTCCCTTTGCGGGCAGGTCTGTGATGTTCTGACGGGAAAGAATCAAAGCTGTCGGAGTAGCTGTGTTTTCCATAGCCATCTTCCAGGCAATTGTCGTTTCGGTCACGTCTGCCGGGCGAAGTACCAACATGGAGTTGTGTCCCTTGTGGTTCTTCAGTTTTTCCATCAGACGGATCTGCGCTTCCTGTTCGACTGGTTCGTGTGTCGGTCCGTCTTCGCCTACGCGGAAAGCATCGTGCGACCAGACGAACTTAACAGGCTGTTCCATCAAGGCTGCCATTCGGATTGCTGGTTTCATATAGTCAGAGAATACGAAGAACGTACCGCAAGCCACGATTACACCTCCGTGGAGTGACATGCCAATACATACGCAAGCCATCGTTAGCTCGGCTACGCCAGCCTGAAGGAATGCACCGCTGAAATCGCCTTTCACGAATGCATGTGTCTTCTTCAAGAAGCCGTCGGTCTTGTCCGAGTTGGAAAGGTCGGCAGAAGAAACGATCATGTTTTCCACTTGGGTTGCCAACAGACCTAAGACGGTTGCCGAAGCTGTACGGGTTGCCTGGTTCGGTTTCTGTTCAATAGCCTTCCAGTCAATGACAGGTGCTTTACCTGAGAACCACAGTTCCATCTTGGCAGCCAGTTCCGGATTGGCTTTCGCCCATTCTGCTTTGGCGGCATAGCGTTCTGCAACGATTACTTCCAGTTCTTTGGCACGTTTAGCATACAGTTCCGCAACTTCGGGGAAGATCTGGAATGGATCATCTGGGTTTCCTCCTAAATTCCGAATAGTATCTGTGATAGAGACGCCGGCTGCTGAAAGAGGTTGTCCGTGTGTGGACACTTTGTTTTCGTAGCTGCTCTTGTCAGCACCCACGGCACCCTTACCCATGATCGTGTTGCCGATAATCAGGGTAGGACGGGATGTTTCGGCTTTCGCTTCGGTCAATGCCCGGCGGATTTCCGTCACATCGTTTCCGTTGATTGTGATGACTTTCCAACCCCATGCTTCGTATTTCATGGCTACGTTTTCTGTAGTTACTTCACCTACGGTTGTGGAAAGCTGGATGTTGTTGGCATCGTAGAACATAATCAGATTGTCCAGTCCCAGCGTACCGGCAATACGTCCGGCTCCCTGGGAAATCTCTTCTTGAATGCCACCGTCGGAAATATATGTATAAATCGTCTGATTCATGACGTCACCCAGGCGTGCTTTCAGGAACTTGGCGGCGATAGCAGCACCTACGGCGTAAGTGTGGCCTTGTCCCAACGGACCGGATGTATTTTCTATACCACGCATCACGTTGACTTCGGGATGTCCCGGCGTCACGCTACCCCACTGGCGGAACTCTTTCAGCTCATCGATCGTGAATTTGCCTGTGAGGGCGAGTACTGAATAAAGCATCGGAGACATGTGTCCCGGATCCTGAAAATAGCGGTCTCTGCCTTCCCATGTGGGATTCTTGGGATCATACACGAGGAACTCTGAAAACAGTACGTTCACAAAGTCTGCACCACCCATTGCACCACCGGGGTGACCGGATTTCGCTTTTTCTACCATAGACGCAGCCAGGATACGGATGTTGTCCGCTGCTTTGTTCATTAAATTAATATCGTTCATTGTGATGAATTATTTTTATTTTTTTGCAAAGATAGGCAATCTCTTCGTAATGACCATCCTATCCATGAAACAATTCATTTTCGGTAAAGTTTCCTAATTTCCGATATTTCTCATAGAGAGCAAGATACGCCAGGTGATTTTCGTGATTCGGTTGGTATTCTTTTGCAAAACCTTGTCCCATAGCCTGCTGTGCATCCTCGATTTTGGTATATATACCAGCAGCTACGGCTGCGAACATGGAGGCTCCGAAAGCGCAAGCCTGTTCTGCTTTGGCTACTTTGATCGGCATGTCCAACACATCTGCCAAAGTCTGCATGACGAACGGGGATTTCAATGAAATGCCACCGATTCCGATTACGCTCTCGATCTTTATGCCGTTTTCCAGGAAACGATCGACGATGGCTTTTGAGCCGAACGCTGTCGCTTCCACCAGGGCCCGGAAGATAAGCGGAGCAGAGCTTGCCAGGTTGAGGCCGGTAATCGTACCTTTCACCAGTTGGCTGGCATCGGGTGTGCGGCGGCCGTTCATCCAGTCTACTGCTAAGATTGTACTTTCGTTTACTGGCACTTTGGCTGCTTCTTCGGACAGGGCGGGGATGATCTTGTCTGCTGTTTCCTCGATCAGCCTGGCTTTTGTATCTTCGTCGACTAGGGTGCTCTGGCTCAAGATGTTTTCAAGTGGCCATGCCAATACGCGCTTGAACCAGGCATAAATATCGCCGAAACCGGATTGTCCGGCTTCTAATCCGATCATACCAGGGATAACGGAACCGTCTACCTGGCCGCAGATGCCGGGAACAAGTTTTTCGCCCATTTCTTCGTAAGATGAAACCATAATGTCGCAGGTCGATGTACCGATCACGCGCACGAATGTACGAGGAGTGATCTCGGCACCGACAGCTCCCATATGGCAGTCGAACGCACCGACTGAAACTGCTACGCCGGTTGTTAAGCCGAGGCGTTCCGCCCATTCCGGCGTCAATGTGCCTACTTTCACATCGCTGGTATAAGTTTTCTCAAACAGATGACTACGGAAACCGGCCAACTTCGGTTCGAGTGAGGTCAGGAATTCTTCGGTTGGCAATCCACCCCATTTTTCCGACCACATGGCTTTATGTCCGGCTGCACAACGGCTGCGGTACACCTCTTCCGGTTTGGTTTTTCCGGTAATAAGGGCTGGCAGCCAGTCACAATGCTCGATCCATGCATAGGCCTCCTTGCAGACACTGTCGTCTATGCGGAGGACATGCGCCATCTTGGCCCATACCCATTCGGAAGAGTAGATGCCACCTTCATAAGCGGTGTAATCGATACCCCAGCGTTTCGCTAGTTCGTTGATCTCGGCGGCTTCCCGGATGGCGGTATGGTCTTTCCAAAGGACGAACATCGCATTCGGGTTTTCAGCATATTCGGGTAATAAGGCGAGGGGAGTACCACTCTTGTCGGTCAGGACAGGCGTGCTTCCGGTCGTATCGAAAGCAATGCCGACCACGTTCGGGGCTGTCCCGTCAGGGCATTGTGCGAGTGCATCCTTTACTGTGGCTTCCAACCCTTCTATGTAATCCAACGGATGCTGGCGGTACTGGTTTTTTGTGGGATCGCAGTATTTCCCTTCCATCCAGCGGGAATAGTACTTGACAGCTGAAGCTATTTCGTGACCTGTTGCAGCATCTACGACTACGGCGCGACAGGAGTCGCTACCGTAGTCCAGGCCTATAACATACTTTTCGTTTGCCATGACTTAAGCCTGTAATGCTCGGTTCAACATGTAATACAAATCGTTGTACTGCAATTCTTTCTTGAAGCTGGAAATGGTCGTATCCTTATCGATCACCACCAGTTCGATACCGGCGATATCGGCATAGTCTTCCATATATTCCACTGTCAGGTCGTAGGAAAAACTCGTATGATGGGTTCCTCCGGCCAGTATCCAGGCAGCAGCACCGATCTCCAAGTTCGGTTGTGGAATCCAGAGTGCGCTGGCAACTGGAAGGTTGGGCAGCGGCTTGCTTTTGATGCAATCCACTTTGTTCACGATCAGGCGGAAACGGTTTCCCATGTCGACGATTGTGGCAGCAACGCCTTCACCCGGTTTGCTGGTGAATACGAGGCGGGCTGTTTCACTGTCTATACCGATGCTCAAACGGTGTACCTCCAGCTTTGGCTTATGTTCGGAGATCAGGGGGCAAACTTCCAGCATATGTGCCTGGAGGATTGCACTCTTTTCGCCATCGAAATTCAAAGTGTAATCTTCGAGGAAGGAGCAACCATTCGGCATTCCCTGGCTCATGAACCACATGGTGCGGTATAGGGCTGCTGTTTTCCAGTCTCCTTCGGCGCCGAAGCCATAGCCTTCCGCCATCAGGCGTTGTGATGCCAGGCCCGGAATCTGGTCGAAATTGCCAAGGTCGTCAAAATTGGTTGTAAAGGCTTTTGCCCCTTTGTCTTTCAGGATACGGCGGATGGCGATTTCGGCTTTTGCCGAGTTCCATACTTTTGTGTAGGCTTCCGTCTTTTTATCTTCCAGTTCGGGCACATGATCGTACTCGGCGAAATATTGTCCGACAAGTTCCTCTATGTCTTTGTCTTCTACCGTGTCGTAGTATTCCATTAGGTCATTTACCGGACAGTAATCGACATGGTAGCCCAATTTCAGCTCGGCTTCCACCTTGTCACCGTCTGTAACGGCTACATTATTCATCTGGTCGCCGAAACGGATGATCAGCATGTCCTGTGCATCGGCCCAGGCTGCTGCTACGCGCATCCAGACTGCGATCTTGGCTTGTGCTTTCGGGTCTTGCCAATGTCCTACCACGACTTTACGGTTTTTACGCATCCGGCTCACCATATGGCCGAATTCGCGGTCTCCGTGAGCGGACTGGTTCAGGTTCATAAAGTCCATATCCATCGTTTCCCAAGGTATCTCTTTGTTAAACTGGGTATGGAAATGAAGCAATGGTTTTTTCAATTCCTGCAGACCGTGGATCCACATTTTGGCTGGAGAGAAGGTGTGCATCCAGGTTATAACACCGATACATTTGTCATCGTTGTTAGCGGCTTTAAATGCAGCCGTTACCTCTTTTGCTGAGTTGACAGTCCCTTTGTAGACTACGTTTACAGGCAAGTTCCCGGATTCGTTTAATCCTTTTACCATTTCATTGGAATGAGCGTCCACCTGGATTACCGCATCGCCTCCGTACAGAAGCTGTGCTCCCGTTACGAACCATACTTCAAGATCTTTAAAATTTGTCATGGTTTATTGATTTAATTGTTATGTTATTTATTTTTTATTTTTGTCCGTAATAAGCATTTGGGCCGTGTTTGCGCTCGAAATGTTTTGTGATAAGATATTTGTTCATGGTCAATTGGGGATTGATGCCGTACGAGATATACGCCATCTTGGCCACCTGTTCCATTACGACTGCGTTGTAGACAGCTCCTGCCGCATCCTTACCCCATGCGAATGGACCGTGATTTCCCACTAGGACTCCCGGAATGTGTACCGGATTCAGTTCTTTAAAGCGTTCGACGATCACATTGCCGGTCTCTTTCTCATAATCACCTTCAATTTCTTCCTTCGTCATCGGGCGGGTACAGGGTATCGCATCACTGAAATAATCGGCATGTGTCGTACCGATATTCGGGATGTCGCATCCGGCCTGCGCCCAAGATGTTGCATATGTAGAGTGTGTGTGTACAATTCCCCCGATTTCCGGGAATGCCTTGTACAGGACCAAGTGGGTAGGAGTATCTGATGACGGTTTGAGGTTACCTTCCATAACATTCCCGTCCAAGTCGAGCACCACCATGTCGCTGGTTTTCATTGTTTCGTAAGAAACTCCGGAAGGTTTGATTACGATCAGGCCTTTTTTTCGGTCTATGGCACTTACGTTTCCCCAGGTAAAAATGACCAATCCGTGTTTTACCAAATCCAGATTGGCTTTAAAAACCTTTTCTTTTAACTCTTCAACCATACTTATTACTTGTTTATTTGTGGTTTGTATGTGTTCGGGTGTAAAAGTAACACTTTAGTGTAGTGGGTGTACAAAAAAAGCTATGTTCTACAACATAGCTACCTTTGTTTTTGCTTTTATTCCTCCGGCATGGAATTTCAGTTTCATGGTCATAAGATGTCTGTTCCATGCCCGTGGAATTATAGTTTCATCTGAATGGAACTGAAAAAATATCCGATATCTTTTCCTATAAGGAAAAATAGAACCCTTGTTCCAGTAGATGATCGTATTTTTCTTTGTTGAACATATAATAGAAAGCCCCTCTTTTGGAACCTTTCTTGTCCTTTTCATCCAACTTTTCCAGAATATCCATCGCATTCAGTTTTTTGCGGAAGTTACGCTTGTCCAGTTGGGTCTGGTAGATCGCTTCATACAGGCTTTGTAATTGCGGTAACGTGAATTTTTCGGGAAGAAGATTGAATCCGACCGGGCGGGTAGCCGCTTTCCGACGGAGGCGGGCCAATGTATCGGTGATCATTTTGTTATGGTCGAAAATAAGTTGCGGGATCTCGCTGATCTTGGTCCAGACCGCATTGTGTTCTTCCAGTGTCTCGGCACTGAAATCGTTCATATTGATGAGTGAATAGTATGCTACGGAGATCACCCGCTCTCCAAGGTCGCGGGTAACATCTCCGTAAGCACCTACCTGTTCCATAAAAAGATTATCGATGCCGGTACAGTCGGTGAGCACGCGTGACGCGGCTTCCTCGATACTTTCACCTGCTTTGATAAAACCGCCCATCAGAGACCATTGTCCCATCATGGGTTCAAATTTACGTTTATAAAGTAAAACATTGAGCTCTTTTTGATCGAATCCGAGTATGATACAATCTACTGCAACGTAAAATTTGGTTTCGTTCTGATAAAAAGCGGCTGTCATGATTTTTATGGAATTATAATTAATTTATTATGCGAGTTTGCGTGCGCCGTCGCTGATTACTACATTATACAACTTAGGTTCGTGACCGAATTTAGCAGTGTAAGATTCGAATGCTTCTTTTACGAATGCATCGTATTTTTCTTCTTTCACCAGGTTGATTGTACAACCGCCGAAGCCTCCACCCATTACACGTGAACCGGTTACACCGCATTTCTTGGCAACATCGTTCAGAAAGTCCAATTCTTCGCAGCTGACTTCGTACAATTTGCTCATGCCGTGATGTGTTTCGTACATCTTCTTGCCTACGGTTTCATAGTCGTCTTTTTCTAAAGCGTCGCAAACGTCGAGTACGCGTTGTACTTCTTCGATCACATATTCGGCACGCATATAATCTTCAGCACTAATGTCGCCTTTAACTTCGTTCAGCATATCCATTGTCGCATCACGCAGGAATTCGACTTCCGGATGATTGCGGCGGATTGCGGCGGCGGCGCTTTCGCAAGACTGGCGACGTTTGTTGTAAGCCGAAGATGCCAGTTCGTGCTTAACGACTGAATCCAGCAAAACCAATTTGTAACCGACCGGATGGAATGGGAAATATTTATATTCGAGTGAACGGCAATCCAGGCGGATCAAACTGCCTTCTTTTCCGAATACGGAAGCGAACTGGTCCATAATACCGCAGTTTACACCACAATAGTTATGCTCCGTAGACTGGCCGATCTTAGCTAATTCAAATTTATCGATGTTCAGAGAGAACAAGTCATTTAGAGCAAATGCATAAGTACTTTCCAATGCAGCAGAAGAGGACATACCTGCACCCAGAGGTACATCACCTGCAAACACGGTATCGAATCCTTGGATCTGTCCGCCACGTTTGATGGTTTCGCGGCAAACACCGAAAATATACCTTGCCCAGCTTGCTTTCGGAGCGTCTTCTTCGTTCAGACCGAATTCGGCGTAGTCGTTCAGGTCAACAGAGAAAGCACGGACTTTACCTGTTCCGTTCGGTCTGATTTCGGCAATCATGCCTTTGTCGATAGCCCCTGGAAATACGAAACCGCCGTTATAATCGGTATGTTCGCCAATCAGGTTAATACGGCCTGGAGATGCATATACGCTACCTTCTATTGAGAATAACTCCTGAAATTTATTTCTGATTTTTTGTCTCATGATAGATTTGTTTTTAATTAGGTTATTAAACAATTGAAGAAATTATCCGACTACAAATATAGTTAGATAATTTCTTCAATCATATAGTTACACTTGTTTTTTATTCAACCGGGATATTCTTGTTTACGTTCTTGCAACCAACCAAAGCATAGAACAACAGATAAGCCAGCGCGATCAGAATAACTACATAGCTGGTCATAAATCCGGACATGTCAGCGATTTGACCCTGAATCAGCGGTAAAATACCACCACCGCAAACCAATACCATGAAGATACCAGAAGCTGCTTCCGTATATTTACCCAGACCTTCGACAGCCAAGTTAAAGATACCCCCCCACATAATAGAAGTACAAAGACCGCAAAGCGCCATAAACATGATGCTGATAGGAACTTGTGCTACACCGAATGAAATATCACTTTTGAATACCGGCATACTAACCATTGTAGTGATCGGACAGATAAAGGCAAGGATAATGAACAGGATACCGACACCCGATGCTACTGTAAGCATAGCCTTACTTGTGAATTTACCTCCTAAAGAAGCACCAACCAGACGTCCGATTAACATCAGGAACCAATAGGTGCCGACTACCGAACCGGCAATTGTTGAGTCGATTGCCAGACCTCCTCCGGCTTCGGGTGTCATCATGAACAGACCTGCGAAGTGAGGAATACCGACCTCAATACCAACATATACGAAGATAGCTAATGCACCTAATTTGAAGTGGCGGAATGCAAGCGGGCTGTGTTCGTTTTTTGCATTGTTGTTTGCTTTTGCCAGACTTGGTTCCGGGATATTCATGATGAATAATACCAGGAATGCCACGGCAAAGATGGCCATTGCAATGTACAGAGCCGGTAATGCTTTAGCGATTGTACGTTCTTCAACGACGGTTCCCATCAGATAACCGACCAAAACCGGAACGATGGTAGCTGATACCGAGTTCAACGAACCACCCATCTGGATTAACTGATTACCTTTCTTACCGCCACCACCTAATGTATTCAACATCGGGTTTACGACTGTATTCAACATACACATGGAGAAACCGGAAACAAATGCACCAGCAACATAAGTGGCAAATCCCATTTTAGAGGAAAGAACTTGAATGCCGACACCTACAAAACCGACTACGATTGCGATCAGTGCTGTTTTCTTATAGCCGATCTTCTGTAAAAGCATACCTGCCGGAATACCCATGAAAGCATATGCGATAAAGTTTGCAAAGAAGCCTAAAGTAGCCTCAAAATTGGATGCTCCGAATTCATTTTGAACAATAGCCCCGAAAGGTTGAGGCAGACCTGTAACGAAAGAGATCATAGCGAACAATGCGAACATCATCGCTATAGGTAATACATAATTTTTTTGTTTAGTTGACTCCATTTCTTTTTAGATATTTAGATTATTAATTATTTAGATCGATTGAATAGGCTTTATTCTACTGTGAATTTGTAGATTGTCTTGCTTTGGAATGTTTCGCCCGGCCGCAGGACGGTAGACGGATATTCCGGTTTGTTCGGGCTATCGGGATAATGCTGTGTTTCCAGACAGAGGGCGGCACGTGCCGGATAGCGTTGTCCGTTCTTGCCGACAAAATTGCCCGTCATCCAGTTGCCTGTGTATAATTGTACGCCCGGCTGTGTCGTGTAGCATTCCATTACGATGCCGGTTTTGGGTGATACGCAACGGGCGCAGAACGACAGTTCGTTTTCTTCTTTTTTGTTTAATATATATGTATGGTCATAACCTTTTCCGAAATTCAGTGCTTCGAAATCTTCATCGATACGTTCGCCTACTTCGTGTGGAGTGCGGAAATCCATCGGGGTTCCTTCCACTTTTTCCTTCGGACCGTAAGGAATAGCCGTCTCGTCGGTCGGCAGATAGTAATCCGCATTGATTGTCAGTTTGTGATCATATACAGAAGGATCACCCTGGCCGGAGAGGTTGAAGTAGGAGTGATTGGTCAGGTTCAGGACGGTCGGTTTGTCTGTTACCGCATGGTACATGATTACGACCTCATTGTCATCGGAAAGATGATAAGTAACCGTTGTATCCAGTTTTCCGGGGAAACCTTCTTCACCATCGGCAGACGTATATTTCAGCTCTACCGTCTGGCCGTCGATCTTGTTCAGATCCCAGACTACGGAATTGAAGCCTTTCAAACCTCCATGCAGGCTGTTCGGCCCGTTGTTGATAGCCAATTTATCGTACACAACACCATCCAATGTGAATTTTCCACCTGCGATACGGTTGCCATATCGTCCGCAAATAGCTCCGAAATAAGGTTCTTCGGATACCAGGTATTCGTCTATAGAATTGTGTCCTGTCACTACATCGGTTAACTTTCCGGACCGATCCGGTACCATAAGCGATACAATTTTTGCACCGTAGTTGGTAATGGTAAGTTCTGCTCCTTTGTTATTTGTAAGGATGCACAGCATCGTCTCCTTGCCATCTATTTGCTTGCTGAAATTAGCTACAGTCAAGCCAGACAGCGTGCTTTCGTTCTTCATGTAAATATAGTTTCAAAATTGTGTGTAAAATTACTCTCTTCTTTGTATTCATGTACTACTTTAAAGATGTTTTATAGCATAAAACGGCTTTTTGTCTGCTAAAATGAATGATTTGTCTCCCTTCTATCGAAATTATTAGTGTATATTTGCGACTAAATAATCTTTGTATTCACGGAAAAACACATACCTATGACAAAAAGTATGAAAAAAGCCATTTCCCTATGTCTATTTAGCATGGGTGCTGTCGGTTTAATGGCACAAAGTAATGAGTTTAAAATAGATGTACAGAAAACAGGTGCACCTATCCAGTCGACCATGTACGGGATCTTTTTTGAAGATATCAATTTCGGTGCCGATGGAGGCCTGTATGCCGAACTTATCAAGAACCGTTCTTTCGAGTTTGAAAACCCTTTCGGAGGCTGGATGCCGTTCGGAAATGTCAGTGTACAGACCAAGAATCCTTGTTTTGATCGTAACCCGCATTATGTCCGCCTTTCTTATGAAAAGGAACTGACCGGAACCGGCCTTGACAATGAAGGCTTCAAAGGAATCGGTATCCGGGAAGGGGAGAAGTACGACTTCTCTTTATATGCCCGTACCCAGTCCGGTATGCCGGTTAAGTTGCGTATCAACTTGGTGGACAGCCGGAACGACCTGTACGAACAAAAAGAGATCGAGGTGAGTGGCAAGGAATGGAAGAAATATACGGTTGTCCTGACACCGGGAGTGACGGAGGCCCGTTCCCGTCTGCGTATCACGATGGCGACGAAAGGAACTGTCGATCTCGAACACATTTCACTGTTTCCGCAAAAGACATTCAATAACCGTCCGAACGGTATGCGTGCCGATTTGGCACAGGCATTGAAAGATCTGAAACCGGGTGTCTTCCGCTTTCCCGGCGGTTGCATCGTGGAGGGTACGAACAAAGCTACTCGTTACCAGTGGAAAAACACGATCGGTCCGGTCGAGAATCGTCCGATCAACATCAACCGTTGGAACTATACATTCTCACATAAGAAATTCCCGGATTATTACCAGTCTTACGGCCTGGGCTTTTTCGAATATTTCCAGTTGAGCGAAGATATCGGGGCAGAACCGCTTCCCGTGTTGAATTGCGGCCTTTCTTGTCAGTATGAGAACCAGGATCCGAACGAGAATTGCCCGGTGGACAAGTTGCAACCTTATATAGACGATGCCCTCGACCTGATCGAGTTTGCCAACGGTCCGGTAACCAGCAAATGGGGAAAGATACGTGCCGATATGGGACATCCGGCTCCTTTCAACCTGAAACTCATTGCCATCGGCAACGAACAGTGGGGGCCGCTTTATCCCGAACGTCTCGAACCGTTTATCAAGGCGATCCGTGCCAGATATCCGGAGATAAAAATCATCGGTAGTTCCGGTCCGCAATCGGAAGGCGAGGATTTCAATTTCCTTTGGCCGGAGATGAAGCGTCTGAAAGTGGATTTGGTGGACGAACATTTCTACCGGTCTCCCGAATGGTTCTTGAACGGAGCCAAGCGCTATGATTCGTATGACCGCCAAGGACCGAAAGTTTTTGCCGGCGAATATGCCTGCCATCCGGCCAATCGCGAGAACAGTTTCCTGACCGCCTTGTGCGAAGCCGCCTTTATGACAGGTTTTGAACGGAATGCGGATGTGGTGCACTTATGCACGTATGCCCCGCTTTTTGCTCATGTAGACGCTTGGCAGTGGCGTCCGGATCTGATCTGGTTCGACAACCTTTCGTTGGTAAAGACTCCTAACTATTATGTGCAGCAGCTATACGGTCATAATGCCGGTACAAATGTCGTTCCGCTGACCATGCAGGACGAACCGGTCACCGGACAGCAGGATTTGTATGCCACTGCGGCAGTCGATAAGCATTCGAACGAACTAATCATCAAAGTCGCCAATACGGGAATCTGTAACAAGAGGATCAAGTTGAACTTGAACGGTCTTTCGGCCGGTAAGCATAAAGGGATGCTTACATTGCTCCATTCTTCCGACCTGGAAGCCAAAAACACGTTGTGCAATCCTTCGGCGGTAGTCCCGGTCGTTTCCGATATCGAGATGGAGGCTCCGCAAATGGATGTGAACTTGAAACCGCTTAGTTTCTCTGTTTATCGTATCAAATTATGAAATGAATGATGTATCGAAAGTGTTTTTCCCTACATCAAGACCTGCAAAATGAGAATAATTCATAATTTTGTAAGTGAAGGTTTTAAATTCTAATGGAAATGAAGTTACCTAATGTGTTTCGTATAATAAATGTGTTTTTGGGATTGACGTGTGCTGCTTCTGTTTATTCTCAAGGAGTGAATTATTTGGATAATTTGTATGACTTTATAGAGAATACGTCTGTTTTTGAATTGAATCAAGAAGAAGGAAGATCTTATCATATTCCCCAAAAACATCTGTCTCTTAATGGAGAATGGAAGTTTTTATATAGTGATGTACCTGAGAATATACCTGCTGACTTTTACAAAATAAACTATAACGATTGGGATTGGGAGAAAATTAAAGTTCCGTCTAATTGGGAAATGGAAGGTTATGGAGATCGATTATTTCGTAATGTCCAAGCACCTTTTAAAGCGAATCCCCCTTTCGTCCCTCGTGAGTATAATCCTACTGGAGCATATCGTCGTACATTTACATTACCTTCTTCTTGGAAAGGTGATCAGGTCTTTTTACGAATGGAAAAAGTAGCTTCCGCCTCTTTTGTTTGGATCAATGGTGAAGAAGTTGGTTATAACGAAGGTGCACAAGAACCTGCGGAATATAATATTACCAAATATTTGCGTCAGGGTAAGAATACAATTGCTGTTCATGTAGTTAAATATTCTGATGGATACTATCTTGAAGGACAAGATTATTGGCGTTTGGCTGGAATATTCGATGATGTATGGATTTATGCCACTCCTTCTGTACGTCTGTTCGATTGGTATGTTGTAACTGATTTAGATGATAACTATACTAATGCTGTATTGCACCTTGCTATTGATGTGAAAAAATACACAACTACTTTATCTGAAAAATATCGTATTAAAGCTAATTTGTTGGATGCCAATCGTAAATTGGTGAAAGAAATGATAAGTGATCCTTTTGTGATGAATAGAGAGAGGAGAAAGCAGGTAATATTTTCAGAGCAGATAACCCAACCTAAGAAATGGACCTCCGAAACACCTAATCTTTATACGTTGGAAATGAAATTGCAGACCGCAGGGGGGAAAACTACTGATATTATTCGGACAAAAATAGGGTTTAAGGAAACCGAAATCCGAGGAGAAACATTTTATTTGAATGGTGTGCCGCTTAAAGTAAATGCGCAAAATTCACATATGCAGCATCCTGAATTAGGACATGTGATGAATGAAGAAACAATTCGTAAAGATTTTGAAATATTGAAGCAGTTTAATTTTAATGCAGTACGTACATCACACTATCCTCCGGTAAGCCGTTATTTGGAACTTGCAAATGAATATGGCCTGTTTGTTATAGATGAAGCCGGGACAGAATCGCATGCTACAGAGTTTGTCTCTAAACAGAAAGAATATACAGAAATGTACCGTGAACGTGTGAGACAAATGGTGTTGCGTGACCGAAACTATCCTTGTGTTCTTTTCTGGAGTGCAGGGAATGAGAGCGGTGAAGGATTTAATATTACAGAAGCTATTAAAGAAGGACGTAAATATGATCATACTCGCTATTGGATGTATGGAGGAAATGCGTATGCTCATCCTGCTGAAGAAATTATTGGCCCGCGCTATCCGCTTCCTATTGAATTGGAAATGCAGACTGGGATTATACCAGATAAAAATGACAGACGACCTTCGTTTATGGATGAATATCTCTCGGTAGCAGGTAATGGTGGTGGTGGCTTGGATGATTATTGGCGAGTGGTTTATGCGCATCCTCGTCTGATGGGGGGGGCGATATGGGATTTTGTCAGTCCTGGATTGACGGAACGTATTCGGAAAATAGAAGATAAATCCCTTTTTTCAACTCCTGTTCATTTGATGGGTAATACTCAATTGGTAAAAGCTGTTGACGGTAATGCTCTTGATCTTAACGGGCATGATCAATGGGTTGAAGTATATAGACAGTCGAATGTTGAGATTGAAAGTAATGAATTGACTTTAACAATGGATGTCTATCCTCGAAAATTAATTAGCAGTTGTGGCTCTTTTCTTACAAAAGGTAGTTATCAATTTGGGTTACAGCAAAGGGGTAAAGATTCGCTTGATTTCTATATATATACCGATAAACACCATATATTGAGGATTCCTTTACCAACTGATTGGGAATACAATTGGCATAAGTTGTGTGGTGTTTATGACGGTCGAGAAATGGCTGTATATATTGATGGAAAGAAAATTGGGACTTCGTCTGCAACGGGTAAAATTAAAAATTTTCCATTCCCGGTAAATATAGGTCGTAATGGAGAAATACATGGTCAGGAAACAAATGTGTATATTTGTGATGCGCAGATAGATAATGTAGGAATTTTTACTGAAGCAGTTTCCCCGGACTGTTATGATAAGACGAAAGCTGTGCTTTGGCTTGATTTTGAAAATTTAATTGATTGTGGTTCTTTCTTTAGTTATGGTATAGGTGCTCGTACTTATGGTTGTATTTGGCCAAATCGAAAAGTTCAACCGGAAATGTGGCAAATGAAAAAAAGTGTACAACCCTTGTCTATCTCTTTAATTGATGCAGAACAAGGTTGGGTAGAGGTGTGGAACCGGAATCATTTTTTGGATGCTTCACATTACCAAACTCGTTGGTTCCTTGAAGCTGATGGAGATGTGATAGAAGAAGGAATAATAGACTTGCAAGTAGCCCCATTGACAAAGAAACAGGTAAGAATACCTTATCACAAGCCTATGATTATTCCTGGAAAAGAATATAGGATTACGATCAGTTCAGTTTTAAAGAATGATGAAATATGGGCTTCTGCTGGTCATGAAGTAGCTTGGGATCAGTTGGAATTACCATGGTTTAAACAACTATGCGAGGAAAAAAAGAAAAAAGATTCACTTGTTAATTACGAAACAGATCAGCTTATAATTGTTAAAGGAAAGGATTTCTCTTATACTTTTTGTAAGAAGAGTGGAGCGTTGTCTTCTATCGTTCTAAAGGGAAAGGAATTATTGAAATCTCCTCTGAAATTCAATCTTTGGCGTGCCCCCTTGGCTAATGAGGTGGATGGATGGAATGCGAGGAATGCTCGAACAATGAACTGGCAAGAAGGTTATGGTTATCAGGTCGCTACAGAATTTTATTCTTTGGGTATTGATAAGTTAGTATCACATCCTATGTCTGTACAAGCTTTTGAGCAAGCTGGAAATGTTTATGTTTATGTTCGGGATATGACTATTATGGGAGATATATCTGTCAGCCAGCGTGATTTGTATATAAGTGGTAGTGTAATTAATGGCTTTGAGAATCGTTATGTTTTTATGATATCTCCAGATGGTGAGCTAACATTAAAGCATTCTGCATTACCTCAAGGTTGTATGCCATTATGGTTACCTCGTATAGGTTTGACTATGATATTAGATAAATGTTTAGATCGGGTGGAATGGTATGGGCGTGGTCCTCAGGAAAACTATCCAGATCGAAAAACCGGCTATAAAATCGGAGTTTATTCAACTACAGTGAAAAAAATGTATGAGCCTTATTTATTGCCACAAGATTATGGTCTTCGAACTGATAATCGTTGGTTACGGATGACGGATTGTCAGGGAATGGGGTTGGAGTTTAGTATGGATCAATGGTTTAATTTTAACGCATATCCTTATTCTACGGATAACTTGACAAAAGCGGTATATACATATCAGTTACAAGAACAAGATGGTACGACATTGAATCTTGATTATGCAACATCGGGAGTTGGTTGTACCGCTCGATCAATTTTGAATTCATACCGTGTTATGCCTCGATTGTATGAACGTAAAATGAAGATACGATTAGTTGGTTTGTAGTACTGGATGTATTCAACTTGCAGAATGTAATTATATTTTTTAGTTTGCATAAGAAACCTGTTTTTATGGGAGGATCTGGATCTTGTGATTGTTTTTCAGATGAATATTTGTTAGCCTTGTTGGGCAAGGGTGACGAGCAGGCATTCACGATTATTTATCAGCGCTATCATAAATTATTGTATGTTGTGGCTTATAAATATCTAAAGAATGATTGTTCGGCAAAGGATTCTGTGCAACAGATTTTTTATAGGTTGTGGGAGTCTCGTTCTGTATTAATTATAAATATGAATTTAAGGAATTATTTATATACTATGCTGAAAAATCATTTATTAAATGAGATTCGTAATAACTATATGGCTATGGAAAAAAACTATGAATTAGCTCAGGAGAAAGTGGAGTATGAAGATGATTTGTTGGATAATATAGAGAAAAAGGAGATAGAGGAACAACTCTACCGGGCAATAAATGGTTTGCCGGAACAAAAAAAGCAGGTATGCTTGTATAAGCTAAGAGGTAATTTATCGAATTTGGAAATTGCCAATAAAATGGGAATATCAGTCCCGACTGTTAAGACTCATTATGCACAGGCTGTTAAAATGTTACGTGAGCATTTTAATAAATTATTGTTTATGATTTACTCATTTTGGTTATCTTGAAATCATACTAATTTCATTTTTATGTGTCTATTAATAAAAACAATCTGATAAAAGATGAAAATGCCTGATAAACATACTATAGACAAAGTACTTAGAAATGCGGCTTCTAAAGAAGAAGCAAAAGAAGTCATTCGTTGGTTTACCACATCGGAAGGACGTACCTATTTGGAGAATCTGATTATGGAAGATGAAAAAAATGTTTTACCAGGAACGGAAGAACATTATATAGATGTGCAAATACCGTCTGAAGAAATGTATGATCGGATTATGTCAATGGTTCGTTGGCAGCGTCGTAGACGCACTTTGTTTCGTGTGGCCGCTATTTTGATCCCATTTGTGTTATTTGTCGGACAATTATGGTATCTTGATAGGAATATTGATTTGTTGGGTAATTCTGATGTGGAAGAGGTATATGTTCCTAAAGGAGAACGTACATTGATTGTTTTTCAAGATGGAACAAAAGCTTATATAAATTCAGAAAGTCGAATTAAGTATCCTCGAAAGTTTGGGTTATCGGAAAGAAAAGTTTATTTGGAAGGCGAAGCTTTTTTTGAAGTTTCTCCAAACAGGAAACGTTCGTTTATTGTGAGTTTGGGTGATTTAGATGTCAAAGTATTGGGAACTACATTTGATGTGAAGGCTTATCCGGAAGATTCAGAAATATATGTGATGTTGGAAACTGGTCGTGTATCGATCTCCTCTTTTTCTCAGCAGATTGCTCATTTGAATCCAGGAGATCAAGCTATTTATAATCGGAAGACAAATACTTGCAAGATTTCTAGTCCTGAAAATTTAGTTAATAATTTGGCTTGGAGAAAAAATCAGATTGTTTTTGATAATACTCCGTTGGAAGAGGTGATTGAGGTATTATCACGCTGGTATGATGTGGAATTTGTCATTGACGATCTGTCTACTTACCACTATAGTTATACATTGGCATCTTCAAAAAAGCAGATTCATCAGATATTGGAAGAGTTGGAAAAAATCTCTCCAGTTCGTTTTACAGATCAGGATGGAAAAATACATGTTTCGATGAAAAAATAAAAAAAGTCGTGATAAGGCTCATCCTTTTTTCCTTTATATGTGTCTATTATATATATGGAGATTGGAAACGATATCTTCTTCCTATTTTGAAGGATGATATCATTGTTGAACTTAAATAGAATGCTTATGGTAAATATGACTTAAAAAAATAACCGGAAATGCCCCACATCTCCGGTTATCGGATTGTACTGAAATTCAAATTAATTTCTAATACTTAAAAACAGTTTCAAATATATGCAAAAAAAATATCAATGCCTAAAAAGGCGAGGCCTTTTAATATTAATTGAGAAAATCCCAAATACCATGAAACTTTCATTTCTTTTCATGCTTATTTCTTTTATGAGCTTTACAGCAAAAGCTGCGGCTCAAAAGGTTTCAGTCACATTTAATAATGTGAAAATGGAAAAGGTTCTGTCGGTAATAACGAAACAGACGGGACTTAATGTCGCTTATAGTAAACAGGTCGTAAATTTGGATCATCGGGTGAGTATTCATGTGGAAGATGCAGAAGTAAATCATGTATTGGATCTTCTTGTTGCAGAAACAAATATGGGTTATGAAGTGAAAAATGGAAAAATCTATTTGTTTGATAAGAAATATGAGCGTACAATTCAGCAGCAGGAGAAAAGGGAAATTACTGGTGTTGTAAAAGACAAAGAAGGAGAAGCTATTGTCGGAGCAAATGTTGTAGTTAAAGGTACGACGATTGGAAACATGACAGATATGGATGGTAAATTCAGTCTGGAAGTTCCGAAAAATGTGACTTTGCAAATTTCTTATATAGGGTATAAATCCACAGAAGTGTCTGTAGGAAAACAAACCTTCTTAAATATTCTTTTAACAGAAGATACCGAAATGCTGGAAGAAGTCGTTGTTGTCGGATATGGTACGACGAAAAGGCGTGATGTTGTCGGCTCAATTTCTAAGATAAGTAGTGACGATATAGTAAAAATTCCATCTACAAATTTAGCTGAAAGTTTACAAGGAATGTCCAGTGGTATGATGGTAACCAATAATAGTGGCCATCCGGGTTCTGCTCCACAAATAAAGATTCGTGGTTTGAATTCGATTAATTTAAGTACGGATCCGCTATGGATTATAGATGGTATGCCTATCCATACGGGATCCAGTGAACATACCCAGAATGGAGTGAAAGGAATTTCTCCGATTTCAATGATTAATCCAAATGATATAGAATCAATAGAGGTTTTAAAAGATGCTGCAGCAACTGCTATTTATGGTAGTAGAGCTGCCGGGGGTGTAATATTGGTGACAACGAAATCTAATAAAGGAAAACTGACAGGTGTTAAGTTGAGTTATGATGGAGGAGTATCCAAAATACCGTTCTCTCAGAATGATATTTTTGTAGATTCTCCCACTTGGTGGAAAATGATGGATAAAGCGCAAGCTAATGCTGGCAATGTTCCGACCGATCCTACTCAGATTATGGCAACTCAATTTTGGGGAGAACGCCCTGATATGACACGTGAAGAAGCAATTGCGACTAATACCGATCATTTGAAAGCATTAACTCAAGATGCTTATTTTCATCAGTTTAGTTTGACTGCAAATAAAGGATTTGAAACTGGCGGAGTGATGTTTTCGGCTAATTATCGTGATGAAAAAGGTTTGATTAAAAATAATGATTTTAAGCGTTTTACAGGTCGGTTTAGCTTTAACTTTAAACCTCTTAACTCGGTGGAGATGGGAGTTAATGCCAATTTTATTTATTTGAAAACTAACGGAGTGAAATCTTCTCAAGGAAAAGGTAATGGGGGATGGGCCAATTGGCGCTATACTTTACCTTGGTATAAAGTTTATGATGAAAATTCACAAACTGGATATTGGGCTGTAAATAGTGGCTATAATATGGCTGCTTTTTCTGATCGAAATTTAACACGTAATGATGTTGATCAATATAGAACATTGGGAAATGCTTATTTACAATGGAATACACCTCTGAAAGGATTAATGATAAAAGGAGAAGCTGGTGTTGATTTAATTGTAAATAATAGTACCTTTTGGCAGTCATCATTATTAGCTCCTACTGCACCATTTGTATCAAGAGCTTTTGAACAGTCGGTCACAAAGTCTAATATAAATTATGATGCATATGTTAATTATAATAGGACGTTTAGTGAAGTACATTTTTTGGACGTAACGATTGGAGCTGAGGCCTCACGAAATTGGTCATATACTCGTTATGCTGAAGGACAGGATTTGCAAACAGTATATCCAGAACTGATTAATCCGCTTACGATGAATTCAATGGGAGGACGTCGTGGAGGAGATGCCTACCTCATGGGGCTTTTCGCTCGCGTAAATTATAAGCTAATGGATCGATATTTATTGAATGCAAGTGTTCGTAGAGATGGCCATTCCGCATTTAGTAAAGATAATCGTTGGGCTAACTTCTATGCTTTTGGAGCAGGTTGGATTATGACGGAAGAAGATTTTATGAAAGATTGGGAATGGTTGAATATGCTAAAATTGAGAGGTAGTTATGGTATAACAGGAAATACTGCTGTTTCTAATTCTATGACTTATTTATCTTGGGGATTGAATACAAATAAGGTGTTTGGTGTGGATTATTTGCATGGCGCTACTACTGTTGGACCAATGGGTAGTAAAGACCTAAAATGGGAAACAACTGCAAATCTTGATTTAGGTTTTGACTTTGGAATATTAAATAATAGAATCAACGGTTCTTTTGCATATTACACTCAGAAAGTTTCAGACTTGATTTTGTTAGGAAATGTTCAACCTTCTGTTGGATTTGACACGAATCAAATATACGAGAATGTCGGGGACTTAAAGAATTGGGGATTTGAATTTAATGTTTCTTCTGTAAATATTGAAAATAGGAATTTTACTTGGAAAACTGATTTTAATATCAGTACTAATAAGAATAAAATTCTTACGTTGAATGCAGCAGAGCAAGGAAAAGGAAAAGAAGAATCAACCAGCATTCGTAAAGAAGGAGAAGCCCTTAATACTTATTACTTGGCAAGTAATGTAGGAGTGGATTCTGAGAAGGGTATCTATATGATAGAACAGAGAGATAAAGATGTTTGGGATAAAGCTTATGAAACGACTTCTACAGGGAAGATCATTCCTATGACAAACAATAACGTTTCTAATAATAAAATGATTCAACATGGAAAAACACCTCTTCCTAAATTCTATGGAGGTTTGAGTAATACATTTTATTATAGAAATTTTGATTTGAATGTTATGTTTAGTTTTGCTGGAGGACATTGGTTGTTAAATAGCTTATATACTACTGGGACACAAATGAGCAGTGAGTGCAATACTGTTAAAGATATGGTGGGTAATACATGGGAAAAAGCAGGTGATAATGCCAAATATCCACAATTGGTATCTGGGAATAATTACCATTATGATAATGATGGTAATTATAGTGAAAAGACAGTTGCTTATGGTAGTGTTGGCCAAACAACTCGTTTCCTCCAAAGAGGAGATTATATCCGTTTGAGGAATTTGCAATTGGGGTATACTTTGCCTAAATCTGTATTGAATGCTATAAGATTGAGCAATGTAAGGTTTTATGTTGGTGTAACAAATTTGTTTACAATAACAGGTTATGATGGATTGGATCCGGAAACCCAGCAGGATTTGCCAATTCCGCGTACAGTGAACTTTGGACTTTCGTTGAACCTATAATTTAATTGAAATATGAAAAGTAAGTATTTGACTATATTAGCTTGTGTTGGATTATTAAACTTTTGTTCATGTGATGATTTTTTTGAGTTAAAAAGACCTCAGGAAACACAATGGACAACGACTGCAACATATGAGCAGGGACTTTCTTCTGCTTATGTAAGTTTACAATGGACAGATGCCGGAAGAGGTTTCCCTCAGTATATTGATTTTTTGACCTCCGGAACAGCTTCTTTGATGGATGGTAATACTCCAGGATTGGATGGAGAAAAATATTTTTACAGAAGTTTTGATGAAAAATTGGGGAGAATGACTACAATTTGGAGAACTTATTATAATGTAATAACTAAATGTAATTTAGCTCTTGATGTTGATCGAGATGGAAATGGGAACCCTTTTAACTTGGATACGAGAAGTGATGATTTTATCCATAATTATACAAGACAAGTTGCTGAATATCATTTTTGTCGTGCGTTTTCTTATTTTAGTCTAATTCGTATTTTTGCGGCTCCTTATAATCACAATGGTGAAAATAATCAGAAGATTATCCCTCTGAAAGAGAGTGCTGCTTATTCAAAAGAAGATGTTTATCACGAAGAATTGGGTACGGTTGAAGAAGTTTATGATTTGATTATTCGTGATTTAAAGTATGCTAAAGAAAATTTGCCGGATCAATTTACATTAACTTCTTGGAATAATGTTTCTGGATATGAGTGCGGGCGTGCTAACAAGTGGGTTGCTACCTCTTTATTGGGGAAGGTCTATTTTCTTATGGGAAAGTATGCCGAAGCAAAAGCTGAATTTGATGCTGTTATTAATTATGCGGAGTCGACAGGAACTTATAAATTAGAAGCTCCAAAAGATCCATTTAATAAAGAAAAAGCACAAGATGTCCCGAAGGAATCTATTTGGGAATTTAATAGTGGCTTTTTAGATGGAAAGTTTGAAAACCATAATAATTATATGTATTGTGGAATGGTTATGGGATTGCGTTTTCGAGATTCGAATGGAGATGAATTAGAAAGCCTTCCGGGGAATAATGAAGGTACGGTTATCAGTTCGTGGAACGGTTTTGGTATCGCTTATACTTCATTAAAAGAGATGGGATGGATGAAAGATCCTATGAATGGAGATTATACGATTACTCCAGAAGCTGAAGCTGATTTACGATATCAACAGGTATATCATTTAATGTTACCTTATAAAGAAGGTATTAAAAAAGGAGATCCTGAGTATATAACGACTGAATCTTTGGCTGGTCATTCGATGGTTAAGACACCTCATGTATATATTGATAAATTTTTCCGTGGAGCAAAGCCTTATGGAAAATTTTCTAAATTCCCACTTATTAGATTGGCTGATATTTATTTGCTGCGTGCTTGGTTAAGATGGAATAGTAATGATTTACAGGGAGCTGCAGATGATCTGAATATTGTTTGGAATCGGGCTAATCCTCAAAATCAGGATATTTATACTGCTTCAAATGTTAATCACGAGGTGATTTATCGAGAGTATCTACGTGAGATGACTGGAGAAGGGTGGACTGTAGATTTCATGATGGGAACTCAAATGACAATTCCTGCAGGTGACAGTAAATTGAATTCACAGGTTGCTCCTCCTTATTCTTCTTGGTATTGGTCTATACCGGATGATGAGGTGAATTTGAATGACAAATATCAATGAATTTCAGAAAGATGAAGAACTGTATATTGTTGATTGTTTCTGCTTGTTTGTTTGTGAATACGTTGAAGTTATATGCTCAAGATAAAACAAATGTAAGTGGTGTTTACCCTCATTTGGCAATGGTGGCAGATCAGACTCCAAGAACAGAAGCTGGAACAGGAGCCTTGTTTCCTTGGGCCAATCGTTTGTGGGTGATAACATATGTTGCCCATTTTAGTGGAACAGGTTCCGGAACAGGTTTATATGAAATAAATGATAAAATGGAGATCCGGAAAAGGCCGGAGAGCGTTGTTGGTACGTATGCAAATCGTTTTTTGCATGGACCTACGAATCAATTGATAATCGGACCTCACATTATTGACCATAATGGAAATGTAAGGACTATTGAAGGTGTTATAAATCATCGTTTAGCTGCAACTATGGCTCATTTGACAGATCCTGCTAATAAAGTTTATTTTTTGGCAATGGAAGGTCAATTCTTTGAAGTAGATGTGCATACGTTGGAAACCAAACTACTTTTTAATTTGTGTGATGAGTTGAAAGAGCCAAAAGGATCCAAGCCTCATTTTAAATCTGGTTTTACTCGTCATGGAAAAGTAGTAGTGTGTAACAATAGCTATTCGGTGAAAGATTATAATGAAGAATGGAAAGCTGGGCGTTTAGCAGAATGGGACGGAAAAAATTGGACTGTTTTAGAAGAAAAACCATTTACTGAGGTATGGAGTGCATCGCATTTTGGAGCACCTATTATTGCTACTGGATGGGATAATGCTTCGGCGATTATGAAAGTTTTCATCCCGAAAATAAAAGAATGGAAACGTTATCGATTGCCGAAAGCCAGTAAAACTTTTGATGAAACAAGTTGTACGGAATGGTTTCGTATCCGTGAAGTTGAAACGGAACGTGCAATGATGGATTGCCACGGACTTTTTTATGAAATAGGATTCCATTTGTATGCTGATCAGTTATGGGCGATTCGTCCAGTTTGTTCCCATTTACGTATAATTCCGGATTATTGTTCGTGGAAAGGCATGCTGGTGATGGGAGGAAATCAGGCAACTCCGATGAAATTTGGTCCTGCTGATGGAAATCCTCTTGCCGGTCAGCCTCAAGCAGGCCTTTGGTTTGGAAAAACGGACGATTTATGGTCATGGGGTAAACCAACCGGAGAAGGTGGTGTTTGGTCCAATGACGATGTCATTGCAGGAATGCCTTCAGATCCTTATCTGATGTATGGTTTTACAAAAAAGTCATTCCATTTGTGGCATGATAAAAAAGAGCCGGTTTCATTTAACATTGAAGTCGATGTTGTAGGGAATGGTGAATTTAAATCATATAAGACTTTGAATGTTGGGCCAGGAGAATATTGTCATTATGAATTCCCTGAAGTTTTTTCAGCTCGTTGGGTTCGAGTGACTTCGACTAAGAACTGCAAGGCTACGGCTTGGTTCATTTATAATAATTGAAAAATAGTGCGACCAATAATAAGTACTTGTTTGTATTTCTATTTCTAATAAGTTAGTGGTATAAATGCCACTAACTTATTTTCTACAATCGAGTGCTATAGGATTGTTATGTTCAATAATTAAAGACCTCATGTCATATGATGATGAAACTTTGTCTTTTGTTTTTCCCTTTTTTCTTAATTTCGTGTCAAGGACATGTGCAAATAGAGAAATCCCCTGCTGAGTATGTAAATCCTTTTATTGATACCCATAAAAGTCGTTGGTTTTTCTTTTCGTCTGCAAGCAGACCCTTTGGAATGGTAAATTTAAGTCCTGATACAAATGTGGATGGATCATGGAAATCAGGATATATGTTTGATAGTACATATGTCCGTTGTTTCAGTCATGTGCATGCTTGGCAATTGTCGGGTATACCTGTAATGCCGACTGTTGGAGATTTCAAAGGGCATTTGGGTATGGAGGCTTACAAATCATCTTTTAGCCATAAAGGAGAAATTGCAGTTCCCGGATATCATAAATTATATTTAGAAGATTATGATGTGTGGGCGGAATTAACTTCAACATGTCGAGTCGGTATGCATCGGTATACTTTTCCTGAAAGTGATCAGGCTTATGTTTTATTTGATACAGGTGCATTTCTTGCCCATGCAGATATGGATTCTTCTTTTGTTAAAAAAATAAATGATTGTGAAATAGAAGGTATGTCACTGATGGCTCCTACCGGTAGAAGACCTAAAGCGACCCCAATCTATTTTGTTGCTCGTTTTAATAAAAGAATGAGTGCTTTTGGAGGATGGAGAGATAGTACGGTATTGGATGAATTGACAGAAATTTCCGGAAAAGATATAGGAGTTTTTGCCCGATTTGAAACACGTGAAAGAGAGAAAATCATATTAAAAGTGGCTATTTCCTATAATAGTCCGGAACAGGCACGAAAAAATATGGATGCCGAGTTATGTGATTGGGATTTTGATCGTGTGAAAAAAGAATCGTTTGACGAGTGGGACAGGGAATTGGGAAAGATTCGTGTGAAAGGTGGTTCTGAAAAGCAAAAGATAAAATTTTATACGGATTTGTGGCATGCTTTGTTAGGACGCCGGATTGTGAGTGACGTAGATGGAAAATATTTAGATACGACAGGTGATACCCCTGTGACCCGTCAAGCTCCTTTGGACAAAAGAGGAAATCCTTGGCCTCATTATAATTTTGATGCGTTATGGGGGAGTCATTGGTCTCTTAATATTCTTTGGTCAATGGTTTATCCGGAGGTGATGGACGGTTTTTGCAATACGATGGTGAGCATGTATGAAAATGGGGGATTGATACCACGTGGGCCTTCTGGGGGAAATTATACTTATGTGATGATCGGAGATCCAGCAGCCTCTTTTTTTGCAACAGCTTATAATAAAGGAATTCGCAATTATAATGTGGTAAAAGCCTATGAAGGACTTCGGAAAAATGCTTTTGTTGGAGGTATTCGTGATCATGCAGGGTACGAGCATGAAAGTCCTGCGTTTGGAGGGGGGATGGATTATTATGTTCGGCAAGGATGGATACCGGAACGCATTAGAGGTAAAGGCGGGCACAAAGATGGCTGTGCGATGACGTTGGAATACGCTTATCAGGATTGGTGTTTAGCACAGCTTGCAGCTAATTTTGGAAAATGGTCCGATTATGAGTTGTTTATGAGACGATCCCAGAACTATAGAAATGTTTGGAATCCGGAAAATAAATATATGCAACCACGGGAAATAGATGGAAGTTGGTGTAAAGAGTTTAAACCCATTGGTTCTGAGTTTGGATTTACGGAGGCAAATGGGGCTGTTTATACACATTTTGTTCCCCATGACATGCAAGGGTTGATAGGGTTATTTGGAGGAAAAGATGCCTATGTTGAGCGATTGAACCGACAATTTGTGGAAGGAGAGAAAAATGGTTTTAAACATGATCGGTATTATACGACATGGACTGCTTATACAAATCAGCCCGGAACAGGAATGGCACATTTGTTTAATCATGCTGGTTATCCGTGGCTGACTCAAAAATGGGTACGTAAAGTGAAAGACGCCTATGGTGACATCACTCCCTATGGAGGATATGAAGATGATGAAGATCAGGGACAAATGGGGGCATTGGGAGTCTTGATGGCAATCGGTTTATTCGAAGTTGACGGTGGTGCTGCTGAAAAACCAGTTTATGAAATAACATCTCCTATATTTGATAGAATTGTGATAAAGTTGAACCCAGACTATTATAGAGGTAATCAATTTGAAATTATTACAAATAATAATTCGTCTGAAAATATATATATCCAATCTGCTAAATTGAATGGAAATGTTCATAATACTTATTGGTTTTTTCATGATGATTTTACAAAAGGTGGCATTTTGATTTTAAATATGGATTCTATACCTAATAAAGAGTGGGGATATCTATCGCATAGATGATAAATGTTATAAATTATTTCGTTAAGATTGGATCTATATTTAATGTGGATTTGAAATTATCTGCACAAAGATAAAGGTATTTAGTAATTTAAGTATTTAGTGATTTATGAAAAGTATTATAAAAAGATATTCAGAGAATCCGATATTAACCCCTGGAAACTTACAATTATCAGATTCATCTATAGAGATTATGTGTCTGTTGAATCCTGGAGTTTTTGTTTATAAAGATAGAATTGGTTTATTGCTTAGAGTGGCGGTTCGACCATTACCGAAGCCTGGTTTTGTTTCGATATTGACTGCAGGAGATAGAGGTTTTCATATAATGGACATTGCAACAGATGATAAAAATTTGGATTTATCAGACCCTCGTGTCTTAACTTATAAAGGTGATAATTATTTGACGACATTGTCTTATTTGCAGCCCATGTTTAGTGATGATGGTATTAATTTTTATGAAGATGCTGATTATCCGGGTATATATGGAAAAGATGATTATTCAACTTTTGGAATAGAGGATTGCCGTGTGACATTTTTGGAAGGAAAGTATTATCTTACCTTTACGTCTGTTTCACCGATGGGAGTTTGTGTTGCAATGAAGATGACAAAGGATTGGGTACACTTTACGGATATGGGACTCATATTGCCTCCGCACAATAAGGATTGTACATTGTTTGATGAAAAAATAGAGGGGCGTTATTTCCTTTTACATCGTCCAAGCAGTCCGGAAATAGGTGGAAATTATATTTGGTTGGCAGAGTCTGAAGATTTATTGCATTGGGGAAATCATCAATGTGTGGCAACAACACGACCTGAGATGTGGGATAGTGCTCGAATTGGTGCTGGTGCTGCTCCGATTAAGACAGAAAAGGGATGGTTGGTTATTTATCATGGTGCGGACCAGCGTAATCGTTATTGTTTGGGAGGACTTTTATTGAGTTTAAGTGAGCCCTCGAAAGTGTTGGCGCGTTCTAAAGATCCTTTGATGGTTCCTGAGGCGGATTATGAAAAAGTAGGATTTTTTAGTGATGTCATTTTTACTAACGGGCATGTGGTAGATGGAGATACAATTACCATTTATTACGGTGCTTCTGATGAAGTGATTTGTAAAGCAACAGCTTCCATACAAGCTATATTGGATAGTTTAGAGTCATATTGAATTCATATGAAAGAGTTAAAATTGTTTTTAAGCCAGCCTCACAATACTCGCATATTGTTGATTACATCTTTGATATATGCTTTTGTTTTGCCTGTTGTGGATATTTTTGTGGCAGCATATATTATGCGGAACTCATCCGAAGCGGGGCGTGTCGTTTTGTATCAATTGATGGTTTATTCCGGTATACCGATTACTTTTTGGTTGAATGGTTTTTTGCTAAAGTGGATCAAACCGAATTATCTATATTCTTTCGGGATGTTGTTAAGTGGTTTCTCTATGCTGATTATGATATCATTACCAGAATTGCATATACAAGGAATAGCTGTTGCCGGATTAGTGATGGGGATGTCTTTCGGCTTTTTCTGGTCTAACCGAGACTATTTGGTGATTGTTAGTACAACAGATGAGAATCGAAATTATTATTATGGAGTTGAGACTTTTTTTAATACTTTGACGTTTGTTGTCGTACCTGTTATTGTAGGGCTGTTTATTTCAAATGCGACAGATTATTCTTGGATAGGCAATATAAATAAGGCGTACGAGTTTGTCATTTATGTAGTAATGTTTTTGGCAATTATTGCTTCTTTGATTATTTGCAGAGGAGATTATGAGAAACCTACTTCTTCAAAATTTGTGTATTTACGTTTTGAACCGGTATGGTATAAAATGTTGCTTGTCGCATGGGGTAAGGGTTTGGTACAAGGGTTTATTGTCACTGCACCGGCAATGTTGATTATGAAATTGGTCGGAGAGGAGGGAGAGTTGGGCATCGTGCAAAGTATCAGTTCGTTGGTTACGGCTTTAATGATGTATGTGATAGGGCGTAATTTGAAACCGAACAGACGGCTGGTTGTGTATTTTGTGGCTGTTTGGCTTTTCTTTATAGGAGCATTGACTAACTCGTTGGTTTTTAATTATTATTCGGTCTTATTCTTTTTGTTGTGCATGATTGTGGCTCGTCCATTGTTTGATATGGCTTATTTCCCTATTCAGATGCAGGTAATAGATTATTTGTCTGAAAAAGAGGATAGAAGTGAGTACTCTTATATTTTCAATCATGAATGTGGTTTGTACATCGGAAGGGTGTTCGGTTGTGGCTCTTTTATCGTATTGGCTTTTTGTGTTTCTGATAATGCAGCTTTAATGGTTACATTGCCAATTGTGACTTTGTTGCAAGCGATTACGTATTGGATGGTTAAAAATATACTAAAGAAAATAGAAAATGAGGTTGACTGACAGATAGATCTATTGTGAAGTGAAATTTATTGTTAATAATATGAATACCATGAATATAAAGTTATTTAGTCTTTTTTGTGTGATGTTTTTACAAACATCTATTGTTTATGGGAGGGATACTTTATTTGTATCTCCCAGTGGAAACGGTGATGAGTACACTCGTGTGTCTCCGGGAAATATTGCAAAAATAGGTTATCGATTGGCATCGATAAATAAGCAATGTGATCATTTGGTGGTTTATCTATTGGGGGGAGTTTATGAACTAAATGAGCCATTGCTGATAACTTCAAATGAAAAAAACAGTCATATTGATACATTGACTTTTGCGGGTAGTTCTTCTGAGGTTGCTGTTTTGTCCGGAGGGAAAACAGTTTCTCAATGGAAACAAGTTAAAAATGGAGTTTATAAGGCAGCACTTCCAAGTGGAGTAAATTTCAGACAATTGTATGTAAATGATAAAATGGAAATACGTGCTCGTTTCCCAAATCGTACAAATGAAGAAGATTACTCTCCTTATAATAGGGTTGTTGGTTTTGATGAAAAGGAACAGACTGTTTCTGTTCTTAGTAGTGATATGGAAAACATGGCCTTGACTGTTGGATCAGAGATGGTGATTAATCATCATTGGTATCAGAGTCGGTTTAGAATAGATTCTTTTTTTTCAAATGATCATAATTTTGTCATTAAACCTGAAAAAAACGCATGTAAACATCTGTTTGAGTTGACTTATGCTAAAATGTTGGCTTCCGGTAAACCTTACTATTTTGAAAATGCCTATAATTATTTAGATCAAGAAAGAGAGTGGTTTTTTGATAGCCAATCATCTATGTTGTATTATTATCCTCCTAAGAATAAAAAAATAGATTCTTTAAATGTTGTTTATCCTGTTTTGGATTGTGTGTTGAGGATCATGGGGACGAAAGAAAAACCGATAGAGAATATTCATATTCGGAATATAAAATTAGGATATTCGAATTGGTTACTTCCTTCTTCAATCGGGATAATAGGAACACAGGGGGTACAAGGGAGAGGATATACCGGAGAAATGGAAAGAGGTATTTTGGAAGTAGAGTTTGCCAATGAGATTCAAATTTCTCATTGCCAGTTTGTTGGAGCAGGTGATAATGGAGCTGTATTTGTCAGTGGGGTGAAAAATAGTTGTGTCATTCATTCTCATTTTGATCAAATAAGTGCGAATGGACTTGTAATAGATACTTATAGAAAAGGATTACAGCCAAAATCAAATGTGTGTGAAAAGATTGTGATTGAGGATAATTTGATAGAGAATGTTGGAATGCATTATACGAATGGGATGGGAATAATAGCCAGCTATGTGGCAAAGACGGTTATTCAGTATAATGAAATTTGTTATGGACGATATACGGGTATTCAGTTGGGGAATCATTTTGGGGACAATATTTCTGTCATGCGAGATAATATCATACGGCGTAACAACATTCATCATGTGATGCAGCTTCATGATGATGGAGGAGCCATTTATACGTTGGCGTTGCAACCTGGAACTTGTATAAAAGAAAATTGGATGCATGATTTTGGACGATGTGAATGGGCTGATAATTTTCCAGTCAATGGTGTGTTTTTAGATAATAATAGTGGATATATCCGAGTACAGGATAATGTATTTACAGATTTAGACACGGTGGATCGAATAAAAGAGCAATGTGCAGGGAATGCAACAACTCGGGATAATATACTGGTTAATAATAATTCTCAAGACAGTGAGGTGAAGGAAATAGCTGGTTTTAGAGGTCGGGTTGGTGTGGTGATTTCCAACTTTATGGAGTGATAACGGTATGAATTAATTAAAAATAGAAATCATATGTGGTGTGGCAGGATGATAAGATTAATGTTCGTTTTCTTTATGTTTATTCCCTTATTTGCTTCGGCTTCAACAAAATGGTATAAATGGAATGAGGATAAAATATCAATAGAATTGAAGGACTATTTAAATATTTCGGAAATGAAGTGGCCGATTACTTTATTACGTTATAAAGTAGACATTGCTAATGCACGGGTCAGTGATCCGAAAAGTTTTGAATTAATAGATGAAACAGGAAAATCAATTTCTTATCAGTTGACTGATTTGGAAATGGATAAAGGTTTGATAAGTAAAGCTACTTTATGTTTTTTGTCAGATTTACCTTCAGGGACAACAAGAAAATTTCAATTAGTTCTTAGAGGGGATAAACCGTTATCAACAAATTCAAGTCATTTAAAAATAAGATCATCAGCGT
The DNA here is from genome assembly GCF_025151045.1 of Parabacteroides johnsonii DSM 18315. Classification (NCBI taxonomy): domain Bacteria; kingdom Pseudomonadati; phylum Bacteroidota; class Bacteroidia; order Bacteroidales; family Tannerellaceae; genus Parabacteroides; species Parabacteroides johnsonii. Next base: position 966,022 of record NZ_CP102285.1, read on the forward strand.
TTTCAGACGTTGTTTCAAATGGACAGGTACGTTTGGAAATTAATAAAAAATTATCATCGGATGATCGTGCTATTATTGTAAAATTAGGGAATAATACAATGTGGTTGGGTAATTTATTATTACCAGAAAGGGAGAATTTAACCGATTATCAAGTTATGAAAACAATAGATGGGGATGTGTTTTGGGAATATCATTTTCGTTTTTGTTTTGAAGGATCCAAGAAATATGACTTGAGGCTACGTTTAATTGACGGAATGGATTATGTTGAAATGGATGAATCGATGGTGGGGTTCAATAAGGATGACCAATTGTCATTGATTCTTGATTGGAACAATTTTAAACCGGAAATTCGTTATTGTCCAACTCGTGCTTCGCAAATAAATAAAGAAGGAAAAGGATATACAAATTATCAGTGGGAGCCGATTGAGGGCTTGTCGCTGAAAAAAGATGGAGATAGCCATCCAAAAACAAATGTAGATCAGCGGAATAAAGAAGATGGAATGCTTCCGTTTCGATTGTCTTCGTACCATAATTGGATGACTTGGTGGAGATTACATACTGCGGCGTTTTGGAGTGAAAAAACAGATCAATCGATTGGAATTTATATTAATGATTTTGAAAAATGGAAAGATCCATCTTATCCGTTGTGGGGGAGTAAAGAATACCTTTCTGTCGAATATTATTATAAAAACGGACAGTTTTATTGGAAGTATCCATTAGTAGAGGGAACTCGTTCTACCTCTATTGCTTTATACGCTCATCAAAAGGATAGAGAAATTGTTAATCAGACCAATAAACCATTGGTCTATATAGATTATTTACGTCGTTGGTATGGATGGATTTCTCTCAATAAGACGAAGGACTGGATATTGGATTATGATTCTGACTATTCAACGCATCAGCCTTTTTATCAAAAGATGAGTCTGCATCAGTTGAAGCCTAATCCTAAAGGAGTTTTGGAACGGTTAAAGCGGAATGTGAAGGAAATGGCTACTGCCGGAGAGCGAAGTTTCGGACCAACACCGGTTGGAGCAAGAGAATACTTAGAGACATTGACTCCTTTGTTGGAGGTATCGGAAAGTCAGTTTTCCAAAGTTGATTATAAACAGGCAAGAGCATATTATTTATTTATGAATTATGTTTTTATGGATGAAGCTTTGATGCCGATGAGAACAATGTTGAGTGGACATCCGAATTTTTTAGGAGATTTAAAAGCAATTGCTGGTGCTGTAGCCTTTTTATATCCGGATCATCCTGAAGCAAAGTTATTTGCTGATCATTTTGATAAATCTATGGAATTAAATATGCGATATCATATAAGACCGGATGTCGATACTTGGAATGCAAAAGGAGGGCGTTCTACAGAAAATTTATCTTGCTATACGTGGGCTTTTTTACGCCCTACTTTGAAAACATCATTTTTGCTTCATCATTATTATGATGGTAAAAATAGGATGTTGCATCCCAACGTTTCTGCTTATGGCAACTGGTTGTTGAACACATTGACATCTCCTCTTCTTGAATTGGGAGGAAGGAGAGCGATACCTCCTCAAGGTGCTCATTCGAGAAAACCGAATATTCCGGATTTATTAAATACGTTTGGACAGGAGTTGAAATATTATGATCCTCTTTTAGCAGAACATATTTTTTGGGAAACTCACCCTGATGATATGCGTTTTGAGTCACGTAAAGAGGCAGATTATTGGGCTATAGCATCAAAGAATGAACGTACGTATGAAAAAGGAACCAATCCTCGTTTGCATTCTGACAAATTTACAGGATATGGGTTTGTTCTTAGAAAAAATTATGGAGAAAAAGATGAGATGTATGTTAATTTACAGCAGATAGATGACGGGCCTAATTATCGTTGGGGAAGAGCCGGTAAGGGAGGAAATGGTATTATCTATTATTATGCAAATGGAAAAAGGTATAGCCATAATGGAACGGAAGATGTAGGCGATGGACCTTTTGGTGATGTTGAGCGCGCTACTAATTTCGGTGTGAGAAAGGAAGGAATTTATAGGGGATTAGGGAGTTATAGGAGTATAGGACGTAATGATTTGACAGAACCATTGTTTGACTTTGGCTTTGCTCAGTTTGCTTCTATATTGGCAAATGAAGAAGTTCGAAGCCATTATAACTCTCGTAGTGTATTGATGGCTGACAACGATTATATTGTAGTATTTGATGATGTGGCAAGTTCTGAAGTGGAAGGTTGTTTCTCTTGGTTTGTTGGAATCAACGATGAATTTCCTTTTATCAAACAATTGACTCCGGGCTGTAAAGGAACGAAAGTGGATGTGGTTCATTCATCGAGTCCTTATCATAAGGATAAATCAACTCCTGAAACAAAAGGAATGAGGTTTGAAGGAAAAGGTGATTTTCTGACATTTGTATCTCATCGATTGGATTTAAATGTGCAATATAACGATAATGTTTGTTTGGTAAATCATCCGGGAGGTCAAAAGGATTGGGTGTTCAGAAGCGGTAGTCCTATCCTTTATAATAAGAATGGAGTCAAGTTTGATGGGACATCGGGATTTATACGTAAAAAATTGAAAGAGCATTATCAGGCTGCATTGTTTAATGGTAAACAGATATCGGTTCCGGGTATTACGATTATGCTTGATGATAAATATTGTAATAATGGTGTAAGTTTAGAAGTTGTGGATGGTAAATATAGAGGTAAAATACAATTAATCCGGCCTGCATTGTTAAAAATGGTATTGGATGAAGAATTGGATGCTTCTTATGGTTTTTATTTGAATGGATTGCAAGCTTATCCGCAGAAGATAGGTGACCGTACATATTTATTTGCCTTGGATGCGGGAAATTATGATTGGTTGTTGACAGATGAAGGAGCGATACCTGGGACAACGTGTATAACAAAAAGTATCAGTGGAGATAGTTGGTGCGAACTATATTGGGAGAAAGTACCAGGAGCAACCTCTTATCAAGTATGGTTAAGTTCTGATTATGGAAAAACGTGGGCATTGTATAAAAAAAATATAACATCTATCGATTGTAAAATAATCAATCAAAAGCAAAATAGTAAGATACATGCTCGTGTGGTAGCAGAGGCTCAAGGTGGTATAGGGGAAGCTTCTGGTGATTATCCAATCTATTTTTCAAAAGAAAAGGCTCATGCTCCGGAGGGATTAAGGTTAACATTGGAGAAAGGAATATTAGAAGTCACTTGGGGGCAGGTGCTGGGTGCTGATCAATATGTGCTTTATTGTCGGAAGCGTGGTGCTGATCATTTTGATTGTGTGTATAGGGGTAGTGCACGACGGTTTAGGATGGAATTTTCAAATAAAGAAATTTATGAATTGTGTGTAACAGCAAAAAATGGAAATAAAGAAAGTGATAAAAGTATTATTTTGAGTACTGATCCTGATTGTTTTTTGAACTGGGATCCTGTACCTGGTGATAAATTTAGGCGTGATCCTGAAAGCCAAGAAAATGGGTATATAGAATATAATCCATTTATGGAAGAAAAAATGAAAATGTTAACATATCCTGAATAAATATGAAAGTTATGAGACTGTTTAGATTAATGAAATTGTTTTTCATAATAAATTTATTGGTGATTTGTTCTGTAAAAGGGGATGAAGTTCCTTTTATTTTTAATTATACAGAATCAGCTGAACCGGGTGAAACCATCGGTTTGCAGGGGTATGGATTTGGTGAAAAATCAAAAATTTGGTATGCTTTATTGAATAATGAAGGAACAGAAGTTAAGCCTTCTAAGGAATTAATGGCATTAACTCAGTCTGATATTTATATTGCAGTGCAGATTCCTGAAGCAGAGCAGACAGGGGTTTATGCTATTTGGGTCGTAAATAATGATGTATGGAGTTCTCCAGTTTTTATTAATAAGGCCCGCGTTAAGACAGCAGAATTTGACGAAGTTATGCCTGGATGTAGGTTTAGAGTTTTTGGGAGTAATATGAAGATTGGCGATTTTAATACTATGGCTCGGCTGGTTGATAAATTCGGTGTTTCGTATAATGTCACGATGAAAAGCATTGATGACAATATTGCTGAGTTGACGACTCCTGAAAACTTGAAAGTAGGTGAAAGTTATAAACTTTATGTGAATAATGGAGCCGGTGGGGAAATGGGGGAGTCTGTGTTTGAAGAATCTCTTTTTGTGCGTGAAAAGAAAGATGATTTATTAAGGTTGGAAGTGCCTTGGGGAGGAGATTTTGATTTTGCGAAAAATGTTTACAATGTGAAGACTGATAAACGTTTGCAGTTAAAAGCAATGGGGGATGGAGTGACAAATGATCAAAAGGCCATTCAAAAGGCTATAGACATGGCTGCTTCTCAAGGTGGTGGTGTTGTTTATTTACCGGCAGGCAGTTATAAAATCGAATATGAATCCGGGTGTGGAATATTGATGCAATCGCGTGTCGTTTTACGTGGTGCAGGAAAAGAAAAGACGATTATAAAGTATGGATATGGCAAACCTTTTTCAACTGAACGAGTTAAGGGAAAGTATGGTTGGCCATTAGGCTGGCCGGATTGTCGTTTGGAAGGAATGGGGCTGGTTTTTCCGGGATTTATTTCAACATGTGGATTGTCTGATTTGTCATTTGTAAATGTGAATGAGTGCGGTCATTTTCTGCATACAGTGAAAAATATGCCGGAAGGAGGTGAAAAGGTCTTTGTTAAGAATTGCTATTTTGATTTTAGTAATGGGTGGGGATTGACTTTGGTGAATATAGATAAACTATTGGTATCTAATTCTGAATTTAAAAGTATGACGGTTGATGTTAGAGGTATAAATGCTCCAACACGTACTTGGCCATGGGATTTTAAAAATTCATATAATATGATTGTTCGTGATAATCATTATTTTTATAATGCAGGGAGATTTGGAGTGAATGGATGTCATCATGCCCTTTTTGAAAATAATGTTTTTGTTCGTAACGGGGATTATCAAGCCAAGGGAGAAACTGGTGGATTGAATATGGATTATGTTACTGATATGATAATTTTAAATAATTCCTTTTTGGTTAAAGGGCATCCAATACTTGCTCGTAATCAAGGAGAAACAATCTTAAGCCAAGGCGGTGATCCCAATCAGATGACGTTGGGAACAGTTAGTGAAGCTACAGCTATAACAATAAAGGATAGCAAACAAGAATGGCAGGATTTTACAGATCGAGTAAGTACTGCCTGGCAATATGCTGTTCATCCCACAAATTATATGGTAGCAATTGTCTCTGGAAAAGGTGCCGGTCAGTGGCGTACAATTATTCATAATAATGACACTGTTCTGACAGTGGATAGACCATGGGATGTGATTCCGGACAAAGGGAGCCATTATATTATTAACCAATGGTCTGCTTATCAGTTGTTAGTAAAAGATAATATGCTGAAAGACAATCATCAGGGAATTATGATGTATTGTGGAGGCAATGATATAGCTATTGTTGGAAATAAACTTACAAATTCAAGTGGAATTTATTTAAGAGCAGACCAGCGGATGGCTAAAAAAAGATATAACCTCTTATGGAATACGGTCGTTTCGGGAAATCAGTGTGTAGATACGGATGGAAGAAGGGCTGCTTTTGTAAGTTTGTTATTAGCAGTGGAAAAGGATCAAGATTTATTTGGTATTGGAGCATTGGGAGTGGTTGTTCGTCGGAATACGGTGAAAGCTTATATTCCAAATGTGACGAACAGTCCGATTAAGGCAGAAGGCTTTTTGAATTATATGGGAGAACAAGCCGCTGGAAATTCAAAGATCGGGGTGAATGTACCGGGTATTTTAGGGAGTGTTTGGGAATATAATAACGCGATCAATACAGATAATGCTTTCATTATAGGGAAGGGAACTCATCATGTAATAATAAAAAAGAATCAGCTGGAAAATGTGCCGAATCCTATATTTGATTTGATCGATAAAAAACAAAAAATGGGAGCAAAATATATAGTTACGGATATAAAATGAATATGAATATGAAAAAAGTATTTTGTGGAATTCTTTGTGGTCTGTTATGGGGAGGGAGTAATGTTAATGCTCAAAAAGTATTATCTCAGGAACAAGCAGAGTTGCAACAGTTAAAAAAGTATGAACAAAACAATCCTCCTAAAATAAATATGCCTTTGTTGGTTGCAGAGGAGAATGAGGATTTATTCGGTGCCCGTTTAATGCGTTCATCTACATTATTAGCGACAAGCAGCCCTGAACGAAAACAACCTGTTTTTGTACTGATTTATGGTCAGTCTATCACAGGTAGTAAAAGTTTTACAGATAATATACGGGAATATTTAGAGCAAAAATTTCCGTATGCAAATATACGGGTTGAAAATCGTTCTATCGGAGGTTTTGGTGGTGAACAGTTGATAAGGCCTGCGGTTCATGATGTTTATCGTGCTTGTCCTGATTTGATAATATTTCATGTTTATGGAGGTGAAAAACATGGAGAATTGGAAACCTTTTTTAGTAATGTTCGTAGATATACTACAGCTGATATCATTTTAATGAATCATCATATTAATGGGAGTCAGGATGTGATTAAGTACAATCCTTCTTCATATAACTATTTGCAATTTATAGCGAATAAATATAATTGTGAATTAGTGAATGTTACTAGAAATTGGAGTCGATATTTGACAGAAAATAATTTACAGGTGAAAGATCTTTTACGTGATAACACACATCCTAATCGAAATGGGAATTGGTTGATGGCTCAGTTGATAGGTCGTCATATACAAGTGAACACTTTATATCCAAGCGATTGGTATAAGATGGTTCGTAGTTATTATGTGAATACGGCGTCAGATGTAAATGCAGATAATCCGATTCGGTTTATAGGTGAACCTTGGAAAATAGAAAATGGGGTTGCTTGTGGTGAAAAAGGGAAATTGCGTTTGGATTTTGAGGGCAGTCGGGTAGATATTGTCGCGGGAATATTGCCGCCAGGAAAGAAAAGGGGATCTGCGCGTATTTTTATTGACGGTAAACCTGTTTCTCAAAATAAATCATTATATACAATTACTCGGCCAAGTGCAGGACCCGGAACTTGGTTCCCTCTTGTTCGTCGAATTGAACATAAATCAGCTTTGATTCCGGAAACCTGGATGTTGAAAGTTACAGCAGTAAATTCTGATTCAACAGTTTGGTCATTCGATGTGTATGGCTCTAAAACAGGTTTTGACGGTTCCGGAACCAGTGACCGTTCTTTTGTTTCAAAATCAGGGAGAGTTGTAATTCAAATGGAAGATTTTATGTTTGCTAAAATTAAAGCAGTTTTTAAAAATGTCACCAAGCCGGGCTTTGAGGCGACTTGGAAAGTAGAGCCTCTTTTTGTGGATATTTATAAATCTCCTATAATTGAGGATGAAAAAGTAGTTTACAAGACAACGATTGTTCAAGGGTTGACTAATTCTGCCCATACATTGGAAATAGTCCCGATTGGTGATGGTCTTGTACCTATTGAGGCGATAGAAGTACATCAACCACCTTTGAAATAGTTTTTATGAAACGGATAGGTTGGATATTATTTTTGCTTGGTCATGCTCTCAATATGTTTTCTCAAGTTTCGATAGAGAAACTTTCGGGATCGTATTATGAGATAACCTTGAATGGACAAAAAATGTTGATTGATGCAGGTTGTGGGGGACGGATTGTGTCGTTAAAGAGTAATCGGCATGAATTGTTGTTGCAAGATAGTATAAATCCTATCAATTATGGTTCAACTCTTTGGGTAAGTCCTCAGGATTGGGGGTGGCCTCCACCTGCTATTTTGGATCGTGGCAGATATTCGGTACGAATTGAAAACAATTCATTGATGTTAAGTAGTGGGGTTGACGATTTAATGAAATGTAAGATTGAAAAAACGATTCATTCGGTAGTTGGAGATACGTCATTTGTCATTGAATATAAAATTATAAATGAATCCGATATAATCTTAAAGTATGCTCCCTGGGAAGTGACCCGTGTGCCTGCCGGGGGGATTACTTTTTTTCCTGAAGGACCAGCCGGAGGGAAGAGACAGTCTAAATTGAATATTATTAAGCATGAAGGCATAGTTTGGTTTTATTTTGCCCCGTTGTTGGTTAATGATCATCAGAAACTATTTTATAATGGGAAGGAAGGGTGGTTGGCTCATCAAACAAATAGTTTACTGTTTATCAAACGATATCCTGATATTAGCTATGAGCAAGAAGCGCCAGGAGAAACGGAGGTGGAATTGTATATTCATAAGAATAGAACTTATATGGAATTGGAAATTCAAGGAGAGTACGTTTCTCTGTCTCCCAAAGATACTATTGTTTGGAAAGTCTGTTGGTTTTTGCGAGAGAGACAAAACAAAATCGAAACGGATGATGAGCGAAAGAATGTTCTATCTTACGTTAGGAGGCTGGTTAATGGTGAAAAATGATTTATTCAGATTGGCGGGTTTCTTTTTTAGTGAGGAACAATCCTTAGAGTAGTATTTAACGAAACGGTTTTTATGGTAATAAAATAAATATGGAGTATTTGTGTTATTGTCGTGTTTATTATGTAAAATGAGAAAATATGTATAAGATCAATTTTTTGTTATTGTTGCTGCTTTCTGTTTTGAATGGAATATATGCACAGCAAAAGCCAATGGTTTTTAATCATAATGAAACCGCTCTGCCGGGTGATGCTTTTAATGTTCAGGGAAGTGGGTGGAGTAAAAATGTTGAATTATGGGGAACTGTAGTTAAAGGCAATGAAAACTCATTATCTCCTTCATTCCCGATTAAAATGATTAGTGCGGATGAAGGCTGTGTGACCGGTGTTTTTCCATTAGAGATGAGTTACAGGAAAAACGTCTTAATCGCTGTTTGGGTTAAAGAAGGAGAGCTGTATAGTGAACCGTTTTTTTTAAACAGGAGTAGAGCGGTGACTATAGAATTTGAAGAAGTAATGCCGGGTTATGTGTTTCGTATTTTTGGTAGAAATTTGTCATTACCGGGATGTAAACCTATTGTGACTTTTATTCATCCGAATTCGAAGCAGCAGCATCAGGCTGTTGTGGTGAAGGCTGAACCTTATGTGTTGACGGTTCAAGCTCCTTTTGATTTAGAAGCAGGAACTCACTATCAAGTAATGGTGAATAATGGAGCCGGAGGTGCTTATGGAAATTCTCTGGCGGAAGAACGTTTGTTTGCCCGTGAAAAAAGCGAAGATCCTTTTTCTTTACAAGTACCTTGGGGCAGTGATTTTGTTTTTTATAAAAATGTCTATAATGTGCGAACGGATTCTCGATTAAAGCATTTGGCAAAAGGAGATGGGATATCTAATGATCGGATTTCACTACAAGATGCAATAGATAAGGCTCATGCAGCAGGGGGAGGAGTAGTCTACTTACCTGCCGGGGTTTATAAGTTAGTTTTCGATAAAGGCTGCGGACTTGTTATGCGCTCTAATGTTGTGCTGAAAGGTGAGGGGCCTGAGCAGACTATTATTCAGTATGGTTTTGGTATTCCTCCTTCTTATCCCGATCCGATTGGTGTTGGAGGATGGCCGGATTATACCAATGAGGGAGTCGCTTTTTTATGGCCTTTGCATACTAAATTGAGCGGACTGTCTGATTTAAAGGTTCAGAATGTAAATGAATCTGGACTGTGGCGGCATAGTATGAAAACGATTTGTCCGTTAAATAAGGCGAAAGGGGCTTCCGGATCTTGTTTTTTTGCAGTTAATTGTCATTTTGATTTGTCTGTTGCATGGGGTATTTCATGGGGATATGTGGATAAGATGTTAATTGCAAATTGTAATTTCAGAAGTTATGCAAATATAACTTGGCCTTGGATGTGGCATTGCGATGGATCTACTAATTTTGTGATCCGTAATAATCGTGTATTTTACAGTGCCGGACGTTTTGGCTTCAGTAATAGTTTTAATGGGATTATAGAAAATAATCATATTACTCGAATGGGTGACTTACAGGCTTTTAAGGGAGAAACAGGTGGTTTTAATATTGACTTTTCAAAAGATATGGTTGTTATGAATAACCTATTGGATGTGGAGGGGGATTCTATTGTGGATCGTAATATGGGGGAAACAATTTTGAGCCAAGGAGGCAATCCTATAGGTCAGTCGTTAGGGAGAGTAGAAAAGGCTTCTGAATTTTCAGTGACAGATAGGACACAAAATTGGAATCAACTTCGTACTTCTGATCTTTCGACTTGTTCCGTTGTCGCTATTATAAAAGGAAAAGGAGCTGGACAGTGGAGACGGATAAAGAAGAATGATAAGCATACCATTTGGATCGAAAGACCTTGGGCGGTGATTCCTGATGAAAGTAGTAATTATGTTGTTACAAATTGGTCTGCTGAAGATTGGTTGGTGAAGGGCAATATTTTGAAGGAAAATAATCGTGGTATTTGGTTCTATTGTGGAGGAACTGATATTGCAATTGTTGAAAATCAGTTGAATAATTCAGAGGGGATTTATTTGCGATCGGATCAGCGGGTCGAGGTTGGTCGTTATAATTTGATGTGGAATGCTGTTGTGGAAGGAAATACGGTTATAAGAACCGGTAAAAAACGACCGGCAGCAATCTGTTCTGTGTTGGCAATTCAAAAAAATGACACTTTGACCGGTATTGGTAGTTTGGGAATTGAATTTCGTCGGAATACGATTATTTCTTCTCGTCCGAACGTGAGTTCGTTTATTCCCGGAGAAGGCTATTGGAATGAAGTTCGCTCTACGACAATGGATGCTTTAAATCATGTGAAGGGTATTGTCGGAACTGTATTTGATGGAAATACATCCATTAATATGGATTATGCTTATCGGCTTAGCGAACGAGGAGTTACGCAGACCGTAATTAAAGATCCTATGGATAAAAATGCAGGTCGGTTGACCAATATTATTATAGAAGATGGAAATTCAGCTCGACTATTTAAGACATCGGAGGTAAAAGAGGTAGATCCTTTTGCTCCCTATTTGGGTAAATCTCCGTCTTTGCATATGCATTTAGGTTCAGAAGTACAAAATGGAGTGATTATTGATAAAGTGGTATTTAATTCTCGTGAGTATAAAACAAATACAGGGATAGATTCGACAAAAATCTTTGCTGCCATTGCTCGTCCGGAACGTCCCGGTCGTTATCCCGGATTATTGGTACTACATGGAGGCGGGGGTGCTGCAGAAGTGGAAAAAGCAAAAAAATGGGCAACCAAGGGATATGTGGTGGTAACGGTGGATGAACCGGGAGTTGCCAATACTGATAATACCCCGAATAGTAAGGGGCCATGGAATAATTTGAAGTATGGTGAGAATCGTTTTATTGTTAAACCGGATATTACTTCAAGTACAATTTTTGATGCAGTTTTAGCCTCTTTACAAGGTCTTTATTTGTTAAAAGAGCAACCGGATGTTATTCCTGATAAAATTGGTGTTGTTGGAATTTCATGGGGAGGATATTTGACAACTATGATTTCTGGGCTTGCCGGTTCTTCTGTGGCTGCATCTTTTTCTGTTTTTGGTTCCGGATTTTATGATGCAAGTACGGTATTTTTGAAGGAGTTAGATACAATGGATCCTTTCCATAAAGCTACTTGGTTGAGATGGCTGGATGCCGGTAGGCGAGCTTATTGTATTCAGAATCCATTTTTTATAGCAGCGGCAACAAATGATAATTGGTTTTATCCTCAAGCTGTAAAAAATACACTTCAGCATATTTCGGCTCCCGTTAACCATGTTTTCTCACAAAATGTCAGTCATAAAATAGACTTACCTGGAGGAACGGAAAACAAGAAGGAAAGCTCACCTGGTTGGACAGAAATGGAAGAAGTTTATTTTGATTATTATTTGAAAGGAAATGGAAAGCGATTCCCTAAGATTAAGACGATCAAGGCTGAAAAAAGAGGAACATCTTTTGTTTGTGTATCATTTGTCGTTGATAGCGATACTCCAATAAGGCAAGCAACAGTTAATTATGCTTTTGTGGGAGAAGTTCCGACTAAGCGTAAATGGATGACCGTATCAGCTAAATGTATAAAGAAAAATCACTATGAGGTTTTAATTCCTCTTCAAAATTTAGGGAAGAATGCTGTTGAGTTTTACGGAACGGTTTCTGATAATCGTCCGGTTTCTGTTTCAAGTAATATGATTTGGTATTCAAATTGATAGAATATTTTTATGTTTTAAATTTTTGTTGGACAATTATGAAAGTACGATTGGCTCTTTTTTTACTCTTTGCAAGTTTGAGCATTCCATGTGTTTCGAAGGAAAAAATAGATTCTTCTATGTGTGCCTTGGATGTGGCTTGTTTGATTGGAGATAGATTGGTGAAGGAAACACCATTTGCTTATAAGCTGGAACTGGAAAGCAATAGTAATATATTTAATGGTATTCAGAAGGTCGATTTTGGTCGTAATTATACGGTTGGAAGACCGGCAGTTGCGTATGCTTATACGCAACTAACCACTCAGGAAGATAGAGAATTTATTGTCCAACTAGGTCATAATGACGCTTGTATGATTTGGTTAAATGGACAGGAGGTGTATCGGAAAGAGGGGTGTCGTGAATTGGTGTTTTTATATGAAGAACGTAGCATCGAGTTGCCTTTTCGTGTTGCCTTGAAGTTGAAAAAAGGAATAAATACTCTTCTCATCAAATCAGTTGGCAGATGTGAAAAATGGCAAGTTTATTTACAACCTCCTACGATGAAAGGAGCTGTGGTTGAGGAACAGGATTATCCTGAAATTGGACTGAATCGGATGGAACAGGTGGATAAATCGATTGCTTCTGTAACAAATTGGTTGATAATCGGCCCTTTTTCGGGTGAAAAAGGGTTAAACCCCATATATCCTCCTGAGAAAAATCAAGAGTTTGGATTTATGTATGCCGGTTTGAAAGGACCGGTTACTTGGACAATACCTAAAATTGATATAATAGGAAATTTGATTGACTCTAAGCCTTGGGGTACTAATTATCATTGGAATTACCATAATGGTGGTTTGGCTTGGGCTATGAAGGTTTTATCAGAGATGACGGGAAAAACGAAGTATGGTAAATATGCTGATGAATTTTGTGATTTTCAGTTGAGAAGTGTTCCTTTTATTTCGTATGAAAAGAATGTATTGGGGAAAGATAATGTGCCGAACGGACTACTTACTAATACCCCATTACTCGATTTTAAATTGGCTCCGTCTCTCCCTTTTATTTATCGCTTGCGGAAGGAAGCTTCTTTTGTAAATCGGGCTGAATATCTTTCGTTTATTGATAGTATGTTGGTTTATGCTAAGGAAAAACAGATTCGTTTGCCCGGTTACAGTCTTTTTACTCGTGTGACACCTCAAAAATATACAACTTGGGTGGATGATATGTTTATGGGGATTCCTTTTTTGATTCAAGCTGCTTTGTTTTCAAATACAGATGCAGATCGGGAGTATTATTTTAATGATGCTGCCAACCAAATATTAGACTTCAATAAGATTGTTTGGGATGAGACTGCTGATTTATATGTACATGCTCGTTATTCAGATAGTGATAAAAAGATGCCTCATTGGTCTCGTGCAAATGGTTGGGGAATGTGGGCTATGAGCGAAGTATTATTGTATTTGCCTGAAAATCATCCACACTATAGGGAAATATTAAAACATTTTCGTAAACATGCTAAGTCTTTAATTCGTTATCAGAATGAGCGGGGCTTTTGGCCGAATGTAGTGGATTATCCGGAATCACGTGATGAGGTTTCCGGGACAGCAATTTTTGTAATGGCTATGGCTAGAGGTATCCGTGAAAAATGGCTGGATCGTAAGATTTATCAACCCGTAGTGGAAAAAGCCTGGAATGCAATTAAGACGCAAATTGATAAAAATGGGACTGTTTATAATATCTGTTATGGGACTATGTGTACAGACGATGTTAATTATTATATAAATCGTCCTTTTTATGAAGATGATACGCATGGTCTTTTCGCTGTTCTTTTTGCTGCAATGGAAATCCATAAATTAGTAGAAAAATAAAGTAGTTGTTAAATCTTTAAACAATTCTATAAGAAGATTGGAGCTTATCGTAGGCTAAATATTAGGGATATTCAGTAAATAATATAAAAATAAGTCAAATTATTGATGATCAGTGTGCTGTGTATTGGTTGGTTTTTGTATCCCTTCTCAATAAGCACAAAATTGATCAAAAGAGTTTTCTATTTTTATGAATCTACAATATGTACTTTATTGGATGCTTATGATTATGACCGTTTGATAAATGATTTTTTAACGAAGTGTTTGAGAAACAGCAATAACGATTTGGTAGCCGTACTACTTCACAAATCCACTTTTCTTTGCATTATCCTATTTTTTTATCTGTTCTCTTATGCCTCTTCAAACACCCTACATACGGGTATATTTAGTGATATATCCTCTATTTTCTGCGGTTATTCCAGAGATTATAGGTAAATTTGTCTCATAAATTATATGTTAACTTTTTAATTTTTTGTTTTCATGAAAAAATTATTATTTTTAATTAGTCTGTGCATTACTATACATGCTAATGCTTGGCAACGTCAAGCAGTGTGGGCTAAGAACAAAATGCCCGATGCACAACCGCACCAAATAGCCGCCATGACAAACGAAACCAATAAAGCCGGATTCAAGGCTAATGACCATAGAGGAGCTTATTTAGAATGGTATGATACGCCTCCGAAAGAGGTAGCCAACGGTGGATGTATGATCTTGATTTCCGGTGGCAGCTATATGAGCTGTTGCGATGTAGACCTCATTAATCTGTGGCGTGAAACATTTACTAAACAGGGTTTTCAATGTGTCAATTTCGTTTATCGCACTCCCCGTCCCGAGGGTTTACCCATATATCAAAGTGCTTGGGAAGACGGGCAACGTGCAGTGCGTTTAGTACGTAGCCAAGCTAAAAAACGCGGATATGATCCCAACAAGATCGGTACGGTATCAATGTCGGCAGGATCACATCTTGCTTTGATGTTGGCTACAAGTTCAACGATTCCGGCTTATACTCCCATCGACGCACTCGACTCCTTGCCGTGTAACATCAATTATGCCATTGTAAATGCTCCGGCATATGTTACCACCGATGGAGAAACCGGTACTCCTGCATGGCTTCAGGGGTATGGTTTGGACGTGAAACTATCATCATGTTTTAAGTTTGATGCCAATACATGTCCGATGAGCCTTCATCATGGCGGTACTGACATTTATTCCCCCAATGGAAGTACTCTCATATATCGTAAACTTAGAAGTATGAATATACCCTCAGAGTTGCATCTTTATCCCAATCGCGGACATGGCGCATTCGGTTTGGAACGTGGCATTGAGTTCTTAACGCAGCTAGGTGTCACAGGAATATTAAAACCGGAGGAAAGAATTATGGATCGATATGCCAGTGATAATTCTCGCCGAGAAGTGATACGTCAAGATGTATGGGTTAAAGGTCAAATGCCAAATACTCAAAACCATCAATTGACACCCTATATAGAATGGCATTTTCCTAAAAAACAAAAAACAAAGGCTATTCAGATAATTTACAGTGGCGGTGGTTATGAAGGTAATAATCCTAATGATTTCGAAGTGGCTCCTGCACGTCGTTATCTCAACGATTTAGGTATGACAGTAGTAACGCTTCGATATCGTACTCCACGCCCCAAAGGTTTACATAAGCATATCACAGCTTGGGAAGACTTACAACGAACCATCCGTCTTGTGCGGTCACAAGCTGAGAAATATGGTCTTGATCCCAGCAAGATTGGTATTATGGGCAGTTCGGCCGGTGGGCATTTAACTTTAATGGGTGTCACATCTTCGTTGCATAATTCATATTGGCCTAATGATGCCATCGACCGATTACCATGTAATGTACAATGGGGAATTGGAATTTACCCCGCCTATGCGCTCACCGATGGTAGTGAAGACCATAACTCCACCCGTGGTAATGACGACAGTGCCATCCTTGTGCCTGAATTTAGCTTTGATATTAATACTGCTCCAATGCTTTTTATTCATGGCGATGCCGATGGATGGGCCAGCATGAATTCGGTTAAAGTTTGGGAAAAAATGAGAGCAATGGGGATACAGTCAGAATTGCATACGCTTGCTTTGCGTAGTCATTGTTTTCAGCGTCAGGCTTCACCGGATACCGGAAGTTACACATGGCTTGACCGCATAGCTGATTTTCTCCGTGATCAGAAAATATTGGAATAATAATGTGAACGAAAAAAAGATGAAAAAACTCTTTTCTTTCTCTTCTTTTATAACTATTGTAAGCATCCATTAAAATACATATTGTAGCAATTGAGTTATAGCTGTTATTTTGCACTTGCATTGAACAATAACTATAACATGCTTGGTATTATGACCGAATTGAAATTCTTAAAGTTGTAACAAAAGTGATAAGACAGTGGTTTGAGTATGAAAGAGTATCTTAAGTAAGTATTAATACCAACTTTTACCTATCATTATTGGCATAAGAAGTATCATAAGTCAAATGAGCCAACCTCTAAACTTATGACTCCAATAAGCGTTCGCAACATTCCCTCTGCAAATAGTGCTGTACACGAAGGCATCTCGATATTGCTGCCTGATGTTATTCAGATTTATTTCAACCCGAGCATGGAAGAGTGTGTACTTCGTTTCCTCTCCAAAAGAGGAGGTAGCGATTGTATTATCTAGGATTTCAATGAATTTAATATGTAATTAATTGAAAATTAATAATTTATTATGTCTGTTGGACATGAGCCTACAATTCTAACTGGTTAGGTTTTCCGATTAAGAGAGTTGTAGTCTGATTCAGTCTATAGCCATTAGAGCCTAGTGTCAAAGTTAGTTTTCAGCAACTCTTCTTTTCAAATATACACTTATATTTTTATTAGGATATTTAATACTGCAAATGTAAATGTGTCAGAACCCTCTTATTGTATATTTCCCAAAATCCCCATTGGTCCAAATCGAAAATACCATTGCGTCTAATTCGATTTTGTACCCCATGTAGATAAAATTACCCGCGGTAGTAATATTTTTTAAGAAACAGCTCTTTTTTGTAATGTGGTAGTAGCCAGTAGTATAGATATATTATTGGCAAATGAGGGGGATATTGTCATTTATTTCTGATTTTTCCTGATTGTCGTCCGGCTTTATCCTAAGAGTGGTTATGAACCGGTTTCAAGGATTATCTGTTGTATTACAAATATATATAAGGAAGAAATATGGAAAAATATTATCGATTGAGCAAAAAAGAGAGGAATGGAACTCGTGTATTTGGAGATTATATAAATGAACGTGCACATGATAAACGTCTTCTCGGGAAAGACAGCACTGCCGATCTGTATCAGGCAGCCGGTTATCATTTTCGGAATTTCTGCGGAAAGGAAAAATGTAGGCTATCGGATTTGAATTCGACTCTGATCATGGATTTTACTAATTATCTGCAATGCCTCCGGTTGAAGACGAACACGATCAACAGTTATTTGAGCAGTTTGAGGGCCATATTCAATGCGGCTTTACGGAGCCAGTTGGTTAAGGTGAAAGATCATCCTTTCGGTGAACTGAAACTGAAACGTGAAGTAACGGCCAAACGGGCAGTCTCGGTCGATATCATCAAGCAGATAGCGGCCGTGGATTTAAAAAAAGACAGGAAGTTGGAATTGGCTGCCGATCTTTCTTTGTTCGGTTTTATGGCCTACGGAATGCCTTTTGTGGATATTGTCCATTTGAAAAAGGAAAATATAAGTGGAGATGAGATCATTTATAATCGTCATAAGACCGGTGTCCAAATCAGGATAAAAATGACGACCGGCATGCAACTCTTGATGGAAAAATATCAAAACGAAGGACCTTATATCTTTCCGGTACTGACGGACGGGACCGATTACCAAGGGTATAAATTATTGTTGGCCGGTCACAACAGATCTTTGAAAAAGATAGGCGAGCTGTTGAATGTCCCGGCAAAACTCACGTCTTATGTCATGCGCCATACCTGGGCATCGGAAGCCTTACGTTGCAATATCCCGATAGCCGTAATCAGCCAGGCGATGGGGCATACGTCGGAAAAAACAACCCGGATCTATTTGGCTCAATTGGATGTTTCGGTATTGAACAAAGCTAATCAGGTGGTGACAGGAGGACTGGAAACGTTGTTGACAGGCAAGCAATGTCACTTATTTGCGAAATAAGTGCGATTATACCACAAATACCTGAAAAATAAAGCGTTTATTAAATGGGATTACCATAAATAAAACGAACTTTTGGTTTTCTAATACAAAGGAAGAAGATTAATTTTATTAAAACAAACATTTTATCTCGTTACAGATGGTTTTTTTACGAAATATAAAAGACCAAATGGGGACTTATTGTGTGTTTTTATCTTTGAAAAACAATAATTATCTAAAAAACTTATTTCTGAATGTAACCCTCCTGAAGCATCTATATTTTTAACAGATTTTACTGTTTATATATACTTTTTGTATCCTCTATAATCAAGCCTTAATTAAGCCTGTATGTTGTAATTATACTTTTTGTATTGGTTATTTTACTTCAAAATCTATGATTATTAAGGATAATTTGTCAAAAAAACATAGCCGAATCTTATTTCGCAAATAAGTTGATAAACAAAGTACACGGGCTATAATATACAGAATGAACCATAAAATAATAGTAATCAATGAATAAACATAGCTTGGTTGAAATTATATCTGATCGACTCAATATGCCACATGATCTGGTTTGCAGTGTGATTAATACGTTGGCCGACGTTATTGCAGACAGTCTTTTGGAAGAAGAAAGAGTCGTTATTCAAAACTTCGGAAGTTTCCGGTTATGGCATCAGGCCAGTCGGCCCGTGCGGAATCCGAAAACCGGAGAACCTATGATTTTCCAGCCACGAAACTCGGTCAAATTCGTCCCGGGGAAGCATCTGGTTGACCTGCTGAACCGGCAGGCGGACGATATGGAAAGCGACAAAGCATAAATATAATATAATCGATATATCCAATGAAAATAAACAGACTTGTTTTGTTTGTGGTTTTGATTTGTACCACATTTGCCTTGAACGCCCAGGAGCAGCACCGGATCGAAGATAAAGGAGCCGTCGTAGGTGTCAAAACCAATATTCCTTATTGGGGAACGGCAACATTCAATGCCGGAGTAGAAGTGCGGCTGGCTAAAAAATGGACGTTGGAACTGGAAGCCGGGTTGAACCCTTTCGATGGAAAAAAGGATGACGGCAGTTACGGACGTTCATTGAAACACTTGCGTCTGCATCCGGAACTGCGCTATTGGTTCTGTGAAAGTTTTCATAAACATTTTCTCGGTTTGCATATCCCATATTTGCTGTACAACGTGTCGGACGTGAAGTTGCTCGGAGTGGAAAACGAGCGTTCGCAAGGCTGGGGGACGGGTGTCGGCGTCAGCTACGGATACCAGTGGCTGCTGTCGAAACATTGGAATCTGGAAGCGACTGTCGGTGTGGGATACCTCTATCTGGATTACGACAAATATCCCTGTGCCAACTGCGGGTCCAAGATCGAAAGCGGGCACAAACATTATTTCGGTTCGACGCAGGCCGCCATCAGTATCATGTATTTATTCTAAACGAACTCCCTTATGAAACGCATACTAACGACAACTGGTCTTTTTTTAGGAGCTTGTTTTCTGCTTTCCGCACAGGAAACGGGAAATAACCGCTTGGTCATAGAAAGAAAAATGGTGGAACGCGCCGATTCCTGGCTGGTAGTAGACATGACGGTGGACTTGAGTTCGCTGAAAGTCGCTTCAGACCGCTCCATTCAGTATCTCCCAACTGTTCGTCGCGGCGACAGCCTGGCGGTACTTCCACCATTGATCGTAAACGGCCGTGCACGCCATATCCTTTATGAACGGATGGATCGCGACCGGATGGAAAACAATGAGTTCGAGGTCTATCGCAAGAACGGGACGGAGCAGCGCATGGACTATCACGCCCGTGTGGAGTTTCGCGACTGGATGAAGAAATCCGAATTGGTGATGGCGATCGATACGTGCGGCTGCGGCTGGGAAGCGATCGGCAACGGCGAGGCGAGCCTGTTCCCGATCAACATCGGCGAACCGTTCGTTTTGGCCCCTCTCATGGCCTATATCACCCCCGAAGCCGAGGCGGTCAAAGTGCGTGCCAAAGAGGGGAGCGCCTATCTGGACTTCCCGGTGAACAAGATCGAGATCTATCCTGAATATCGCAACAATCCGTTGGAACTGAAAAAGATCCGTGAGACGATCGAATCGGTGCGCAACGACAAATATGCCACGATTACGGAAGTCAGCATCAAGGGGTATGCCTCTCCCGAAGGCAGTTATGCCAACAACGCCTATTTGGCGGAACACCGTGCAAAGGCTTTGTCGGGCTACGTGCAGGGGCTGTATGACTTCGGCAGTGCGAAGATGATGATCGATTTCGAGCCGGAAGATTGGGCGGGCCTTGAAAAACGCCTCCAGACGATCGATGTCGAAGCGAAAGACGAACTGCTCGCTGTCGTCCGTGCCGACGAACCAAAGGATCTGGACAAAAAGGAATGGAAGCTGAGACAGGTGGCGGGCGGTGCTCCTTACAGATATATACTGCAAACGGTCTATCCGGCTTTGCGCCATTCGGACTATGTGGTGCAATATAAGATTCGCAACTTCACGGCCGACGAGGCGAAAGAGTTGCTTTATAGCGACCCGAAGCAGTTGAGCCTGAACGAAATGTTCCAGGTGGCGCAGACCTACGAACCGGGCAGTGACGCCTTCTGCGAAGTGTTCGAAATAGCTGTCCGTATGTTCCCGGACGATCCGGTGTCGAACCTGAACGCCGCCAACACGGCGTTGCAATTGGGCCGTATCGACCAGGCACGTCGTTACCTGGCCAAAGCCCCGGATTCTCCCCAGAAACGTCTGGCCGAGGCTGTCGCCCTGCTTTTGGAAGGAAACCTCGATGATGCCGAAACCATTTTCCGTGCGCTCGAAAACGAACCTTCGGTCAAGGAACAGGCAATTTATAACCAACAACAAGTAAAACAAAAAAGGGAAGAGTTAAACTAAATCTATTTTGATTCTGGCTCTTTAATTATTAATCATTAAAAACACTTTTAGAGTATGAAAGTAAAAAATTACTTATGGACACTCGCAGCAGCATTGACGCTGGTAGGGTGTAGTGACGATCTGGAGACCCAAAAGGGGGGACCGGAGGAAGGAACTGAGCAGGCTAAAGGAGAGTACTATCTCTACTTTTCCTTGGATACACCGGAAACTAAAGCCAGTGATAATCCTACAGGTGGTGAAGAAGGTGACGGTAACGAAGCTGGTACGTATGCGGAAAACTATGTAGAGAATGTAGCTCTGTTTTTTGTAGAACGGACTAAGGGTATTCAGGATGCAGGGGCTAAAATTGTTGGAAAACTGTTTATTGGTGAAGACGAATTGACGCATCCGGAAGAAACTGCGGCAACAACCAATTATGTCAAAACGATAGAACCTATTTTGATCTCGGAGAAGTACTATAGCGTTATAAAAGATGAAATTGATAAAAAAAATACTCCGAGATATGCGGTTCTTGCTATTACTAACTTGGCTGATGGAGATCAAAATGCTTTTTATGCAAAGATTACAGAAGGAACAAGTACTGTTAAAGACTTACAAGATGCTGTTATCGCAGAGGGTAAGACTAACAGCAACGGCGAAAAAGGATCTTTTGTCATGTCTTCATCTGGCGAAAGTTATGTCACTTTCGACCAATATAATAATAGCAAAGAATCTCCGGCAAGGTTGTCTGTAACAGTGGAACGTCTTTCTGCACGAATTGACTTTAAGGCTACACTTGTTAATGAACAGAAAGAGGCTAATGTCTATCCGATTTATGCAAAAGATAAGGATGGAAATACGGATAAGAAAAACCAAATAGCATCTGTACAATTAACAGAAATGGCAGTTGTAAATCAGTTTAAGGGAAATGTTTATGACTTTAAGAGAGTATCTGCTGGCGTAAATACTAATATGATTGAATGGTTAGGTGATGAAATGCCTATTGCAGGGGTACAGAAAAATTATGTGTTAGACTATGATTTCAAGAAGAAGACAATTGAAGCTGATGGTTCTGTAAGCATGAATTTGGAAGCTAGATCTATAATTTATAAAAATCCTGTTTTTGCTCGTGATACGAAAACGTATCCTACTTTGGCTGCCTACTGGGGGGAATATTTCAGTACAGGTAATGTTTATACTTTGACTGATGAGACTACTTATGAACGTGCTATGTATGTAAATGAAAATACAACAATTGCTGAAGCACAGAAAAATGGTTATTCAACAGGTGTTGTTTTCAAAGGTACTGCTACAATCTTAAAGGCTTACGAGAGAAAATTCGCTACAACATCACATGAAGAGGCGTATGTTGAAAAAATAGCTTGGTCAACTGAGGACTTGAAGGAGGACGATCTTGTATATATGTATAAAGGAATGCCTTATAAAGATCTTGAATCCATTCAACAACTTTTTGTTCAAAAACCAATGGGTGGAGAACTGGAAGGTGACGCTGTAGATAAAACTGCGACCGGTTGGGACTTTGCTGGAGAGGCCGGTGTAAAGGCTGTAGCTGAAATTAACTCTTTGGCTGAATTGGAAACTTATAAGGGATATTTTGCTTCTACGGATTTAGGCTATAGAAAGTATTTGGATGAAAAGTATGCAGAGTTAAAAAAGATTGCAGATGCAACCACGATCAACTGGGACGAGGTACAGGCTTACATTTCTTGGCAAACTTATAAGGATGATAAGTTATCATCTGAAGAGAACTTGAATAATCTTTATGATATTAAACAAGGAACTGTTACGGCTGTAGATTGTTATTACCCTTATTGGATCAGACACTCTAATAATATGGTTTCGTATGCTATGGGCATTATGGAATTCGGTATTGTCCGCAATAATATCTATAAGTTGTCAGTAAAAAGCTTGAATGGCTTTGGTATTACAGAGTTGGATCCTGATACTCCAGATGAGGATGTTGAATTATATTTGGAGGTAGATCTTTATGTTGAAGACTGGGTACTCCGCTACAACGAAGACATCGAACTCTAATAATTAACAAAAGATGAGAGTGTGTCAAAACTATCCTGTTCCCGCGCTTGACGCGGGATCGCATTAAAGCCAGTCATATAACCATCTGATTGATAAAGCTTGCTTTTTTTGCGGCCCCGCGAGGGGCGCGGGGACAAAGGGATTTTGACACACCCGCTCTTTTCCTTTTAAAATGAAAAACAGATTTTAAAACAAAGAATAATATGAACAGTTTTTTCCATAAACTATCTGTATGCCTTGGTGTGCAGTGCTTGTTGTTGGCCACTTCATGTGATTATATGTATGACGACGATCTGCCCCCTTGCGATTACCACCTTCGCTTCGTCTACGACTATAATATGAAGTTTGCGGACGCCTTCCAGAAAGAGGTGGAACATGCCACGCTGTTTATTTTCGACCAGTCAGGCGTTTTCCTGCAAAAACGGCAGATAGAAGGGGAAGAACTGAAACGCAACCGGATCGACCTGCCGCTCGATCCCGGCACCTACCAGCTCGTCACCTGGGCAGGGCTTTGCGACGACTGCAACCGGTGCAGCGAGATGCACCCCGGCACCTCGACCCTCGAGGATCTCTGCGTACGCACGCAATGTGACGAAAACCGCAACAACCCGAACGAGCTGTGCGGCCTTTGGCATGCCCTCGACACTTTGACCATCGAAAAAGACCAGACCGGCGAAAAAATCGTCAACTTGGCAAAAAATACAAACAAAGTTCGTCTGATCCTCCAGGACGCGAACGGCGAAAGCCTGAATGTCGACGACTTTGATTTCTCCATCACGGCAGACAACGGCCACATGCACCATAAGAACCAACTGATGGACGACGACAGCATCACCTACCTGCCTTACCTCCGCGAAAACGTGGAAGTCGGCGCCGTCTCGTCCTACGACGGCCTGCCCTCGCAGAAAGTGGCCCTCGCCGAACTCAACACCATGCGCCTGATGGCAGACGAAAACTATCGTCTGCTGGTCACCTACAAAAAACAGAAAGCCCCGGTCCTGAACGTCAACCTGAATGCCTATCTGGCCCTTACGAAGATGCTCGAACATTCGGACATGAGCGACCAGGAGTTCCTCGACCGTCAGGACCAGTATGCCTTGGTGCTTTTCCTCGCACGGCAGGATTGCCCGGAATGTCCTGATCCCGACCCAGATCCTGATCCTGATCCAGATCCAGATCCTGACCCAGATCCCGATCCTGATCCTGATCCCGACCCTGATCCCGACCCGACGCCCGACTACATCTATATGTGCATCGGCGTAGAAGTCAACGACTGGGTGATCCGCAACAACGATACAGATTTATAACCCCCTATATAAGGTCAGACCTATGAAGACATACTATTTATTAATTCATATATTACTCCTTTCGGCCGTGTGCGCCTCCTGCTCCAAAGAGGAAGGAGGCAACACGCCGGAACCGGAACTCCCCGCCACTCCCAAACTCAGCATCGAGCTGAACAGCCGGGATATTGCGACGAAAGCGGATGATGATTATACACCGACAAAAGAGCTTGAAGGGATCTACGATTATTACATCTATGTCGTCGATGCCGCAACCAACCAAGTGGAAGCAGCCGTTAGCGGAACAGCGCAATCTGTTGACAAAGTTTCGGTCGATGATATCGAAGTAGAGGAAGGCAAAAAATATGTTTTTGCTTTTGCCAATTTAAAGCGGATAGAAAGTGATCCTATCATAACCGATATTCTTAAATTAACAGAAGGAGCCTCGGCATACGGAATCCTGTCCAATGATCAAACAACACAAGCAGTCAGTTTTTTCGCCGGGAAGGAGACGAATCCGCTTTTGGTGGATGGAACACACCATATCCCGATGAGTGCATTGATGGATTCCACAGAAGTATCTGCGAAAGAGAGAGGATATGTGAAATTGGACCTATACCGAATGTTTGCAAAAATAGAATTCGAGTTCACGAACAAATATGAAGGTGAAGTCGTAATCGAAGAAATCAAGATGGACGGATTCCAGAATGGTAACGTCTATCTGATGCCGCATAAGTTTTTCCCGGCGATGGAAACTGAAATGGAAAAGGATGGTGTCGGTAATTATAAAGCCCAAGATAAACGAGACTATGCACCTTTCCTTCCTTCGGGTTCGTATGGGGAGATTGTACAACCTATCGTGTTGAACGGCGAAACTATAACGTTAGATGCAGCACCGAAAAAAATGGAAGGAAGCACACCTACTTATCCAAAAAGTTCCGGCCATATTTATTATGTCAACGAAACCGACCTGGCAACAACACGGGAGCAGACACCCTCAACTCGTTTCCAAATATCATTATTAATGACGATGGACGATGAGAAGGTTACGAAACCGATCTCTTTGCCCAACCACACCTATATCCGCCGTAACGACCACATGATCATCCCGATCACCATTAGCGACTACACCTTTGAACTGGCCGTCGGCAACAGCCGTGCCCCGATTGCCGGCTATCCCGACTATATGCAAGCAGGTGTAGCAGACGATTTCACCTGCACACTGGAATATGCCGGCAAGACAGAGCTGTTTTTCAATTTGCGGGATGTGACAGGAAAGTTGGTTGAGGGGCTGACCGAGAAGGATTATGACCTCACGTTGGTGGACGATCCGAACGGCCTGATCGCCAAAGATAGCGATGGCCAACCGGACCTCACACTCGAGTCCGTTGGCGATGGCACAGGCACTATCACAACGACGATCACAAACGCTTACGGAACAGCCATCCTGTCCCTGAAAATCAAACTGTTAGACCGTACCCTAAGCTACACAATCTACCTTGTACGTGAACGGGAAAACACAGGAAATTAATAACATGAATTTATACGCACATATATGAAACGAATCAATTATATAATCGGAATCTGTATCCTCGCCGCTTCGCTGATTACTGCTGCGACGCAAGGCGGTGATGTTTTTGATGGATGGAAGAAGTTGACGAAGGCGGGGGAAGAGGAGGTGCAGCCACCGCATAAACATCCTAATGCGTATTGGCGTTTTTGGGGGAAAGGTAATGGTTCATTAAATGTGGTAGTTGAAGAACCGGAGCCCTTTAAAGTTGTTAGTGGTGAGCCACTCATCATAGATACTGTTGAAATAGGAGAACAACAGAGCTGTGACTTAGACTTGTCTCAGATACCGGACTCTGCGTATACCTATTATTGTGTATATAGGGAAAGTGCTAATAGGTCTGACTCGATTGGTAGGATTGTATCATCTACATATAGTAATGATACAGTGAATACACAGATGCGTCCATATCAAGATCATGATTATTGTATTTGGTATTATGTAGATACTTATGTTGATTTAACAAAGAACAAAAATACTTATACTGCTACAAATATACTTGGGCCGGATACGTTTATATTAGAAGTAAGTACGAAAGATAATTATAAGTGTGTATATGCGAACCCCGATAACAATGGTAATGTTGTGGTTGGCCAAACCGGAGGATTTTTCTATAAACCATCAGAAGTAACACGATATAAAGTTGTAGTTGAGGATACACGAGTGTTGAAACATCCAAGACAGTATTGGAATGATTTAAGTAAAGTAAATGTAATGTATCCAGAAAGTGAGGTGGCAGAATCCAGTAAAGACACAACAGTAACAGGAAAGTTTTCCTTGAACATAAATCCGTTTGAAAATACTAAAGACGACAAGTTGGGAAATTATGACTATGCGTGTCTTGTGATTGATGATAATATAAGCTTTGAAGGTTTAACTACAGCTGGGGGAAATGGAGCTCCAAGGGAATATAAAACCAAGGATGGTAAAAAAATAGCAGTCTGGTACCGAACCACGACAAAGGATACATTGAATATTTCTTTTAAAGTAGGTTCTACAGTGGGCACTGACCCTGATACAACTGTTTGTGACCTTTATTATGGTAAAGGTCTTTTAAAGGTGGGGGACAATATACAACAAGCAGCCTCTATTTTGGATATATCCAAGATGGCAAATGTAAAAAAGTATACGTATACTATCTATCAAAAACCGTTGGATAAGTCTTTGGTAATCATAGATGAAAACAATATCCGCCATGAGAAAGTTGATACTTTATACGCGTTGCCGGGTGAAAAAATCAAGATATATCAGCAAGCTAATTCACTTGAAGGTATCAGTGGATATATTGCTTGGCATTCTCCAGAGAAGGACTATCTGTGGTATAAGAATCATATAGATTTTGCTGATGGTGGTTTTCAGTACTATCATAATGGAGTTGCTTTTTATAAAACAAAGGCATCAAATGGTACTACTCCTATGCCAGTAAGTTTGTGTTATATCTACTATACAGCGGATGAAAGGATGGAGAAAGATGAAGAAGTAACCTTATATTGGGATGCAAGCAGTATGCTGGGAGCGAAAGAGGTAACAGACGCAGAGGGCAATATAACGTTGTTCCCCCCTTCTCAAGTAACCATACGCCATAAATATATCATTAAACATGCAGAGAATAGCTCTGATAGGCTGCAAAAGGCTTTGGAGGAGCGTCGGCAGAGTAGTAGTTCAACAGATACAGAGCTGTTGAATAAAGCCGGTTTTTTTGAACAATTTGAAATACATACTCCATATAATGAGAATGGAAGTAATACGAGTTTCCGTTTAGTAGAGCCATTATATAATTATTATATTCCGGGTGGAACGTTTAATGGTGATGTCGATTATCAGGCTTGTGCCAATGCTGTGCTGTGGAAAGTATATGACGCTTCGGGCAATCCTGCGGAGTTTCTTGGACCGGACGGCACGTTTGTTACCGAGTTAATGCAATGGAAAAAGGGTTGGGGCGATGTGACTGGTGGCGGTACCGTAGAATGGCCTAATATTT
This sequence comes from Parabacteroides johnsonii DSM 18315, assembly GCF_025151045.1. NCBI lineage: Bacteria > Pseudomonadati > Bacteroidota > Bacteroidia > Bacteroidales > Tannerellaceae > Parabacteroides > Parabacteroides johnsonii. Next base: position 993,908 of record NZ_CP102285.1, read on the forward strand.
TCTTTTGCCAGGGTTTGGGGAAAGATGCTGCAACTGCTAAAGGAACACTTCAGCAAAAGCAATTTTATATAACGGCGGAAGTCGGTCGTAAAAAAGATGAGTATACTGATGTTGACAAATGGTATCCGGTCTCACTTCTAACAGTTTATTTGGAGCCTTTTGCTGATTTCAAGACAGAACGGGAGTTAAAGGCTGCTGCTGAAAGTCCTCTGGATAACAATTATAAAGCGAGGTATCAAAGTGTAATAGAAAGAGATTATGTACTCTTGAATTCCATTACATTTGATGCACCTCCTAATGGGGAGGTGGACTATACCCCACTCATAGGCCTTAAAGGTGATGCTGAAAAAAATTATCGCTCCAGCACATTGCTTCCTGATGCATCAGAATATGCGGTAAGTGCGTCTTTTGCTTATGATGGTGTGCCAGGAGTAGAAGGAGTGGGTAGAGCCAGCGGTGCAAGAGGCGTTTATCGTGGAGAATATGCGCTGTTTAAGACATTGAATGTTCAAGGAGTGTCTGATAAAAATGCAAAGTATTTTGATTGGTTCGCTCAAGCAACTAAGAATGGTAAGGAGGGTGGTGATTATTTTGTCAAGGTTCACGATCGTCATTATGAACATAATAAAATTCATTCAGGGAATGAGTCGGAAATGGGTTTCTTCATGTATGTGGATGCGACAGAAATACCCGGGGTAATTGTAAAATTGCCAGTGGATAGTGGTGCGTTATGCCAGGGAACCCGTCTTTTGGTTACGGCTTGGGTTTGTAATTTGCAGTCAAAGTCAGAAGGTTCTATCGCTGCTGATCTTGGGTTTACCTTTAAAGGAATAACAGAAAAAGAAAATGAAGAGAGAGAAGAGACTATTCTGAATAAATTCTATACAGGAACAGCCAGGCAAGTGCCTGATACGGCTACTGTTAGCCAATCTGCAACAGAAAGTAATCCTTTAGAGGCCGAATGGCAACAAGTATATTTCTATTTCACGATCAAACCGGGGGAGGCCACTTATAACTCTTACCTGCTGGAAATAGCCAACAACTGCCGCCATTCGAATGGTGCGGACTTCGCGGTCGACGATATACGGGTTTACAAAATGAATCCGGAGCTGTATGTGGAACGTGAGGAGGCTTGTGATGAGAATGATCTCGTGGTGCGTACCGGATATGAACACATATTAGGTGTTTATGGAAAGACGGCTGAAAGTTCCGACGAAACAAAGGTAGACCCTGATCAGGATTCCTGGATGAAGCAGCTTTTGCATCTGGGGCTGAGAGATCATGAGTTTAATGTGTATTATTCGTTCACAGATGAGTATAAATTCAATGCGCGTGCAGATAGCGTCCATTGGTTGTTTTTGGATTATAACAATAATGGCGATCGCGCTTCGCATGGACGTGTAGTCGTTTCGACAAAGAAAGATTATTATAATGCATGGAATAATATAAATGACTCGGATCTGATTGATACGCATCTCTATGAAGAGAGTAGAAGAAGAAAACTTAAGGCTATTCTGGATTATAAGGGTTTGTATGAAAGGTATAGCAAAACAGATAAACCGAATACTGTTTTAACACCAGCGGAGTTAGCAGAAAAAGCAAAGGAACTTGACATAATAGATGATTTATATAATAGTAATCCTATAGATACAGCGACGATTATTAAACACGAAAAGTTTATCGAGCTATCTAAATATTTTTTCACCAGTTTAGGTATGACCCCTATCCAGTTATCTTGGCAAACGGTTGCGGACAAGAGTCGGGGAGTGATCTCGCTGGCCCATGTTACGAAAACGGTAGATGCCCCCGAGCAAACACAAGCGGATGGTGAAGGTACGGAAAGTGAGATCGATCACGAGAATGACAAACTGGAAGAAGGTACGCAATATCATGTCGGTCTGTTTAAAGATGAAGACTTTTATCTGAATAATGGACTCGTTCGAATGGACGAATGTTTCCCTGTTGCCGATTTCAAAGTTTCCTACAACGGTCTTTCTATTTTCGTTGATACTGAAACCGAGATTGATGATGCCTTTATTTGTTCATTCAGTTCTGTGAATCTGTCCGCCAAATTGAAGTTTAACTATCAGGGGAAAGAAGACTCTTTAACCGGAAAGGATGTTCCGATAGATTGGTATGTGGGAACCATGAAGGATAAAACGTATACTGATCTTACCGGTACTTCTGTCTCTTTGGAGGCAGCATTGGATGCTTTCCATGAACAGTGTGGTGAAAGTAAAGACTTCAGAGGAACGGTTGCTGATTTAAAAGATATGATAGACTTTGAGTATAAAGATTATCTGTTAAAACTATGTAATGACAGTTTATTATATCTCGACGAAAACGGCTTTTATTTCAGCGTAACAGATACCAGAAGAGATATAGTTGCCATCCCCAACAGACGGGCAATCGAATATGGAAGTACATATAGCTATGTTATCTGTACAGAACCTGAAGATTTCACAATCAAGGTGAACGAAAATGTTCCGGAAGCCTGGTTGGGACTTGATGAGATTGATTACGAAGAGGGTTTCCAACCGGCCATACGTTTGGGATTGAAGGATATTGAAAACAGTCGAGAAGAGGAACTGACAATTCCTATTCGCAAGGTCGTATTTTCTCCGAAAGAAGAGGAAGAGCTTAAAAAAGTAGACCATTTAGGTTTCGCCCGAGAAGTGGGTAAAGATTTTTACGATATCATATTTACCGGTGAATCTACTGACCCGGAATGGAAGAACGCTGGACAAGTAGCAGTTTTGGAATCTATTGTTGCGTATAAAGATGAACGGGAGGAAGAATTGTTGACCCTCCGATTTATCGATTTCACAAATGATCAGGATAGTCGTTTGCATGGTCTAACCTTCCGCGAAGGTTTCGAATACGAATTGCAGGTACGATTCCATGAATACGATGTGGAGAACAACTATCTGCAAGAATTTTGCGATGGTTTTATCAATTTCAAGATCAAGATTGTTCCGGAATATGTGACTTGGGCAGGATCGGAAGATAGCCGCAACTGGAATAATGATGCAAACTGGAGACGAGCAACTTTTGAAGAGTTATATAAAAAAGAAGAAGATCCTAACGGAACTCATACAGAATCTTTCTCCCCTATGGCATTCACAAAAGTGATGATTCCGCAGGAAGGAAAGAACCCGATTTTGCTGGATACAAAATGGGAAGAAGATGTTACTCCTTTTACAATAAAAGATTTGGAGGAAGAAGGAAATTCAGCAACCGACAATATCGAGCTCGATTTGATGGTTGACCGTGACGACCTCATTGCAAAACGCTTCTATGCCAACACCTGCGATGAGATTTACTTCAAACCCAACGCTACCTTGATGAGCCAGCAATACCTGACCTACGACACGGCCCGCGTAGAGTTTGAAATGGAAAAAGACCAGTGGTATCTGCTTTCTTCACCGCTTAAAGGTGTAGTAGCCGGCGATATGTATTCGCCCAAAACCGATAGTGGACGACAGGTAACAGATGCTTTTGCTCCGATCGTGTTTGACCCGAATAAGAACAACCGTTTCGCTCCGGCCTATTATCAGCGGAAGTGGGACAATACGGCTGTTTTGTATTTCCGGAATGAAGGACAAAACCCAGATCCGGATACTCATGATTCGTATATATCTGCTAATTGGAGTACGGAATATAATGATGCCGAGGTATTTTATACCCCAGGTTCCGGTTTCTCTGTTCATGTAGAGAATTTACCGGATAATGGAACTACTTCGTTAGTCCGACTGCCAAAGGGTGATACTTCATACGATTATTATTCAAATGGTGAATCTACTCCAGAGAAGCCGAATACTCAGAGTATTACAAGAGGTGATAACTATGGCCAGCTGAGTTTAGGTAAGGATGAAAAAACTATTACAGTTAATTTGGAAAATCAAACAGATGCCAATAAATATTTCTTGGCAGGTAATCCCTTTATGACTTACTTGAATATGGAAGTATTCTTAAAAGAGAATAATTTAGGATCAACTTATTGGCTCTTGAATGAAAAAGGAGAAACTGTTGTGACTCGTGTCTCTGAAGAAGGTATTCTTTCAAATATGCAAGAGGCAACGGCTGGTTGTGTGGCTCCAATGCAAGGTTTCTTTGTGTTTCGTGAAGAGCCTGTAACGAAAGTTGTTGCAATAGAAGGTTTGAAATATTCCACAGACATGATGCTTGCCGACAATATTTCTTCAGAAGAAGAGGCAATGACAAAGTCCGTTCCCTTAAGCGTTGTGCCTTCTCTATATATTGAGGCTGAACGCTCTGGACGTAAAAGTTCCCTCTCGCTGATTCAAAGAGAAAAAGCCGAGGTCGGATATAAAAAGGAGGAAGATGTGGCTATATTGCTGAATGTCAATCATCCGGCAACCCCGATTGTTTACTCGATCGCCGGTACGCAAGCCACCTGTATCAATGTAATCCCCGAAATGGCTAATATCCCGTTGGGCGTTTATAGTGAAGATGAGTCGGATGTAACGTTGCGCTTTGCCGGCCTCGAACACTTCGGCGACTCTCTCTACCTCTACGACGCCTTGAAGAATGAAGATATTTTGGTCGATTCGCGCAATGCGGAAGTGACGGTGCCGGGGGCTACGCATGGCCGTTATTTCCTGAATGTTTCACGTAGCATCCAGGTGGAAAGCCAGATACGCGTCTATACGCCGATGCCGGGACAGGTGGTAGTGGCCTCTACGGCGGGAGACCTGTTGAAGAGCGTGCGTGTGTATGATCTTTCCGGTAAGATGGTCTCCATATTCGATCATCTGAGCACGACGGTGCATCAGTTCTCGTTGCCTGCCGGATTTTATATCGTATGTGCGGAAAGTGAAAGCTGTACGGAGAAAAGCAAGATAAGCGTTCGCTAATTGAAAGCTATCATTGGAAAAACAACTGTCATACTATCATACTCTGTTATCAATCCATTAAAAATCAATGGATATATAGAATGATAGATGGTATGACAGTTGTTTTTTCTACTATCATACTATCATAACATCAAGCATATTTTTTACCAAAGTATATAGCTTATTATTAAGCAACTACCTGCTTTTCCCTTTTGACATCCGGGCCTCGCTACCTTCGACATCCGGGTCCGGGAGCCGTATAGATGGGGGGCGGAATTGAGCTTGAACGGGGGCTTGATGGAAATTTCTACCTGCTTTGTGCTAAATTTGTCCGCTACTTTCCGGATCAACCCAAAGGAAACAGACAAATCATGATAGTGGAATGATAGTTAAATTTGCTGCTATCATTCCTGTATTTATTGATATTCAATGGATATGTCGAAACTATGATAGTATGACAGTATATATCGCAAACTAAGAGTTCATGCTGTGACGTGATTGCCTATTTTATTATTTCAAATATTCAAGAAAAAAATGTTCGATTTTGTCAAACGGGATTGCCGATAGGTTGTCGTAAAGGTCGACATGGCTGGCACCGGGGATGATCAGTAACTCTTTGTTGTCACCCGTCAGTTTTTTGAATGCGTCTTCGCTGAAATAGCGGGAATGGGCTTTCTCACCATGTATCACGAGTACGGCACTGCGGATTTCGTCACTGTAAGCGAGTAGGGGCATGTTGATGAATGAAAGAGCCGATGTCTTGTTCCATCCTCCGTTGGAGTTGAGTGAGCGTTTGTGATAACCACGGCTGGTCTTATAATAGTCGTGATAGTCTTTTACAAACCAGGGAGCATCATCGGGCAGTGGGTCGATCACTCCACCGGCGAGTGCGTATGAGCCGCTTTTCGCGTCTGCCGTACGTTGTTCGTTGAGCTGGCGGCGAAGTTCATGACGCTGGTCGGCATTCATGGAGTCGAAATAGCCGTTTGCATTTACCCGGCTCATATCGTACATCGTGGAAGTGACTGTGGCCTTGATGCGGGTGTCGATCGCGGCAGCGTTGAGCGCCATACCTCCCCATCCGCAAATACCGATGATACCAATGCGTTCGGGATCGACATCATCGCAGGTAGAGAGGTAATCCACAGCTGCGCAAAAGTCCTCGGTGTTAATATCGGGAGAGGCTACATAGCGGGGTGTTCCACCACTCTCTCCGGTGTAGGAGGGATCGAAGGCGATGGTCAGGAAACCGAGTTCGGCCATTGTCTGTGCGTAGAGGCCTGCCGCTTGTTCTTTCACAGCTCCGAATGGGCCGGATACCGCGATAGCCGCCATTTTCCCATTTACATTCTTTGGTCTGTACATATCGGCGGCAAGCGTGATGCCATAGCGGTTGCGAAACGTTACCTTACTGTGATTCACTTTATCGCTCTTCGGGAAAATCTTATCCCATTCTTTTGTCAATTCTAAGTTTTCCATTACTATATTCTTTTTATCAGTTTGAATTATATTCTCTTCAATTATCCTGTTTCCAGCCTCCATTGTCGTGGCTCCAGCTATCAACAATGCCCATGTTATTATTTTTTTCATATCTTCCGTATTGATTGGGCCGGTATGCCACTAAAAATGGTATTGGCCGGCATATTTTTGAATTTATTGCATTGAATTTTTTGCAAAGGTCGGTATGTATTCTTTTTCTTTTTGTAGATAAATTACCGATATTATGCCCCGGATTACTGTTTTTGCTGATATACACTAACCTATTCGTTTACATCGTCAGCAAAATCTGTGTCCGGTTTAGAAATAATGAACCTTCTGACACCGGCTATTGGGAAAATATCTGTACATTTGTCGAAAATCTTTTATAAACGTAAAAACAAATAAACATGGAAAACACAAACTCTGCTTCAAAAGGGTATCTATTCCCTTTGGTTGTTATTGGCGTACTTTTCTTTATGATTGGCTTCGCCTTAGGTATTAACGGATTGATTATTCCGTTCCTGCGTACTGCATTGGATCTGACTACTGCTGAATCATACCTGGTTTTGGCAGCGACTTTCTCCACTTTTGTTATTTTCGGTTATCCTTGCGGACTTATTATCAAGGCGATCGGATATAAGAAGACGATGATCCTGTCTTTTCTGTTTTTTGCCGTCGGATTGTATTTGTTTATTCCATCTGCCGAAAATAAGAGTTTTTCCATGTTCCTGCTTGCCTCTTTCATAAGCGGTATCGGTAATACGATGTTGCAGGCAGCTGTGAATCCTTATATTACGATTCTGGGCCCGTTGGAAAGTGCTGCCACCCGTATGAGTATGATGGGGATTGCCAATAAGGCTGCTTGGGCGATCGCTCCGATTTTCCTTGGCGTATTCCTGAACCTGAGCGACGTGAAACTGGAAGATATCAAGATGCCGTTCTATTTCATTTCCGGTATTTTTGTCGTTTTGGGAATTCTAGTTGCATTTGTCCCGCTGCCGGAAGTAAAAGCGGAAGGAGAGGATGAAAACGATACGGAGTCGGCTGCCTCCGCTTATGCCTCCAATAAGACGAGCATCTGGCAGTTCCCGCACCTATTGTTGGGGCTGGTATCGTTGCTCTGTTATGTCGGCGTAGAGACACTCGCGATGGCAAGTATCGTGGATTATGCCAAATCGATCGGACTGGCGGACCCGCAGGTCTACACTTCGTATACGGTGATCGGTATGGTGGCTGGGTATCTGGTCGGCGTATTTTTCATCCCGAAATATATTTCACAGGAGAAAGCGATGTTTATCTGTGCGATTATCGGTGTGGCCAGCTCTTTGTTGGTCGTATTCCTTCCTGTACATGTTTCTATCTGGTTTGTCGCGCTGTTAGGTCTTGCCAATTCTCTGATGTGGCCGGCTCTGTGGCCATTGGCAATGAAGGATTTGGGAAAATTCACCAAAACCGGTTCTTCCTTGTTGGTAATGGCTATTGTGGGCGGTGCCATCTTCCCGTTACTGTTCGGCTGGCTGGCCGATGAATTTGGTGATTTGCAGCAGGCCTACTGGATCTGTTTCCCTGCATATCTGATGATTTTCTATTATGCGTTAAGCGGACATAAGATCCGTGTATAACCGGATCATTCAGAATACAAAATCTCCCGGAAGGGGATGTTTGTTAGTTTGCTCTCAATCCAAGCTGTGAAATCAAAGGTCTTGAGAAGCTGTTTTTCATATTTGTCCTGTCGGATACGTGTGATATCCTTTTGGTATTGTGCCCACAACTTTTCCCGATCTTTTCTATAGATGGGCAAGGGGTGGGCCATCAGGAAGCGGAAAAGTAGTTTTTCGGTGATATACATCTGCTTCTCGTAGCTGATTGTCCGCTTGATGGAGCTTACTTCGTTTGCAAAAAAGTCATAGTTCCCCAGTTCCGCTTGGATCAGGAGGTTGACGAGGCGGGCTGTTTTGTAGGACGGCAATGTATGGAAGGATTTGTCGGAGCCGAGTATCTTTTTCATACTCTTGCGAGCTTTTGACGGTTCTCCCAGGCAAAGATGAAGGATGGAAGAATAGAGAGCCAGCTTTAGCTGGGTTTCCGGTCTGGTCATGGATGCTTTCTTTGATAAAAAGTCGGTATGGGCTTCGGCAAGATGCGTTGCCGCTTCAAATTGTCCGGTGTTGAGCAATCCCGAAAGTTCATACAGGTAGGAGTGTCCTTGTACTTCCATCAGGAACTCTGTAGGGTGGTTGCCTGTGCCGATTTCTTTCAGTTTGGATAAGAAAAAAGGCATTTCCCGATATAATCCGGCAACATGCAGGCTGTTCAGTACCCCCTCTATAGCACTTAGGTAGTAGATCGGCGGGTTGAGGATCAGATGGCGGTTCGTTTCGAAAAGCGCGATCAGTTCCTGGTAGAAACGGATTGCCGATTTATAGTTTCCAGCATTCAGGTAATAGGTAGCCTGGAACAACAGGTGAAGTTTGTGTGCCTCGAATCCCTGGTAGGAATGGTTGGCGATCAGGTTCAGTTCGCTTAAAACAAGATCGTTCAGATTCTCTTTTTGCTTGTTCGAACGGGCGTACCCTTTATAGATGATGCGGTGTTTCAAAATATCGTATAGTTGCAGGTGGAGGTTCGTGTTGCGGGCATATTTCATCACGTCGTTGATTTGCATTTGCTTGCCGACCAGCTCTTTCTCGCTGATGCCTTCGAAGCCGAGCGTGCTCAGATATTTCAATTCCGTACGATAGATCAGGAGGAGCAGCGGGTCGTTTTCATATGTAGTGGCCAGCTTCTTTGCTTTTTCCAATTCGACAAATGCATTGTTGAAAAGCTCCCGTTCGAAAAGGATGCCGGCTTTTGTGATATAATTGAAAATTGTCGTCTGTATGTCCTGTTTTTCCCGCAATAGGACAAGGCAATCCAACAGTACCCGATAAAGATGTTTGGCCGCCATCTCAAAGCTTTTTTCGTTCACTTCGCTGCAAAACTTCTTGTGTATTTGTTCGGCGGAGAAATCTTCACAGGCCAGGTCGTATAAAACCATATAATGTTTATCCCCGTTTTGCAGGTTGGTATAGAGACGGATATATCGTTTTTCCGCTTTGGAAAGCGACTGAATCAATAGGATGATCTGGTTGAGCTTTGTGGCCTGTTTCATAAACTTATCTGCTTGTCTGTAAGTTATATGTCTGTGTATACTTTTTACAAAAGTAAGATTTGGGTTTATCTTTCCCAAAGAATTATGTGGAAAAAAGAAGTGATATATGTATTATATTTGTAACGCTTCATAATTTAATACGAAATAGAACATGGACACAACACAAACATCCAAGCGACAAATCCTGGTGGTCGGTAGCAGCAATACCGATATGGTTATAAAGGCCGCTCATCTGCCTCGTCCGGGTGAAACGATTTTGGGTGGAACATTCTTTATGAATCCCGGAGGAAAAGGGGCAAACCAGGCTGTGGCGATAGCACGTCTGGGAGGTCCCGTCACTTTTATATGCAAGACCGGAAGCGATATTTTTGGTCATCAATCACAGCAACTTTTTGAGGAGGAGGGCATTAATACCTCTTATGTCTTTTCGGATTCCGGGAACCCTTCCGGCGTAGCCTTGATCACAGTGGACGAAAAAGCGGAAAATTGCATTGTCGTCGCTTCGGGTGCGAATGCCAACCTTCTGCCGTCTGACCTGGAGAAGGCGGAGGAGGCTATCGAGCGAGCCGATCTGGTCTTGATGCAACTGGAGGTTCCGATGGAAACCGTATGTTTTGTCGCTGATATCGCTTGGCAAAAAGGGAAGAAAGTGATTTTGAATCCAGCTCCGGCACATCCGTTACCGGCGGATCTGCTCCGTCATTTATATTTGATCACGCCGAACGAAACGGAAGCGGAAATGATTACCGGCGTGAAGATCACAGATGAATCATCGGCTGGTGAAGCCGCCCGTGCCCTTTCGGGAATGGGAGTGCAGCATGTCATTATTACGCTGGGATCGAAAGGTGCACTTATTTATAGCAACGGAAAGGCCGAGATGGTTCCTGCCCTGAAAGTGGAAGCTGTCGATACGACTGCTGCCGGCGATGTGTTCAATGGTGCTCTGACTGTCGCCTTGTCCGAAGGGCGAAGCTTGAAAGAAGCCGCCCGGTTCGCTTGCAAGGCTTCGGCTATTTCGGTGACACGTGTTGGGGCGCAGTCGTCTGCTCCTTATAGGAACGAAGTGGATATTTTTGGTTGATATAAATCTTATCTTATTGCTAATCGTGCTTAAAGGTTATGTGTGTGCTGCCGATGAACAATATGTGACATTTATAAATTTAATAACATGAAGAAATCAATTCTTTTTATCTGTTTGGCTGCTTTGCTGGCGGCCTGTTCTGGAAAACCGGCTGCTACTGCTCCGGAAGAAACAATGGTGCAACCTGTCAATCTGATACTGGATACGGACTTGGGGCCGGATTATGACGATGTAGGTGCGATGGCTCTGATGCATGCGTTGGCAGATAGCGGGCAAGTGAATATTTTAGCGACTGTTTCGTCCAATAAGGACGAGCATGTCGTACCCTGCATAGAAGTGCTGAACACCTATTTCAAACGGCCGGATATCCCTGTCGGTGCTCCGAAAAGCGAAGGAGGTGCTTCGCTGACCACTTGGCATAAGACGAAGTGGACCGAAGAGCTTCCGGATCGTTATCCACATGAAACGGCAAAAACCTCGGATGCTCCGGATGCAGTGAAGGTCTATCGCCGGATTTTAAGTACGCAGCCGGATAGCAGCGTTGTGGTCTGTACGATCGGCTTTTTCACCAATCTAAAGGACCTTTTGCTTTCCGGTGGTGACGAGTATAGTCCGCTTTCCGGCCGTGATTTAGTTGCTAAGAAGGTGAAACGCGTGGTCTCGATGGCCGGTTTGTTTCCTGAAGGGAAAGAATTTAATGTCTATTGCGATACTCCGGCATCCCGTGTAGTGGCGGAGCAATGGCCTACAGAAATCATATTCAGTGGTTTCGAAATCGGGAATGTGATCTTTACCGGAAAGAAGCTGGTGCAGATGGATGTGAAGGGCAGCCCGGTGAAAGACGCCTATTTGCTTTGTTTTGCCGAAGGTGATCCGGACGGCCGGATGAGCTGGGACCTTACGGCTGTGCTGGTGGCCGTCAAGGGGTATGAACCCTATTATAATGTAGAGCGCGGGACATTCCGTGTCGTGAATGATGAAGGAGCCAATAGCTGGACACCGGACGGGAAAGGCAGAGACCTTCGCTTGATCGAGAAAGTACCGGCGGCGGAAATGGTTGTTCTGATTGAAAATTATATGATGCATCAACCTGTCTCAAAATAAGAAAGTTATGTTTATAGTACAAGATTATTCATTAGCGATCCTGTTTTGTGTTGTCACGATGCTCTGCTGGGGATCGTGGGGAAATACACAAAAGCTGGTCTCGAGGACTTGGCGGTATGAGTTTTTTTATTGGGATTATGTGATCGGCGTGTTGCTCTTTTCCATTTTTTCCGCTTTTACACTGGGTAGTTTCGGCTCTGAGGGACAAGGGTTTCTATTTAATTTGGCACAAGCCGATATGGGATCTTTAGGGAGTGCTTTCGTGGGTGGCATTGTCTTTAATGCTGCCAATATCTTGCTGTCGGCAGCTATTGCGATTTGCGGCATGTCGGTGGCTTTTCCGGTCGGGATCGGGCTGGCGTTGGTATTGGGCGTATTGGTTAACTATTTCGGAGCGGCTAAAGGAGAACCTTTGTACATCTTTATCGGCGTAGCCCTGATCACGGTTGCCATCCTGTTGAACGGGTTCGCGTATAAGAAAGCGTTGGTCGGATCGAAGAAAGTATCGGGTAAGGGTATCTTCATTTCTATCGCAGCAGGTGTGATCATGGCTTTCTTCTACCGTTTTGTTGCGGCTTCGATGGATTTGGGCAATTTTGCAGAGCCCTCACCGGGTAAGCTGACACCTTATACCGCTGTGTTTATTTTCTCTTTAGGCGTGTTTATTAGTAATTTCCTGTTTAATACGATTGCCATGAAGCGTCCGGTGGAAGGTGGGCCTGTTTCTATCTCCGGTTATTTCAAAGGGAATGCCAAAACGCATTTGGTGGGTATGTTGGGAGGTGTTATCTGGTGCATCGGTCAGTCTTTCAGCATGATCGCTTCGGAGAAAGCCGGGGCTGCCATTTCGTACGGTTTGGGACAGGGGGCGACGCTTGTATCGGCACTTTGGGGGATTTTAATATGGCATGAATTCAGAGGAGCTCCACGTTCTTCGGATTACCTGAATGCCGGAATGTTTGTCCTGTTTGTGATCGGGTTGGGCTTCCTTATTTATGCCGGAGCATGACGCCAGAGTCTAAAACAAGAGTGGTTCCGGGTGGAGTTACAATAATTTTGATGTGTTTTATCCCAGCTATAAGTTATTTATCGCGAAAAAGCCTTACATTTGTCTTAGTTTCTTGTTTATTGGATATGTACAAAACTAAAAAGCAGGCTTTATGAAAGAGGATAATGATATTTTCAAGAAGTTCCGGGACTCTTTTAGTAAGATTGACGGACATTTCCATATATTAGAACAGCGTGTACCCGTAGAACGGCAGATGGAGTATTTTAAATATTCGGAAAAGATCAGGAAAGATCAGGATAAGCCGGATATTTCGAAAATGGATTTTTCGGTTTTCGAGGATAGTCTGGACGATCCCGAATCGACTACGGAACATAAGAAGTATGTATTGTCTATGCTTGCTACCTCACGGCAGGTAAAAGCATACCGGATACTGGAAGAATATGCCCAAGCTCCGGACCCGGATGTGGCGGATTGGGCATATATGGCTTTGATGGAAAGCCGTATCGCTCTGGAATCCGAGTTGTCGGACGAGAAGCAGATTTACATCTCTACCGGCTTGGGAGGAAGAGGGGAAAAGTTGCGCTTTTATGTGCTGATCCTGGCGAATGAACTGAAACCGTTCCTGGAGTATCAGAAGAAAGTGATCGAACGTGAATTTCCTTACTCTCTGGAAAATGCGGATTGTGAAATCGAGCGGTTGACAATAGGTGAAAAACATATGGAACTGGTTTTCCTGATCCCGGTCCGGACAGATATCAAGCAAACGCTGGATAAGGTGATCAACGAATGTAACCAGTATGGGAACTTTCTTTCGCAGGTCTTCACGATAACGAACGTGAAGGAGCTGTCGGCCGAGGAAGTGGAAGAGATTATAAAAAAGAATGGAGGAAACAGTCAAGCAAGCCATTAAATATGGTATAGTGGGAGTGAGTAATACGGTGATAACCGCCGTTGTCATCTGGATCATGATGAAGTTGTTCGGATGTTCGGATGTCGTTTCGAACATGGTCGGTTATATAGCAGGCGTATTGAATAGTTTTATATGGAATAAGCAATGGACATTCCGGAGTTCGGCTGGATGGATCGGCAGTGCCGCTCGTTTCGGAGTCGTGTTCGGGGTGTGCTATTTGTTACAATTGGGGCTTTTAGTGTATGTCCTGAATCCACTCCTATCGATCGATCCTTATTATAACCAATTGATAGCAATGGCTTTTTACACGGTGATTAATTTTATCATGAATAAGTTTTATACGTTTAAGGCTTAAATGCAGATGAAGAAACTTGCGGTCATAGTCCCTTGTTATAACGAGGAGTTAGTTATTGCCGAATCATACCGGCGTACACGGGAGGCGTTGCAGAAGCTCCCTGTTTTAACGGAAATTATCTATATCAACGACGGCAGTAGGGACCGGACGCGTCTGATGTTGGACGAGATCGCGTCTTCCGATCCGCAGGTGAAGGTGATCCATTTCTCCCGTAACTTCGGACATCAGCCGGCTGTTACGGCAGGTATCAATAATTGTGATGCCGACTTGGCTGTCATCCTGGATGCCGATATGCAGGATCCTCCCGAACTCATCCCTTCCATTCTTGAATTGCAGGAAAAAGAACAGGCGAACGTGGTTTATTGCGTCCGTAAGTCCCGCGAAGGGGAAGGGCTTTTCAAAAAAGTGACAGCGAAAGCTTTTTACCGTATGCTGAACTATATGAGTGATGTGAATTTCCCGTTAGATACAGGTGATTTCCGCCTGATAGACCGGAAGGTGATGGATCAGTTCGACCGTTTTCAGGAGCGGGGAAAATATATTCGCGGACTGATCAGTTGGGTTGGATTCAAACAGGTTCCTTTTTATTATGAACGGGAGGCACGCATCGCCGGAGAGACAAAATACCCGTTCAGCAAGATGTGGAAGTTTGCTACCACCGCCATGCTTTATTTCTCCAAGAAGCCGTTGCGCCTGGCGACAAGCTTGGGTTTTATAGCCGTATTGGTCGGTATCATACTGGCCGTCTGGTTCACCTTAGGTAAGATATACGGCTTTAGTAATGCAGAAACAGGCTGGACCTCTATCATGACCTCCGTTATTTTCTTTGGAGGTGTCCAATTGTTGACGGTCGGTGTGTTGGGCCAGTATGTCGGCATCTTGTTTGACGAGATCAAAGCACGTCCGGAATATATTATCGACGAGAAAAAGAATTTCTGAACGGATGGATTACCGAACAAATCTGAGTCACCAGTCTACGGATATTTTCTTTGGCAAACTCCGGCTTCATAGCGTTCTCTAAGGAGACTGGACCGGGGGTGATTGAGAATACCCCCTGAAAGCCGGCCCGGTTCATCTGATCCGCATCTTCTATACTTCCTGCAAGTACGATGACAGGAATATTCTGTTTCCGGGCCTCTTCCAGGATACCGGAAGGCACTTTCCCCATTGCCGTTTGCCGATCGGCCCGTCCTTCACCGGTAAAGATCAGGTCGGCCCCCTTTATTTTCTTACCGAAGTCCAGTGCGTCAAGCATCAGACGGATACCCGGTTTCAACTCGGCATTTAGGAACGCGAGGAAACCTCCGCCCATTCCTCCGGCTGCTCCGGCTCCGGGGATATTCGAAATGTCTTTGCCTGTGGCCGACCGGATAACCTGTGAAAGCGCCTGCATACCGGCTTCCAGTTCTTTGACCATCCTGGCATCGGCTCCCTTTTGCGGAGCAAAGATATAAGCAGCTCCATCAGACCCGCAGAAGGGATTGTGTACATCGCAGGCAATTGTGAAGCGAGTTTCCTTTAAAGCCGGATGTACGGCAGATGTATCAATGGAGGCTACCTGCGACATGATCTTGCCGCCTGTTCCCAACAGATTTCCCCGCTTGTCCAGAAAACGGAATCCTAAAGCTTGCAGCATCCCTAATCCTGCATCGTTGGTGGCACTGCCGCCTATGCCCACGATAAAGCGGCGGCAACCTTGTTCGAGGGCATCGAGAATCAGTTCCCCCGTCCCGTAAGTAGTCGTCAGCATCGGATTCCTTTTTTCTTCGGGAACTAAAGGTAAACCGCTGATGGCTGCCATCTCGATCAGGGCTGTCTGCCCGTCTCCCGAAATACCGTACTGGGTCTGAATAAGTTCCATCAAAGGTCCGTGTGCCGGCAGGGTTCGATATTTCCCTTGTGTCGCGGAGACGAGTACGTCTAACATTCCTTCGCCTCCGTCGGCGATCGGAAACAGCAAGATTTCGCAATCGGGGAAGATCGTTTTGATTCCTTTCATTACCGCAATCCCGGCTTCTTCCGAGGTCAGGCAGCCTTTAAAAGAGTCGATGGCTATTACTATTTTATTCATTTTATCCGTCTTATAATACTTCAGATGATTTGTGAATTCAAATGTATCTAAAGTTTACGAGAAATGACGGATTCCCGGTTGTACTTTTTGACGCAGTTTTTTCATGTCCCTGAAAAGGAAAACGGTTTATAAGGACAGAACAGGGAATATTGCCAAATCTTAGGGCAAAATCACTATCCTCTGAAATCTAAAGGCTGTGTATTTTTGTATCATAGAAAAAACAAAACGATAAATAGAGGCTTATTGGGAACAATTAGGTTAAAGGAAATGTTCCTTAAGTAGAAAATAAAAAGGAGGAAAAACAAAAGATGAAAAAGTATGATGCAATCATCATTGGTTTTGGTAAAGGCGGAAAGACGCTGGCTGCTGATTTAGGCAGCCGCGGATGGACTGTCGCCGTAGTGGAACGTTCGAAAGAAATGTACGGCGGGACATGTATTAATATCGGATGCATTCCGACTAAGACATTGGTGCACCTTTCCAAAGTGGCGCAGTATTCCCACTTCACGACATTCGAGCAATATGCCGATGCGTTCCACAAGGCAATCGAGGAAAAAAGGAAGATCACGGCTGCTTTGCGTCAGAAGAATTTTGAGAATCTCGACAGCAAAGAGACGGTAACTGTTTATACCGGTGTTGCCTCGTTTCTTTCCCCAACGGAAGTGGAAGTGAAAACCGATCGTGAGACGATCGTACTGCAAGCTGGTAAAATATTCATCAATACCGGTGCCTCCACCATCGTTCCCAACATAAAAGGGATCGAAGGCAACCCTTTCGTCTACACCAGCACTTCGATCATGGAACTGGACCGGCTGCCCCGTCGTCTGGCGATCGTGGGAGGTGGTTATATCGGACTTGAGTTTGCATCTATTTTTGCCAATTTCGGATCGGATGTGACGGTTTTAGAGGGAGGCGACAAGTTTATTCCTCGTGAAGACCGTGATATCGCCGATGCCGTCAAGACTGTTTTGGAAAAGAAGGGCATTTCGATCCGCCTGAATGCCGTTGTGCAGGAGATCGGGCACGATGCCGGCAAAGCTACCGTCGTCTACCGGGATGCTCTGACAGGCGATACGGAACAGATCGATGCCGATGCGATCCTGCTGGCTACCGGACGCCGCCCGAACACCGAAGGGCTGAACTTGCAAGCTGCCGGCGTGAAATTAACGGAGCGTGGGGCAATCGAGGTGGACGACCGCTTGCATACGAGTGCGGATAACATATGGGCGATCGGGGATGTGCGTGGCGGTTTGCAGTTCACATATCTTTCGTTGGATGACTACCGTATCATACGTGATGAGCTTTTTGGAGACGGCAAACGCAACACCGGTGACCGGGAGGCGGTTGCCTATTCGGTGTTCATCGATCCGCCCCTGTCACATGTCGGTCTGAATGAAGAGCAGGCACTCCGGACAGGACGTAACATAAAAGTTTCCAAAGTCATGGCAGCCTCGATGCCGAGAACCCGTACGATCGGACAGCCGGAAGGATTATTGAAGACGGTCGTGGATGCCGACACGAACCAGATATTGGGAGCTACGCTGTTCTGTGCCGAGTCGAGTGAAATCATCAACCTCGTGTCGTTGGCGATGCGTACGGATAATGATTATGTCCTCCTTCGTGACAATATTTTCACTCACCCTTCTATGAGTGAGTCTCTGAATGATTTATTCAACATAAAATAAAACAAATAAAATATGAAAGCAGATATAGGATTGATCGGGCTTGCCGTGATGGGCGAGAACCTGGCACTCAATATGGAAAGTAAGGGTTTCACAGTTGCCGTATATAACCGGAGTGTACCCGGCGAAGAGGGAGTTGTCGACCGTTTTGTCAATGGCCGGGGCAAAGGCAAACATTTTATCGGAACGCATTCGATCGAACAATTGGTCGATTCAGTAAAAAGTCCTCATATCATCATGATGATGGTCAAGGCAGGGCATCCTGTAGACGAGCTAATCTCGCAACTACTCCCTTTCCTTTCGCCGGGCGATGTGATTATCGACGGAGGCAATTCTGACTTCCACGACACGGAACGTCGTGTGAAGGAATTGGAGGAAAAAGGGATCTATTTCGTTGGAACCGGAATTTCGGGAGGAGAGGAGGGAGCCTTGCATGGCCCGTCCGTGATGCCCGGAGGTTCGGTGGAAGCTTGGCCGCTGGTGAAAGACATCTTGCAGGGGATTTCCGCCAAGCTGGACGACGGTTCGCCTTGTTGCGAATGGATCGGAGCGGGGGGAGCAGGCCATTTTGTGAAGATGGTGCACAACGGCATAGAATATGGCGATATGCAGCTTATTTCCGAAGCCTATTCGCTGTTGAAAAACCGGAAAGGGTTGGACAACGATGCGATGGCCGTCGTCTTTGATGAGTGGAACGGAGGGGAATTGGATAGTTTCCTGATCGAGATAACCGCCAATATCCTGCGTTTCCGTGACGAAGACGGAAAACCGTTGCTTGACAAAATATTGGATGTCGCCGGACAAAAGGGAACCGGCAAATGGAGTGCGATTGCAGCTATGGACGAGAATGATCCGCTGACGTTGATTACGGAAGCGGTTTACGCCCGCTTGCTTTCGGCCTTGTATTCCGAACGGGTGAAGGCGGCAAGACTTTATAGTGGAAAGTTGAAAGTGGAAAGTGGAAAGTTATCAGACGATGCTCAACTTTCAACTTTCAACTTTCAACTTTCAATTGAAGACGTTCGTCAGGCACTATACGCAGCTAAGCTGGTTTCTTATGCACAGGGATTCTCCTTGCTTCGTCGTGCTTCCGAGCATTATGGCTGGGATTTGGATTATGGGACGATTGCCCGTATCTGGCGTAAGGGATGTATCATCCGTTCCGTCTTCCTGCAAAAGATCACAGATGCGTACCGGAAGGACCCGGACTTGGAAAACCTGCTCTTCGATGACTTTTTCCGCAGTAAGATACAGGATGCTCTTCCCGCCTGGCGCCGAATTGTCGCCGAAGGGGCGCTGAGCGGTGTTGCCTTGCCTGCCATGAGTTCGGCCCTAAGCTATTTCGACGGGTTGCGTACGCTGCATTCGGCTGCGAATATGATTCAGGCACAACGAGACTATTTCGGGGCCCATACTTACGAACGTACCGATCGCGAACGTGGTCATTTCTTTCACACCAATTGGACCGGAGAGGGAGGTAATACAATTTCGGGCACGTATAGCGTCTGATTTATCAACATCGTATATTTGTAGGGGCAGGGCTCTGCTCTGCCCATCGGTATCTGATAAGGTGACGTTATTTTCCATTGGGCGGAGTAGAACCCCGCCCCTACGGATTCCGACATCATTAAATTAAAAAAAAGCAAATGAAAACAGCAAGCAATCAATTATTAGTTATATTCGGAGCTTCCGGTGACTTGACAGGGCGGAAGCTCTTGCCCTCGCTCTATGAACTGCATGTTCGGAGATTATTGCCGGAGCGCTTCTGCATTTTGGGAGCAGCCCGTACGGAATATTCCGATGATGAATACCGTGCTTTCGAAAAGGTGCATATCCGGGAATCCCTAAAAAAGAAAGAGGTGGACGAAGCCGAACTGGACAGTTTCCTCCGCCGTGTCTTTTACCTTGCGTTCGATTCGACCAATTCCGCCGAATACCATAAACTGAAAGATCGTATCCATCAGTTACAGCAAGAGCAGCAGTTGCCGGACAAGATCATTTATTATCTTGCTACCCCGCCGGTGATGTATGAACTGATTCCGACCTGCCTGAAAGAAAACGGGATGAATGTTGCCGGAAGCGAGGATGGCTGGCGTCGTGTGATCGTGGAGAAGCCTTTCGGAACGAGCCTCGAATCGGCCGAACGGCTGAACAAGCATCTCATTCATATCTTCGATGAAAAGGAAATTTACCGTATCGACCATTATTTAGGAAAAGAGACGGTACAGAACATCTTGGTGCTCCGTTTCTCCAACGGCATATTCGAACCGTTGTGGAACCGTAATTATATCGATTCGATTGAAATCAGTGCTTCGGAAACACTTGGCGTGGAGAATCGCGGAAAATATTATGACGGAGCGGGAGCCTTGCGCGACATGATTCAGAACCATTTGATGCAACTGATGGCATTTACGGCGATGGAGTCGCCTTCGGTGTTCGATCCGGAGCCGATCCGTGACGAGATTGTGAAGGTGTTCCGCGCTTTGCGCCCGTATAAGACGCATGATATGGACAACCTGATTGTGCGTGGCCAGTACGACGGCTATCGGGAGGAGAAGAATGTGGCGCCTGACTCCACTACGGAGACGTATGTCGCTATGAAAATGTTTATCGATAACTGGCGTTGGAGCGATGTCCCGTTCTATATCTTTACAGGAAAGAAATTACCGGAAAAGAGTTCGGAGATTGTGGTGAACTTCAAATCCACTCCTCACCAGCTTTTTGCCGGACAATGTTCGGGCGGTTCCTGTAACAAACTGATTATCCGTATCCAGCCGGACGAGAGCATCACGCTGAAGTTCGGTCTGAAGATGCCGGGAGCCGGTTTCACGGTGAAGCAGGTGGGGATGGATTTCCGCTATGATTCGCTTTCGAAGAACTATCTGCCTGATGCTTATGAGCGCCTGTTGCTCGATGCTATGTTAGGTGATTCGACTTTGTATGCTCGTAGCGACGCTTTGGAGGCAAGCTGGCGACTGATCGATCCGATCCTCCATCACTGGAAAGAAGAGGGGGCGAAGGACCTGTTTTTCTATGCCCCCGGTGAGGACGGTCCGCTCGAAAAGGCCAAGTTGGGGATGATACCGAAGGAGTGCCCTTGCCAAAGTTGTCAATGATATAAAATAGATGATTATGATGATAGAGAATTTTAAAGACGATAAAGAGGCTCTCCGGGCAATGACCGGGGAGCTTGTCCGGTATATGGACCGGAAAGATGACGGCCTACCTTTCAACCTCGCTTTGTCGGGAGGAGGGACGGCACAGAAGATGTTCACTCTTTGGGTAGATGAATATAAAGACAAGATCGATTGGGATGCGATCCGTTTCTTTTGGGTGGATGAACGATGTGTTCCGCCAACTGACCCGGACAGCAATTATGGACATGCAAACGAGCTTTTGTTCAAGCCGCTGCATATACCCGCCAATCATGTGCACCGCATTCATGGTGAAGTGGAACCTGGTACGGAAGCGATGCGTTATTCGCGTGTCGTGAAGGAGTATCTGCCTCGGCATGGACAATTGCCCTATTTCGATTGCATCATCCTGGGGATCGGAGGTGATGCGCATACTGCATCCATCTTCCCGGATACTTTGCCGTTGTTGACGGACAGCCGTAATTATGCTGTCTCTCAGCATCCCGAATCCCGCCAGTACCGCATCACGATGACCGGTCCGCTGATCCTGAATGATTCGCCGTTGCTGGTTCCTGTTTTAGGGACAGGAAAGAAAGAGATGCTCGAAGAACTGAAAAAAGGTTATTCGGCAACCCATCCTACGCCTGCTGCCTATATCCTTTCCCATGCGGTAGAGGCGTTTGTATACACGACCTTATGACAAGATAGGATGGAGTGGGGATAAAAAGGAGAGTGTGTCAAATATCGGTATTCATGGGACGCGGATGACGCAGACGAGCGCAGATTAACGCAGATATAATTATCAACAAAATAAATCTGCGTCCGGTAATATCAATTTGACACACCCTCCCTTTTTCTGTTGTAATTTATTATTTCGATGTCTTCATAGAGAGCTTTTCCAGGAAGTAAACGATAGCGTAGCCTAGAATCATCAGGCCGGCAGCTTCCCAAACAAGTTGATTCGGCATGATGTTAGCTTCGACTAAAGGTTTTACAACGCCATGACTGTCCGTATACGTCTCGATCGTTTCCTTCCAAGGCCAAACCTTGTTCAGCGAACCGAGCATAAAACCGGCTAATACGGAGATCGTAATGTCATGAAACCGGCGAAGAGCGAACGAAAGCACACGGGAGAAACTGGTGATACCGATTACAGCACCGCAAATAAACACTAACATCACGGGGATATTGAATGTCTTTACCGCCTCCATGATATAAAAATACTTGCCTAACAGTACCAGGATAAAACTACCCGATATACCCGGCAGGATCATGGCACAGATGGCTATCGCCCCGCAAAGGAAAATAAAGAACAGGTTGGAAGGCGTCTCGGCTGGTGTTGCAACCGTTATGTAGAATGCAATAACGATCCCGATAATATAACTTAGAATTGTTTTCCAATCCCATTTCTTGATATCTTTGGAAACGAACCAGGTGGAAGCCAGTACTAATCCGAAGAAGAAGGACCAGACCAGGATCGGGTGGTCGGTCAATAGCCAGGTGATGACTTTCGCCAACGAGAATATACTGATCCCGATCCCTGCAACGATGGATAGCAA
This sequence comes from Parabacteroides johnsonii DSM 18315, assembly GCF_025151045.1. Taxonomy (NCBI): domain Bacteria; kingdom Pseudomonadati; phylum Bacteroidota; class Bacteroidia; order Bacteroidales; family Tannerellaceae; genus Parabacteroides; species Parabacteroides johnsonii. The sequence continues at coordinate 1,016,299 of NZ_CP102285.1, forward strand.
GAAGTTGGCATTGATCGCTTTCCAGAATGCTGCGATTTTTCCGGTAAAGAGCAGTTTGAGGCTGGCTCCGTTAATACTTTTGATCGAGTCGAGCAACTCTTCATAAATTCCGACAATGAAGGCGATGGTTCCGCCTGATACGCCCGGCACGACGTCTGCCGCACCCATACCCATGCCTTTTAGAACTAAGAGGCCGTAGTCTTTTAGATTTCTTTCCATGTTTAATTATTGTTATCCTTATTCTTGAGAAATTCTTTCACCAGATCTTCCGGTGGAATATGTTTGCTACCGATACGCTCGACTATCCCTTCATAACTGAGCCCGGCATTTTTCAGATAATTGAGCAATTCTTCGGGAGAAGTCTGCCTGTAATGTTCGCTGAAATGTTTCATATCTCCTTTTGCCAGATATGCCATTGCCATATGGAGATGCATATAAGGCATTTCCGGATTGGCTTCCAACACCTTCTTATAGTATTGCAAGGCCTTGTCGATATCTCCTTTCATAAACAGATATTGTCCGGCGCGATATAAGCTCTCGAAGTCTTCCTGCTGCTTGTCTTCCACTTGGTCGAGGGCAGTGAAAAGGCGTTCAGTCGCTTCCATAGCCTTGTGTTCGTCTCCGTTTTCCAGGTATGTAAGGGCCAGCAAGGAAAGGATGCGGATATTCTTCGGGAATAGTTTGGACGCTTGCATCAGGACATCGGAGGCTTCTTCGTCACGTCCTGTTTCGACACAACATCGGATATAATTGATATAAGTGCTTGAGTCTTCCAGCTGGTTGTTCTGCTTTAATTGCTCTTTCAGCAAGACATAAGCTTTTTCGTAGTTCTCCAGCTTGACATAACATTCGGCAAGCAGGGGAGTGATGCGAATGCGGGTCTCATCGGTCGTTGCAATATCATTATATACCTCGATCGCTTTCTCGTAATTTTCGTTCATGTACAGGCAATAAGCCTTCAGTATCTTCAGCTCTTCATCCGAGTCGTCGCATGTTAGAGCAAAGTCGAATGCTTCGATCGCTTTCTCATAGTCTCCGCTGATGGAGTAGAGACGGCCCAAAGTGAACCAGTAGTCGTTGGAGTAGGGGTTCTTGTCGATCAGTTCGTTGCAAACCTCGATTGCTTTTTTAATATCGCCCTCTATTTCCAAATTATAGCAAAGCTCGTCTTTCAGGATCAGGTTGTCCGGGAAAAGCATAAGACCACGATTAATGAAGTCGTGTGCTTCCTTCGTCATCTCCACATCCCCCAAAATCGGTGCGATATATTCGAATAGCGTTTCTAAATACTCGCATTTGTCGGCGATAAGTTTTTCTACATGCCCGATGACTTTGTCGTATGAGTCCTGCATGACGTAACATTCGAGACGCAGCATGTCGAGATCCTGATTGTCGGTTTCAGCTATTGATTCGATCAGTACGAGTGCACTGTCATAGTCTTCGTTGTAGACATACGACTTGCATTGCCTGATCTGCAAATCGGGATTACCGGGATGAAGCCGTAGCCCTAAGGCCAGGACTTCATCATAGTAAGTATAATCATCAGATTCTTCAAAACTGTCCAACAGCTCATCGACTTCATCGGCATCAAAATAAGCATCCTTACCCTCCTGATGACCGACCAGATAGCGTTGTAACAGGCGTGAAATATCTTTTTTTTTCATATCGGCCCTGTTATTTATCTTTCACCTTGCTCCAGGTATCTTTCAAGGATACGGTGCGGTTGAAGACTAATTTACCGGCTGTAGAATCTTTATCTACATTGAAATAGCCGATACGTTGGAACTGCAGGTAGTCGAGCGGTTTGGCATCAGCCAGGAACTTTTCGACATAACAATTTGTCAACACTTTCAAGGAGTCCGGGTTGATGATCTCTTTCATGGCATCTAAAGGCGAGCAGTTCTTAGCTTCGCGGATAGCCGCCATTTCGTCGCGCGGGTTCTCCACTTTCCACAGGCGGTCGTACAAGCGTACTTCAGCCGGCAGACAGTGTGCACAGCTCAACCAATGGAGCGTACCTTTTACTTTCCGGTTGCTATCCGGCATTCCGCTCTTGGTATTCGGATCATATTCGCAATAGATTTCCGTGATCTCACCGTTCTCGTCTTTCTTGCAGCCTGTGCATTTTACGATATAGGCGTTTTTCAAGCGAACTTCCTGGCCGGGGGTCATGCGGAAGAACTTCTTCGGAGCATCTTCCATAAAGTCTTCCCGTTCGATCCACAGCTCGCGGCTGAATTCGATCGTATGGCTGCCGGCCGACAGATCTTCCGGATTGTTGATCGCCTCCATCTCTTCCACCTGCCCTTCTGGATAATTGGTGATAATGAGTTTAACCGGGTTCAACACGGCCGATACACGGGTTGCGCGGATATTGAGGTCTTCGCGGACGGCACTTTCCAGCAGTGCAAATTCGTTCAGGGCATCATAAGTGGTATAGCCGATCTTGTCGACGAACTTATGGATCGCTTCCGGTGAATAACCGCGACGACGGAAACCGCAGATGGTCGGCATACGGGGATCGTCCCAGTCGTGTACAAGACCTTCTTTTACGAGGATCAGCAGATTACGTTTGCTCATCAGCGTGTAACTCAGATTCAGTTTGTTGAACTCTGTCTGGCGTGGACGGTTATCGTCGAGATCCTTGCCCTCTTTCAGCCAGTCGATAAACAGATCGTATAACGGACGATGTACGACAAACTCAAGTGTGCACAGCGAATGAGTGACACCTTCGAAGAAGTCGCTCTGCCCATGTGCAAAGTCATACATCGGGTAGGCTTTCCACTTGTCACCCGTGCGGTGGTGCGGAGTCTTGACGATGCGGTAGATGATTGGGTCGCGGAAGTGCATATTCGGGTTTGCCATGTCGATCTTGGCACGCAACACCATCGAACCTTCTTCCAACTCGCCGCTGTTCATTTTGTGGAACAATTCCAGATTTTCTTCGATCGGGCGGTCACGATAGGGGCTGTTTGTGCCCGGCTGTGTCGGCGTCCCTTTCTGGGAAGCGATCTGTTCGGAGGTCTGCTCGTCGATGTATGCTTTTCCTTCCTTGATCAATTGGATTGCGAAATCCCAGAGTTGCTGGAAGTAGTCGGAAGCGTAATATATATTATCCCAGTGGTAACCCAGCCATTCGATATCTTCTTTGATGGCGTCCACATATTCCAAATCTTCTTTTACCGGATTGGTATCGTCGAAGCGCAGGTTGCAAACACCTCCATATTTTTGTGCAATGCCGAAATCCAGGCAGATGGCTTTGGCATGTCCGATATGCAGGTATCCGTTGGGTTCGGGTGGGAAACGGGTTTGTACTCGTCTCTTATTTTTGCCTTCCGCCAAATCTTTTTCCACCATTGCTTCAATGAAGTTCAAGCTCTTTTTGCTTTCTTCCGGTTCGTTTGTCTTGATATCGCTCATCTTTGTAGTTAATTTGTCTATTCAAAGTTTGCAAAGATAGTGAAATAAAGGCCGGAATGCAACTGTTTTGCAACTTTTCTTTTATCCTGTTTTTTCAGAAGGGAAGAGCTTTCGCACGCATTTCTCTTTTCGAACGAAGTGAGAGAGATTTACTTTTCTTTTCTTTACTTTCCTTTTCTTTTCTTTGTGTACTTAAATGCCGTTTTTGGGGAGTTTTTTCCGACAAAACCTGGGTTTTGGAGAAATTTATTATTTGACTTATTGTTGTTTTTGATGGTTGAAAAAGCACTAGTTTTTGTCTGTATTGATATCTGAATGCACTTGCATGAAACGGTAATTACACTTGCATGGATTTTGGATTATATGAGCATAAAAATGAGATTGGATGCGGAAAGACAAGCGTTGGATGCAGATAAGATACAACATGGGAGTGTGTCAGAACTATCCTGTTCCCGCGCTTGACGCGGGATCGCACTAAAGCCAGTCATATAAACATCTGATTGATAAGGCTTGCTCTTCTGCGGCTCCGCGTCAAGCGCGGGGACAAGGGGATTTTGCCCCCTCCCCCTCGCTGTCTTTAGGTTAGGGTTGGGGTTATTGTATTAAATCAGGCTTATCAGAAGCGCAACGTTTAAGAAGGTTACAAGTGCTCCTAAAGTGACTAAAATGATCGTTGTGGATCGTGAATTCACAAATTTGCCCATCACTTTTTTGCTGGATGTCAGGTAAACTTGTGTGAAAACGGTGATCGGCAACTGTATGCTCAGCAACATTTGCGAGTAAATTAGGCCTTTGAACGGATCGCCTACGACAAAAATAATGAGCAAAGCAGGGATGAATGACAACAAGACCCCTAATTTGGAGTGAAGGTCTTTGTGGTTGTACGCTTCACCGTAGAATCCGGCAAAGATAGATGCTCCGGCAATCCCGGAAGTGATCGTGGAGGAAATACCGGCCAGCAGGAGTGCTCCGGCAAATATGACACCTGCGTTGTTTCCGACCAGCGGGACTAATAGCTGTTGTGCCTGGTCCAATTCGTCTACCGCAATATTCTGTTTGAAGAAGGTGGCTGCTGCCAGTATAATCATGGCCGAGTTGATCGCCCAGCCGATAACCATAGATAACAGTGTATCGTAGAATTCATATTTCAATTGCTTTTTGATCACCGATTCGTCTTCGAGGTTCCATTCGCGGCTCTGTATGACTTCCGAGTGAAGAAACAGATTGTGGGGCATGACAACGGCTCCGAGTACACTCATGATGATCAGCATGGAATTTTCCGGGAAAGTCGGTTTTATCCATCCTTCGATGGCAGTTCCCCATTGTACGTCTACCAATGCCAGCTCATAGAGGAAGGAAAGGCCGATGATCGAAACGAACATGATGATCCAGCGTTCTATCTTACTGTATGTATTGGTCAGCAACATTCCGAGGCAGACTACCGTCACGATGACGGCACCAACTTTGATCGGCATTCCAAACAGCATCCTGAGGGCAATGGCACCTCCCAGTACCTCGGCAAGCGAGGTCGAAACACTGGCCAGCATGGCAGAGATCAGGATGGGGCGGCTCAGCATACGTGGCATATATTTGTTGGTTGCCTCCGAAAGGCAAAGTCCGGTCACGATTCCCAAATGGGCGACGTTATGCTGGATGATGATCAGCATGATGGAAGAAAAGGTGACGACCCAAAGCAGGGCATAACCGAATTCGGAGCCGGCAGCCAGATTGGTCGCCCAGTTCCCCGGATCGATAAAGCCTACGGTAACAAGTAATCCCGGCCCGATATACTTTAACAGGTCCAGAGCGCCGGCACTCGGACGGTGGTTGATTTTGAGTTTGTCTAATAGATTCATATTGATAGTTTTATATTGTTATTGTAACGGAATGATTGTCGTTCCGTAGGGGCAGGGCTCTGCTCTGCCCATTGGATCCGGCAAGGCGGACGTTGTTCTCATTGGGCGGAGTAGAACCCCGCCCCTACGGGACACCATTATTTTATTGCGTACGGATAAATCATCGTTTTATCGTCCAAAAATATAAAATATTTGCCGATAGGAATGTTTATGATAATTGATAATTTTTATCGGCTGATCTGTTTTCCTTCTAAGGGAATGTCAGTACAAATGTCGTCCGTTTGGCGGCCGGCGCACTCTTCAGAGCGATGCTACCTCCCGAAAGGCGCATGATCTGGCGGGAGATGGAAAGCCCGATACCGCTGCCACCCTCTTTAGTGGTAAAGAATGGAACGAAAATGTGTTCGGCCTCTTCTTGCGGGATAACAGGCCCGTTATTGCTGACCTCGATCAGGACAGCTTCTTCTTCGTTGCAGTAGGCTTTTACCTCGATCAGACCATCTGCTTGTCCGCAACCGATTGCCTGCATGGCGTTTTTCAGCAGATTCAGGACGACTTGCGAGATCAAATTCTCGTCTGCATAGACGATCAGGTCGGAAGGCTCTACACTGACATTGATCGTGATATTGGGAAAATCAGTGTGATGGCGAGCCAACTTTACCATGCGTTCTGCAAACTTCTGGACATAGAAAAGAGTGGGCTCCGGCGTCGGGATATGTGTGAATTTACGGTATGACTCCACGAAAGAAATCAGGCTTTTCCCTGTTGTACTGATTACTTCCAGCCCGTTGCGTATCTCGTCATCCGCATTTTGGTGCAAAGAGAGAAGCGTGTCGCTTAGAGAGGTGATAGGAGTGACCGAATTCATGATCTCATGCGTCAAGACGCGTGTCAGGCGGATCCATGAATCGATCTCCTTATCGTCCAGCTCACTGTTAATATCATTGATTGCTAAAATGCGTACATGCTTGTCCTGTAGCGTCATCTCCGAAACGCGGATGGACAGATGAACGTTGCCGCGCTCGTTGGCAAAGGATATCTGGTGCTTGTCGCCAGGCTGAATGTTTTGTATGACGGCTTTCAGGTTCTCGTCTATACGGGCAAGCTGTTGCACATTTGTAAAGACAGCCAGTCCAAGCAAACGCAGAGCTTCGTTATTCGTCTGATAAATCACGCCGTTGTCATCGAGTACGATAATGCCGGTATTGACGCAATTCATAATCAGCTCGTAGTATTTTTCTTTCTGGGCGGCATCCGCTTTGGCCTGGAAAAGAATTTGTGTGATGCGGTTAAGCGATTCACTGACCAGTTTGTCGTTCGACGAGCGTCCACGCGTCGCATACCGGAAAGCGTAGTCGCTGTTGTCTATCGCATCGAACATGAAAGCCACCTTTTGAGCGTTTCGCTTGTCGGACAACAGGATTAGCCGGAGGAGGAAAGCCCATATGGACAGGACCGGTACAAACCACACCCATTCTTGGCGGAGAGCTAAATAGGTACCGGCTATCGTCAGGAGTACGAAAACGGCAATACGGAGATGGAAATTATGGTAAAGTCCTTTCAACAGCATTATAGTTCGTATCGTTTGATCTTATTGTATAAAGTCTGGCGGGAAATACCCAATTGGCTTGCGACGAGCGACAAATTTCCGCTGTACTTGTCCATTGCGTTTTTAATCATATTATATTCCATCTCTTCCAGAGTTGTCGCCTCTTTTGCCACCGGCTCCTTTTTTGCCCGTGGAAAATCGAAATCGTTGCCGTCCAACACACTTCCTTCGGCAATAATAACGGCTTTTTCGATCGTGTGTTCGAGCTCCCGGATATTTCCGAACCAAGGTTGCGCTTTTAGTTTCTCTTTGGCATCCGGGCTGAGACGCATGGCAGCTTTCCCATATATCTTGGCATATTTGGAAAGGAATATTTCGGTAAGGGGTACGATGTCTTCCGGCCGTTCCCTGAGCGGCGGTATCTCCACATGGATCGTATTGATGCGATAGAGTAAATCCTCGCGGAAATCCCCTTTCTGCACCATTTCTTGTAAATCGCGGTTGGTAGCGCAAATCAGGCGGATGTTGACCGGGATAGGCGTATTGCTTCCCACGCGGACAATGCTGCGGCGTTGCAAGGCAGTCAGTAACTTCGCTTGCAGATGATAGGAGAGGTTCCCTATCTCGTCAAGGAACAGCGTGCCGTTGTCGGCCACCTCGAATTTCCCCGGACGGTCTGCCCGAGCATCGGTAAATGCCCCTTTGACATGTCCGAACAATTCGCTTTCGAAAAGAGTTTCCGTAATAGCTCCCATATCGACCGGAACCAAAGTCTCTTTTTTTCGGTTGGAAAGCATATGGATCTCGCGGGCAAGCATTTCCTTACCTGTCCCGTTCTCTCCGGTCACCAAGATGTTGGCATCCGTCCGGGCTACTTTTTCGATCAGGGAACGAAGTTGCTGCATAGCGTTACTTTCCCCCCAGAACATTCCGCTTTCCTTGGAAACGACGAGTTTGCCTGTGGCGATCGAAATGCCTTTACGGTTTGCCGTCCGGATCGTATAGGCCGTTTTCAGTGTTTCCAGCAGCTTGGCGTTATCCCAGGGCTTGACCACGAAATCGGTCGCTCCTTCCTTGATTCCCCGTACGGCAAGGTCGATGTCTGCATAGGCCGTAAAAAGAACGACCTGTATCGAGGCATCTTCCTTTTTTATTTCCGAAAGCCAGAATAACCCCTCGTTGCCGGTATTGATGCCGGCACTGAAATTCATATCTAATAGGACCACATCTATATTTTCATCGTGCAGTGTGGCTTTTATCTTGTTGGGAGTAGAGATCGTAATCACCTTCTCGAAGCAAGTGCCTAATAGCATCTGTACTGCGGTGAGAATCCCTTTGTTATCGTCTACTACCAGTATGGTGCCTTGTTTTGTCATTTGTTTTTCTTGTATGTCTGTTGCAAAGATAATTTGTTCTGTTGGAGTAACTGATAATTTAAAAGAAATTTTGTGATTCTGATGAGAGTTGTATCTTTGTTTATCGTTAATTTAAACAGATAGACTATGAAAAAATATGATAGACACTCTATTCGGCTAAAAGGGTATGATTATTCTTGCAAAGGATTATATTTCGTGACGGTATGTGTACAAGACAGAAAACAGCTACTTGGAAATATTATGGAAGGTATCATGGAAATAAATGATATCGGAGAACTTGTTCAACAAGAATGGTTAAGCATAGAACAACGTTTTCCTGTGGTTTTGCATGAATACACGATTATGCCTAATCATTTTCATGCCATTATCGAACTCGTAGGGGCAGGGCTCTGCTCTGCCCGGATAGGAGATCTCCGGGAAATAGACAAGAGGGCAGAGCAGAGCCCTGCCCCTACGGTGGGAGATGTTGTTTGTGCGTTCAAATCGTTGTCTACCAAACATTATAATAGGCATTGGCACTATCCCAAAGGACATCGTTTGTGGCAACGGAATTATTATGAGCACATCATCCGGAATTATGATGACTACGACCGAATCTCCTGTTATATCCACCATAATCCTGGTCGGTGGGAAGAGGATATGTTTTACGGATAGTGTCTTCGCATTGTCTAATTATTTTACACCACTGTCCAATTTTTTGACATCTGTTGCCAAATGATATTATACTAACTTGTTGTATATTATTGTTTTATCTATTTTGGCACGCTCTTTGTATTTTATCAGGTAGAAAATAATATAGCAATGAAAAAGATCATATTAACAACAGCACTTTCTTTTGCCTTGGTAGCCTCGGTAATGGCACAGGACAAAATATGGAGTTTGGACGATTGCATGCGCTATGCGGTGGAGAACAGTCCGAAGGTAAAGCAGCAGCTTTATACCAATAATACATACAAGGCCGAGCAGCAGTCTGCCATCGCTTCCTTTTTGCCTTCAATCAGTACGCAAGTGGATGCGCAGTATCGGTTCGGACGTTCTGTAGACCCGGAAACGAATACTTACGTAAACACTTCCACTTTTAACAACGGGTATGGTGCATACGCTTCTTTGCCGCTTTTCAGAGGTGGGCAATTGATTAACCAATGGCGGCTGGCAAATGTGAACCGCCACATGGGGAGAAATGATTTGCAGAAGCAGAAAGATGATTTGGCAATCAATATTATGGATGCGTTTATTACGGTTGTCTACTATCAAGGACTGGTGAAGATGTGTTCCGAAAAATTGGAAGACAGCCAGCGTCTTTTATACAAAACGCGTCGCCAGGAAGAATTGGGGTTGAAAGGAAAGGCAGACGTTGCCCAGATCGAATCGCAGGTAGCCGGTGACGATTACAATCTGACGCATCAGCAGAACCTTTATAATACGGCGATGATGACCCTGAAAAACGCGATGAACTATCCGTCGGATTTGGCTCTTGATGTCGATACCGTTGTGCCTCCCGTACGGGATATATTGGCTGAGGAATCTGTCAGTGCCATTCAGGATTATGCTATGGCAAACAATCCGACTGCTTTGCAGGCTGATTTTCAATTGAAAGCCAGTAAAATGAATTACTTGATAACAAAAGGAAAGTTGCTTCCGTCTCTTTCCGTCGAAGCCGGTATCACTACCAGCTATTTTGAAAACCTGAAAGCGGAAAACGCTCCCGTTGCTTTTAAAAACCAGTTTAAAAATAATCGTGGAGAATATATTTATTTTAGTTTTAGTTTTCCTTTGTTTGACGGTCTGTCTCGGATTACCAATATGCGCCGTGCTCGTAACAATGTCCGGATCGCATACGAAAAGCAGACCGAAACGCTTCGTCAGTTGCAGAAAGATGTCGAGCAAGCTGTTCTTGATCGGGAGGGCTATGCTAAAGAAACGATTCAGATGGAGAAGAAAGTAAAGGCCGATGCTTTGGCTTATCAGGTAACTTTACGCAAATTTGAGGAAGGACTGATGAGTCCGCTCGATGTGCAGACAAATGCGACGACTTTGTTGAACTCAAAGGCTGATCTTTTACAGAGGCGTTTGCTGTACACAATGAAATGCCGACAGGTTGATTATTATAAAGGGCAACCGTTGATAGTTGAAAATTGATAGTTGAAAATTAAAGTTGAAGAAATAAAAAACATACAATCATGGATATACAGTTAGAAAAAAAGAAAGGTCTTCAAAAGAAGCATATTCCTTATGTAGCAGGTGGCGCTTTTTTCTTGGTTTTGGTGGGATGGATCGTTTTCGGTGACCACGCTTCGACATTGAAAGTGGATGCCCGCGGTGTCAATATTGGGAATGTAACGAAAGAGCAGTTTAACGATTTCGTCCGTGTGAACGGCCAGGTACAGCCTATTACGGTTGTGCAGCTCAGCCCGGAAGAAGGCGGTATCGTGCAGGAAAAAGTAGTGGAAGAAGGGGCACAGGTGAAGAAAGGGGATGTGATCATCCGTCTTTCCAATTCAAATCTCGACCTGCAGATCTTGGATGCCGAGGCACAGTTGGCGGAAAAGCAAAATTTTCTTCGTAATACACAGGTGACGATGGAGCAGGACAAATTGAACAATCAGTTGGAAAAAGCACAGCTGGATGTCGACATGACGCGCTACCGCCGTGCCTATAACCAGCAGAAAAAGTTGTATGAGGAAAACTTGATTGCAAAGGAAGAATTTTTGAAAGCAAAAGAGGATTTTGAGTTGGCAAGTAAAAAATATGACTTGGTTGTAGAACGCTTGCGTCAGGATTCGATCTCCCGTACAATCCAGATGGACGAAATGGAAACCAGTTTGTCCAATATGCGTAAAAATATTGCTTTGGTTCACGAACGTAAGGAACATTTGAATGTCCGCTCGCAGATCGACGGTGAATTGGGACTGTTGGATGTCGTATTAGGCCAGAACGTTTCGGCCGGACAGAAAATCGGGCAGATCAACGACTTGTCGGATTATAAGATCGAGGCTCTGATCGACGAACATTATATCGACCGCGTGAAAAAGGGATTGTCCGCAACATTCGAACGTCAGGGATCGGACTTTGAATTGAACGTACGCAAAGTCTATCCGGAAGTGCGAGACGGTAAGTTCCGTACGGATTTCGTCTTCACCGGCGAACGTCCGGATAATATCCGCAGTGGACAGACCTATTACATTAACCTAGAACTCGGACAGCCGACAGAAAGCATCATCATCCCGCGCGGAACCTTCTTCCAGAGCACAGGTGGCAGTTGGATATTCGTTCTTGACAAGGACGGCAAGAAAGCATATCGCCGCAAGATCAAGATCGGTCGCCAGAACCCGCAATATTACGAAGTCATCGATGGCCTTGAAGCGGGTGAAAAGGTAATTGTCTCCAGCTATGAAAGCTATAAAGACAACGAGGTACTGGTACTTGAATAGATAGTTACCGAATGAACTAAATGAATATGAGAGTGTGTCAATTTGATATTTCTGGACGCAGATAACGCAGAATACACAGACAAACGCAGATTTATTTTTTTTTGATAATTAATAATATCTGCGCTCGTCTGCGTTGTCTGCGTCCCATGAATACCGATATTTGGCACACCCTTAATTCATAAAACTAAAAAAACTTTTGTGTCCTGACCACCTATAACGCCTGTTGTATCTTTTCCGTTCCTTTGCGGAAGTCTTCGATGATTTCTTTCATGACTTCGGTCACGGTCTGCGTTTCACGAAATAAGGATGCGACTTGTCCGATTTCCAGCTCGCCTTCCTGAAGATTTCCTTCGAAAATACCTTTCTTGGCACGGCCTTTTCCTAACAGTTCTTTCATTTCCTCGACGGAAGCCCCACGGGCTTCAGCTTCTTCGACAGCCGTAGTGAATTCGCCTTTCACCAAACGGGTGGGGGAAAGTTTCTTCAACAAGAGCTTCGTGTCGCCTTCGTTCAGGTTGAGACACAATTGTTTGAAGTTTTCATGTGCGGAACTTTCTTCTGTCAGGGCGAAGCGAGTACCGATCTGAACCCCTTCGGCCCCGAGAGCGAAAGTTGCCAGCATAGCGCTACCGGTCCCGATACCGCCGGCAGCCATCAATGGGAGAGTTGTGGCACGGCGTACGGCAGGTATCAGGCAAAGAGTCGTTGTCTCTTCTCGCCCGTTATGCCCGCCGGCTTCAAAACCTTCGGCAACGATGGCGTCGACACCGGCTTGTTCACATTTGACGGCAAATTTGGAGCTACTGACGACGTGGGCGACTTTTATCCCGTGTCCTTTTAGGAAACCCGTCCAAGTTTTAGGATTGCCGGCTGAGGTGAAAACAATCTTCACACCTTCTTCCACCAATAGATTCATCAGAGCATCGATTTCCGGATACATTAAAGGGACGTTCACACCAAAAGGTTTGTCGGTGGCTACCTGGCATTTCCGGATATGTTCGCGTAAAACTTCAGGGTGCATGGAACCGGCGCCGATCAGGCCGAGACCGCCTGCATTACTGACTGCCGAGGCAAGCCGCCAACCGCTGCACCAAACCATTCCGCCTTGTATAATCGGGTATTGAATACCGAAAAGTTGACAAATTCTATTCATATTCATCTTTGTTTATTGTGATTTTAGATTAGATCAAAGATAATGACAATTATTGGAAATGGGATTGTCTTTAGTTACCTTTGTATCCTAAACAAATTAATAATTACAAATATGAACAAAACACTTATGGCTGCCGGACTTGCAGTTATTTTGGGGGCATGTAACTCATCAAAGAAGAGCGACGGGGCTGACACTTCCGGTATGAATCCATTCTTTACCGAGTACACGACACCGTTCGGTGTTCCTCCTTTTGAACAAATCAAAGTAGAACATTACAAACCTGCTTTCCTGAAAGGAATGGAGGAACAAACAGCAGAAGTAGAGGCGATCGTAAACAATCCCGACGAAGCTACTTTTGAGAATACGATTGTAGCACTGGACCGTAGTGGGGAATTGCTCATGAAGGTGGCTTATGCTTTCAGCGGTCAGGCGAGTGTCAACACGAACGACGAGATCCAGGCTCTTGAACAGGAACTTTCACCGTTGCTCTCCAAACATAGTGACGATATCAGCCTGAATCCGAAACTTTTTGCCCGGGTGAAGTCTGTATATGAGAATCAAGCAAAGTTGAACCTAGACAAGGAACAGAAGAAACTGCTTGAAGAAACTTATAAAGGATTTGTGCGGGGTGGTGCCAACTTAGATGCCGGCAAACAGGAGGAACTTCGTAGACTGAACGAACAGATCTCTATGTTAGAACTGACTTTCGGGCAGAATTCGTTGAAAGAGACTAATGCTTTCCAGCTCGTGGTCGATAAGAAAGAAGACCTGTCCGGCTTGCCCGAAACATTGATTGCTGCAGCTGCTGTTACGGCTAAAGAGGCCGGAATGGATGGAAAGTGGATTTTCACATTGCATAATCCGAGTGTGATGCCCTTCCTGCAATATGCCGACAATCGTGCCTTGCGTGAGAAAATCTATAATGCCTATGTTTGTCGCGGTAATAATAACAATGCAAATGACAATAAGGACGTGATCAAGAAGTTGGTTACCGCCCGTTTGGATAAAGCTAAATTGTTGGGTTATGAAGACTTTGCCACATACGTGTTGGAAGAAAACATGGCGAAGGATGAAAAGAATGTATATGATTTGTTGAACAAGATCTGGACTCCCGCTCTTGTAAAAGCGAAGGAAGAATTGGCGGATATCAATGCCGAGATAAAGAAAGAAGGCGGTAATTTCGAAGCGGAAGCTTGGGATTGGCGTTATTATTTCGAAAAGGCTAAGAAAGCGAAGTTTGACTTAGACGAAAACGAAGTTCGCCCGTATTTGGAACTTAACAATGTCCGGGAAGGTGCTTTCTATGTGGCGAACAAACTATACGGCATCACTTTTACTCCGTTGCAGAACATGCCGCTTCCCGATCCGGATGCCCAGGTTTTCGAATGTAAGGATAAGGACGGTACATCCTTAGGTATACTTTATATGGACTTCTTTACCCGTCCGGGAAAGAGCGGTGGTGCATGGTGCGGCGGTTATCGTGACCAGACGTATAAGGATGGTAAGCGTGTCGCTCCGGTAGTGACGACTGTATTCAACTTCAGCAAACCGGCAGATGGACAGCCTGCTTTGTTGAGTGCCGACGAGGCTGAAACTGTTTTCCATGAATTCGGACATGTTTTAAACGGACTTTTTGCCGATGTCCATTATAATGGAGTGGCTGGTGTTCCTCGCGATTTCGTGGAACTTCCTTCACAGGTAATGGAGCATTGGGTGTTTGAACCGGAAGTCTTGAAAGTTTATGCCAAGCATCATGAAACAGGCGAAGTGATCCCGCAGACTATTGTCGATAAAATAGTGAAGAGTGGCAAATATGGGCAAGGTTTTGCAACAACCGAATATGTGGCGGCTTCTCTATTGGATATGGATTATCATGTATTGAAGGAAGTTCCTGCCGGTTTTGATGCCGAATCGTTCGAAGCAAAAGTGATGGGAGACCGTGGTTTAATCCGCCAGATTCCGCCTCGCTATCGTTCGACCTATTTCGGCCATACGATGGAAGGTGGCTATACGGCCGGCTATTACAGCTATATCTGGGCGGAAGTGTTGGATTGCGATGCTTTCGAGGCGTTCAAAGAAACAGGGGATATCTTCAATTCCGAAGTGGCCGCCAAGTTCCGTACATACGTTTTGTCGCCGGGCGGCATTGACGAAGGCATGGCCATGTACAAAAACTTCCGAGGCAAGGAACCAAGTATCGATCCACTATTGCATAATCGTGGCTTGAAATAGGAAATAAGACTTTATTTGGTGAAAGAGGCTATGTCGCAACTGTCCTGTTCTCACGCTTGGCGCAGAGGCAGGGCAGTTGCAGCATAGCCTTTTTATTGTAGAAAGGTGGGGTGGCCTGACAACAGAATGCAAATCTGATTTTGCGAAAAAAACAATATCCTCCTTGAAATGTGATTTCTGGTCTAATTAATTGATACTTAAATGTGTATTAAAAATATGTGTTTGTTAAAAAATATTACCCTTGCGGGCAAATTGAATTACATAGGGTAGAAAATCAAAATAGATGCGGTAGTAGTTTCGATTTGGACCAATGGTTTTTTTATGAATATGACAATAAGGGGATAAAAAAACAAGATTTTTTCGGGATACAAATTAGAGGGTGTGTCGAAATCTCCTTGTCCCCGCACTTGATGCGGGGCCGCAAAAGAACAGACCTTATCAATCAGATTTTTATAGGGCCGGTTTTAATGCGATCCCGCGCGGGGCGCGGGAACAGGATAGTTTCGACACACCCTCTTTTCTGTGTCATCCGATATTTGACTCGGATTTATTTTATTGTTACAGTCAACGGCTCTTTCAGATTTTGTGCGAATTTCTGTACATACTCGAACCATTTGCCGGAGTTTTCAAACCCCCATTTGCTCCAACCGGCACCACTATAATATGTATAGCTGTTACCAGGGCTATAGGTACTGTAAGCTAAAACATGGCCGTCTGCACCGCGTTCAGCCTTTTCTTTGTCAGAGAATATGACGGCTTTAGCTTCGTTGACCTTTTCCGGGAATACGGCCGCTACATAAATTTGTCCGTTTACAGGATCGGCAGGATCGGCATAGGCAATGTAGCCTTTTGCAGCATCGGCCTGGTAGTCTTCGCTCGGCTCATGCAAAACGATACCGGTCACAACCGGAGTCGCTTCGGTCAGGTTGTCGTAAGTGATTGTGTATTTGTTCATCTGGGAACCTGCGTCGAGAGAGATCACGCGGGTTTCGATTACATTGTCATTGCCTTTCACGGTCAGAGGATGGTAAACCAGCTTTACGGTGAAACGCAGCGGACCGTTGTCTAAAATCTGATAGTCTTTGTAGCAATACGGATAGACAATAGAGTCGTTTGCCAATAGGGCGGAAGTGCCGGCTCCTAATGTCGGGCCTACCTTATAATAATCTAATCCGTTACCATGATCGATATGATAGGAAACTGATTCGGCTAATTGCTGTGCTGCTTTTGGATCGGTCTTACGCAGTTCTGAGATCTTAGCTCTTGTTTCCGGATCCAGTTCGGTTTTGTAACGCATGTCGACGATCGGTTCGGATACACATTTTACCCAAATGTCGCAACCATAAGCTTTCTCGCCGGTAGCTTGCAGGGCCGGACCGTAGGTGCGGAAGGCGATGCGATCGTTTTCCCAGGCAACATCGTCCACACGTTCGGGATATTGTTTACCACAGGCAATTGTTTTGAAGGCTTCAGGTGTTCCCGGAGTGATCTTATAGGTCACGTTTTCGCCACCTTTGACGGAAACCGGGAAGATGATCTTGTTGTCATACGTTACCTGATAGGGAACTTGTGAGCCCGTATTGTCTGAAATGACGAATGTCTCACCCTTCAGTTTGGCAACGGCGTCAGATGTGATTTCGGTGATTTCGTTCGTGCGGTCTGTGGCAGACGGATTGCTGATGGTTATCTCGACCACTTTCTCCTGCGTGCACGCAAACGCGGAGGCCGCTAACAATAAGCTGAAAATCTTTTTCATAAATTTGTTATGTGTTTAATTTTAATGTATTCGTTAGTACCGGTTTCTTAAAATCCGGTTGTAAAAGTAAGGAATATTCATTAAGTTTTCAAAGATAACCATTTGTTTGTTGAGTCGATTTCAGAAATTATCCGCTTGAATGAAGAATTTTGTTCCGGAAGCAGGAATCTGTTCCTTACTCTTTTATCTCTTTTGTGGATAACGGACGATCTCGAAAGGTACTCGGACGGAAACGCCACGTTTCATCAGTTCCGACAGGTTCGGGTATATGCGTTTCTTGAATGATTCCCAATCGCGATGTTCCATCTGTGTCCATCCGGCTTCGGCAAGTGCCAGGCCGCGGGGGTACGTCATATAGGTGACGCGGTTGATGTCCGGCATCGCTTCTGCCCACAATGTTCCGTTGACACCTGCGATATGAGCTTGTTGGCTGGCAGGCAGACCGTAGCCCGGATCGAACTGGTAAGCGGTTTCCAGCGTAGTGACCGGCATTCCCCAGTTGTTGAACTCAGGAAAATCGTTCTTATATTGCGGATAATCGAGATACGTGTATTCTCCTGGTGCCATAATCAGCGTATTTCCGTGACGTGCAGTTAGTTCCATGCATAACGGTGTCAGGCCGTAACGCCAGGTTATCAAGACTGCGTCTTTCGGATAGTCGAACAGGTATTCGTGTGCCGGCATACGGATATTGTCCAGTTCGCACCATAACATTGGTTTTTTACCATTTTCACGCACGACCGGTAGGATTTTGCCGAAGAAGTAGTTCATCAACTCGGTTGGTTTCGTATAACCCAACTGCTTCATAAGTGATTGGCAGTGTTCACATTTACCCCAATTCGTCTCGATGATCGCTTCATCTCCTCCCAAATGGATATAGGGAGCGGGGAAGATGGAGGCTACTTCTGTCAAGATATCCTTATATAAGGAATAGACTTTGTCGTTATTGGCACAAAGCATAAGATTGACGGTTTCGCCGACAATCTTGGGTATGGTGTCGGTATGGCTGCAACCTAATTCGGGATAAGCATCCAGTACGGCTACCGTATGCCCGGGAATATCCAGTTCCGGGATGATCTGAACATTCCGTTCGGCCGCATAATGTACTAAATCCTTTAATTCTTCCTGTGTATAAAATTCTCCTTTTTCGGTCAGCCGGGGATGTTTCTTTATTTCGATACGCCAGCCTTGGTCATCTGTCAGGTGTAGTTGCAATACATTATATTTATATCGTACCATCTGATCGATATAGAACTTCACATCTTCGGGCGGCAGGAAATGACGTGCCGGGTCTAACATCAATGAACGGTAGCCGAAACGGGGTTGATCGTCGATTTCGACTGGCGCGATCTTTCCCGATAAAGTCCGGCATACATCTCCTAACAGGATCTGATCTAAAGTCATAAGTCCGTATAGGATGGCACCTTGTGTTGCTCCTTTTATGGTAACGGTTTCCTCGGATACGGATAATAGGTAATGCTCATCCCCTTTGATTGATGGATCCACCATGAGGTGAATGGAGGAATTGCTTGAGCCGTAAGAGGATAGGGTTGGTGTTTTCCCTGTTCTTTCCTGTAGGATATTTTTTAGTTCTGCAATGCAAAAGGCTTCCTCCGGCAGATTCGTTTGTATGGTTGTTTTATCACTTATGATAAAATCTTTCTTACTATCGATTTGTTTGACTTGGTTCGGCATCGGAAGTAATGCTGATAAATTGTTCTGTGCCGACAAGTATCCGGCAAACAGCAACATGCATGTGATGAGTTTGTACTTTTTCATGGATTTAATTTTGACATTCTATCTACAAAAATACATAAATAAAATATAGTGTAATCTCCTGCTTTTGTAAAAAAGTTGAATTAATTGGTTTATTTGATATATTCTTGGTTATCGGAGGATAATGTCTCGGAAATATTTCTATCTTAGAGGCATAATCATTAAATCGAAAGATCATGGGAGCAAAGAAAAATTTTGTGCTTGACACGAATGTCATATTGCACGATTACAAGTGTATTGAGAACTTTCAGGAGAATGATATTTATCTTCCGATCGTCGTGTTGGAAGAGTTGGATAAGTTTAAAAAGGGGAGCGACCAGATTAACTACAACGCCCGCGAGTTTGTGCGCGAGTTGGACACGTTAACCAGTAATGATCTCTTTTTAAAAGGGGCCTCGCTTGGGCCGGGTAAAGGTACTTTGCACGTGGTAACCGGTGACAAATATCAGGAAAAGATTTATCAGTCGTTCCCGGAAAAGACCGCGGACCATCGTATTTTGTCCTGTACGTTGTCGGTTGCAGAGGCGGAAAAAGACCGGAAGGTGAAAACCATTCTGGTGACGAAGGATGTGAACCTGCGTATGAAAGCGCGTTCATTGGGTATCGAAGTGGAAGATTATATAACCGATAAGGTTATTAATGTGGATATTTTCGAACGTGCGCAAGATACTTATGAAAATATAGATCCGGATCTGATCGATAAGATGTATGCTTCGCCTGACGGCATCGATGCCAATCTGTTCGATATAAAGTCGAAACTGGAGCCGAACGAATGTTTTATTTTAAAGAGTGTACGTAATTCTGTCCTGGCCCGTTATAATCCGTTCACCAATAAATTCAAGAAAGTGGAAAAAGGCAGTAACTATGGTATTCAGCCCCGTAATGCGGAACAGAGTTTTGCTTTTGAAGTGCTGAATGATCCGGATGTAAAACTTATCGGGCTGACGGGAAAGGCCGGAACCGGTAAAACCTTGTTGGCTTTGGCATCTGCATTGAAACAGGCGAATGTTTATAAACAGATTCTGCTGGCACGTCCTATCGTTGCTTTAGCAAATAAGGATTTAGGATTCTTGCCTGGCGATGAGAAGCAGAAGGTGGCTCCTTATATGCAGCCCTTGTTTGATAATTTGAATGTGATTAAGGGGCAGTTTGCACCCGGTGGATCGGACGCCCGTAAGATAGATGATTTGCAAAAGAACGGACAACTTGTGATTGAAGCATTAGCCTTCATCCGCGGTCGAAGTCTTTCGGAAACGTTTTGTATTATCGATGAGGCGCAGAATCTGACTCCGCATGAGATTAAAACGATTATCACCCGTGCGGGCGAAGGAACGAAAATGGTATTTACAGGGGATATCCAGCAGATCGACTCTCCTTATCTGGATGCACAGAGCAATGGTCTTGCTTATATGGTTGATAAAATGAAAGGGCAAGAATTGTTTGCCCACATCAATCTGATCAAGGGAGAGCGTAGCCAATTGTCCGAATTAGCTTCCGATTTACTCTGAAAAATGATTGCCCGTGTATTTGAAGAGGATCAAGTACACGGGCGTTTTTTGAACAAATACTCCTCCACAACAATTATATGTATATATAAATGTTTTTAATATGGAAAAGTCTTTTGAAAAAGGAATTGTGTTGGATTTGAAGTCCCTGATCGATTATTCGGAGGGAGGAGTCATTAGTAGGCAATTGATTAAAAGTGCTGCCGGTAATATCACTTTATTCTCTTTTGACAAGGGAGAGGGGTTAAGTGAACATACAGCCCCGTTTGATGCGTTGGTTCAGATTTTGGAGGGAACGGCAGAAATTACTGTAAACGGAAATAAGTTTACCGTTGGAAAAGGGGAAAGCATTGTTTTTCCTGTTAATGCACCTCATGCCGTGTTTGCCGTTGAACGGTTCAAGATGTTACTTACCATGATAAAAGGATAAAAAAAGATGTAATTCTCATTGTCTTGTCACATATGTTACAATTCAAGATGTATATATCGTGTATTTTTGTCCAAAATCATTTTAATTATCTTATGGAACAGTTACATGCTCATGAAGTCCTTCATATGATGGAAGGAAACAGTTATACGGAAGCCTCTTTGAAAGAAGCTATCGTAGAGAAGTTTGGAAAAGATCAGCTTTTTTATGCTTGTTCGGCTGAGAATATGAATGTGGATGCGTTGATCGAGTTTCTTAAACAAAAAGGTAAATTTATGCCTTTGAACGACGGTTTTACGGTTGATGTGACAAAAGTTTGTAATCATTAAAGATGGATTCGGTTTAGTTCTTTTTTATTTCCCATTTCTTCGGATTTATATTTTACTGTTTTCATGTTTTTTCGTATTATTGCATACGAATACTCATACAGCTAAAATATAACTATATGGATATCCTTCTTATTATTCTGGGGATACTTTGTTTGCTGACCGGGCTGGCAGGTTGTTTCTTGCCTGTATTGCCCGGTCCGCCTGTTTCTTATGCAGGCTTGTTGCTTTTACACTTTACGGACAAAATCCATTTCAGTACTACACATTTGATTTTATGGGCTTTGCTGGTCATTATTGTCCAGGTGCTGGATTATGTGACGCCTATGTTGGGTACAAAATACAGTGGAGGCGGTAAATGGGGGAATTGGGGATGTGTGATCGGAACGATTGCCGGTCTTTTCGTTTTTCCTCCCTGGGGCGTGCTGATCGGTCCGTTTGCAGGAGCTGTAATCGGCGAGTTGCTTGGGGGAAAGAAGTCTGTCGAAGCCTTTAAAGCCGGGGTAGGGGCTTTTGTTGGTTTTCTGTTCAGTGTGGTGGTGAAAGTGTCGGTTTGTGGCTATTTTATCTACTGCTTTGTTGCGGCTCTATTTTAATAAACCTTATTTCTGCTTTTTTTGTTACCTTTGTAGATTAATAGGGCTGTGGCAAATAATTATCAAATATGAAAAAGATTATTAATCCCTGGGAGGGATTGGATGGGTATATGTGTTTTGGCTGTGCTCCGAGTAACCCGATGGGACTTCATATGGAGTTTTATGAGGATGGTGATGATATTGTGGCTTATTGGGAGCCGGAAGCTCATTATCAGGGTTGGTTAAATACGTTGCATGGCGGAATCCTAACAACATTGATGGACGAATTGGCCGGTTGGGTGGTGCTTAGGAAGTTACAGACTTCGGGAATGACTTCACGCCTGGATGCCCGCTTTCTGAAAAGTCTTTCTACCCGTGAACCCAGGTTGACAATTCGGGGACGTATCAAAGACCGTAAACGAAATGCAATCTTTATCGAAACGGAAATCTATAATTCACAAGATGAGTTATGTACGCGTGCTGACTTGGTCTATTTTATAGTTACACAGGAACAGGCTACGGAAAAATTTCATTTTGCGGGATGCAAAGCAGAAGGTGAATAAACAATAAAACATAAATAACAAATGAAGTATATTGGAGCACATGTGTCGGCATCAGGTGGAGTTGAGAATGCTCCGGTGAATGCGAATGCGATTGGGGCGAAGGCGTTTGCCTTGTTTACCCGTAATCAGCGTCAATGGAAATCTTCTCCGCTGACAAAAAAGAATATTTCCCTTTTCAAAGAACGTTGTGAGGAATTTGGTTATGCGGCAGAGCATATTCTTCCGCACGATAGTTATCTGATCAATCTGGGACATCCGGAAGCAGAAGGTTTACAGAAATCGCGGGATGCTTTCTTGGATGAGATGCAACGTTGTGAGCAATTGGGACTGGACCGTTTGAATTTCCATCCCGGAAGCCATCTGAATCAGATGGATGTGGAGGACTGTCTGACGCGCATAGCCGATTCGATCAATTGGGCGTTGGACCAGACTTCGGGTGTATGTGCCGTACTGGAAAATACTGCCGGACAGGGAACCAATCTGGGATATACCTTCGAGCAACTTGCTTATATTATCGATAAAGTAGAAGATAAATCCCGTGTCGGAGTTTGTATAGATACTGCCCATACACTGGCAGCAGGCTATGATATCAAGACTGTTGAAGGTTTTACGGAGACATTCCGTCATTTTGACGAAGTAATCGGTTTTTCTTATTTGCGTGGCATGCATATAAACGATTCCAAAAAAGATCTGGCTACCCGTGTGGATCGACATGACAGTATTGGGAAAGGAGTGATGGGATTGACTACATTTAAGATGTTGATGGATGATCCCCGGTTTGATAACATTCCTTTAATTCTGGAAACGCCGGACGAGTCTATTTGGGCAGAAGAAATTGAATATCTGTATTCTATATAAAAGCGAAAGGAGCGGTCTTCTCAGATCACTCCTTTCTATTTAACCAAAACCTTAACTATGAAAGCCCAAATGTATAGTGTTTTTTTTAAACATGCAAGAGTTTAGGGTAAAAAAACCTAATCTTTTGTTATTTGATAACAAATTTAAATATATTGTGTTATGTTTATTTTAATGCCTGTCATCTTTGTCTTAGGGATTCTTGCAATTGCGTTGGAAGATAAGATAAAGATAAATAAAGCTGCGATAGCTCTGTTTATGGCAATATCACTATGGATGATATTGATGTTTGACGCCTATGACATTTTTGTCGAACGCTCCAGTCCTTTGTTTCAGGAGTTCTTGATCCAAAATCCGGAAATGGCAAATGCCCCTCTGAAAGATCAGTTTATTACATTTATTACAAACCGTTCGATTGTTTATCATTTAGGGAATGTAGCTGAAACGCTTTTCTTTGTCATGTGTTCCATGCTGATTGTCGATATCGTGGATAAGCATGGTGGTTTCCGGGCTGTTACCGGATATATCCGTACCGCCAATAAAAGAAAATTATTGTGGTATATAAGTTTTGCCGCTTTTTTCTTTTCCGCTTTATTGGATAACTTAGCTGCTGCTATCGTCATTATGGCCGTGTTGCGGAAATTGGTTCCGGATCGGACAGATCGTTTGAAGTATGCCTGTATGGTGATTATTGCGGCTAATGCGGGTGGTTCCTGGTCTCCGATTGGCGACGTGACGACTATTTTGCTTTGGGTGGGCAAGAATGTCACAGCTATGCACCAGATTTCGCATGTGTTCCTTCCGGCATTGGTAAACTTGCTTGTACCGCTGACGATTGCCAATTTCTGGCTCTTCAAGAAAGATGCAACTTTGCGTGTGATGAGCGAGGAAGAAATGGCAGACGAATATACACCGGAAATTCCGAATCATTCGCGCCGGGTGATCTTTGTGATCGGTGTCCTTTCGCTGGCATTGGTTCCGGTCTTTCAGATGTTGACGAATCTGCCGCCCTTCTTAGGTGTTTTGCTGGGTTTGGTGATCCTGTGGTTCTATACAGATATCATGTATAGCAAACTGCATATGCACGAATCCAATAAGTTGCGTATTTCCCAATTACTTCCGAATATCGACCTGGCGACGATATTTTTCTTTTTGGGTATCCTGATGGCGGTAGGGGCGTTGGAAACTTCCGGCCAGCTGGGTTTGATGTCTGCTTTTCTGGATAAGCATGTGCATGAACCTTATCTGATCAGTTTCGTGATCGGTGTTTTGTCTTCCTGTGTGGACAACGTGGCTTTGGTTGCGGCAACGATGGGTATGTATCCGATTGTGCCGGATGCGGCCAATCTGGCTCCTTATGCCCAGTTCTTCGTATCGGATGGAGGTTTTTGGACATTCCTTGCCTACTGTGCCGTTACTGGCGGTAGTATTCTGATTATCGGTTCTGCAACCGGTGTAACGGTAATGGGATTGGAAAAGATCGATTTTATGTATTATACTAAAAGATTTTCAATTCTGGCATTGATCGGCTATTGCTGCGGTGCCGGTGTATATATGTTATTATTTGCATAAATTTTATTTATATGAGAAGAACATGGATTTTGATGGCAGCCTGTGCCATTACGCTTTCCGCAGTGGAAGCCTTTGCATGCACAGGACTGCTGGTAGGAAAGAAAGCTTCGGTTGACGGCTCCGTTATGATCAGCTATGCGGCAGATTCGCATACGTTATATGGTGAACTGTATCGCTGGCCGGCTGCGACTTGGCCGAAAGGGGCGATGCTGGATATCATCGAGTGGGACACCCATAAACCGTTAGGACAGATCCCGCAGGTTGAGCAGACCTATTCTGTGGTCGGCAATATGAATGAACATCAGGTTGCGATTACGGAAAGCACTTTCGGGGGCCGTTCCGAACTGGTCGACACGACCGGTATCATGGATTACGGTAGTCTGATTTATGTCACTTTGCAACGTTCCAAGACGGCGCGGGAAGCTATCCGGATTATGACTGACCTGGTGAAGGATTATGGCTACTATAGCAGTGGGGAAACGTTTTCTATTGCCGATAAGAACGAAGCTTGGGTGATGGAAATGATCGGTAAAGGTCCGGGTAATAAAGGAGCTGTCTGGGTTGCTATTCGCATTCCGGACGATTGTATTTCGGCTCATGCCAACCAATCTCGTATCCAGCAGATCCCGTTTGATGATAAGGAGAACTGCATCTATTCACCGGATGTTGTCTCTTTTGCTCGTGAAAAGGGATATTTCAGCGGCAAGGATAAGGATTTTAGTTTCCAGAAAGCCTATTGTCCGTATGATTTCAGTGCTCTGCGTGGTTGTGAAGCCCGTGTGTGGTCTTTCTTTCGCAAATATGATAAATCGATGGATCAATATACAGATTTGATCAAGGGGGATGTGACGAAGAAGCCGATGCCTTTGTATGTCAAACCTAATCGTTTGTTGTCTGTTCAGGATGTTCAGAACGGTATGCGCGACCATTTCGAAGGCACGGATTTAGATATGACGAAGGATGCTGGTGCCGGTCCTTACAAGGTTCCGTATCGTTGGCGTCCGATGACTTTCGAAGTGGACGGCCAGGAATATACGAACGAGCGTGCGATTGCTACGCAGCAGACCGGTTTTGTGATTGTTCCTCAGATGCGTAACTGGCTGCCGGATGCTGTCGGTGGTATCCTTTGGTTTGGTGTGGATGATGCGGATATGGCTGTCTTTACGCCGATCTATTGTTCGGTGACAGCTTCTCCCGAATGTTATCGTGTCGGAAACGGTGATATGATGAATTTTTCCTGGACATCCGCTTTTTGGATTCATAACTGGGTGGCTAATATGGCGTATGGCAAATATAACTATATGATTCAAGATATCCGCTCAGTTCAACAGGAGTTGGAGAACGGATATCAACAGACAATCCCGGCTATCGATAAGGCAGCATCAGAACTGTATGCCAAGAATCCGGCGGAAGCGGTCAAGTTCCTGACCTGGTTCAGTTCTACGACTGCCGACCAGGCAACGGCCCGTTGGAAGAAATTAGGAGAATATCTGTTAGTCAAATATATGGACGGTAACGTGAAGAAGGAAGAAAACGGACAATTCAAACAGAATGGTTACGGATTGTCTGAATATCCGGATTTCCCTGGCTATGACGAAGACTATTATCGTAGCATTGTAAAGAGCGCAGGTGATAAATTAAAAGTAAAATAATAGGCCTTTATAGGAAAAAATACTATATTTGGCGATAGATATTGTTGTACTAAATAAGAAAAGTATGAAAAAATTAATTGTTATGTTGATGCTGACGCTGTTCAGTATAGGTGCGTATGCACAGACGCAGCAAGGTCAATCCTCGTTTGGTTTCAACTTAGGTTATAATTTTAATGATATCGGCAATGCTACTATCGGCATCGATTATCGTTATTGTGTAACGGATGCGTTTCGTTTGACCCCGTCTATTACTCATTTTGTAAAGAATGATGGTCTGAATGCATGGGCGATCGATATGAATGCTCATTATGTGTTTAAATTGAGTGAGATGTTCGGCTTTTACCCGTTGGCCGGGTTGAGCCTTTCGTTTTGGAAAGCCAGCGTAGGTAATTTTAGTGTTAATGAAACTCGTTTCGGTGCTAATATTGGCTTGGGCGGTGAAGTGTATGCGACGGATCGGATATCTGTCGGGTTGGAAGCTAAATATAATATAATAAAGGATTTGGATGCCGCAGCATTAGCTGTCCGCGTTGGATACAATTTCTAAGTAACCGAGCTTTTGTCTATATAAAAAAGGGGAGTGGTAACACATCCCCTTTTTTATTTTCTAAAAGGACGATACATTTTCTGTTCCCGTTCTACCATTTCTGATATTCTTCGAACGTAATGTTTTGGAAATCGGGTATGACCTGATATACCTTGTCCTTCAAAGACTCTTCGGAATTGGTCGTGCTAAGTCCGATAACCCGCATACCCGCATTGGTCCCGGCTTGTATTCCGGCAAAAGAATCTTCAAATACCAAGCAGTCGGCAGGTGATACATGCAGATCGGAGGCGGCAAGCTGATAACACATCGGGTCCGGTTTCCCTTTTGTAATCCGGTCAGCGCTCACAACCGTATCGAACAGATTGTCGAGTTTCAAAAGGCGGAAAGCCCGTTCCAATTTGGCATTGTCGGAACTGGTGACCAAACCGACTTTTACCCCTTTACCCTTCAAAAGGTGGATAAACTCCATTGCACCCGGAACCGGTGGAAAAGGCATTTTCTGTTCGAAATCCATTGATTCGCGGGTTACCATTTCTTTAAATTCTTCAGACCGGTCGGAGAAATACTTATCCAATATATAAGGTAATGTCGTCCCTTTGATATGGGATGCGAAATTGGGGATTCCCGTCTGATAGCGTTCTCCCGCTTCATTCCAGTAAATATCGTAAATAGGTTCTGTGTCTACAACCACACCGTCGAAATCAAAAAAGGCAGTCTTCATAAACTGTTGTTCCATAAAAATCAATTCGTTTATAATAAGGTCATTTGTCTGCAAATATACTTCTTATTGGGATACAGGAAAATAAATTTGTAAATCTTATTGACTTTATTTTTTTATTGCGTAATAAAAAATGGCCTTACTGCCATATTATTCTTAAATCACTGTCAGTGATTATATGATCGGCGGCAGTGATTATATAATCGCCGACACTGATTTTATAATCACTGGCACTGATTTTAGAATAGTAGCAGGGAGAACGGGAAATAGACGGCTTGTAAAGAGCTATTTTAGTGTAGTTGTTCTAACTTTTTTGAGATTTAATGCTATGGTAGTGCAAAAACTTATATCTTTGTGCACGTACACATGTTTGTTAACTAAAGGAAATTAATTGTCTAACTAATTATAGTATCAGAAAGCAAATGAAAGCGTATTTGAAATTAGCAGCTTTGTCTCTGACTTTGCTGTGTGGTGCCTGCCAACCTAACGACGGATGGCAGCAATTGTTTAATGGTAAGGATTTTACTGGCTTCAAGCAGTTGAACGGTAAGGCTCCCTATCGTGTAGAGAATGGATGTATGGTCGGCCAGACTGTGGATAAAGAACCGAATAGCTTTATGGCGACAGAACAAACGTATGGTGATTTTATTCTGGAGTTTGAAGTGAAATGTCATCCAGACTTGAATTCCGGGGTGCAGTTTCGAAGCGAAAGTAAGCCGGATTACAACAATGGACGTGTGCATGGCTATCAGTGCGAGATCGACCCGTCCGACCGTGCTTGGAGTGGTGGGCTTTATGATGAAGCGCGACGTGGTTGGTTGGCTCCTTTGACGAATAACGAAGCCGGACGAGCCGCCTATAAGAAAGATGATTGGAACAAGTATCGGATTGAAGCTATCGGCAACAGTATCCGCATCTGGCTGAATGGCGTGAACACTTCGAATGTAGTGGATGATATGACACCGGAAGGTTTTATTGCTTTCCAGGTACATGGCATTTTCGGAAAAACGGAGAATGTCGGCAAGGAAATCTGGTGGCGTAATATCCGTATTAAGACGGAAAATCTGGAGGCAGAGCGTATGCAAGGCCCGTTGGCCCCGGAAGTGAACTGTATTCCGAATACGCTGACAGAAGCAGAAAAAGAGGCTGGTTGGAAACTGTTGTTTGATGGTAAGACTTCTAACGGATGGAGAGGTGCCGGACAGGAAACATTCCCCGAAAACGGATGGAAGATCGAAAATGGTGAACTGACTGTTATGAAGAATGGCGGTCCGGAAGGCAAAAGAGGTGGTGATATCCTGACTGTCGATGAGTTTGGTGCCTTCGAACTGAGCTTTGAGTTCAAGTTGACGGAAGGGGCAAATAGCGGTATGAAATATCTGATTCAGGAAAGCAAGAAGAATAAAGGTTTTGTGATCGGTCCGGAATACCAGGTTCTGGATGACAAGCAGCATCCGGATGCCAAACTGTACACGACTTATCCTGGTAGCCGTACAGTTTCCAGCTTGTACGATATTATCCCTGCGAAAAATAAACGCTTCAATGGTGTCGGACAGTGGAATAAGGGGGTTATCAAAGTATTCCCTAACAAGCATGTCGAACATTGGATGAACGGCTTTAAGACCGTTGAGTATGATTGGGCTTCGGATGCATTCCTGGAAGTCGTGAAGGGAAGTAAATTCGCGAAGAAGGAATATGCCGAATTCGGACCTTTCGGTACTGCTGAAAAAGGTCATATCCTTTTGCAGGATCACTGGGACGAAGTTTCTTTCCGGAATATCAAGATAAGAGAACTCAAATAGTTAACTAAAAAATAGGAACCATGACAACACGTAGAGATTTCCTTAAACACAGCGCCTTAGGTGCAGCCGGTCTGACTATTGGCGGACTGGGGTTCAGTACAGAGAGTTACGCTAACATAATGGGCGCAAACGAGAAGATTCGTGTGAGTATTGTCGGTTTTTCAGACCGTGCCCGCCATTCTTTGATTCCTGCTTTTATGGCTTGTGCCGATGAGTTAGGCTTTGAAATCGTCGCTATTTCCGACATCTGGAAACGGCGTAGAGAAGAAGGTGTTGCTTTCTTCCAGGAGAAATATGGAAAGAAAGTAAAAGCATTCCGTAACAACGAAGAACTGTATGACGCAAAAATGTGTGATGCTGTGATCGTTGCCACATCCGATTTTCAGCACGCTTTGCACTGTATCGAAGCAGTTAAAGCTGGATGCGATGCCTATGTAGAGAAACCTTTTGCAGAAACGATGGAAGATGCCCGTGCCGCCCGCAAAGCTGTGTTGGAAAGTGGAAAGATCGTGCAGATTGGTTCCCAACGCCGCTCGGCTCCAAACTATCATGCTGCCAACGACTTTATCCGCTCCGGTAAGTTCGGCAAGATCACGATGGTGGAAATGTGCTGGAACGTTAACCAGCCCGGACGCTGGCGTCGTCCGGCTTTGGTCGCACAATGTTTTGAGAAGGATACTGATTGGAAGCGCTTCCTGCTAAATCGCCCGTACGAAGAATGGGACCCGCGTAAGTATTTGGAATATCGCCTGTTCTGGCCGTATTCTTCCGGCATTCCCGGCCAGTGGATGTCACATCAGATCGATACGGTACACTGGTTTACTGGTTGCAACCATCCGAATAGTGTCGCAGCCAATGGCGGAATCTATCAATGGAATGACGGACGCCGCAGTTATGATACGATGACGGCGGTGTTTGATTATGGAAAAGCAGGCGAGAATTTCCAGGTCGTATATTCTTCCCGTATGCATAACTCGGCAGGCGGAACAAAAGAATTGTACTTTTCCAATGGCGGTACGTTGAACCTGGATACAAATAAAGTGACATCGGAAGGTGGCCTGACTAAACGTTTCGCGGATGAAATGGGAATGCAACCGAACCTGTTGGAAGAATTCGAATTGCCTTCCATCAAGGTGGAAACGGGTTCCAATACAGGAGCTGACCCTATGACAAACCTGCATATGCGTAATTGGATGGAATGCGTGAAAAGCCGCAAGCAACCGAATGCTCCGGTAGATGCCGGCTATAATCATTCCATTGCCAACATCATGTGTACGGCTTCTCTTCGGACAGGAGAAAAAGCGACATTCGATGAAGCAAGACAGGAAGTGCTTGCCGGTGGCAAAGTCTTTAAATATTGATTATTCGTTCCGTAAGAAGCTGCACAGTACGATTCTTTGACGTACGTCGGCAATAACATTCTTTGTGGAGGTAAGTAGACTGAATGTGTACTTATCTCCATAATTTTTTTGTACTGTTTCCAAGTCTTTCACGGTACAGAAAAAGAAGCCGCTTACTGGCTGTTCCTGCCCGAAATTATGGAACTTGTTGCCCAGATAGAAATTCAGCCCATAAAGATTTGCGTATGTCTTCAGATCATTCATTACATACATATTCATGTCGTCCAACGGATATTCTTTCTGAACCTGCTCGGCAAACGGACGGGCGGAACTTCCTTGGCGTATACCGCGCATGACAACCCCGTCGATCAGTAAGTTAATGGCAAAAGCCAATGCGATTGTCGCATACAGGATCTTGATGTTGATCTTCTTGAACATCTGATAATAGACAGTCGCCAGAATTGCCAAAAGGACTATCAGTATACAAATTGTCAGTCCGCAGGGATATGCGAACATATTCGATACCAACTCGACCATTTCCAGTGTCGATTGGCGGCTTGTGTACTGACTCGCAATCTTGACAGGATCGATTGCTCCGGCCATCGTCAGGCCGACGGCAATCACGACGACGGCAGTAATGGAGGCCATGAAAGCGGCAAATACTCGGGTTACCTTCGTTCGGTATTCCGTAATATATAATGTATATTGAGCCAAGAAAATGGCAATAAACGGATATGCCGGCATCAGGTATACGCTTCGTTTGCTGGAAGGTATCGAATAGAAGAAAATGATACAAACCAGTGCAACTAAGCTGAACAGTTTCTCTTTTTCCATCGATCGAATATTATTCCAAGTGTCAGCCAGTATCTCTTTCACCGACTTTTCCGATTTGTGCAATTTTAATCCGAATAAAGAGAAAAAGAAGAAGATCGTCCAGGGAACAAATCCCGCAGCCAGTGTCATGAAATTGTACCAGACTCCGTTTTCATGCCCTAAATTGTAATGGATATCAGGCGTGCTGAGGTGGAAGAAACGACCGAAATTCTCTGCTAACACCACATTCAGGAACGCATCACCTCCTTGTTTCCAGGCAGCGACATACCACAATAGAGGTAGGAATATCGAAGAAATACCAGCATAAAGAAGTGTTTTGAATATCACTAAATAGGAGTATTTACGAAGCATCAGCAAATAGACCCCGAAAACAAATAACGGCAGGATAATACCCACCGGTCCTTTTGTCAGTACGGCACATCCCAATAAGGCCGGAATGGCGATCGGCACTCCTTTTAGCTCCAGTTTGTCTTCCCACCTGTATAGCTGATAAAGCCCGATCACTATAAAGGTTGTCAGTAGCATATCCACACGCGTGGTCATAGCCGCCCGATGTATCTCGATACAGGTGATGAGCAATAGCGTGGCGATGAATGCCTGCTGGAACCGCAACCGCTTGCCAAAGAAAACCAGCGTGAAACCGATCAGTATGATAAAAGCCAGCGCAGACGGCAGGCGGGAGGTGAACTCTGAAACATATCCCTGAGGTAGGGAAGCGACTGCCATCAGCCAATGCGCCAACGGCGGCTTATAAGCAAATTCGTTTGCATAGACCTGTGGCAAAATCCAGTTGCCGGTTTCGAGCATGGAAACGGCAACCGCCGCTTCGCGAGGTTCTCCCTTGGTCGAAAAATCTCCCAGCCCGATCCAGGGAAGGACGGCGATTATACAAATGACGATAATCATCGTTACCGGCTTTTGCAGATAAAGATATTGAAGAGTAGGTGTGCGCATAGTTTAAATCGGTAAGGAGCTTCCGCCCCGTTGAATAAATTTTTCTGAACTACAAAAGAACGACTTTTTACGGACTTTTTGTTCTTTTCGGGAAACTTTTTTATGTTCCTAAACATTCTTTGATGGAAGTCCGGATGACATTCGCATCTTCTTTATTCTCTTTCAGAATGGAGAGGACGAGGTTTAAATAACTCTCTTTATTACTGATCCCACAGTATTTGCAAAGCTGGGATTGAGGCAGCATCCCTTTCTGATTGTAGACGCGAAGGATATTTTTGTAATCTCCGGTTTCGGCAAACTGGATGAATTTCTCCTTGATCCCCGTATAGATTTCATCTACATGTACGGTGTCGCGGATGCTTTCTACATGCTCGGTCAGTTCGTCCACCGTGCTCATCTTCCGGTTCAGGGCTGTTTCCAACTTTTTCTGTACGCGATGGCGGGCATGAAGCAAAACCTGGCTTTCGAGATCTTTTAGGAAAAGCTTGATGACGTTTTCTTTGACCTGGTTGAAGACCTGTTCCGGATCTTTCATCAGGCGGGCGGCAACAGTCTTGATGACCGGCTCCAGCATCAGCAGGTTTTCTACTTCGGCCACGTTGGGCACGTAGATATGTTGTTCGCGCAGGTAAGCGATTTCTCCTTCCGTACGACGGTCACGATCGACGATCCCTTTCGAGTCCAGCGTATGGAAATCTTTCAACTGGGCGAATGCCTTTGTTGTTTCGATTACTTTCTGGCAACCTCCCATCGGTTTCACTTTGTAGTCGGGAAAGATAAGCGGATAGAGGCGGCTGTCTATGCTGTTGGAGTCGGTCCCTTCGATAAACAGGATCGGTTTGCGGCTGCCTAATATTTCCATATAGACCTCTTCCGGGAAACTGTCGTTACTTTCGATCAGTTCGTAGTCCCATATCCGGGCATCCCCATTGTAAGAACGTATCCAGAGGCGTTTGCTGTTATCGCGGGAGGCGGCGAAGTCGATGTCGTGCGTCAGATACACATAGGTACAATCCGGCCGCATGGCTTCTATCTCGTCCCACAAAGGATTTTTGATGGAGTCGTGGAGCAGGACTTCCGGCTCTTCAATGATTAATAATGCATTTTCAGGAGCACAGAGTACGGCTCCTATCAGATAGAATACCAGCTTTTCGCCGTCGCTCATCCTGCCGGCCGTATAGGAATCTCCGTCGATACTGGTGGAGGCCAGCTCTATAAAACCCGATTTGCGTACCAGCCGGTTATGCGGGAACATCTTCTCCCAAATCGTCTGGATACGGTCTATCTTGGTGACCGGCGGCAATAGATCGGGGGCCAGTTTGCTTTCTTCTTTATACTGGACGGCAGCTTCGAATTCTTCCGTTTGCAAATGCAGGATCAATTTTTCGTATTCTGACATACGCGGCATGAAAAGTCGTTCTGCAATCATGGATTGGAGTCTGGCCAGCTCGTTGCCGTCCGCCGGAGCCTTGCTTTCTTCGCTGCTAAGGAAGAGGGAGTGCATTCCGGATATCCATACGCTTTGTCCGGTGTAGCGTTGGTGCAAGTTTCTGCCGAAGGAGCTTTTACCGGCCCCGTTTGCCCCGATTACGACCAGCACTTTTGTATCAAGCGTAACAGGAACTGAAGTATTTTGATTGGTAGGAAGAATTAAATCCATAACTAGTCTCCGATTAGTTTCCCCAAAGGTAAATAAAATTTTATAGGCGGGAAACAAAAGTTCCATCGGCATGAAACAAAAATTCCATAAGCATGGAACAAGAGTTTCGTGCCTATGGAACTTTAATTTCTTCCGTATGTAAGGGACGATTTAATATGCCCGTGCGAACAATACGCGCTGTGCAGAAGGTTTGCCGGTCACCATACACTTGCCAGGAGTCTTGTCACCGTCCAGTGGAATGCAGCGGATTGTAGCTTTCGTCTCGTTCTTCACCTGCTCTTCCGTTTCGGTAGTTCCGTCCCAATGAGCCATGATGAAGTAACCTTCTTCGATCTTTTCCTTGAACTCGTCGTAGGTATCGACTGTAATTGTCTTTTCCGTACGATGATCGAGTGCTTTCTGGAAGATGTTCTTTTGGATTTCTTCCAGCAGGTTCTGGACGTATGTTTCGATGTTGTCGCAAGTCACAGTTTCTTTTTCCAGTGTATCGCGACGCATCACTTCTATCGTGTTGTTCTCCAAATCGCGTCCTCCCATAGCTAAACGTACGGGAACGCCTTTCAGTTCGTATTCGGCGAACTTCCATCCCGGCTTCTTGTTGTCGGCGTCGTCGAATTTTACGGAGATACCCAACGCTTTCAGCTTGGCAACGATGCCGTTTACCTTTTCGCTGATCTGCGCCAACTGCTCTGCGCTGCGGTAGATCGGGATGATTACCACTTGGATAGGAGCGAGGTGAGGAGGCAATACCAGGCCGTTATCGTCGGAATGGGACATGATCAGGGCTCCGATCAGACGGGTTGAAACTCCCCATGAAGTAGCCCAGGCGTATTCGTTCTTTCCGTTTTTGTCGATAAAGGTAACGTCGAATGCCTTACCGAAGTTCTGTCCTAAGAAGTGAGACGTACCGGCTTGCAGTGCTTTTCCGTCTTGCATCATCGCTTCGATCGTATAGGTATCCAATGCTCCGGCGAAACGTTCGCTTGCAGACTTGACACCTTTGACGACCGGCATCGCCATATAGTTTTCTGCAAAGTCAGCATATACACCTTGCATCTTCTTTGCTTCGATTTCGGCTTCTTCACGTGTCGCGTGGGCAGTATGTCCTTCCTGCCACAGGAATTCTGCGGTACGGAGGAAGAGGCGTGTACGCATTTCCCAACGCATCACGTTCGCCCACTGATTACAAAGGATAGGCAGGTCGCGGTAAGACTGAATCCAGTTGCGATAAGTGTTCCAGATAATTGTCTCGGAAGTCGGACGGATGATTAGCTCTTCTTCCAGCTTGGCGGCCGGGTCGACCACGACACCTGTACCGTCATGGTTTGTTTTCAGACGATAATGTGTTACAACGGCACATTCTTTGGCGAAGCCTTCTACATGTTCGGCTTCCTTGCTCAGGAATGATTTCGGGATCAGCAAAGGGAAGTAAGCATTTACGTGGCCTGTTTCCTTGAACATATCGTCGAGGATACGTTGCATCTTTTCCCAAATTGCATATCCGTAAGGCTTGATCACCATACAGCCGCGTACTGCAGAATTCTCTGCCAGATCCGCTTTGATTACCAGATCCTGGTACCACTGCGAGTAGTTCACACTTCTCGGAGTCAGTTCTTTCAGCTCTTTTGCCATTTCCTTATAATTCTTATGTTTTTTTCTATTGATTCCAAATATGACGTGCAAAGGTACAAAATTGAATTGATAATTGACAATTGACAATTGACAATTCATGCAATTCAATGCGTCATATTTGATAAAAAGCAATGAAAAAGGCCACTCCTCGAAAGAAGCGGCCTTTTATTATGAATAAGGATTATTCTTATTTGTATGCTTCGCCCTTAACAGCTGCAATACCCGGAAGAACTTTACCTTCGATGGCTTCCAGCAGGGCGCCACCACCTGTAGACACGTAAGAAACGCCGTTTGCCAGACCGAACTTGTTAACACAAGCAACTGAATCGCCACCACCCACTAATGAGAAAGCGCCGTTCTTGGTTGCTTCAACGATAGCTTCGCCAACTGCGCGAGAACCATCTGTGAAGTTCTCGAATTCAAATACGCCTGTAGGACCGTTCCACAGGATCGTTTTGGAGTTCTTGATAACTTCAGCATAAAGAGCAATAGTCTTCGGACCGATGTCAAGACCTTCCCATCCGTCAGGAATTTCGTTGACGTTGGCATAAGCAGTCTTGGCGTCGTTGCTGAAATCGTCAGCGATCTTAGCGTCAACAGCCAATACCAGATTTACACCTTTTTCTTTTGCTTTTTTCATCAGGTCGAGAGCCAGATCCAGCTTGTCATCTTCGCAGATTGATTTACCGATCTTACCACCCATAGCTTTTGTGAAAGTATAAGTCATACCGCCGGTGATGATCAGGTTGTCTACCTTGTTCAACAGGTTTTCGATGATTTCGATCTTGGAAGAAACCTTGGAACCACCCATGATTGCTGTAAACGGACGAGTGATGTCGTTCAATACCTTTTCAACCGCTTTTACTTCTTTTTCCATCAGGTAGCCGAACATTTTGTGGTCAGCATCGAAATAATCAGCGATCAATGCCGTAGAAGCGTGAGCACGGTGAGCTGTACCGAATGCGTCATTTACATAGCAGTCAGCATAAGATGCCAATCTCTTTGTAAATTCTTTCTGACTTTCTTTAACAGCTTTCTTGGCAGCTTTCTTTTCTTCGTCTGTTGCATCTTCAGCCAAACCTCTCGGCTTGCCTTCTTCTTCAGCATAAAAACGAAGGTTTTCAAGCAACAATGCTTCGCCTGGTTGCAAAGCGGCAGCCTTAGCGCCGGCTTCTTCACCGATACAGTCGTTAGCGAACTGAACATCAACACCCAGCAATTCGGAAACGTGTTTCAGGATGTGTTTCAGTGAATATTTGTCAGTAACGCCTTTCGGACGTCCCAGGTGAGAACCGATGATTACACTACCACCGTCTGCCAAAATCTTTTTCAGAGTAGGAAGAGCGGCACGGATACGAGTGTCGTCTGTGATGTTGAAGTTTTCGTCCAAAGGAACGTTGAAGTCAACTCTTACAAATGCCTTTTTGCCGGCAAAATTGAAATTGTCAATTGATTGCATAACTCTTATATTTAAGTTCTGTATTAAAATATCACGCTTAGCGGACGCAAACTTACACAAAAATATTTTATTTCGTTGTTTCATATTCTATAATTATTGGCTTGAATGCAAAACTTCCTTACGCTTCGATCAAAACATGTGAGGAAACGGGGAACGGGGGTTATTGTAGTAATTTTTTTTTAATACTTTTAATAGACAGTAATAAAGAAGACTTTTATATTTGTCGCCAGCTATTGATAAACAATTTTGTACTAAAATTTTTTATAGTAATGCGAACGAATCATCTTAATCTATTACTTGTACTCGTACTTGTATTATTTCCGATGAGTACACGCGCATATGGCGCCGGTGAATGTGTGATGTTGTATACTCCCTACACTAAGATTGCGGTTCCGCCGGGAGAGTCTATCAATTACAGTGTTGACGTCATTAATAATTGTGACGAAGTGAGAAATGCTTCTATTTCCGTCTCAGGAATGCCGCGAGGATGGAAGTATGAGATGAAAGCCGGAGGTTGGACGGTTGACCAGATATCCGTTCTGCCGGGTGAGAAGAAGAATTTTACTTTCAAAGTGGATGTCCCGTTTAAGGTGAATAAAGGAACGTACCATTTTACGCTGTCCGCTCCGGGTGTTGCGGAATTGCCGTTGACTGTAACTGTCTCTGAACAAGGAACTTATCAAACTGAATTTATGACAAAGCAGCCCAATATGCAGGGCAATTCGAAATCGACCTTCAATTTCAACGCGACGTTGAAGAACCAGACTGCCGACCAGCAACTATATGCGTTGATGGCAGACGCTCCGAGAGGATGGAACGTCACTTTCCGGGTGGCGGGCAAGCAGGCTACTTCCGCACAAGTGGAAGCCAATGCGACGGAAAATATCAGCATCGATATCAATCCGGCGGCTAATGTGCAGGCAGGCACTTATAAGATCCCGGTCCATGCGACAACCAGTTCGACCTCTGCCGATATCGAGTTGGAGGTAGTTATCACTGGTTCTTATGATATCGAACTGACGACTCCGAGAGGATTGTTGAGTGCTGAAATTACGGCAGGAGATATGAAACGTATTGATTTGGTCGTACGCAACAATGGGTCTGCCGAACTGAAGGATGTCCAGTTGACAGCCACTAAGCCGGTTGACTGGGAAGTAACCTTTGAACCTTCTAAAATAGACAAACTGACGGCTGGTAGCACGACGAATGTTACTGCGACTATAAAAGCATCCGGAAAAGCTCTTCCTGGTGATTATGTGACGAAGATGACGGCCAAAACACCTGAAGTCAATACGACTGCGGAGTTCCGCATATCCGTCCATACTCCCATGATTTACGGTTGGTTGGGAATTTTGATTATTGTGCTCGTGCTGGGCGGCGTGTATTATCTGTTCCGTAAATATGGAAGGAGGTAAGTCATGTGCCAGTATGTGATCGAACTTACCGGTTTGACGAAAAAGTATGGAAACTTTACTGCCGTGAACGACCTGAACTTGCAGATTCGTAAAGGTGAGATATTCGGATTGTTGGGGCCGAATGGGGCGGGTAAATCAACGACCATACTCATGATGCTGGGCTTGACCGAACCGACGACCGGCTCTGTAAAAGTATGTAATATCGATTCCACTACTCATCCGATAGATGTAAAGCGTAAGGTCGGATATTTGCCGGAGGATGTGGGGTTCTACGAGGATATGACGGGGATTGAGAATCTTATCTATACTGCTGCCCTCAATGGCATTCGGAAGAAAGAAGCACGTGTGAAAGCGGAGCGGTTGCTTGACCGGGTAGGGTTATTGAAGGAAGCGGATAAGAAGGCCGGTAAATATTCCAAGGGAATGCGCCAACGTCTTGGATTGGCTGATGTGCTGATCAAAAGTCCTGAAGTAATCATTTTGGATGAACCGACTTCGGGGATAGATCCGGCAGGAGTGCAGGAATTTATGGATTTGATCCGGCAATTGAGCCGGGAAGAGGGATTGACTGTCTTGTTTTCTTCCCATCATTTGAACCAGGTCCAGCAAGTTTGCGATCGGGTGGGATTGTTTGGAGGAGGAAAGCTGTTGGCGGAGATTGAACTGACAGATTTGCATAAGACCGAGCATGGGCTTGATGATATCTATAATCAATATTTCGGGGGAGGACGTAGCCATGAGTAATACGAATCATCCTTTCTGGGTTATTGTCAATAAGGAAATCTCCGATTATGTGAGAAGTTGGCGTTTTATTATCCTGATCGTTATCATTGCACTGACTTGTATGGGGTCGTTGTATACGGCTCTGACAAATATCCGTGAAGCGATAAAGCCGAATGATCCTGATGGAGCTTTTCTTTTTCTGAAACTGTTTACGGTTTCGGACGGAACGTTGCCTTCTTTTGCAGTATTTATTAGTTTTCTGGGACCATTGTTAGGAATTTCACTGGGATTCGATGCTATTAATTCGGAACAGAACAAAGGAACGTTGAGCCGTATCTTGTCTCAGCCGATTCACCGGGATTATTTGATTAATGCAAAGTTTGTGGCGGCTCTGACTGTAATCGGCATCATGTTGTTCATGCTGGGATTTCTGGTCATGGGATTCGGGCTGATTGCGATCGGAATCCCGCCTACGGCAGAAGAGTTTATGCGTGTTATCTTCTTTCTGGTCGTAAGTCTTTTTTATGTGGCATTCTGGTTGAACTTGTCGATATTCTTTTCGATCCGTTTTAAACAGGCGGCAACATCGGCATTGGCTTGTGTGGCGATTTGGTTGTTTTTCAGCGTTTTTTATAATATGATTATCAACCTTGTCGGAAAGGCATTGAGTCCTTCGGCTTGGGCTTCTGACTATCAGGTGATCGCTTACCAACGGTTTATGCTGAATTTACTGCGTTTTGCACCGAGTGAGTTGTTTAATGAAGCGACGATGACATTGTTAATGCCTTCCGTGCGGAGTCTGGGACCGTTGACAATGGAGCAGGTGCATGGTGCGATTCCAAGTCCGTTGCCTTTAGGCCAGAGTCTTTTGGTTGTTTGGCCGCAACTGACTGGATTGATTGCTGCGACAGTTGTATGTTTTGCATTGTCGTATGTCTCTTTTATGAGGAAAGAAGTACGGTCAAGGTGAATAATATGCTAATAAATCAATGTGTCAATCAGTAGGAGTTTTCCATCTATTGGCACGTTGATTTATTGGCATATTGGCACTTTATTTATCATTCTGTTAATTTGAAACGCAAGCGTAGCCGGCCGTCGGTATAATCGTATGTCAACATTTTGAAATGTCCGATTTCAGAAGTGTTATTGACATGCGCTCCGATACACGCGCAAACGTCATAATCTCCGATGCGGACAATACGCAGTGTGTTGCTTGCGTCTTCCGGCAACTTGCTAAGATCGACGATCTCCTTGGCTTCCGCTTTCGGTACAAATTCGATTGTAACAGGCAAATGCCGGTCGATCACCTCATTTACCCGGCGTTCCACCTCTGCCATTATTTCGGCTGTCGGTTCTTCCGGCAACTCGTAGTCACATTTACTCTTTTTCCTTTCTATATGTGCATTCTTCGAACGCGGGCAACCGAACATACGGACCATCGTCTGATTCAAGATATGTTCTGCCGTATGCATAGGAGGATATTCGGCTTTGTTGTGCTCGTTTAATTGGATTTCCTGTTCCATATTAATTATTCTGGTTGATTAAATTTACTACTACTTTTACCATAATGTCTTTTTCATTCGTACGACTTTCAGCAATCATTAGAGTGAGGGCTACTAATGTATTATCAGCGATCCGTTTTTCTCCATTCGTATGATAGAGAAGACCGTTTTTTTCCATAAACCAGAGGAATAGCATAGCTGCAATTCGTTTATTACCATCGCTGAAAGAATGATTCTTTGTTACCAGATAAAGTAGCATAGCTGCCTTCTCTTCAATACTGGGATAAAGTTCTACACCATCGAATGTCTGGTAAATGGTTGAAATCGAACTTTTGAATGACTGATCTTTTTCATGTGCAAACAGTTCGCTTTCCCCGAATTTACCTTTTAGGCTTCGAATAGCTTCCATTGCATTTTCATAGGTGGCATGAAATCTATCTCCTTTTGTCGTCTCTTCGATTGTGAGTTGCTGATAATCGTATTTGTCTAAAGTGTCAAGGGCATAGACATAATCGGTTACAACAGCCAATAGGCCTTTAGACTGTTCGGATGTTAGTTGTTCCTGGTTTTTGAGTGTATTGCCGAGGATACGGACGATGTCTTTCAACTCTTGATAATGTTCTAATTGTATCTTTTGGTTGATGGCATATCCTTTAATAAGATAGTCTTTTAGTATTTTGTTGGCCCAGATACGGAATTGGGTGCCGCGCTTGGATTTTACCCGATAGCCTACCGATATGATAACATCGAGATTATACAGTAAAGTTTCATATTTTTGATCACCTTCTGAACCCATGTGTGCAAATTTTGCACATGTGGTATCTCTATATAGTTCTCCCTCTTTATATATGTTATTGATATGTCGACCAATGACTGTCCTGTCTTTTTGGAACAATTCACTCATCTGCGCTTGTGTCAACCAAACCGTTTCTTTTTCCATTTTGACATCCATTTTGATTTCCCCGTCTTCTGTTTGATAGATGATGACATCGTTTAAAGAAGGGTTGAAACCAGCCGTATGTATGGGTGGATATTCGGCTTTGTTGTGCTCGTTTAGTTGGATTTCCTGTTCCATGATTCGACTTCTTTTTTTAATATACTATATACATTAGTATCTACATATTCACCAGAAACCAACAGTTCGCCATCCCGCTCTGTTCCCTCCAATGTGAATCCTAAACGTTTCGGTATGGCGTTACTTGGATGGTTTTCGACAGCACACCGGATTTGGATGCGGTTTATGTTCCGTTTACAGACAGCCCATTGGCAAAGATAACGGACTGCGTGCGTAATAATTCCTTTTCCCCGGTAGGCGGGAAGTAGCCAGTAACCTATTTCGGTACGATGGTTGGGTGCATCGGAGAAATGGAAACCTGCCAGTCCACAAATAGTTTCCCCTTGTTCCAAAATGTAAACAGGATCGCGTTGCTCGTATGGAACAGCCAATACGGATTGCAGGAACCTTTCTTCATCCACAGCACTTTTAAGGCTGTCGACAAAAGGTAGCCAAATACTCAGATCTTCCCGGTCCTTATCGATCGCTTCAAAGATTGGGACTGCATCCATTAAAGTCGCTTCCCGGATTGTATAACCGGAAATACCGATGGGATGGGAGTGGGGACGAATCGTCTTTTCGAATGCTTTTCTTGCACTGTTATTCCGGTAATACACTTCGCCGCAATATCGGAAACCTAATGTGTCGATCAGACGTAACATATAAGTATTGTCATATTTCGTGTCCACACGGAAATTGTAGACACCTTTCTTACGGCTCACCTCCTCGGCTTGCAACATAAATTGCTTTGCCATGCCCTGCCGTTTCATCTCGTCGGCAATGGCAAGACGGTGGACGATGACATAAGGCAGGTCGTTTGACCATTTGCCCTCTATCTCTTTATAGACAGGTTCTCCGTCGAATGAAATGACTCCGTATGCAACAACCCGGTCTTCCCGGCAAATGACGTATCCGTTTCCGTCCTGTATGTCCTGATGGATATGCTCGATAGCTGGATAGCTTTCATCCCATTGTTGACTTCCAAGGCGTTGCATCTGGGCTTTTGCCTGACCGATGATTTGCCAGATTCGCTCGATATCTGTCTTTTCTGCTTTTCGAAATGTGTCGGATATATTTGAGGTTGCCATTTGTTTTTTGAATTTATTGTAATGAATCCTCAAAGATAGTTTTTATTTTATTATTCTAAATCAAGGCAACTAAAATTGCTATTGTGTAAATGATTCGCTCTTGCTTAGAGGCGAATCGGTTTTTTTTGATGGATAAAACTGTACAATAACTGCCCTAAAAGCAGGGGAGTTTATACTGTTCTGCTATTTAATGGTTTACGTGATCTTAAGTTTGTTAAAAAATATTACTCGCAAGGGAAAAATGAAAAATATGGGGTAGAAAATCAAATTTCATGTGCTACTGTTTCGATTTGGACCAATAGGTATTTTAGAAATTTATACAATAAGCAGGGAATGACAATAAGAGACTGTTTTTTATTTTTTCGCCTCATGATTTGAGATGTATTTTGGATCAGATGTCGCTCTGATGAGGAAGATAGCGGACTATCTGACGAAGAAGAGAGGCAAATATGGTCAAAAAGACACTCAAAATATAGGCGAAAACAACGGCAAAATAACAAAGTAGACTGTTTGTAAAAAATCAAAACAGTTTCTAAGGTTTATGTCGAATTTTGATGTGGCTGTTTTGATACCAAAATCAGGTGTGGAATGTCAAAATGATAAGTCGGAAAGCCTGTTTTTATAAACATTTGCTATTCTTAACCAGGTAATTCCAATCAAAACAGTTTAAT
Organism: Parabacteroides johnsonii DSM 18315; assembly: GCF_025151045.1. NCBI lineage: Bacteria > Pseudomonadati > Bacteroidota > Bacteroidia > Bacteroidales > Tannerellaceae > Parabacteroides > Parabacteroides johnsonii. Next base: position 1,059,722 of record NZ_CP102285.1, read on the forward strand.
TTTTGTTATAAAGATAGATTTAAGTCTGAAACGGTCTAAACAAATTATTAGGTATGATACGAAAACTTTTGATTCGGGATCTGACTCTCCGGGATGGTCAGCAATCTGCTTTTGCGACGCGAATGTCACAAAAACAGATAGACAAAGTGCTTCCTTTTTATAGAGAAGCAGGTTTTTATGCGATGGAAATATGGGGTGGTGCCGTGCCCGATTCTATCATGCGATATTTGGGAGAAGATCCCTGGGAGCGGTTGGAGAAAATAAAAGCTTCGGTAGGGAATACCTCTAAGTTGACGGCCCTTTCACGCGGGCGTAACCTGTTTGGTTACAATCCTTATCCCGATAAGATTATTAAAGGCTTTTGCCACAATTCAATAGAATCGGGATTGGATATCATGCGCATATTTGATGCGCTGAATGATGTGGAGAATATAAAATCGACAGTCAAATATGTAAAACGCTTCGGAGGAATGGCTGATTGTGCCGTCTGTTACACGATCGATCCGTACCATTCGGCTGTTGAAAGAATTGTCGCAGCTTTACACGGACATCCGTTGCATAAGCCTGTTTTTACAAATGAATACTTCTTGGATAAAGCGCTTCAAATGGAGGCTTTGGGAGCCGATATGATCACGATTAAGGACATGAGCGGCCTGATTCCACCGGGAAGAAGTGCCGAAATAGTGCGTTTGTTTAAAAAACATCTCAAAGTTCCGGTAGATTTTCATACTCATTGTACGCCTGGATATGGTTTGGCCTCGGTTTTGGCCGCTATTGTCAACGGGGTGGATGTTGTCGATACCAATATCTGGTATTTCGCCGGTGGAACGGCTGCTCCGGCAATCGAACTGGTGTATGTGTTTTGTAAGAAAATGGGGATCGAGCTGGATATCAATATGGAGGCAATCGCGAAAATCAATGCTCATCTGTTGGATATCCGCAAAGAGTTGTCTGTTTTCGATATGGCAAAACAACTACCTAAGCCGTTTAACCCTTTGACAGACAGAATACCGACTGAGATCGACCGTTTTTTTAACGATGCAATCGACGCAGCCCGGAAAGACAAAGAGGAAGATTTGCTTATCTTCTGCCGTGCTATAGAAGAATATTTTGGTTTCCCCGAACCGAATGAACTGGTGAAGAAGGCACAGATACCGGGAGGAATGTATACGAATATGGTAGCTCAGTTGAAGCAATTGGGACAGTTGGACTTGCTGGAAAAAGCAATGTCGTTGATCCCCCAGGTGCGCATGGATGCAGGTTTGCCGCCTTTGGTAACGCCGACAAGCCAGATCATCGGGGCTCAAGCCGTATCGTGCGCGTTGGATCAACAAAAAGGACGTCCGATGTACAGTAATCCGTCCAATCAATTCGTCGCTTTGGTAAAAGGCGAGTATGGAAAGACGCCGGTTCCGATTGATCCGGAATTTCGTTTGAAGATTACGGGTTCGCGGGATGAGGTCCCCTATGATCCTTCCGATTATGAAATGCAGGAAAATCCTGTAATAGAAGACGTTGGTGTCCAATTGGCTGAAAACGAAAAAGAACTCTTGCTTCTGGAGCTTTTTCCAATGATGGCGCATAATTTCTTATCGAAGAAGAAGCTGAAACAAGCACATGTTACCACATGATATCAGATTGTTTTTATGTATTTAAGAGCTTTTCCCCGGCTATTCGTCCGGAGGAAAGCTTTTTTGTTTTACATTTGTCTGCCGGAAACAAGCTGGAGTCGAAATGGGAAAGAGGTACAGGATAATTCTGTTTTTGTTTTTTACTGCAAATATGGTTTTTGCGGAAAGTAACCTCGACTCTTTATTAATCAATTTGGATCAAACGATTCTCCAGCATGAGATTTATAAAGACAGGAGAGAAGCCCGGATCCGTGAATTGAAAGGAAAGGCAACCAAGATAGCTCCGAACTCTATTGCTGCTTATCAGCTCAACGATAGCATTTATCGGGAATATAAATCTTATATGTGCGATTCGGCTGTCCTCTATCTGACCAAAAATATCAGGATCGCCTGTAATTTGCGTGATCAGGAGCGAGAGTACAAAAGTAAATTGCTGTTAGCCTCCCTGCATGCTGCAACTGGCATGTATCAAGAAGCGGTTGATGTATTGGAGGAAGTCCGCCGTGAAACTTTGCCAGCTTCTCTTACCCGTGATTATTACGCCTGTAAAGAACAGGTATACAGGGAGATCTCCGGTAATTCCCGTGATCCTCAAAGTATACGCCGTTATGAAGATAAATCTCTCGTCTATCGGGATTCTTTAGCGATGATGTTGCCGGAAGATGCCAGCAAGCGGGTTGAGTTGCAGGAACTGGCTTTGCGGGCTGACGGACATACTGATGAAGCCCTTCGGATCAATGATACACGTTTGGCAAAAATTCCGTTCGGAACTCCTGAATATGCACTTACTTCTTATCAGCGTGCGATGATCTACCGCCAAAAAAAGGATCGGGAAAAAGAAAAATATTATTTGGCCCTTTCGTCTTTGTCTGATATTCAGTCGGCTATCACAGATCATGCTTCCTTGTGGATGTTGGCTGATTTATTGCTTAAAGATGGCGATATCGAGCGTGCTTATCATTATATCCGTTTTTCTTGGGATGAGACGAACCGGTTTCGTGCCCGCTCAAGAAGTTGGCAGAGTGCGGATATCCTTTCGTTGATCGATAAGAACTATCAGGCTACGATAGAAGGAAAGAACCGGATACTGGTCACATATCTGACGCTGATTAGTGTACTTACCTTGTTATTGATCTCTGCCATCGTTTATATATACCGGCAGATGAAGCGACTGGCGGAGGCCCGCAATCATTTGCAGGAGACAAACGAGCAGTTGAAGGTGCTGAACGGCGAATTGCATCAGATGAACGATCGTTTGCAGTCTGCCAACCTCGAACTGTCTGAATCCAACCGGATCAAGGAGGAATATATCGGGCGTTTCATGAGTCTGTGTTCTTCTTATATCGATAAACTCGACGGTTATCGTCGTATGGTTTATAAGATGGTTTCTTCCGGACAGATCGGGGAACTGGTTAAAGTTACCCGATCGTCAAAGGGCTTGGAGGCGGAGCTGAATGCACTTTATAAGAATTTTGATACTGCATTTCTCCATCTATTCCCGAATTTTGTGACACAATTTAATTCACTTTTGCTTGAAGACGAACAGGTGGTATTGAAAAGGGACGAGTTGCTGAATACGGAACTTCGTATTTTTGCGTTGATCCGTTTGGGGATAAACGACAGTTCTCAGATAGCCGAATTCCTTCGCTATTCGGTGAATACTATCTATAATTACCGGGCAAAAGTAAAGAACAAGGCATGCGTTTCCAGGGATGATTTCGAGAATTTAGTCCGGAAAATTCATTAATCCTTTTATATTTGATCCACTTTTTTAGTAATATAATAGGTGTGTATCTTGTTGTTAAATAGATGTTTGAACGTTTTGCCTATCCACTTATTTATTCACCGTCTCCCTAAGCCTTCCTTTTCTTCTTAATTTTGAATCACACATTTCAGATCAGCAGATTATTCATAAAAAAGTAATACGCATGGAAAAGAACATAGGGAAGTATCTTTCCCGCAAAAGTACGGAAGTAATCGCTATAGTGGCTTGTATCGGTTTGATCATAACTATTATTCTGGCTGCCGGGTCAATCAGAGCTGAGCAGGAGAAGGTCCATATGGCCTTGCATTCAAGCAGTCTGCAAACGAAATAGACAGATGCCTTTTTTCTAAAAAGAGTGTTTTAATTTCTCTATACATATTTATATCCGGTTCCTGTGCATAGCATAGGGATCGGATATTTTTATGTGTCTGAGAATCAGAAATGGAGGGATAAAACATGAAAAAAGTGAAAATAAATAAAACGAAAAACTTGCATAATTCAAATAAACTGTCTACTTTTGCACCCGTCTTAGAGACAAGGAGAGATGGCAGAGTGGTCGATTGCGGCGGTCTTGAAAACCGTTGAACTGAGAGGTTCCGGGGGTTCGAATCCCTCTCTCTCCGCAATAAAGGGTGTAAATCAAGCATTTGCAAGATTTACACCCTTTTTCACACCCAAAAATGCAATTCGGACGAAATTGGGATCCGGTAACATCCCTTTTATTGGATATTTCGTGATAACCACCTTGATACAGACGAAATATCCTCAAAAAATATCAACGAACAATTATAATAAAAATTAAAAGTATGGTTTTTAAAAAAATACGGGAACATAAAGAATATATACAAGATGCTGCTTCTTGGTTTCAGGCTAAATGGGATATCCCCCAAGAGGAGTATTTGAAAAGCATGAATGAGAGTCTACTAAAAGAAACAAGTATACCACAATGGTATATAATGTTAGAAAATGATAATAGTATTATTGGGGGTATAGGTGTAATTGAAAATGATTTTCATAACCGTAAGGATTTAACTCCCAATATTTGTGCTTTATATGTAGACGAAAAATATCGCAGACAAGGTGTCGCCGGATATATGCTAAAGCAAGTATGTGATGATATGAAATTATTGGGAATAAACAGATTATATTTGGTGACAGAACATACTGATTTTTACGAAAAATATGATTGGAGTTTTTTATGTATGGTTCAAGAAGAAAACGAGTCCAATATGTTAAGAATGTATAGTAAAAACCTGGATTAGACCAATAACTTAATTTATTTGTATGGACGAATTTGAATTGATGATGCATTTGCATCGTAACAACAAGAGACAAGGCCAGGTACGACGAGTCCACAAACCTAGCGATTACACTGGCTAAGATAGATAGAGAAAAGTCTTACAGGATAGCTGATATTGGATGTGGAACAGGTGCGCAAACTATGTCCTTGGCGAAAACGCTGAAAGGTGATATCATTGCCGTGGATCTGTTTGAAGAGTTTCTTGAAAAACTGAAAGAGAACAGCGCAAAGGAGAATACAACAGCAAATATTAAGACACTGTCTGCATCTATGGACAAGCTGCCTTTTGAAAAGGAGGAGCTTGACATCATCTGGTCGGAAGGAGCGGTTTACAATATCGGATTCAAGAACGGCATCAACTATTGGAAAGAGTTTCTCAAACCGGGAGGTATACTGGCTGTTTCAGAGTTGTCATGGACAACAAACTGTCGCCCGAAAGGACTGGAAGACTTCTGGACCGGAGAATATGCCGAAATGGATACAATAGCAGGAAAAATCAGAGTTCTGGAAGAAGCCGGATACAAGGTACTCGGACACTTTATTCTTTCAGATGACTGCTGGCTTGATAATTATTACAATCCTCTCTTAAACAGCCATAAGGCCTTTATGGACAAATTTGGTAATAACGAAACCGCAGAGATGATTGTTGAAAGAGACATACAGGAAGCCGACTTCTATAAAAAGTACAAGAATTATTATAGTTACGGTTTCTATATAGCCCAGAAATTATAATGAAGAAAGCCTCCAGTTGTTAAAAGACTGGAGGCAAAACATAATATGAATATATTTATTCGACAAAACGTAGAATTTCATTTATATCCTTCCTTACAGGAGCTTCATGATGTTCTCCAGCCTCGTAACCATAAACAATCAGTGCAGCGACCTTTTCATTCTCAGGGAGTCCTATTTTTTGGGCAATAGCATCGTTGTTGATTACTCCTAAAACACACGTGGCAACTCCTTTGGCATATGCAGAAAGGCAGAATTGAAGGCAAGCAATGCCTGCGTCAAAACATTCCCATGCGCCACTGTTGTCTGACACTACATCTTCTGGTTTAACCTTATCTTTCAGTGATCCGCTTTTACCGGTTACATAACTTAACACAACCACGCCATTGGCTCTGGTTAATGTTTTTGCATTGTACACAAACCCTTGAACACAATTGTTGGCTATCTCTTCAATCAGAGACCTATTGTCTATGATGTTGTATCTTGCTACCTGATAATTTGACCATGAAGGTGCGAACTGACTTAATTTGACAATCTCCTCAATAAGTTCTCTCGGAACAATCTGATCTTTGTATTTCCGAACACTTCTTCTGTTTTTTAATAATTGAATTGCATCCATATATATACTGTTTTTGCTGTTAATTTCTAAAACAAATGACACACTCCGTCTATTGTGGAACACACACCTATTTCTTCAAATCTTTATATTACACTTGCGATATCCATAAGTGTGATTCTTTATTTTTTGATTGCAAAGTAAACAAAATAAATTAAAAACAATATCTTTCCAATAGATATGAATTCTTGTTTGCATACTTTTCCGTATTTTTGCTCCTAATCAAATCGTTGAAATTGACAAAAATACTATACAAAACGAACATAATATGCAACAATTACATATAAAATTGGAAGTTGATTCTCCTCTAATCCAGTGGGTCAACGCACAAGCTGACAGTATTGGGGCGAGGGGACATATCGGCACTCATTTGGATTGTTATACTACTGTTCCAGAAAAAGAAGAGTATCAAATTAAAGGGATTGTTATAGATTGTACGGCTGGTATGCCATCAATGGATAGTATGGCACATATCGGCTCGTTGAAAAATAAGGCTTTAATATTACATACCGGGAATTTGGAACATAACCGATATGGGACAGAGGAATATTTCAATAAAGACACCACTCTTTGTAAAGTTTCCTTACATACAATTTTAAGTAAGAAACCGCTTTTTATTATCATTGACTCTCATGGTATAGCGGAGAAAGGAAAGAGACATATAGAATTTGACAAGATTTGTGAAGCTAATGGCTGCCATGTAATAGAAAATGTTGATTTATCATGCATCGGCAATCAAAAGGAAGTTCCGTTGAAAATATTAATCAATATCAATCACAAATCAACGGGTAAGCCCTGTGAATTGTATTCAATACTTGAAAGTTGCTTTGATAACACATCCTCACACGAGGATAGTTTAAAAGCTTGGGAAGCCAATGCGGACTTCTGGGATGAGTCTATGGGTGAGAACTCGAATGAGTTTCAGAGATTGACTGTTCGCCCAATAGTAAATGAATTGTTAAAAGCCACACAAGGGGATTATATATTGGATATCGCTTGTGGTAATGGAAATTATTCAGGATATTTGGCTGAACAGGGTATAGATGTTTTGGCATTTGATTATTCACAAAGAATGGTTGAGTTAGCCCGGAAGAGACAAGCCCGTTTCAATGACAGGATAGAATTCTGCGTAGCTGATGTAACCAAATATGAGGATATGATGTCCTTAAAAAGAAACAAGCCTTTTACAAAGGCTGTGTCCAATATGGCTATAATGGATATTTCAGATATAGACAATCTGTTCCGTTGTGTAAACAAATTGCTTGCTGAGAATGGATATTTTGTGTTTTCTACGCAGCATCCATGCTTTGTAACATTGACAAATAAATATATGACAAAACATAACTATTATGGAGAAGCCATTGAAGGACAACCTCAAAAGCAATGTTACTATCATCGCTCTTTACAGGATATTTTTGAAATATGCTTCAGACATGGATTCATTATAGACGGATTCTATGAGGCATGTTTTGGAAATGATAGAGAAAGACCTGTCGTTATTATAATACGGGCTAAGAAACATAATCTTTAATGTTCATCGAATAATCAGAACTCCGATGCCCGGCTGTATTCAAGATTCATTTTTATGATAACAGCGTTTTATAGAAATTGTTATTTCACAATAAAAAATCAGTAGATTGGATAACAAAAGCAACTAATCGTAAATATACGTTGATTGAACTTATAATAAAAAGGATAGGTCATATCCTTTTTATTGTCTGCATTGTCTTTAAAATCCCAAAGCCCTGATCATCTTATGGTTCAGGTGTCTGTTCTTGCCCTTGAACGGATAACAGTGTATATGTATGGCAGGATTGAAGTTCATTTCAATGATCGCATAGTTATCCGGTGTGGCTGGAGCATGAATATCCTGTATCATCATATCCAGTCCGGTAATCTTCACGTTCAGAGCTTTGGCAGCTTCCACTGCAATAGCCTTGTACGAATCGTCTATATCGTCTGTAAAATCTATGCTATCTCCTCCCGTACTGATATTGGAGTTTTCACGAAGATAGACCACTTCCCCCTCTTTAGGAACAGTATTGAAATCCATTCCCTGCTGCTTTAGAAACATTTCCTCCTCACGCCCCTTTCTTATTTTCTCCAAAGGGGTGCGATATCCTTTACCTCTGAGCGGATCTTCATTCTTCCTGTCTATCAGTTGTCCGATATTCAGAACACCGTCACCCGTCACGTTTGCCGGAACACGGTGAAGGATACCTACCACTTCATCATTGATGATGAATATCCTGAATTCCCTTCCCGGTATGAACTTCTCTATAAGCAACGTGTTGTCATGCTCAAAGGCTATCTGTAAGGCTCCCTTGAAATCCGTTTCATCATAGTTGTGCTTCAGTATGGTTATACCCAATCCGAAATTGGTGGACTTAGGCTTGATTACCACAGGTTTCCCTGCATACATACGGTAGTCTGCCATACCTGCCTCTGGTGACGTGTATTCATAACCGCCCGGAACGCTTATTCCGGCACGTTCCAGCACCTTCTTCGTTACCACCTTATTTTCCATCATCAGTACAGACACGTATGAGTCCAGAGAGGTCTTGGTTGCCTGCATCACATATTCTTCCTTTTTACCGTCAAACAGACGTATGAAGTTTTCCTTACGGTCAAGTATTTCAAAACCTACCCCTTTAAGTATTGCAGCCTTCAGCAGAAGTTGTGTGGACATTTCCATATCCTCCAGTCCATGAAATCTGTAACCTCCGCTTATGGTGGCTTCCCTATACTGTCTTGCCTTCTCCAGATGGAACGGTACAAACCCCACTCTGTTTATGTTCTCATACAGTACCATGCCTATACGCTTCTCAGGATTCTGTACAAGGTACAGATTATGCTGCATCTCCTGATGGTAGGTTTCATTGTCAAGCACCCCATATTCTGAAAGAATCCTCTCCATATCTTCTAAAATAGAAGTAGCTTTCTGCTGTACAGTGATCGAGCAGCATTTCAACTCCTTCTTTTCGTCTCTTCCATAGCATGAAGCCATATCCTGAATACGGGTAGCCCTTTGCAGTTCTTCCTCCGTAAGACTTCCCTTCTCCTCCTTCAGCAGAGAATAGACAAGCAGAAGGTGAGAAAAATAAATGGCACTTGCACATACCCCCGATTTTGTAAACGGGTCAAGATCCACAATTCGTACCTCAATGTAAGAAGGAGAACCATTATCCTTTTCCAGAAACTTGATACGAACCGGAAGATAAAGCTCGTGAGGTCCGTCAATACGGTTTTCCCTTATCAGTTTGTCAATAGACATATTATAGGCTTCAAGTGAGGAATAATCAATGAAGAACTCCTCACGGTTACGATACCCTAACGGACTTGTCCTCAGACTGAGGCTTACCCCACACTTCATAGGCTGCTTTTCTCCCGTTTTAAGCGAAATCACATTCAGGGTTTCTTCCGCAAGCGGAGATTCACCATATAGCCAGATAAAAAGCCAGCGGTATTTGAGAAAGTTCCTCACCACACGGAAATATACCGTTTCCCTGACCTCCTCCATAGAGTTGCCGCACACACCGCTTTTCAGCAGAATGTCCATCAGTTTTTCCGAGAAAGAGAAATTGAAGTGTATTCCCGAAATAAGCTGCCTTTCCTTTCCGTAGGTTCCGGCAAGTTTCTGACGGTAATACTCCTTGTCCTTGAACTCTCCCGAATAATGTGCAATGGGTATCTCCTGATTCTCCTTCAATACAGGCGGAAGGCTCTGAGGCCAGAGAAGCTCATCGCCGATATTCTCCGTCACCACATCGTGCAGTGTTTCCATAAATCCCAAAGCCTCTCCCACACTTGGCAGCGGCGGAGTTATCATTTCCACCTGACTCTCCGAAAAGTCGGTGGTTATATAAGGGTGTTTCCCCTTGTCGCCAAATACTGCCGGGTGTGGAGTCAGGGCAAGCGTACCGTCCTGATTGACCCTGACATTTTCCTTTTCAAGTCCGAAACACCCCTCTCTAAGCAGATGGCTGTTCTGTTTAAGTACAAAGCAAAAATTCTGTGTATTCATATATTGCTATATTGTATGTTTGATTCTTTAAATTCCTTTTCCCTTTTTCTATATAACAGATAAAGTACAATGCCCTTTATCACGCTGGTAAGCGATATGCTCCACCAGACACCATCTATTCCCATTCCCATACTTTTGCCAAGCAGAAGGGCAAGAGGTATCCTCATTGTGGTGAACACGATACTCACGGTTGCCGGATATTTGGTAAGCCCCTGTCCGGTATAAGCTCCCGCAGTAAGAATTTCGAGTGTGGCAAACAACTGTGAGAAGCCGACTATACGCAGATAGGCACTGCCTATTTCTATGGTGGCAGCCTCCTTCACGAAAAACGACAGTAGGATTTCCGGGAAAGCTAAAAATATGAATGTGGCAGGTATGGAAATACAGTATCCAAGCCTGATGCTTGTACGATAGCACTTCCTTATCATATCCGTATTCCTCTCCCCGTAATATTGCCCTATAAGTATGGAGGTTGCCTGCATCAGACCGTTCATAAGAAGAAACGAAAGCGACTCTATCTGAAGCCCCAGTTTCTGTGCGGCTATTGCATCTGTTCCCCATATACTTACGATACGCCCGATGGCTATGCCGATAAGCGAGAACAGAATACGCTGCATGGCAGGTGCTGTGCCTATTCCAAGTATTTTCCTGAGAAACTTGCGGGGTACCGCTTTTATACTCAATGTGAGTTCAAGCCTGTGTCTGAGAAGATATATCGCATACATCATGGCACATCCCTGTGAAAGTGCCGTAGCCCATGCCGCACCTTCCACTCCCAGTCCGAAATAAAATATGAACAGAGGGTCAAGAATGATATTGACGATATTCCCGTAAAGTACCGCCCTGAACGAGAACTGTGTCTTTCCGTGTGCGTCTATAATGGCGGTAAACAGAAGGTTCATAAACATGATAAGAACAGTGATACTGCTTATCCTCAGATAGTTCTGAGCCATTGTGTTTACTTCCGGTCTTTCGATATTGAAAAGGGATATAAGAGGTTCCGCCAGCATAAAGATGAACAGGGCATAGAATATCCCCAACATGAATGTACTGCGTATTCCGCATGATATGAAGTGCCGTATCCTGTCCTTCTTTTCAGCCCCTATACTGTGTGATACCGATACCATAGTACCGATGGTTATCACGCTTATCAAAGACCAACCCAATTTGATATAAAATCCGGCCGTTCCGACAGCCGCAACTTCTCCGCTTCCCAATTTCCCGACCCAGAACATATCTGTAATATCGTATGAAATCTGAAGACAGGATGATAATATGATAGGGATTGCTATTCTCAATAGTGATTTTCTTTTTTCTCTTTTTGCCGATGTCTGTTCCATATTTTTAATTTTATATCGTAAAAATACGATACATTATGTCAATAAAAAACTCTTAATCAAATCATAAGAGTTCTGAAAACAGTTTCTTTGCCAAAAGCAGGTTTTCACGGTTAATACGATAGCAAACCTTCGGTGGAGCTATCTCACCATCTATCAGACCTACATCTTTCAGCACCTTCAAATGCTGTGATATGGTAGACTGTGCGATTGGCAGTTCCGTTGTCAAGTCCCCACAATAACAACAGGCATTGTGGTTAGCCAACAACCTTACGATTGCTATTCGTGCCGGGTGGCTCAGAGCTTTTGCAAAACGGGCTGCCAAAATATCTTTTTCCTCAAATTCTTCAGCTTTACTGAATGCCATAATATTTTCATTGTTTTATATCGCAAATATACGATATGTTTTTTATCAACCAACCCCCAGATATAAATTTTATGTATTTTTTAATGTGCAGACGCACGAAGCCCCGCAAGTTACCCCGCCGGAGGCTTTTTCTGTTTATTAATTACTGGGCAATATAGAAATCAATCCCTGTACTTCTCATAAATCCGCTTCCTGTGTCTTTCTTTACAAAGTAATAAGAGGGGAAAAGAAACAAAAAAGGATTTTTTATGGAGGCGACTAGTTCTCTGATGACATAGATGGGAATTTATAGTATTAAATTATACTTACATTTTGCTGTAATATTGATAATTAATAGATAAATATTGTAGCTCAAGCCTAATACTTCAATCTACGATTTGTATTAGAGGGTCTGAGAAAACCTTGTAGTACAGATATGGATATGCCGTTTTTTTTGTAGTGTAAACTAAACTGTGTCAAGTTATATTTCGGAGTCGTTGGGGGACCACCAATATCCCAAAACGGCTCCGCTAAGTTATCAATATCGTCAAAGAACCCCAAACAAAAGAGGTTGGCAGGCCAAGATCCTAAACCTGTCCGGGAACAGGATAGCCAGTTGCTGGAGACTGTAAACTAAAGTGTGTCTGTAAACTTAATAATTTCTTTTCCCTTTACTTGACACACTTTAGTTTACAGTCTCGTTTTTTCTTCTATTCAAAAATTAATTACCTTCTCATCGAAAATCCTCTTTTCTGCTGTTGATCATAATTTCCTTTCACCACATTGTCAACCTCCCGTCTGGCTTTGATTTGCTCCCGGTTGTCAAATTCACCCTTTTGTCTGGCTGTGAAGTATAGGAAATCCCCTGCCGCCTGATGTGATTGTCTGTCATCTCCGAACAGGTTAAGGGCGTTCTTGATGTCAGATACCTGTTCCGTATCAAAACGAGGCTTGTAATAATCACGGGCGAAACGGATGATACTGTGTACCGCCTTACGGAAGATGTCGCTCGTTTTGAGCAGCAGGAAACTGAGACAGCCGATGATATGGCCTTGCCATGCAATCCAGTTTCTAAGCCTTGTGGTTTCCTGTGCATGTTCCGTTTCCTTGCGATTCAGTTCGGATCGGTGTTTGGCCTCCAGTTGCATCAGCTCACGGCTGTAGTCGTTCTGTATGGTCTGGATTCTGTCCTGCAACTGCTCGATAGTTTCCTCGTGCGTGGAAATCTCACAGCGCAAATCCTCTATTTCATTTTTCAGGGCTTTCGATTTTCCGGTAGCCCAGCCGACAGCAGCGTTCAGAAGCTCGCTTCCTTTTTCCTTGTTCAGTCTGGAGCGTTTCTCGCTGATAGCCCTGTCAAGGTCTTCACTCTGCCGTTCCTTTTCATTTGCCTTTTCGATAAGGGCGTTGGTAATGCTTTCCGTTTCCTGCATCTTTTTGTTCGCCATTTCCAGCTGATGTTCCCGGTATTGCCTCGTGGCATCAAGCCGCTTCATTTCCTCCTTCTGCTTCCCAATGATAAAGTCGTTACGTTCCAGATGTTCCTTGCCTGTAACAGCCTTTGACTGCCCACGCTCCATCAGGAGTATATCGGACGCCAGATTCTGCATTTCGGTCATATCCTCATCATTGAGTTTGTGGCTCTTGCCTGTGTCATGGTTCATCCAGTCAAAAACGATATGGGCATGGTAATTCGGTTTGAACCATCTTTCGCCGACTTTGAAACTCTCCCTGTCTTCCGCTTCCGGCTGACCGCTAAGCCAATGTCCCTCGTCCTTGTGCAGGAAGATCTGGAGGGGAGTGATGCCCCAGCGTCTCCGGCACTCCTCGCCAAACTTGCGAACATCTGCCAGTGTCGTGTCCGGTCTGATGAGCAACACGCCCTCACGGATTGGCGAGCATCCAGCCACCTTGGTAATTTTCCCGTTCTTGCCTTTGCGTTCACGCTCCTTCTCCTGCATCGCACGGCCTGTCTTTTCCTTGACCATCCGCTTGATGTAGTCATAGTGCGCCTGCAGATCGGGATTACCGAAGCCCGGGTTTATCCACTGCTCGTTACCGGCAGTCAGTTCGGGCACGATGTAGATTTGAGACTTGCCGATATTGCGCATGTACTCGGCAGTTCTCCGGTTATGAGCCCCACTTGATGTGACTCTGCAGGGCTTGATATGTATGCTTGATTTTGTTGCCATATTCTTAAATTTTGATTCTGGTTGTCTGACTAAAGTTGTTAGCTGATGTCCGCTCATAGCCGCACAGGGTTCTTAGGGGTGTAACCCATAAGCGGAGATTGCAAAGAGAGGGTCACTCTTTGCTCGGGGTTCTCAGGGGAGAAACGCCCTGAGTGGGTTCTTAGGGTAAAGCCCTAATCCCCTCGGGAGAGCCCACAACTACGTAAGCGAAGCGTGTAGTTATAGTGGGCTATAACCGGAAGCCTTTCGGTTTCTTGGATAGCGTGTCATTTCTCTTTCTGACGGATTGCATTTGTTCTTTTCCATCAGCCATGCGCTTCTGCAAATACTCGTTCAGGTCTTTGCATCCGCAGTAGATTTGGGAAGCGTCCCGTATATGCCGGGTGCTGTCGTATTCCTTGCGGATTTGCTGCAAGGCTTCCATTCCTGCACGGTCATTGTCAAGAAAGCAGTGGATGCGCTCATAACTTCCCAATGGGTAGAGTGCCTTGGAAACATTGGTGACAGAGTTCAGCACCATGTAATCCTGCCTGTCGAAATCGGGGTATTGCGGACAGCTTTCAAGCCGCAGGGTAAGAAAGGAAAGGTAGTCCATAAATCCCTCAAAAACGTAACATGCACTCCTTGGCTTTCCTGACTGTCTGATATGGGATATTTCTTTTGGTGCGATACATCCCTTGAAATATCGGTTGCGGATTTCATAACCTCCAGATATGTTTGGAAAGGCTATGGCGAAATACCGTTTGCCGTTGTGGGTGAAACGGGCTTCTTTACATTCTCTTTTCGCCAGTGCCGTGTTTATCCCTCTTTCCTGTAGATAGGCAAGCAGGGCAGGAGAAGTCAACTGTACAATGTCCAACTCCTGAAAACTCGGTTCGGAAAATGACTGCTTGCCAAAAGAGAAAGACACGGGATGTATGTGTGGTGTCTGTTCCTCGATTTTCTGTAGAAGATAAGGTACATAGTCGGAACAGTAAAGTTCCTGTGCCAGTGCAATGATATTTCCACCTTTACCAATTGCAAAATCATACCATTGGTTGCGCTCGATATTCACTTTGAACGAGGGCTCTGTCTCTTCCCGTAACGGGGATTTATACCACAGGTTGATACCTTGCTGCTTGACGGGAGAATGTCCCAAACTGTACAGAAAATCCGCTATCCTGATTTGTTTTGCTGTTTGTATATCCATAATAAGATGAGTGTTTGAATAATGGTTGGAATATTTATTTCTCTTTTCGCCCGTACCTTTTTATGAAGTACGGTCTGTATAATCACTTCACTTTATTTTCGTATATATAGAATACGGTAATAAAGTGAAGCGGTTTTACATTCTCTGCAACCGCTTCGCTTTATCCTTAATATATAGACCTGCCGAATAAAGTGAAGTGATTACAAGTTAGACGGTCTAATAGTGAAAGTCCGGCTTGAACGTGTATTTCCTGCCGTTCTCCTGTACTATCATCCGTTTGTTCCGGAGCATGATGATAAGTGATACCGCCTTTTGATGGTTCAGTTTTACACCTACCGACATATATGCCTTGACTAAGGCGGTTTCCAGATCCTTGTAGCCGTATTCCTCTTTTAGCCCGAAAGCCGCTTCCAGTGCTATGCGGTGCTGTTGTTCGGTAATATGCCTGTAAGGGTCGAACTTTTCCTCTTCCGGTCTTCCCGGTTTCTTCGCTTCGGGTCTGTACCCCTCTATGAGTTCAGGCAATGCATTGTCGTTGATACGGAAAGCGAAAGGCTCGAAATCCATTGCACGGATGTGCATGGCTGAAACATTGCTTATATCCCCGTTGCTCTTGTCCTTTTCCACCAGCAGAACGGTTTCCGCCTTGTTGTTCAGCTCCGTACCGATATGCCCTCTTGCGTTTTCATCGCCTTTGTTCTGGTGGAGTATCGTATGGATGTGTATCTGCCTGTCATCCGTCCACTGCATCAGTTTGGATATGATGCGTGTCGATTCTCCCGGACTGTTGATGTCATATACCATATCACGGATGCCGTCTATGATTACAAGCCCTATGTCCGGTGTATTATAGATAGCCTGTTCGACAATCCTGATGCGCTGCTCGGGCGTGTATTTCCTCAAAGCGAGAAACTCCAGATGTTCATTGTCCCTGTCATCAGGAAGACCGGCCAGCCGTAAAATACGTTTCATGACTTTCAGACAGTGATAATGGCTTTGTTCTGTGTCCACATAAAGAATCTTCCTTTTATCTTCCGGAAGTTCTGCCACATACCGCAGTACCGTACCGTTTTTCAATGCGGCGGCTACGATAGCCGATACATTGAAAGTCTTTTTACTCTTGGCTTTGCCGATGGATGCACTGAAATTGCCCAGTGTACCAATGACCGAACCTTGCACTTTTAGAATCTCAGGTGCTTTCTCGTAGATTTTCGACAGGCTCAGGCGTGAAGCTTGCCAAAGGATTATTGCCTGTTCTGCCGAAATCTCCTTTATTTCTTTCATATAGTCCATAAGCATACCTCCCATTATTTCCGTCCTCCTGTTTTCTTCCCGGCAAGCTCAAGAGCCAATTCCGCATCTACGATAATCTTGCGCCCTATCTGGGTAATCGCCTTGTCTATCTTTCCGCTTTTCTTTATGCGGTTGGCGGTAGGCAGGCTGCACCCGAACAGCTTGGCTATGCCGAGTATTCCGTACACATACTTCCTGCCTGTGTCCGTTACGGGCTGCGGCTGCGCTTCCGGCTGACCGGATGCGTGCCTGCTTAACATGATGAACTCTTCGCCTGTCATCTGCCAGACGGGTTTGGATAATAATTCTTGGATATTTGTCATAGTCCAATCTAATTAGTCGTTAAACAATCAGCCCTGCGCACTGGCTGTTATTTCTGTTCTCGAACGATGCAAAATTAGATATGGATACGGGTGGTAAGGATGGGGATGATATAATCTGAATTTCGTTGTATCTTATTGAATATCAGAAAATAAAAATACCACTCAAAAATTAATTTGAGTGGTAAAAGTGGAACTTTCGTAAAGTATCAGGATATATCACGGATTATCTGAATATATGTTCCATTTCCTTGGCGAAATTTTGGTTGCTGTCACTGGGGAAATCTGAAACAGGCTCCTTGTACTTGGATTTGTAGTAGCTGTCGTCAATATCCAGCAGTTTCAGTATTCTGTCTTTCCATTTGTCCCTGTCCTGTTTGGAGAGTTTCTCGCTCATCAGGAATATCAGATAGCATACACGTATTTTCTCTCTCGGTTTTATTTTCAGCTTACAGTTGCAGGGGTGAAGATTCATATTGGCATAGAAATCCAGTGCGGAAATTTCTTCGAACTGTTCTCCTATGCACACCTCATGAATGAGCGAAAGTAATTTCATGCTGAAATATTCCTGTTGTTCTTCTGTCGTTTCCTGCTGACTGATTGGCTCGCTTGATTTATTCTCTTGCTTTCCGTCAGGAATGTATTTCTTCAATATATCCAGAAAAAGGCAGCTTTGACGGTATATGTCCGCACAACAGTTCTTCATGTATTGGAATGCCTCTGTTCTTGCAGCCTTTTGCTGATCATAGAGTTTGTTCAGTTTGGCTTTTTCCCTGTCATATTCAGCCTTGCAGCGTTCATATTCTTTCTCTGCCTGTTTTTCCTCTTCGGCTGTATGCTCCCTGTAACCAATGGAATCATACCTGTTGTTGGCTTCATTCAGCGGCTTGCTCAGACTTCTTGTAACATCCAGCTGGGCTTCAATTTCCTGAGAATACCTTTCCATGTGCTGATAGCAAGCATGTTCTATGGCTCTGTCACTTAACGGGCGTATCTCATAAGCCTGTATGCTCTTTTCTATTTCAGTTTTCAGGCTGTTGAGTATCAAGGTGTATTGCTCTTTTTGCTTGTCAAGCACCAGTTCAAGGATAGCGGCTTCAAAGGATTTCATGTCATTATACTCCTGATAGAAATCCGATATGAATTTCTGCCTGTCAAAAGAAAAAGCGTAATTATCTATATAGTCTCTGTATATTCTGTTGAGTTCTCCATATTGGGGAATCATCGTCTGTATCTTTCCTGCCATATACTTTATATTATGGGTTCTTGTCCTTGTCAAGGAATAAGGTCAGTTCTTCTTCCACTTCTTCTATACTCGGTAGAGCAGATTTCAGATTTTCGGGTACTGCCTTGCTCAATTGATAGTCGCTGATACCTATCGGCTGGTCATATCCAGCCAAGGCATATTGTGCCACGACCTCATCCTTACCCCTGCACAGCAAAAGACCGATGGTCTTGTTATCATTTTCTCCCCTCAGTTTATCATCTACAACATTGATATAGAAATTTAACTGCCCTGCATATTCCGGTTTGAATGGCGTTGCTTTCAATTCCACGACAACATAGGCGTGGAGCTTGATATTATATAGGATCAGGTCGGCGAAAAAGTCACTGTCCCCAATCTGGAAATGTTTTTGTCTGGCAACAAAAGCAAAGCCGTTACCCATTTCCAGCAAGTAACGGGTTACATGCTTTACCAACTGTTCTTCTATATCCCTTTCGTCAGCCTTTTCCTTTGCTCCTGCCAAGTCAAAGATATACGGGTCTTTTAACAGATAATTGGCAAGATCGCTTTGAGGTGCCGGAAGTGTGGCAGTGAAGTTGTTTACCTTGTTACTCTTGATTTGTCTGTCATACAGATTGCTTTCAATCTGCATTTTCAACACATTACTGCTCCAGCCCATTTCTACCGATTGTTTCATGTACCAGTATCTTACACCCAATAGAAGCGGATTATTGAGTATGACCACATGGCTTGCCCAATTTATCCTTGCAACAGGTGATGATAGGAATATTCTTTCCATATCTTCAATTGCTATTTGGCAAATTCTGGATATTGTTCCGGTAACATCCGGAATTTGTGCAAGAGGTTCTTGCATAATTGTAGTTTCCTTATTGTCTGCCGGTTGTATTTGCGCAAGAGGCTCTTGCGTAAATACAGTATTGTTTAACTCCTGGACTGATTCTGTAATATTCTGTACACTTGTGATAGTGGACTTTGTATCCGTTTCTATGAGTTTCCTCAATACACTTAAAGGATAAGCCTTTGCAAACTGACACATATAGGATAAATTTCTGACAGAATATCCTTTCTTCTCAGGATAGTTGAAGCGGATAGCCTGAGCCAATTTATTGATAATTTTTCCTCCCCAGCCATATAAGTTCTGCTGATACAGGATATAGTTACCCATCTTCCAATAATGGAACAACATCTGGGCATTGGCAGCTGTAATGAGACGGACTTGCGCCTGTTCTATTTCCGAACCGACAGCATGGACAAAAGCGTCAAAATTCCTTTTGTCTATATTATGATTATTGTCACTTTCCATATTAATAAGTCTTGTCTGACAAAGATAACTTTAATAAATGATAATCTATGAAACTGACTGATACTTTTATAGTTGGTTAAACTTGTTCATTGCATTAGCCTTAATATCATCGGCTATATCAATGTAAGGTTTCATGGCTTTGTAATCACTGTGCCCTGTCCATTTCATTACAACCTGTGCAGGAATACCTAGAGCCAGCGCATTACAGATGAATGTCCTTCTTCCTGCATGCGTGCTGAGCAATGCGTATTTCGGTGTAACTTCATCTATACGTTCATTTCCTTTGTAGTAGGTTTCACGTATAGGTTCGTTAATTTCTGCCAGTTCTCCCAGTTCTTTCAGATAATCATTCATTTTCTGATTGCTGATAACAGGCAATGCCATGTGGTTTTCAAAATGGATGTCCTTGTATTTTTCAAGTATGGCTTTACTGTACTTGTTCAGCTCAATACTCAGACTGTCTGCCGTTTTAACGGTGGTGACTTCTATATGGTCGGACTTGACATCACTTCTCTTTAGGTTACGAACATCTGAATAACGCAGACTGGTAAAGCAACAGAACAGGAAAACATCCCGGACACGTTCCAGATACTGCTTGTCCTTGGGTATCTGATAGTCTTTCAGTCTGTTCAACTCTTCCCATGTCAGAAAGATTACTTTCTTGGGGGTGGTTTTCAATTTCGGTTTGAACGTATCGTATGCTATATTCTGGTGATAGTCTTTCTTGAAGCTCCATCGCAAGAACCATTTGAGGAATCCCATTTGTTTACCGATGGTACTGTTTCTCATATCTTTCTTGTCACGCAGGAAATTGACATATTCGTTCAGTCCGAACTCATTGAAATATTCAAAGGTTAAATCTTCCTTGAAGTTTTTAAGGTGATTTTTTACGGCTGCAAACTTTTCGTATGTGGATTCAGTCCAGTTATTCTGATTGCCGCATTCTTTTACAAATTCATCGAATATCTCCCAAAAACTTATCTTTACGTCTTCCTGGTCTTCACTTGTATCTTTCATTCGCAGGTTGAATGCGTCCTTTAATTGTTGGGTAGTGGGCATGGCTTCCTGTACCTCAAATTCTTTGAATACGTTTTGAATTTCGGTATAGTATTTCAGCAGATCGGCATTGATTTCAGATGCACTTTGCTTTAATTTGTTGGTACACCCGTTCTTCACTCGCTGCTTGTCAGCATCCCACTTGGCTACATCAATGCGGTAACCCGTTGTAAACTCAATGCGCTGGCTTGCGTATATGACACGCATACGGATGGGGACATTCTCCACGATTGGCACACCGTTCTTTTTCCGGCTTTCCAATGCAAAAATGATGTTTCGTTTGATATTCATAATTGGGTGCGTTTGAAATTCTACACCCCAATATACACCCAATATTTGGAATAGCAAAAGATATTCAGAAAGATTTGGATTTACTATGCACTTCAAACAATATTTGATTATCAATAATTTGCATTTTTATGATATTTCTTGAATGTATAGGTTCGAGAGCCTCTTTCTCCGCAGAAAGCAGCAAAAGCTGCTTTTTACGTTTTATGGAGGCTGGTTGCTTCTTGATATACATAATTCAACCGAAAAGGAGAGATGCTCGAGTGGTTGAAGAGGCACGCCTGGAAAGCGTGTAAACCCCTAAAGGGTTTCGCGGGTTCGAATCCCGCTTTCTCCGCAAAGTCCCGATGATTTATTATCGTCGGGACTTTTTCTTTATGGGATTAATTAACGGTATTTTGAAATAAGATATAGATTCTTTATCTTTGCAAAAAGTTTTTTAGGGAAGGAATGTTAGTAACTACTGTGGATAAAAAGATAAAGTTTTACCAGCGTGTGATTTTGATGATCATGTTGGTCTTTATGCCGTTTTATTCGGTTGGCAGTGATTTCTTTCTGGAAGGTTTTCCAAGTTCTTCTATCGAGGTGGTGGAGAATGAAGTGCATGATGTACTTGATTTCGACGATAATGCCTCCTTGCGTACTGTCCGGCAGGAACAGATTCAAATCCAACTGTTTGTAGCAGACTTTATAGCCGATTGGCTGACTATAATAAATGTGCATGAGTTGATTCATTCTCTTGAATTACAGCAATGTACGTTCTTACCTATATTTTATCAACTTCATAAAACCCAGAGTTTTGTCTGGTTTTGTTCCTATCTGATTTAGGTCTTATCCGATTCTTTTTATTTTTCAGAGCGTGTATGGGTATGTTGTGCCGGTATGCGGGATGTTTTGTCGTATCCCTGATATTGCACGCTTTATCATATGTATAATTATAACCTAAAAATAAACTAATCAGAAACGATTTATGACGAGAAGATTATTTTTTAACTATTTACCTTTTTTATTTTTAATAGCCAGCTTTTTTACCTCTTGTAACCGGAGCCATGAAAAAAAATCCGGAAGTAAAAACAATACGCTGGTGGTGAAGCTGGCAGCTACGAGTATTGAAGTGGCCCAATCGTATGTAGCCGATGTGCAGGCTGTCCAGTTTGTGGAAATCAAACCGAAAGTGGAAGGGTTCGTTGAAGATGTCCTGGTTGACGAAGGAGAGCACGTGAAGAAGGGACAGGTCTTGTTCAAGCTTTCCTCTGCCGAACTGTATGAGGAGGTTAAAGAAGCGCAGGCCAACTATAAGCAGGTGCAGGCCGAGTTGAAAATGGCGGAAGTCGAAGCGGACCGTGTAAAGCGCTTGGTGGAAAAGGACATCATTTCGCCGATCCGCTTGGAACAGGCATTGGCGGAAGCCGATGTCGCCCGTTTGCGGGTACAGCAGGCTAAATCGCGTTTGCTTCGTGCGGAAACGAATTATTCATATACGACCATCACGTCTCCTTTTGAAGGATATGTGGACCGCATACCGTTTAAGGTCGGTAGCTTGGTCACGCCGTCCAGCTTGTTGACCTCCCTGACGGATGTTTCGGAAATGTTTGCCTATTTCAAGATTAACGAGAAAGAATATCTCGAATATAAACGTACGCAGTTGAGCGGAGTGGAGCAACCGGAGTATAATAACCTGGAATTGATCCTGTCGGATCAGACAACCTATCCGTACAAAGGAACGGTCGAAACCGTAGAAGGTGATTTTGAACGTGGTACGGGTTCCATTGCTTTTCGTGCGCGTTTTGCCAATCCGGACCGCCTGTTGCGACATGGTGTTTCGGGTAAAATCCGTATGCTGACAGAAATGGAAGACGTGATATTGGTCCCGCAACGTTCGACATTCGAGATTCAGGATTTTACTTACGTGTATACCGTTGATGAAGAAGGCAAAGTGAGTGTTCGCAGTTTCGAACCACTCTCCCGTCATGGTGCCTATTATGTAACGAAAGACCTGCCTGACAATACACTGATCGTTTATGAAGGAGTTCAGCAAGTGAGTGACGGAATGGTTATTACGCCTGAAATTGTGGATACTGAAACGGTCCGTAAACAATTGGAATTGTCTGATGAAGTCGAAAATAATAAGTAAGCCGTATGTTTGAGATATTCATCAGACGCCCGATTCTGTCTGGTGTCATTTCTGTTGTGATTGTTTTTCTGGGTTTGTTGGCTATTACCTCTTTGCCGATTACCCAGTTTCCCGATATTGTTCCGCCTTCCGTTACGGTGACGGCCCGTTATACGGGAGCCAATGCCGATGTGATGGCTAAAACTGTGGCGACTCCCTTGGAACGTGCTATCAATGGTGTGCCTGGAATGACCTATATGACGACCGTTTGTACGAACGACGGTATGTCGCTGACGACGATCTATTTCAAAGTAGGAACCGATCCGGATGTCGCTTCCGTGAATGTGCAAAACCGTGTGACGACAGTCCTCGACGAACTTCCCGAAGAAGTGATCCGTGCCGGTGTGATTACCGAGAAAGAGGTAAACAGTATGTTGATGTATCTGAACATCATGAGTACGGACAGTTCGCATACCGAGAAGTTCGTGTACAATTTCGCCGATATCAATATCCTGCGTGAGCTGAAGCGAATCGACGGTGTCGGTTTTGTCGAGATTATGGGGAGCCGCGATTATGCGATGCGTGTGTGGCTGAACCCTAACCGACTGGCAGCCTATAATATGTCGCCGCAGGAGGTGACAGCCGCTATCCGTTCGCAAAACATCGAAGCGGCTCCGGGTAAGACCGGTATCAGTTCGGATAAGATTCCGCAGCAGTTACAGTATGTATTGCAATATAGCGGGAAGTTCAGCACTCCCGAAGAATATGGGGAGATCGTGTTGAAGGCGTTACCGGATGGTTCGGTCCTCCGGTTGAAGGATGTGGCGACGATCGAATTCGACTCGGAAGATTATAATATGATTTCCATGACCGACGGCAAGCCCTCGGCCTCTATCATGATCAAGCAGCGTCCGGGTTCGAATGCTCGAGAGGTGATCCAGAATATCAAAGCCAAGATGGAGGAAATCAAGGAAAGCAGTTTTGCTCCCGGAATGGATTATAATATATCGTATGATGTTTCGCGATTTCTGGACGCTTCGATTTCGGTTGTGCTCCGGACGCTGTTGGAAGCCTTTTTGCTGGTGTTTATCGTGGTATATTTGTTCCTGCAGGATTTCCGTTCGACGTTGATTCCGGCGATAGCCGTTCCTGTTTCGCTTGTCGGGACTTTCTTCTTCATGCAGATGTTGGGCTTCTCCATCAATATGCTGACGTTGTTCGCGCTGGTACTGGCAATCGGTATCGTGGTTGATAATGCCATTGTTGTGGTGGAGGCGGTGCATGTGAAGATGCACAACGAGAAACTTCCACCGGCAAAAGCCACCGAAGCTGCCATCCGTGAGATCGGTGGGGCGATTATTGCCATTACCCTGGTGATGTCTGCCGTATTCGTCCCGGTAGGCTTTATGTCTGGTACGGTCGGTATTTTCTACCGTCAGTTCTCATTGACGCTGGCGGTGGCGATTGTCATTTCGGGTGTGAATGCCCTGACGCTGTCTCCTGCACTCTGCGCCTTGATGCTGAAGCCTGTCTCGCGTGACAAAAAGGTGAAGAAAAGTTTGTTGGCGCGTTTCTTCGACGGATTCAATAAGCGCTACGATCATCTGGAACGCCGTTATAAGATCAATCTGCGTTTGTTCCTGAACAGACGTTTCCTGACGTATGCGACGTTGATTGTTTTCTGCCTGGCAACATGGGGTATGACGTTTGTGCTGCCTTCGGGCTTTATTCCCAATGAAGATCAGGGAATGATTTATGTGAACGTCGATGCACCTCCCGGAGCGACCCTCGAACGTTCGGAGGCTGCTTTGAGCAAAGTGCAGGCCGCCTTGTTGCCATTGGAAGAAGTGGAAACAGTTTCCACATTGGCAGGCTATAGTTTAATGACGGAGACGGAAGGAGCCAGCTTCGGCATGGGGATGATCAACCTGAAACCTTGGAATGAACGTGAACAGACAGCTGAAGAGCTGATGCGCGTCTATGCCGACCGTGTGTCGCATATCAAGGATGCGGATATCCAGTTCTTCCTCCCGCCGACGGTTCCCGGTTTCGGTAATGCCAGCGGTTTCGAACTTCGTTTGCAGGATAAGACTGCTGGGACATTTGCCGAATTGGACGAGGTGGCCAAATCGTTTGTGGCCAAACTGAATGCCGATCCCCGTCTGTCGGGTGTCACATCCGGTTTCAATCCGAACTTCCCGCAATATCTGCTGCGGGTCGATCTGGCCAAAGCGGCAAAATTAGGAATCGATGTGAACGAGTCGATGGAAACTTTGCAATCATACGTCGGGAGTTTCTATTCTTCCAACTTCGTCCGTTTCGGGCAAATGTACAAGGTAATGTTGCAGGCTGCTCCCGAATATCGTATGAATCCGGAGGATCTGTTCGGCTTGTATGCTAAAAATAAAGAGGGAAATATGGTTCCGTATTCCAACTTCATGACAATGGAACGCGTATACGGTCCGAGCCAGATTACCCGTTACAACCTGTTTACTTCGGCCATGATTACCGGTGAACAGGCACCGGGAGTCAGCTCGGGTGAAGCCTTGGAAGCCGTAGAGGAGATTGCTGCCGAAGTGTTGCCGCGCGGCTACGATATAGAATGGTCCGGTGTTGCCCGCGAAGAGAAAGAATCCGGTGGACAATCCTTGGTTATTTTCGCGATCTGTCTGGTCTTCGTCTATCTTCTTCTGGCGGCCCAGTATGAAAGCCTTTTGCTGCCGCTTCCGGTTATCCTCTCACTTCCGGCGGGTGTGTTCGGATCATTCCTTTTGCTGTATGCGGTGGGACTGGAAAATAATATTTATGCCCAAGTGGCATTAGTGATGCTGATCGGTCTCTTGGGCAAGAATGCGATCCTGATTATCGAGGTGGCGAACCAGTGCCGCAAAGAAGGTGTCAGTATTATGGGAGCGGCCATCCAGGGGGCTACCAGCCGCTTGCGTCCGATCCTGATGACCTCTTTTGCCTTCATTAGCGGTTTGATCCCGTTGGCGATAGCCAGTGGCGCTGGTGCTTTGGGCAATCGCTCCATCGGGACGGCAGCGGCTGGAGGTATGCTGATCGGTACGTTCGTGGGGATCTTCCTGATACCGGGGCTTTATGTGATATTTGAATCGTTGGCAACTTACTTAAAGGAAAAGAAACAAAAAGCAAATGAAGAAGAATATGAGTATTAAGATAATCGCTGCAGCTTGCCTGTGTGCCGCGATCGGCCTTACTGCTTGCAAGGCTCCGCAGCTTTCTCCGGACGGGGAACGTGCCGCACTGCCGGAAGGAGATGGGCATACCTATGACACTGCATTTGTAAAGCCGTTGGAGTGGAATGTGTTTTTCCAGGATTCCATCTTGCAGGGATACGTGGAGGTCGCTTTGAAGAATAACCATTCGTTCAAGCAAAGCATGGAACGGGTGACGATGAGCCGGGCCAACCTGCAACGGGCAAAAGGCTTACTGTTGCCGGAGGTTGGTCTCGGTATCGGGGCTTCGGTCAACCGTTTCGGTGAATATACAATGGACGGCGTGGGGAACAGCGAGACTAATGTTCCTTCCCTGTCGAAAGACAAACATATCCCGGACCCTTACCGCGATTTCGGACTTTTTCTGAATTTCCAGTGGGAAGCGGATATATGGGGGAAGCTGACACGTAAGAAACAGGCGGCTGCAGCCCGCTGGATGGCTTCGGTCGAGGCAACCCGTTTTGCGCAGTCGGTCCTGATTTCCGAATTAGCTGTCCACTATTATGAACTGATCGGTTTGGATAAGCGCCGGGATGTGTTGGAAGAGGCCCATATCAGTTCCAAACGTTCGTACGAGTTGACTCGCCAGTTGAAGAAGGAGGGAGCTGAGACGCAGTTGGCTGTCGACCAGTTTCATGCCCGTATGCTACTGATAGAAAGCAAACTGTTGGAAAATGACCAACTGATCGGGGAGAAAGAGCGTGCGATAGCCTGTCTGTTAGGTGTCTTTCCGTTTGAAATCAGGCGTATGAGTTTTGAAGAACTGCGTCAGATCCCTTTTCCGCTTTCAGACGGTGTTCCGGCGAATATGCTGACCTTGCGTCCTGACGTGCGGGCCGCCGAGATGGAATTGTTGGCTTCAAAGGCGGATGTGATGGCGGCTAAAGCGGCTTTCTACCCTTCGTTGGTGCTGGGTGCGGGAGGCGGCTTCAATAGCTTTGACGTGGGCAAATGGTTTACTGCACCTGCTTCGCTGGTCTACGACCTGGCAGCAGGGATTACTGCGCCTATTTTCCAGCGGAACCAGATTCGTTCGATGTGGGAGGAGGCGCGTGCTTCGCAACGGATTGCCTTGTCGCAATATCATGAAACGGCCTTGAAAGCTTATACGGAAGTATTGGATTTGTATTGTGCCGGCTTGAACCAAGTGGAGCGTGTACGCCTGAAAGAGGTGGAAACCGTAGCCCACCAACGTTCGGTCACCAATGCCAATGAGCTTTTCAAGTTGAACTATGTCGGCTTCCTCGAAGTGCTCTCCGCCAACGAACGTTATCTGGATAGCGAGTTGGAACGTATCGACATCATCACCGACCTTTGCCGGAAAAAGATCCTTCTCTACCGGGCGTTGGGCGGTGGTTGCTAAAGCTTTTAGACGAAAAGACGGATGTAGAAGGTTTGCATCCGTCTTTTTGGCTATCATGGAATTTTTGTTTCATCCAGATGAAACTTTTTATACTTTTGCATCGTTCTTAAAAACTGAAATGAGAAATGGAACATGCTCCTAAGATTAACAAAGTAGAGGTCCGCACTTTGCAGATGGCGGACTACCGACAATTATCTCAATCTTTTACAAGAGTTTATTCAGACGGCTCGGATGTGTTTTGGACACGTGAGCAAATCAAGAAGTTAATCACTATTTTCCCGGAAGGGCAGGTGGTTACGGTCGTGGATGATAAGATCGTGGGGTGCGCCTTGTCTATCATCGTCGATTACGACAAGGTAAAGAACGACCATACTTACGCCTTTGTTACTGGAAACGAAACCTTTAATACGCATAATCCAAAAGGCAATATCCTGTATGGAATAGAGGTCTTTATCCATCCCGATTACCGGGGCCTGCGTTTGGCACGGCGTATGTATGATTATCGGAAGGAATTGTGTGAAAGCCTGAATTTGAAAGCGATTATGTTCGGCGGACGTATCCCGAATTATCATAAATATGCGGATACGATGCGCCCGAAGGAATATATTGATAAGGTCCGTAAAAGAGAAATTTATGATCCGGTGCTGACTTTTCAAATATCGAATGATTTCCATGTTCGTAAAGTGATGACGAATTATTTGCCGAACGATGAGGAATCCAAACATTATGCGACTCTGTTGCAATGGGACAACATTTATTATCAGCCGACTCCGGAAATAGTTTCGACCAAGACGACTGTTCGCGTCGGCCTTGTCCAGTGGCAGATGCGGCCTTACAAGGGGCTCGATGACGTGTTCGAACAGGTGGAATTTTTCGTGGATGCCGTGTCTGATTATAAGAGCGATTTTATACTTTTCCCCGAATACTTCAATGCCCCTTTGATGGCTAAGTTCAATCACATGAGCGAGTCGGAAGCGATTCGTGAGCTGGCGAAATACACGGACGAGATGCTGAATCGTTTCATCAACTTGGCGATCAGCTACAACATCAATATCATTACCGGGAGCATGCCGTTGATCAAAGACGACGGGTTGTATAACGTCGGTTTTCTCTGTCGCCGCGACGGTAGTTATGAGACGTACGAGAAAGTGCATATCACGCCCGATGAAGCGAAGAGCTGGGGACTTTCCGGCGGTAAGATGGTGCAGACTTTCGAAACGGACTGTGCCAAGATCGGTGTCCTGATCTGCTACGATGTCGAATTTCCAGAACTGTCGCGTATCATGGCGGACCAGGGGATGCAGATTCTGTTTGTGCCCTTCCTTACCGATACGCAGAACGCCTATTCGCGTGTCCGTGTTTGTGCGCAGGCACGTGCGATCGAAAACGAATGCTTTGTCGTCATAGCAGGTAGTGTCGGCAACTTGCCCCGCGTCCATAATATGGATATTCAGTATGCACAGTCAGGTGTTTTCACTCCGTGCGATTTTGCTTTTCCGACAGACGGTAAAAGAGCTGAGGCGACTCCGAATACGGAAATGATCCTGGTGTCGGATGTGGACCTCGATTTGCTGAATGAGTTGCACACGTACGGAAGTGTCCGCAATTTGAAAGATCGCCGGCACGACCTGTATGAAGTGAAGATGAAGCGGAAGTAGCAGAAAGATGGAGAATAGGTTTCTTGTTTTGTCATTTTGTTGTGATTTGCAAGACTTATAAGATGTTTTATAAGTAACATGCTTTTGATGGTGGGAGAAAAATGTTATATTTGTAGACAGATGACTTCAAAATAACATTCAATAATCCTTCCTAAAAAATATTTGCTTATGATTAAAAGAAGATTACTTTCGTATGACATTTCGCAATTGACAAAAGCATTTAAAAAAGATTTTCCCCAACTGGTAACGATGGCGGAAGAAAGTGAGAGCGCAGCGCTTTTTAAAGAAGCCTTGCGCTCTTTTGTTTCTTCCCGTATTGACAGGACGGTTGGTGGGAGCAATATGGGAAATGTCGTGGCGAAGCGTATTTTTCTGTTGATCGAACATGACGGTATGATGGTCTCCGAGCTTTCGACAGGTGAGGAGATACCAGTACGGACGATTACCTGCCTGTGGCAGTTCTTGGCCGGGAAGCTGGAGGAAGATGTTTCGCCGGACTTCTTTATCGACCTGTACCGGCAATTCGAATTGCTGGAGAAGCCGGAGGAAATCGTTCCGGACCGTTCGCTTGTCAAACGGCAGATGAACCGTTGGCCGACCGGACTGGACGAGGAGGTGATGGCGATCCGTCACTCCAACAAAGAGCGAATCATTGCTGGGTTGATATGTAAGATCGAACGGTGTCATGCCCCGACCTCTCGGTTCCAGTTTACGGAAGAGATGAGCTATGCCGAGAAATACGTCAAAGTGCAGGAATGGTGGAATACTGGCCGTTTCCATCTTGCGATGGCTTTCAAAAGCCCGACGGAACTGAACTATTTTCTTGGCGGTTCCCTGTCGGCTGGAACGATGGACCTGTTGGCACGTGCCCGTAAGAAAGGCATGCCGTTTTTTGTGACTCCTTATTACCTTTCCCTGCTGAACACGAATACAAGCGGATATGACGATGCAACCATCCGCTCTTATATCCTTTATTCGGAAGAGCTGGTCGATACATACGGCCGGATCAAGGCGTGGGAGAAAGAAGATATTGTCGTGTCCGGACAGCCAAATGCCGCAGGGTGGTTGTTGCCGGAAGGACACAACATACACCGTCGTTATCCGGAAGTGGCGATCTTAATCCCCGATTCGATGGGGCGTGCCTGTGGCGGGCTGTGTGCTTCCTGCCAGCGGATGTATGATTTCCAAAGCGAGCGTTTGAATTTTGATTTCGAATCCTTGAAACCAAAGGAGGCATGGGATAAGAAACTGCGTCGGTTGATGCGCTATTTTGAAGAGGATGCGCAGCTCAGGGATATCTTGATTACTGGAGGTGACGCGTTGATGAGTCAGAACGCGACGCTCTGTAACATACTTGATGCCGTCTATAAGATGGCGGTCCGAAAACGAAAAGCTAACGAGAGTCGTCCCAAAGGGGAGAAGTACGCTGAGTTACAACGGGTCCGCTTGGGGTCTCGCCTGCTTGCCTACTTGCCTCTCAGAATCACGGACGAACTAGTCGACATCTTGAGGAGTTTCAAAGATAAAGCCTCACGTGTCGGTGTTACGCAGTTTATTATCCAGACACATTTTCAATCCCCGTTGGAGGTCACGCCGGAAGCAAAAAAGGCGATCGAGGCGATTCTCTCCGCCGGTTGGATCATCACCAACCAGATGGTCTACACCGTTGCCGCTTCTCGGCGTGGGCATGCGGCAAAACTTCGTCAGACGTTGAATGCGATGGGGGTGGTGTGCTATTACACTTTTTCGGTTAAGGGTTTTCACGAGAACTATGCCGTGTTCACTCCCAATAGCCGTTCTTTACAGAAACAGCAAGAAGAGAAAATTTTCGGCCTTATCCCCAAAGAGAAGCAGAAGGAACTGTATCGGCTGATCCGCTATGAGCGACCCTTAGGAAAGAAATTGTCCGGTTTTTTAAAAGAGAACCATCTTCTTTTTGCTGCCACCGACCGTAGTGTGTTGAATCTTCCTGCCATCGGCAAAAGCATGACTTTTCGGACGGTCGGTTTGACGCCTGAGGGGAAGCGTATCCTGAAATTCGACCACGACACTGGACGCCGTCACAGCCCGATTATCGATCGGATGGGAGAAGTCTACATCGTTGAGAACAAGTCCGTCGCCGCCTACCTGCGCCAGTTACAGGATATGGGTGAAGATGTGCGGGAGTATATCAGTATTTGGAATTATTTCGAGGGGGTGACTGAACTTCGTTTCAGTATTTACGAATACCCCGACTATCCATTTGATGTTACAGAAAAGATGACAAATCTTGAACTATAAAACGAGTAATTATTATCTTTGTTCGTGCTAAACCAATATTAAAATGATACAGAACGAAAGAGAAATACGACACGAGCATGTGTTACAGGCTGTTCGTCAGATGATGACAGCCGCCCGGACAGCTCCGAAAGGGAAAGGCATCGATATTATTGAAGTGGCGATGGTGACGGATGAAGATATCAAACACCTTTCCGAAGAATTAGTTATCATGTCCGGCGAAACCGGTTTGAAATTCTTTCTGCGTGATGCCGACAATATCCTTCAGGCTGAAGCCATCATGATTGTTGGTACGCGTCAGCAGGTGCAGGGCTTGAATTGCGCTCACTGTGGATTCCCGACTTGCGTGGAGAAGCCGGAAGCCGTTCCTTGTGCGATCAATTCGGTGGACTTGGGTATTGCGATCGGTTCAGCTTGTGCCACGGCTTCGGATTTGCGTCTGGATACGCGCGTGATGTTTAGCGCCGGTCTGGCTGCACAGCGTTTGGGGATGTTGGGCGATTGTAAGTGCGTGATGGCGATCCCGGTGAGCGCGTCGTCGAAAAATCCGTTCTTTGATCGAAAACCAAAAACAGAGTAAGTCATGATAAAGTTTGATAACAAACTCGAACTGCGATACTACTTCAGTGACAAGTCCAACTACATGGATGCCATGATCAAACACCGTTCGGAAAAAGAGGTACTCTCGCTTGTCCGGACGTTGGCAGACATGCTGGATATCAAGATGACGGTTTATTGCGAGTCTTTTGCTCAGCAGGAGGGATTCCGCGAAATCTGGTCGGTGGCAGGTGAGAACAGCCGTTTGATTTCCGTCCTTCTCAACTTATTTATGCAAGTGTGGGCACGTCCGTCCCTTTTGGTCGGCGGGCAGCCGGCCCAGGATCGTTCGGCGGCCGACGAGGAAAAGATGCAGCGCGAAATAGCCTTATTGCGTACGAATCTTAGGAAAAAATCGCCTGGCATAACCGTTACGCGCGAATTGGTGGAGTTGCTGAGCGCCTCGCCTCGCGTCTGCAAATGCAAATCGAATTTTTACGAAGCTGTGCGTGGCTATCCGAAGGTGACGAAGTTCACCTTGCGCGAACTGAACGAAAACAACCGTAGCCGTTCGGGATCGTTGGAGGTCAAATGCGAACAATTCGACTATTACATCCTCCGTTCCGACGAGCTGCCTTCGGTCAAAGACAACAAGGCGACGATAGAAATCATCTCGCCTGTGCTGAAAGACGCTCGTTACCGTTGGAAAGGCATCTACAACAAAGGAGGCGAAACGATCGACTTCTATATGTGCGATGAAGACTTTAAGAAAGATATGTTCGATGAAAAGATTGTCTTCAAGAGCGGTATGTGTATTGATTGCGTGCTGGAGATACAGCGGAAGATGAGCGAATTGGGTGAAGTGGTCAATATTAGCTATACGGTCGAAACTGTGATCCGTACCCGTTTCGATAAGATGGAAATCGTTACGCCGCAAGGAAAACGCCACCTGCGTAAGTTAGAGGCGGAGAAAAAGCAGTTGACACTCGATCTTTTCGGGTGATAAAACAAAGGTTGTAGAGGTATGGCAAAAGCAAAAACAGTATATGTCTGCTCCAACTGTGGGGCTGATTCTCCGAAATGGATCGGGAAATGTCCTTCTTGTGGGGAGTGGAACACGTATGTCGAGGAGATCGTGGCAAAAGAACCGGCCGGAAAGCGTGTCGGAACGGGATTTATCCGTCCTGATGGAGCCGGTCCTGTGCGTCCTGTACTGCTTCGGGACATCACTTCCGAAGAAGAAACGCGCATCGACCTTGGTGATCAGGAGTTGAACCGCGTCCTCGGTGGTGGCCTGGTGAAAGGATCACTGGTCCTGATCGGCGGCGAACCGGGAATCGGTAAGTCTACTCTTGTCCTGCAAACCGTCTTGGGACTGAAGGGACTCCGCACGCTTTATGTCTCCGGTGAAGAGAGCAGCCGCCAGTTGAAACTTCGTGCCGACCGCATCATGCATGAGAACCCGGATTGCTTCATCCTCTGCGAAACCAATCTTGAACAGATATTTGTCCAGACCCGTAACGTTCAACCTGATCTCCTGATTATCGACTCGATACAAACGATTTATACGGAGGTGGTCGA
The DNA here is from genome assembly GCF_025151045.1 of Parabacteroides johnsonii DSM 18315. Taxonomy (NCBI): domain Bacteria; kingdom Pseudomonadati; phylum Bacteroidota; class Bacteroidia; order Bacteroidales; family Tannerellaceae; genus Parabacteroides; species Parabacteroides johnsonii. The sequence goes on from NZ_CP102285.1 coordinate 1,093,125, forward strand.
ATCTTCTCCCGGAAGTGTATCGCAGGTACGTGAGTGTAGTGCTGCCATCCTGAAATATGCGAAAGAGAGTGGCACGCCCGTCCTCCTGATCGGCCATATCAATAAGGAAGGAAGCATTGCCGGGCCGAAGGTTCTTGAACATATCGTTGACACTGTCCTTCAGTTCGAGGGTGACCAGCATTATATGTACCGGATACTCAGGAGCATCAAGAACCGTTTCGGAAGTACGGCTGAATTAGGCATCTACGAGATGCGCCAAGACGGGCTTCGAGAAGTCAGTAACCCTTCCGAACTGCTATTGACGCAGAATCACGAAGGGCTGAGCGGAGTGGCTATTGCGGCGGCGATCGAAGGGATCCGTCCTTTCCTGATCGAGACGCAGGCGCTGGTGAGTTCGGCCGTTTACGGGACCCCACAGCGCAGCGCGACGGGGTTTGATCTCAGACGTATGAATATGTTGCTCGCGGTACTCGAAAAGCGTGCTGGGTTCAAGTTGATACAGAAAGATGTCTTTTTGAATATTGCCGGCGGACTAAAGGTGAACGATCCGGCGATCGACTTGGCGGTGATCAGTGCGGTTCTTTCTTCCAGTCTCGACATTTCAATCGAACCGGGTATCTGTATGTGCGGCGAGGTGGGACTTTCGGGCGAGATCCGTCCGGTGAACCGCATCGAGCAGCGTATCCTGGAAGCGGAAAAATTAGGTTTCTCGCGCATTATCATCCCGCACAATAACCTGAAAGGCTTCGACACGTCCAAGTGCAAGATGCAAATTGTGCAAGTGCGCAAGGTAGAAGAGGCTTTCCGGCAATTGTTCGGATAAGTTTATATGTATATGAATAAAAGTGTTGTTTATCTATTTGTGAGTATTTTCTTCCTGTTTATAAGCTGCGAGTACCAGTTAGGGGAGAATTTTATGGATTTTGAAAAGCGGCAGGTCGATTCGGTCGCGATGAGTGTGGACTTCTATGGCCCGTTTATCCATGATGTGGAAAACGGAACCTTTGTGGTGGAAAACAGTGGTGATGCTGTTTGCCAGATCGATCCGTTGCCCGGATTCGAAATTGAGAAACAGATCATCCGCTTGGGTGAAATGGTCTGGGAAAGCAATGGGACACAGTGTGATTTCCGGTTGGATGTAGACCTGATACCGAATGGTTCTTATGAATTGTCGTGCGAGATTATTGCCCGTATGAACAGCGGGACGGTTGCCGGGCAGGTCGGGATTGAACATTATGTGGAAAAGCGCAGTTGGCCTCTCAAGGTAAATGCGCGTACCGAGACGGAACTTCCTTTGCTGTATCGGGTGAATGAAGAAGGACTGATTGAAATCTCTTGGGAGGTGGATGAGGCGTTTCGTGACGGGTTCGATCATTACCGGATTGAGTTTACTACGCTGAAGAAGGGGGCTAATTATATCTATACTACGAGAAGGTCGGATTTTGATATTCATTCATATGCCGATAAACGATATGCCGGTGAGAAAGGAACATACAAGGTCTATCTCTATTTCAAAGCGGAAGCCGACCGTCCCCGTTCGCTCGGATCGCTTGACTTGGAGCAGGCCAAACCGCAGGTTCAGGTAGAATATAGGACAAAGAACCGCGTACGTCTGTCTTGGACGTATCCTTACCGTTCGGCAGTCGATGTCGTCTACGGAGGTGAAGTTGTGGCGGAAAAGGTGACGGATGGCATGACGGAGTTTTCTCTTGCCGGACAGGAAGCAGGCATGGTTGAGTTGCGTTTCTCTCCCGTCGATAATTGGGGATATGAGAATGCTAATTATACGTTTAACCTTGAAAACTACCCGAAGAGATGAAAAAGGTATTGTTGTTTATAGCCCTGCTGTTCTTCTTCGGTCGTCTTGGGCAGGCTCAGTCGCTGACAGTCGAATATAATATCGGGCATGGCTCGTACCAGATGTCCGATATGGAGGATTTTTTGAATAGGATGGAACTTCCCGTAAGCAATGCGCAGGTTACGGATAATTTCCCCGGTTATGTGACACAGGAAACCCGTGTCGGGCTTGAATGGAGCCGCCATCATGCGGGAGTTCTTTTCAACTATATGAATACGGCAGGTAAGAAAGGGATAACGGATTATTCCGGTTCTTGCAACTTCGAGTTGCGCAACAAAGGATATAAGTTCGGAGCCTTTTACCGTTTCCGTTTGGTTAAGGAAGAAATTAGTATCTTTACATTCGAACCGTACATACAGTTTTCGGCGGGTGTCGTGCTGAACAAAGTGCACGAGGCAAATCGTCTGTTTATCGAATCCGTTCCCACAGCCGGATATCTGCAGGAAGGTCATTTTTCCAGCAAGAATTTCTTTGTGGAGCCTGCTTTCGGTATCAAGTTCGGTCTGTGCCGTCACGTCGCGCTGAATGTGAACATTGCTTATGAATGGGATGCCGTAAAGCAGAACCTTAAGAGCCGATATTCGGATTTTAAAGTGGACTGGAGCGGATACAGGGCGCAGGCCGGTTTGATTTTTTATTTGAATTTAAAGAAATAACGATGATACAAGAATTACAACTTCGTATACTGCCCGAAGAGGCAGTCAGCGAACAGTCGTTGAAGCAGGTGGTAGCCCGTGAAACGGGAACATCTGTCCCGCACATTCACGCTGTCCGTGTGCTGAAGCGTTCCATCGATGCACGTCAGCGGACTATCTTTGTGAATGTCAAGCTGCGTGCTTTTATTGATGAGGTGCCGGATGAACCGGAATTCCGGTCGGTGGAATATAAAGACGTGTCGGCCGGGAAACCTGTCGTGGTGGTAGGAGCGGGACCGGGTGGTTTGTTTGCCGCCCTTCGCCTGATAGAGCTTGGCCTGCGTCCGGTCGTGATCGAACGCGGGAAGAACGTGCGCGAACGTAAAAAGGATATCGCCTTGATCAGTCGCGAGCATAAAGTGGACGAAGAATCCAACTACAGCTTCGGAGAAGGGGGAGCCGGGGCCTATTCTGATGGCAAGCTTTACACTCGCAGTAAGAAGCGGGGTTCGGTCGATAAGATTCTGAATGTTTTCTGCCAGTTCGGGGCGAGTACCTCGATCTTGGCTGATGCCCATCCGCATATCGGTACGGATAAGTTACCGCGTGTGATCGAGAATATCCGCGAGCAGATCATCCGTTGTGGCGGGGAAGTTCGTTTCGAGACACGAATGGACGCCTTGGTTATCCGAGGGGAGGAAGTCATAGGGGTTGAAACGAATACGGGCGAAAGTTTTTTAGGGCCGGTCATTCTGGCAACGGGCCATTCCGCCCGCGACGTGTATCGCTACCTCCATGACCGGCAAATCCCGATCGAGGCCAAAGGCATTGCTGTCGGTGTCCGGCTGGAACATCCGCAGATGTTGATCGACCAGATACAATATCATCGCAAGGAAGGCAGAGGCAACTATCTGCCGGCAGCCGAATATAGCTTTGTGGCGCAGTCCGGCGGGCGTGGAGTCTATTCTTTTTGCATGTGTCCCGGTGGATTCGTTGTCCCGGCAGCAAGCGGTCCTCGGCAGGTAGTGGTCAACGGAATGTCTCCTTCCAATCGTGGTTCCCGCTGGTCGAACTCCGGCATGGTGGTGGAGGTACGTCCGGAAGACTATACTTCGCTAATGAATAATGAAGAATTAATAATGAATAATGGAGAGAGGGTAGAGTCGGATTCTCCATTAGCGTTGATGGCTTTCCAAGAACGTTTGGAAGAACTTTGCTGGCTGAACGGTGGGATGAAGCAAACCGCCCCTGCACAACGAATGGTTGATTTCGTGAATAAGAAAAACTCTTTCGATCTCCCCGAATCCTCTTATACGCCCGGCCTGCTGGCATCTCCGCTGCATTTCTGGATGCCGGAGTTCGTCACCGGTCGCTTGCGCGAGGGCTTCCGCCATTTCGGTAAAGTCTCCAAAGGCTTCCTGACCAACGACGCAGTAATGATCGGGGTGGAAACCCGTACCTCTTCTCCCGTCCGTATCTTGCGCGACAAGGAAAGCTACCAGCATATAACCTTGAAAGGCCTTTTCCCTTGCGGCGAAGGTGCCGGCTATGCAGGCGGAATCGTTTCTGCCGCTATTGATGGTGAACGGTGTGCGGAAGGGGTTGCCGGATATTTATCCCTTGTTTAAAACATATATGTTTTGAATGCGAAACATAGGTGTTTTGGAATCAAAGCATATATGTTTTAAAATGGATACCTGTCGCTATCCAAATGGGTAGGCATCCCTTTTCAAACAGATAGGTACTTTCTTCCAAAAAGCCTAGTACCTTTTCCCAAATAGGCTATAGGCTTTTGATGAATAGCCTATAGCCTGTAATTTTTCCCTTTTAGGCTATTATTTATGCGTGAATCATTCTTCTGAAATTGTAGAAGAGGCTAGTGTGTGACAACTGTGGATATTGTATGGTATAAAAGCAATGGTTTTTGAAGGATTGAAGTCCGGATAATACAATAAAAATGCAAATTCAACTTAGAAGTGCAACTTCGCAGTGTGTTTCCCATGAAAAAACCACTGCGGGTTTGCCCCAGCGGCAGGGGTGCATAGCCCCTGAGAGCGTAGAATCAATTAGCAATACAATAAAAAAGGAGACCGAAGTCTCCTTAGGATTAATTATTTTTGTATTGTTATGAAGTATAAACAATTAACCCGTGAGCAAAGATATGCAATATCTTTGGGACTAAAAGAAGGTAAGACCCAAAAAGCGATAGCTCTTCAAATAGGAGTGTCGGCCAGTACGGTAAGTCGTGAGCTCAGACGCAATAAAAGTCATCGTGTTTATAGTTATAGCCTTGCGGATGAGATGTCGCGCGAACGGCGTGAACGTCTCCCCGGCAATCGTAAAATTCCTAGCGCCATAGAAAAAGAGGCGTTGCGTTTGTTGGTAGAAGAAGATTGGTCTCCCATGCAAATATCCGGTTATTTGAAGAGGAAAGGGTATAAGATCTCCCATGAGACCCTCTATAGACGTATACGTGCGGACTTTAGTGGTGAGCTTGCTTCCCATTGTCGTCACAAGATGAAGTATCGTCGGCATATATCCCGTCTTTGTCCTACAAAAGTCACGAACATCCCCAACCGCACGAGTATCCGCGAACGCCCTTTGGAAGCGGATGACACCCGCTTCGGCGACTGGGAGATGGATCTTATCGTTGGCAAGGGGGGCAAAGGGGCGATCCTTACCTTAACCGAGAGGTCAAGCAACTTATTGCTGATGGAAAAGCTGCCCGATGGCAAGAAGGCAGCTTCCCTGCCGAGAGTGGTGAACCGTCTTCTGTTCCCTTATAGGGGCAAAGGCGTTAGGACCATAACGACGGATAATGGCGGCGAGTTTGCCTGCCATGAACTCATAGAGAAAAAGTTAAGAGCTACCGTCTATTTTACGGACAGTTATTGCTCTTGGCAAAAAGGGGCTATAGAGAATGCCAATAAGCTGGTTAGGCAGTACATCCCAAAAGGCACTGATTTTAATACGGTGAGCGACCGTTTCGTCATGGAGATACAGAAGAAGATCAACTGTAGGCCTCGGGAAAAGCTGGGCTTCAGAAGCCCCAAAGAGTATTTTTTCGAGAAATGGGAGCAACAAAAACGGGTGGTATAAATACCACCCGTACAAAAAGCCTTACTAATCATAGCCTGGCTTTGGTCAATAATTCTTTTTGTTTTTGCTGTCAAGGTTTCGGTTTCTTTTCATAGTTAGGGTTTTGATATGCACAAATGTAAACGATTATTTTAAAGTTTGCAAATCTTTATTGATTTTTCTTTTAATAATGACGATTTTTGGATGAATTTCATTTTTATGACTATAATTGCACTTGCTTGTTGACTCTACCTAATACAATAAAAAGGCATTTATCTCCGTATAAATCCGTATAAAATAGTAATTTTGTAAGCTAATTAGGTTATGTATATGCTAAGAACGGAAATTAGGAAACTGGGAGGATTGATTTGTTTCTTGTTTGTGGTGTTGGCCATTCAGGCACAGCAATATACGGTTACAGGAGGAAGTGGAACCCCTTATTTGTTGGAAAATCCAGGGAATCGTATACGGATTTATCTGGTGTATGGAATGGAGAATGTGGAGATTAGCTATACATCCTCGTCAGCCAATCATCAATGGTATCGATATAAGCAAAAGGCCTTGGACCGGGAGCCCGTTTCATGTGAACAGAACGGGGCGACATCCGTTATCCGGAATATAGAGGAGGATGCCGGATATTATGTGGAGGACCCGGCTTCCGGCTTGAATGGTTGGTATGTGTGGATTATCGATTATAGTAAATACGCTTTTAATGTCGAGCGTATTACAGTCAAAGGGAATTGTGACGGCTTTTGGCTGGAAGGTTCTCCTGCTGTCCCGGTTATGTATTATTATACCCCGTCGGGAAGCCGGATGACGGTGAAGCGGGAGTTCGATGTTGCGTATCAAACATTGGAGTGGTCTGAAGACAACAAGTATTTTTCGCCTAAGAACGTGCAAAGAGTATTGACGGAAGGACCATATTCGGTAAAGATAAGCGATAACAATACAATTCCGTTGTGCGATACGGAAGTCACTCTTTCCGGTGATCAGTTTGCAAAACATTTTGGAGTGGAGAAATCGATCACCTCGGATACCTACCAGGCGGTGGCCGTAGAGGTGCATGTCGATACGACGTTTATGATGGATAATGCGGAGAATATGACAGCGGGAGACGGGGAATATATTTCCGCTCCGGCAACGGTCACTTTTCGGGCGTATGCCAATGATCCGGTAGCGACGCTGTATACCTGGAAGATATATAGGAGCGACCAGGAAAACGGAGCTGAGAATCCGCTGGTGGAATATAGGGATGAGGAGATCGATTATACGTTTACGGAGAAAGGTGATTATACGGCGGTTGCCACTGTCAGCAACGCGACGGGAGAATGCGAGGCGGTCTCCAATTCTATTGAAATCAAGATTGCTGAATCGGAACTTCAGATCCCGAACGCTTTTTCGCCCGGTACGACACCCGGTATCAATGATGAGTTTCGTGTCGCCTACAAATCGCTTGTGACCTATAAGTGCTGGATATTCAACCGGTGGGGGGTACAGATGTACCATTCTACTAACCCGGCTGAAGGGTGGGATGGCAAAAAAGGAGGAAAATATGTTGCTCCCGGTGTCTATTTTTATGTGATAGATGCAGTGGGATCGGATGGTATTAAATATAATAAAAAAGGTTCTATAAATATTCTTAGACCCAAGAAGATTGATGATGAAATTATTGAACAGTAATAGTATAGCCGGTTTTGTGGTGGGAAGTGCTGTGTGCCTGACCGCCTGCCTCTCCATTGGTTCGAGTGATTCGGAAAAAGTGAAAGAACAACGTCCGGTCGTTTCATCGGTGACCATGTCGCCTGATATTCCTTCTTCCGTCTCTTTTTGCGGAAAAGATATCGATTTGACGCGTTATAATATGCATGAAGGTTTTGACCGGGAATTGAGTAGCTTTACCTATTTCCATTCTACTACCATGCTGCTGATTAAGCGCGCAAACCGCTGTTTCCCGATCATCGAACCGATTCTGAAGGCTAACGGTATTCCGGACGATTTCAAGTATCTGGCGGTGATCGAGAGCCATCTCGATCCGCGTGTCTCATCGCCTGCACGGGCTGTAGGAACTTGGCAGTTGTTGGAAGGAACGGCCCGGCAGTACGGGTTGACGATAACACCTACGGTTGACGAACGTTGCGATGTGACAAAGGCGACCGAAGCAGCCTGTCGTTATCTGAAAGCGGCTTATGAAAAATATGGAGACTGGGCGATGGTCGCGTCTTCCTATAATGCCGGTATGGGACGTATTTCGGGAGAGCTTGTCAAGCAGGATGCAGACAGTTCGTTCGACCTCTGGCTGGTGGAGGAAACAACCCGCTATGTCTATCGTATCATGGCTATCAAGCAGATATTTGAAGCTCCTTATAAATATGGGTTCGTGCTAAGAGCGCAGGATCTGTATAAACCGATCGCATGCGAGAGTGTTGCCGTCTCGACGGATATTCAGGATTTGTCCGGTTTCGCCAAAAAGAATGGTATCACTTATGCCGATCTGAAACGTTTCAATCCCTGGTTGCGAGATCGTAAATTGCTGACGGCAGGAAAAACATATACGATCCGGATCCCGAAAGAATCTGATATGTATTATAAAACGCCTAACACCTATGTGCATAATCCGGCCTGGGTGGTGAAATAAGAAAACTGAAAAACGATGAAGGATAAGAATGCATTGGAAGGCGGCCGTATTTCCGTTTTAGGCGCGCGTGTCCATAATTTGAAGAATATAGATGTCGACATACCTCGTAACAAGCTCTCCGTAATTACCGGTATGAGCGGTAGTGGTAAATCGTCTTTGGCTTTTGATACGATTTTTGCGGAAGGGCAACGCCGTTATGTGGAGACGTTCTCCGCTTATGCGCGTAACTTCTTGGGAAATATGGAACGGCCGGATGTGGATAAGATCACTGGCCTGAGCCCTGTTATCTCGATCGAGCAGAAAACAACAAACAAGAATCCGAGATCTACAGTGGGGACGACTACCGAGGTTTATGACTTTTTCCGTCTGCTTTATGCAAGGGCGGGAGAGGCTTATTCGTATTTGAGTGGCGAGAAGATGGTGAAATACACCGAGGAGCAGACGCTGGAACTGATTATGAACCAGTATAAGGGGAAGAAGACCTACTTGCTCGCTCCGCTTGTCCGTAACCGTAAGGGACATTATAAAGAACTTTTCGAACAGATGCGGAAAAAAGGCTATCTGAATGTCCGGGTGGATGGTGAGATGAAGGAGATCTTTCATGGCATGAAGCTCGACCGGTATAAGATGCACAGTATCGAGGTTGTGGTCGATAAACTGATCGTTTCGGAATCGGACGAACGTCGTTTGAAAGAAAGCCTGCGTGTCGCTATGAAGCAGGGTGACGGCCTGGTACTCGTGCTGGATGCCGAGACGGACGAAGTGCGCCATTTCAGCCGTCGGCTGATGGATCCGGTGACGGGTTTGTCTTACAGCGAACCGGCTCCCCATAATTTCTCGTTCAACTCTCCGCAGGGTGCTTGCCCGAAATGTAAAGGATTGGGACAGGTCAATTTGTTGGACATGAACAAAATCGTCCCCGATACCTCGCTCAGCATTTACAGCGGTGGGATTGTGGCGTTGGGAAAATATAAAAACTCCCTGATATTTTGGCAGATCGAAGCTATTTGCGAGAAATATGGCGTAACGTTGAAGACCCCTATCAAAGATATCCCGGAAGAAGCGGTCGATGAGATCATGAACGGGACTGACGAACGTTTGCAAATTAAAAACGATTCGTTGGGCACTTCCAATTATTTCCTGTCGTATGAAGGTGTTGCCAAATATATCCTGATGCAGCAGGAGAGCGAGGCTTCTGCTTCCGCACAGAAATGGGCGGGACAGTTTATACGGATGACTACCTGCCCGGAGTGTAACGGGCAGCGGTTGAACAAGGAAGCGCTGCATTATAAGATAGCCGGAAAGAATATTGCCGAACTTTCGGCAATGGATATCTCTGAATTGTATGAGTGGTTGGAGGGTGTCGAGGAGCAGTTGAATCCTAAGCAGAGGCAGATTGCTGTCGAAATCTTGAAGGAGATCCGTTCACGTCTGAAATTCCTGTTAGATGTCGGATTGGACTATCTCGCGTTGAACCGTGCTTCGGCGACGTTATCGGGGGGCGAGAGTCAACGCATCCGTTTGGCGACCCAGATCGGTAGCCAGCTGGTCAATGTACTTTATATCTTGGATGAACCGAGTATAGGGTTGCACCAGCGGGATAACGTTCGTTTGATCAACTCGTTGAAAGAGTTGCGCGATACGGGTAACTCTGTTGTCGTGGTCGAGCACGACAAAGACATGATGTTGAATGCGGACTATGTGGTCGATATGGGGCCGAAGGCTGGTCGTTTAGGAGGAGAAGTTGTTTTTGCCGGAACTCCCGGAGAGATGTTGAAAGCTGACACACTTACTTCAGCCTACCTGAATGGGAAGACGGAGATTGCCGTCCCGAAAGAGCGGCGGAAAGGAAACGGACAGTTCATCACGATAAGAGGGGCGAGCGGGAATAATCTGCGGAATGTGGATGTCACGTTCCCGTTGGGTACGTTGATCTGTGTCACGGGGGTATCCGGCAGTGGAAAGTCTTCTTTGATCAACCGGACCCTGCAACCGATTCTCAGCCAGCATTTCTATCGCTCCTTGGAAGATCCGTTGCCTTACAAGTCGATCGAGGGGATAGACAATGTCGATAAGATAGTCAATGTAGACCAGTCCCCGATCGGGCGTTCGCCGAGAAGTAATCCGGCTACTTATACCGGGGTCTTTTCGGATATCCGTAATCTATTTGTGGATCTGCCTGAGTCGAAAGTGCGTGGCTACAAACCCGGACGTTTCTCGTTCAATGTTTCCGGTGGACGTTGCGAGACGTGCAAGGGGAACGGATACAAGACGATTGAGATGAATTTCCTGCCGGATGTGCTAGTCCCCTGTGAAGAATGTCATGGCAAGCGGTACAATCGGGAAACATTGGAAGTCCGTTTTCGCGGGAAATCCATTGCGGACATTCTGGATATGACAATCAATATGGCTGTGGAGTTTTTCGAGAATATCCCGTCGATCCTGTCGAAAGTGAAGGTATTGCAGGATGTAGGCCTGGGCTATATCAAGTTGGGGCAACCTTCCACGACTCTTTCCGGTGGTGAGAGCCAGCGTGTCAAATTGGCGACCGAACTGGCAAAGAAAGATACAGGCAAGACGCTTTATGTATTGGACGAACCGACGACCGGTCTTCATTTCGAAGATATACGGGTCTTGTTGGGTGTCCTGAACAAACTGGTGGATAAGGGCAATACGATCATCGTTATCGAACATAACCTCGATGTCATCAAATGTGCCGACTATCTGATCGACATGGGGCCTGAAGGCGGACGTAACGGTGGGCAGGTTCTTTTCACTGGAACTCCTGAAGAAATGGTAAAAGTGAAAACGAAGAGCTATACGGCTCCATTTTTGAAAGACGAATTAAAAAGCGATAAGAAATGAAGAATCCTATTCAGATGATTAAACAATGCGTGGAGAAGGAAGAACCTTACTTCTTGCTGCGCGGACAGGATTTGTGTGCGTTGAAGGCCATCGAAACCTATTATGAGGAGGTGAAGAAGCACGTGAAAGATCCTTATTTTATTGAGGAGATAGAAGAGATAATGAAAGATTTCCGGGCTTTCCGGGAAGAACAGGAAACTCATATACCGGATTAAAAGATGGCGGACGACAGTTACAAGACCATTAAGCAGGTAGCTGAAGGGTACTATACGGAGAAGCGCAGCCGCTTTATCTCGTATGCGATCCCGGTGCGTACGGTGGAAGAGGTGAAAGAGCAACTGGACAAATATCGTAAACAGTATTATGATGCCCGCCATGTCTGCTGGGCCTATATGTTAGGTCCCGAACGCCTAACTTTTCGTGCGAACGATGACGGCGAGCCTTCCTCTACTGCCGGAAAACCGATTCTGGGACAGATCAACTCGAACGGGTTGACAGATATCCTGATCGTCGTGATCCGCTATTTCGGCGGAATCGAATTGGGGACGAGCGGCTTGATTGTTGCCTACCGGACAGCCGCCGCCGAAGCAATAGCTGCTGCCGAGATAGAAGAGCGCACTGTTGATGAAGATATCACCATTGCGTTCGAATACCCTTATCTGAACGGAATCATGCGTATTGTCAAGGAAGAGAATCCAGTGATCGTCTCCCAAAAGTTTGAAATGGATTGTGAAATGACTCTTCGTATCCGCAAAGGAGAGGCCGAACGTTTGAAAGCGCGGTTATTAAAGGTGGAAAGTGCCTATATTCCCAGAACCGAATTTTAAGTAAGTTGTTATATTATTATAATTCTAAACAAAAACAATTTGTAAATAATGAAGAAGATTCTTTTATTTTCTTTTTTTCTGATGTTGGGATTGGTTGTATCTCAATTCCTGCCTGCGATGGTAGGTGAGGGGTATTCGTCGGTGAAGACGATCTCCAATACCCTGTTGTATGTCTGCCTGGCCTTTATCATGATAAATGTGGGGCGGGAGTTCGAAATGGATAAAAGCCGTTGGCGGTCCTATACCGAAGATTATTTTATTGCAATGGCGACGGCTGCTTTCCCCTGGATCTTCGTGGCGTTATATTATATGTTCGTGTTGCTTCCCGATATTTACTGGAACAGTGGAGAAGCTTGGAAAGAAAACCTTTTGTTGAGCCGGTTTGCAGCCCCGACTTCAGCCGGTATACTGTTTACAATGTTGGCGGCGGCAGGGTTGAAATCTTCCTGGGTATACAAGAAAGTGCAGGTATTGGCAATCTTCGACGACCTCGATACGATTCTGTTGATGATTCCTTTGCAGATTATGATGGTAGGCTTGCGCTGGCAGTTGGGCGTTATCATTCTGATTGTGATGGGCCTATTGATCATCGGATGGAGAAAGATGGGAAGTTATGATATGAGGCAGGACTGGAAGGCGATTCTTTTCTATGCTGTCCTTACCTGTGGAATCACGCAGGCTGTTTATTTGGTGTCTAAGTATTTCTATGGCGAAGATGCCAGCATTCATATCGAGGTCCTGTTACCTGCGTTTGTATTAGGTATGGTGATGCGACATAAGCATATTGATACGAAGGTTGAGCACAATGTGGCGACGGCTGTCTCATTCCTCTTTATGTTCTTGGTAGGAGTCAGCATGCCGGTCTTTTTCGGAGTGGACTTCGCCGCGCAGTCTGCAGAGGCGACAACGATAACCGGAGCACAGCCGATGATGTCCTGGCCGGTGATCATCCTGCATGTCGTGATTGTTTCGTTCCTGTCCAATATCGGGAAACTGTTCCCTCTGTTTTTCTACCGGGAAAGGCGGAAGCGCGAACGCCTGGCACTGTCGATCGGCATGTTTACACGCGGTGAAGTAGGGGCCGGGATTATCTTTATTGCGCTTGGCTACAATTTAGGAGGTCCTGCGCTTATGATTTCCGTGCTCACCATAGTGTTTAATTTAATTTTAACTGGTATATTTGTCGTGTGGGTTGAAAAACTGACCCGCAGCGCTTATGAGCTGGAGCAAGCTGGCAAATAGGCGGACAGTTGTTAGGAAAAACTCAGAGGGAAGCGGTTTGCACGCCGCTTCCCATAAATATTTAAATACCATATGGATAGAACCATCAACGTTATCCTTAAACCGTTGCGTCGTTTCGCTATGCAGAAACCGAACGCGAGTATCTTATTGTTCATGGCTACGATTCTTGCCATGTTATTCGCCAATTCGCCCTGGGCGGAGTCTTACCACAATATCCTGTCGCATCCGATTGATTTGAAGATAGGCAATTTCACACCGTTTATGCATCATGGAGAAGCGATGCCAATGTTGGCCTTTGTGAATGATGCTTTGATGGCGGTTTTCTTTTTTGTGATCGGATTGGAGATTAAGCAGGAAATTCTGATCGGGGAGTTGAGCTCGGTACGGAAAGCGCTGCTTCCGATTATTGCGGCCTGCGGCGGGATGATCGTTCCGGTATTGTTTTATTTTCTGGTTTGTCATTCGGCACCCGAAGTGCGAGGTGTGGCTATTCCGATGGCGACCGATATCGCCTTTGCACTGGCTGTTTTAGGGCTGTTGGGGAAACGGGTTCCGCTCAGTATGCGTATCTTCCTGACGGCATTGGCGGTGGTTGACGATATCGGCGGTATCATTATTATCGCTTTGTTTTATAGTGGTGAGATTGCGTTCGAGCCGCTTCTGGTTTCACTCGTCCTGCTGGCCTTGCTATATGTGGGGGGAAGGATGAGAGTGAATAACATTGCTTTCTATTATATAATAGGTTTCTTCGTGTGGATGCTGTTTCTTGAATCAGGTATTCATCCGACAATAGCGGGCGTACTGGTTGCATTCACCGTTCCGGCCCGTCCGGTTGTCAAGCTGGATGATTTCACTTGTGAAATGACCGGCTATCTGAATATGTTGGATTACACCGAAGTGCGTCATTCCCGGAAGGCGGCGGTTCTTTCGCCGACACAGATTCAGGTACTCAACAATATCCATTCGTTAGCGGACAAAACGATCAGTCCGTTGCAAAGTATAGCCGACAAGCTCCATCCGTTAGTCAATTATCTGATCCTGCCCCTTTTCGCCTTTGTTAACGCAGGTGTTACTTTCGGAGATATCGGGATCGGTGCGTTACCGGGAATCCCGTTGGCGGTATTCCTCGGCCTGTTTGTCGGAAAGTCGCTGGGCATATTCCTGTTCACTTATGTTTTTGTCCGTTTGCGTCTTGCAACGATGCCGGAAGGGGTGAGCAAACGGAACCTTTTCGGGGTGTCGATGTTGGGCGGTATCGGGTTCACGGTAGCCCTCTTTATCGCGAACTTGTCTTTCGCCGGGATGCCCGATATTGGAGCAGAGCTGTTGAATCAGGCAAAGTTGGGCGTATTTGCCGGTTCGTTTATTTCCGGTTTGTGCGGCTACTTGATATTAAAAAAAGTATTACCTAAAAAAGTATAGAGATGGACAGACGCAAATTTATTCAAACAGGAGTTGCCGGAGTAGCCGGTTTATCTTTAGCTCACACGGGACTTGCCAATATACGGATGGCCGTTCCTTCGGATATATCGGTTGACAGGGTGAAACTGGGAAAGACCGGATTGAAAGTCTCCCGTATAGCTATGGGAACCGGGACGAAAGGCTGGAATTACCAGTCCAACCAGACCCGGCTCGGACTGGATAACTTTGTGAAGATGGCCCGTCACGGTTATGAACGCGGTATTCGTTTCTTCGACATGGCCGATATGTACGGTTCGCAGCCATTTGTCGGAAAAGCCCTGAAAGAGTTGCCCCGCGAGAAACTCACCCTGATGACGAAGATGTGGACGTACGAAGAAGGGTCGGAAAAACGTGAGCCGGTCAGCAAAACACTTGACCGTTTCCGCCAGGAAGCTGGTACAGACTATTTTGATATCCTTCTGTTGCACTGCATGACGAAAGGCGACTGGGCGGAAACCCGTAAGTTTTATATGGACGGTCTGGCAAAGGCCAAGCAGGACGGTATTGTGAAAGCTGTCGGCGTCTCCTGTCATAACTGGGATGCGATGGTCGAGGCTGTCGACAACCCGTGGTGCGACGTTATCCTTGCTCGTCTGAATCCGTTCCAAAGCCATATGGATGGCACGACTGAAGCTGTAAACGAACTTTTAGGTAAGGCCCGCAAAAAAGGTAAAGGGCTTATCGGAATGAAAATTTTCGGTGAAGGCAAACACGTTTCTGATGCAGAACGTGAACGTTCCATCCGTTTTGCCGTCACCGAAAGCAATCTGCATTGCATGACACTCGGTCTGGAGTCCATCGCTCAGATGGACGATGCGATAGAGCGGGTGATGCGGAATGCCAAAGGATAACTGCCTTATTCCACCACTCTGCATATCTTGTGCCGGTATTGGTAATCTATCGTCAGTGCGATAAAGATGATCAGTTCGGCACACGGAACAGCCAGCCATAGCCCCTTTTCTCCCAACAAATGAGGAAGAGCGAGGAAACATATGCTCATCAGGATGATTCCTCTCAGCAGCATGAAAAGCATCGCTTTCCGTGCTAATTCGATACTCTGGTAGTACCCGATCCATGCAATATTCAAAGCAAAACAGATAAACCCGGAAGCGAAGTAGGGGATTCCCTTTGTTGCAATCCCGTAAGCCGGACAGCCGGGTTCCAGGAACATCGCTACGATATAAGGACAGAACACATACATCACGGCAAAAGCTGTCAGCCCGGAGATAAAAGCCGTTTTCAACGAAAGCCGGAACGTCTCATGTACTCGTGCAGCATCTCCCGTGCCATAATTGTAGCTGATGATCGGCTGTGCCGACTGGGCGATTGCGTTCGCGATCATGAACACGATTGGCAGGCAATAGCAGGCTACACTGTATGCTGCTACGCCATCCTCTTTCAGCATCCGGATAAAAGCATAGTTGCCGACCAGCATCATGCAGGCGATCGCCAGTTCGCCCAGCATCGCCGAGGCTCCCAACTGGATCATATACCCTGTGTTCCGACAGGTCAGGCGAAGGCTTTTCATACTCATCTTCAACTTGTATAAATGTAACGTCTTGGAAAAGCCGAACAGGTAGACCAACACCATCAAGCCGCCTGCTACCTCTGCTAACGCAGTTGCCAGTGCTGCCCCGGTCAGTCCCATCTGCATCGGGAAAACGAAAACATAGTCGAGCACGACGTTTATCAGAGCCGGAACAACGTTGCACAGCATCGCGAATTTCGGTGAGCCATCCAACCGGATCATGAACATCCCGATGTTGGCCAGCATGCTAAAGATAGAGAATGGCACGATCCAGTTCATATACTCCAGCACAAGTGGTAGCAACTGATCGGAACTCCCCAGCATATAGGCCGTCTGTTTGTTGAACAACATTACCAAGGATATTCCTGCAGCCATCAACAAGAGGGACACCAGCAACGCTTGTGTAATATTAATGTTGGCCGCCTTCACTTTTCTTTGCGACAGGTGGACGGAAGCCACGACCGACGATCCCACCCCGAAGAGCAGCCCGATCCCTGTCGTCACCATAAAGATCGGGGCGACGATATTGACGGCGGCCAACGCGTCGCTTCCCACGCCACGCCCCACGAATATACCGTCGGCAATCGTGATACACGCCATACAAACCATTCCCAGTAACGTCGGGAAAAAGATTTTGCGGAATAGAACCGGAATGTTCATACTACCAAAATCAATACGATCTCTTTGCATAACTCAAATTACTTTTTATTTCGGTTTGCAAAAGTAGTCCTTTAAGTCCGGCTGGAAATTACCATTTGGTAAAAAATAGCAATAATGATATACACTTCATCCGTTTTTAAGGGCGTTTGCCCATTATCAAAATGTCACTGCCATCCCGTCAAAATCGGATTAGTAGTGCATTTATTTGAAATTACTATAGCGGGTAATATTTTTTAACATAGCAAAAAGATATGAGTATGGTAAAAAGGATAACCAAATGATATTTTCGGCAAAACATGGTTTTAAAAGCAAGAGCCGTAATCATATATGTGTATGGAAATGTTTATATTTGCAGATAGTCTGTTTGTTGAAGTTGTAATATTAAATGCTGGAAATATGGTGAAATATTTATATTATCTCTGCGTCTGCTGTCTTTCGCTTTTAGTCTGCGGATGTGAAGGAAAAGGTGAGTCCGAAGAGCTCCCTTTCAGTCCCTATGTGGAGGCGTTTACCTCCGGTACGATTTCAAGATATACACCCGTATATTTGATTTTCAACCAGGAAATAGCAGCTGACAGGATGAAGCCTGAACAGCTCCACGACTTAGTTCGGATCAAACCCGAGACGGCTGGCGAGTGGGCATTCGAGAACAATCGGACGATTGTATTCAAGCCGACTAAAAGTTTCGAGCGCGACACCCGTTACGAGGTAAAGGCAGACCTTTCAGAGTGGTTCGATACGGAACGGAAAGACAAGTATTTTACATTCAGATTCTCGACACAACCTCTGTTGCTGCGGGCCAACCTGCAATCCGTCGATATCAACCGGAAGAATGAAAACGGTTATGACATCGTCTGCTCGGTGTTCACGCCGGACAAGGAGATGCCCGAAACCGTAGAGTCGCTTGTCCGTTTCTCTGAAAAGGCGGATGCCACCTGGCAGCATAGTCCCGATGGAAAGAGGCACGAAGTCTTCATCCCGAACATACAGGCCGGGACGGACGCGGCACGTGCCTTCAAACTATCTGTCGCTCCGAACAAGCTGAAAGTGCCGGAAGAGGAACTGCTATCCGTCGACATTCCTGAACTGAATGATTTTGCCGTGTACGAAGTCGAATATGTCGCAGAGCCGGAACGTTACGTCGAAGTCACCTTTACGAAACTACTCGATGCGGCACAAAACATGCAGGGACTTGCCTGGATCGACGGTAACAAATCGGAGACCGTCAATGTCGAGGGCAATAAGCTCCGCCTTTATCCCGATGCAGGTAGCAAAGGTGCCCTTAATGTTCATCTGAGTCAGAACATCAGAAGCAAAAACGGGCTGAACCTGAAAGAAAGTATCGTCCGCCAGATCGTAGTCAGTGATGAGAAGCCGGAAGTCCGTTTTATCGGCAACGGAGTGATCATCCCGCAGTCCACACAACTGACCGTTCCTTTTCAAGCCGTCTACTTGCGCGGCGTAGTAGTGCGTGTCATCAAGATATTCGAACAGAACATCGGACAATTCCTTCAGGTGAATGATCTCGAAGGAACGAGTGACCTGATGCGTGTCGGTCGCCTGATCGCGCGTAAAACGATCTTCCTCGATGAAGATGCCACCCAGGAGCTCAGCCGCTGGAATACCTACGCGATCGACTTGAAAGAACTGATCGACCCCGAACCCGGTGCCATCTACCGGGTGGAACTGTCGTTCAACCGGGATTTGTCTGTCTATCCCTGCGAAGACCTCGTCAAGAAAAGTAAAGAACAACTACTTGCCGATGATGAGATCAAGTTCAAGGAAGAAAGCAGCCGTTTCGATGGAGGCGGTTATTACTACTATAACGGCGACTTCGACTGGTCCGACTACGATTACAGCAAACGTGGCGACCCCTGTTCCAACAGCTATTATTATAACACGACCGTCGGCAAGAATGTCCTCGCCACCAATCTCGGTCTGTTGGCGATGGCCGGCGAAGATAACGATATGACTGTCCTTGTACATAACATTCTGAGCACCCATCCGGAGAAAGGCGTCGAAGTCGTTGCCTACAACTACCAGCGTCAGGAATTAGCCTCCGGCATGACGGACGACAAAGGACAGGTGCGTTTCTCGCTGAAAAACGGCAAGCCGTTCTATCTGACTGCTTCCCTCGGACAGCAACGCTCGTATCTTCGTGTAGACGACGGTTCCGCCCTTTCGCTGAGTTCCTTCGATGTCTCCGGAGAAGTCGTGCAGAAAGGCATCAAGGGCTTCATCTACGGCGACCGCGGTGTATGGCGTCCAGGCGACACGCTGCATCTCGGCTTTATGTTGAACGACCGCAGCCGGATGCTCCCAGCCAATCATCCGGTCATCATGGAACTTTACAATCCGCTCGGCCAGCTCTACCTGCGCAAGACACAGACAAAAGGTGAAGCAGGACTTTATGTTTTCGATATGCCGACCGAACCCGACGCACCGACAGGCGCGTGGAATGTCAACGTGAATGTAGGCGGCGTCACCTTTACGAAGCGTCTCCGTATCGAAACGATCAAACCGAACCGCTTGAAGATATCCCTTACGATGCCCCCAAAAAAATTGCTCCGGGGCGAACCGCTTGATGCTGCTATGCACGTGGAATGGCTACAAGGAGCGACTGCCCGTAATCTGAAATACGACATCCAGGGAACCTTTATCTCGACCCCGACCACCTTTTCCGGCTATAAGAAATTCTATTTCGATGATCCTTCGAAAATTTTCAACAGCGAAGAAAGCAAAGTGATTTCCGGTACGACCGATGCAGCGGGCAACGCCATCATCAAAGCCCGTTTCGAGATCGGTGCTTCGGCTCCCGGCATGTTGTTGGCGAGTTTTGTCACCCGTGTGTATGAGGAATCCGGCGATTTCAGCATTGACGCCAATCGGGCGTCCTATTCACCCTACCGCCGCTATGCCGGCATCAAGTCGCCCCAGCAAGATGGGGAACCGCTGAAGACCGGAACCGAATATAAATATGAAGTAGCTTCCGTCGACTATCTCGGGCAGGCGGTAGCCAATACTGAACTCGAAGTGAGAGTCTATAAAGTCCATTGGTACTGGTGGTGGAGCTCGGACAACGGCAATCTGGCTAACTATGTCTCCAATTCGTATAACAAGCCGGTGAAAACCTTCACCATCCGTACTGGCACGAATGGCACGGCCTCCTTCAACTTGAAATATGCCGATGCCGATTGGGGAACCTATTTTATCTCGGTGAAAGACAAAGAGAGCAAACACTCTACCGGTGTGATGAACTATTTCGACTGGCCTTACAGTGAAGGCAGACGCGATGCTGACGGTTCTCCCTCCGCCAATATGCTAACCTTCAAGACCGACAAGGACACGTACGCGCCAGGCGAACAGATCGTCGTTACCTTCCCCTCTGTCAAGGGAAGCCGCGCGATCATCAGCATTGAGAACGGAACACGTGTCCTTTCGACCACTGAGCACATGTGCAACGACAGGCAGACTACGGTCAAGCTCGACGTCACTCCGGATATGCAGCCAAACGCGTACCTTTATATAACACTCTTGCAACCGCATGGTGTCACGAAGAACGACTTGCCAATCCGTATGTACGGTGTCGTCCCCTTCACGGTGACTTCTCCCGAAAGCCATTTGGCTCCGGTTGTCCGTATGGCGGACGAGATCAAGCCGGAAGCACCTTACCACGTGACGGTTTCCGAGAAGAACGGTCGTGAGATGGCCTACACGCTGGCGATTGTCGACGAAGGGTTGCTTGACCTGACCCGCTTCCGTACGCCCGATCCCTGGCAGGCGTTTAACGCCCGCGAAGCATTGGGTGTCAATACCTGGGATTTGTACAATTATGTGGTCGGCGCGTATGGCGGCCGCATCGAGCAACTGTTCAGCATCGGTGGCGACGACGCTTTGAATAAAGGTCCGAAAGCGATCGTGAACCGCTTCAAGCCGGTTGTACAATTTGCCGGCCCGTTCCTGCTGAAAAAAGGAGAAAAACGGCAGCATACCTATAAGATGCCGAACTATAACGGACGTGTCCGCGTCATGGTCGTCGCCGGAAACGGGGAGGCTTACGGTAACACGGAGAAGAGCGTGCTCGTGCGCAAGCCCGTCATGCTGCTCGGTACACTCCCGCGCGTTATCGGCATAGGAGAGGAGATGGTGGTTCCCGCTACCGTCTTTGCTACCGAAAAAGGAGTTGGAGACGTGCAGGTCACGATCGCCTGCTCCGGTAACATGGAGATAGTCGGCGAGGCAAGCCGTACGCTGCATTTCGAAGCGGTCGGTGACAAATCGGCGCAGTTCCGCATCCGCGTGAAAGATACCCCCGGAGCCGGACATGTAAGGATCACGGCTATTAGCGGTGGTGAGAAGTCCGTATATGAAACCGATATCGAAATCCGCTCCGTGCGCCGTCCGCAAGTCAAGGTGACGCCTGTGACGCTCGAAGCCGGAAAGAGCTGGAAAGGGACAGTCGGCCTTCCCGGCGTGGAGGGTACGAACTCCCTTATGCTCGAAATGTCGGATGTCCAACCTGTCAATCTCTCCACGCGGTTGTCCTACCTGTTAGGCTACCCGCACGGATGTGTCGAACAGATCACCTCGAAGGCATTCCCACAACTGTACTTGAGCGGGTTCGCCTCGTTGACCCTCGAACAAGAACAATTGACTGAAAGGGCTGTGAAAGAAGTAATCCGCCGCCTGCGTTCCTACCAGACAGTAGACGGCTCTTTCTCTTACTGGCCCGGTGGAACGAGCAGCAATGCCTGGGGCACTGTCTACGCTACTCATTTCTTGCTGGAAGCGGAGAAGAAAGGTTACCTTGTGCCCGAAGGTATGAAACGAGATGTGTTGAACGACTTGAGCCGCATTGCCCGTAACTGGAAACCGGAAACCTCCTATTGGGCTGAATCCGAAGAAATGACGCAGGCATACCGTTTGTTCGTCCTCGCTTTGGGCCAAACTGCCGAGGTAGGCGCCATGAACCGATTGAAAGAGAGTAAGGCACTTGCACCTATGAGCCGCTATCTGCTGGCAGCCGGTTATGCTTTGGTCGGTCGCCCGGATGTATCGAAGGAGCTGGTTGCAAAGACGACAGTTCTGACAACGGCTTATTCTGAATATGACCGGACGTTCGGTAGCGACCTGCGCGACAACTCAATCCGCCTGATGACGCTCTGTCTGCTCGATGGCGGTAAGGAAGCGGCTCTCTTGGCAAATGAAATCTCTAAGACGCTCGCATCCGACGATTGGCTGAGCACGCAATCCACGGCATTCAGCCTGGTGGCCCTTTCTGATTATATGAAAAAATACAAGGTGTCTGGTTCTATGGATTTTTCTTATACTTTGGGTGGCAAGACGGAGAAGGTTTCCACCACCCGGAATATCTGGACGGAGACTTTGCTTGACAAGGCAGCCTCTTCCGTCTCCTTGGAGTTGAAGAACACCGGCAAATCCACTCTGTTCGCCCGCCTTGTGACCGAAGGTATCCCGGCCGAGGGCAAAGAGAAAGCCTATGCGAATGGTCTGACGCTTGCCGTCAGCTATATGGATCATGACGGTCATCCGGTGAATGCCTCCACTTTGCAGCAGGGTACGAACTTCACGGCTGTGGTGACTATCGCAAATCCGTCTCCTCGTGGTTATAGCCATTTGGTGCTGACGGAGGTTTTTCCGGCCGGATGGGAGATATTGAACACGCGCTTCCTTACAGGCGGTACGGCAGATAACCGGGCGGCAGGTGTCAACTACCAGGATATTCGCGACGATCGTGCTTACAGCTATATCGACTATCTGCCTGCCGGAAAACAGGTGACGGTCCGCATCAACCTCTGCGCCGTTTATCCTGGTCGTTTCTACTTGCCTCCGGTCTATTGCGAGGCGATGTATGACCATCTCGTCCGGGCGAATACGGAGGGGGAGATGGTGACGGTCGAGTGATCTTATTTATCGATGGCCGGACGGGGAATGCTGACGCTTCAGCGTACCGTCCGGCTATTTTTTTGCCTTGTTTTTAGCAAAATCATGAAAATAACTAAAAAAGGATTTCTGAAACCCGCATCAGGAGAGGAAAGTATAATGTTAAGAAAAGTTATGGTGTATATAGGGATATGCTTTTGTGGAATTTGAAATACAAGGCCTATACTGAAATGTAAAATGACGAATTAAAACGTTCGTTTTTTTTAGTCATTTGCAAAGGTAGAATATATGTTTTGATAATCAAGAGATTTTAAAAATAAAATATTTTGAAAATCAATATTTTAGCTATGTTTTGGTGTGCGTAAAAAATAACGAGAAATCCAAATTTTAATAGTAAAAAAAATGACTAAAAAAAACGAACGTTTTAATTCGTCATTTTGATAATCCCCTATAGCGATTTTGCAAGTATGGCTTTATCAGAAATAACCTTGTTGGCATACGAGATAGCAAACAGGCAAGTATAAATGCCCTTGTAGCTATACGGAGAGACAAACAAGTGGTTTGAAAAGGGTGTGTCAATTTGATATCACTGGACGCAGATGACGCAGAACACACAGACGGACGCAGATTTATTTTGCTGATAATTAATAATATCTGCGTTAATCTGCGCTCGTCTGCGTTGTCTGCGTCCCATGAATACCTTATTCGGCACACCCTCAAACAGGTGACAAGATACAATTGATAATATCCAATCTTAAAAATGCAATTATGGCAAGAATTCAAACATTCCCTAAATCGAGGCTGAAACTGGATGATAAACTAATATTATTCTCTGATGTCGTTAAAGAATATTTGCCCATAGGTCTTGAACTCTATGACAGGAATGGTTTGCTAATCGATGCAAATAAGGCCGAAATGGAAATTATGGGGGTTGTCGATTTAAATGAGGCACTTGGAATCAGCCTGTTTGAAAATCCAAATTTCTCAGATAAAATAATAGATGATATCAAAGCCGGTCAGGATGTTCATTTCTCTCTGGAATATGACTTCGATAAAGTAAAAACAACTGACTATTTCAAGACGGTCAAAAAAGGCATAGATCATATTGATGGAACAATCTCCATCATTCGTAACAAGCAAAAAGAGATAATCGGTTATCTGGTTATTTCGCAGGATTACGGGGCTATTCAGTTTAAGTACGAGAACCTTTACAATCAGATGCTGACAATTATGAATTCACTGCCTGTAGGAATAGAACTTTATGATAACGACGGTACGATTTCTTTTTTGAATGATACGGATGCTGCTATATTCGGGATATCCGATATTGAGGGTGCTATCAGGAAAAAGCCTTCTATATATGATAACCCGAATGTTCCTGATTGTGTGAAAAATGCTGTATACAGTAAAAAACCGATCAGTGTCCGGTTTCCTTACAATTTCAAAACAATAGCACAAACGAAATATTACAGTACGAATAAAAATAATGATGATGTTTGGGTCGAATGTAACGGAAAGCCGATTATCGATCCGAATGGCCGGATTGGCAGCTATACGTTTGTCATGGAGGACGTGACTGAAAAGACACGTGCCGAGGAAGAGCTGAAAGAAAGCAATCAAAAGGCGGAGCTGATACTTAATAATATAAACTCAGGACTGGCTTATATTACCCCCGACTATGTCGTTCAATGGGAAAATATGGTGAAGTGTTCGACCGCTTTTCCAAATGGAGCTTATAGGCAGGGAGAGCTTTGCTATAAAAGTACTTATAATCGCCGGTCTCCTTGCGAAAATTGCGTGATACAACGGGCTGCCGTATCGCATAGAGTGGAGCAGATGAGGATTTTTCTCGAAGAAAACAGGATGGTTGAGTTATTTGCCACCCCTGTGTTTAGAAATACCGGTGAAATTGATGGCTTCGTCATTCGCATAGATGATATAACAGACAAGGAACGCATGATCAAAGAACTCAAGCATGCAGAGGAGTCGGATCGGTTAAAATCGGTTTTCCTTGCTAATATGAGCCATGAGATCCGTACGCCCTTAAACGCTATCGTAGGATTCTCGAATCTGCTTGTCGAAACAAATGATCCGGATGAAAAAGAAGAATATACCCGGATTATCAACAATAACAATGAATTGCTTTTGAAGCTAATCAGTGATATCCTCGATTTGTCCAAAATCGAATCTGGAAGCGTAAAATTGAAGTATGAGGATTTTGACTTGTCGGGTTATTTTGACGAGCTTGCCGTATCGATGAAACAACGTATTACGAATCCGGATGTGAATTTGGTTATCGTGAACCGGTATGACAAATGTTTGGTTTGCTTGGACAAGAATCGTGTGGCGCAAATCCTGACAAACTATATGATCAATGCAATTAAATATACTGTTAAGGGTACGATTGAAATGGGATATGATGCAACGAAAAGTGGCATTTATTTTTATGTCAAAGATAGTGGTATCGGTATCCTTGATGAAAAGAAAAACAGGGTTTTTCATCGATTCGAGAAATTGGACGAATTTGCCCAAGGGACCGGCCTCGGATTGTCGATCTGCAAAGCTATCGCCGAGGCAATGGGAGGTAAAGTCGGTTTCGAATCTACCTATGGTAAAGGGTCCTTATTTTGGGCGTCATTACCTTGTGAAACAAAAAGTGAGGTTTCGTGATCATATCCTCGATCTGTTACATGGGCAAAAAGGCACAGAGCTGTTCCAGATATTCCGCATCCATCTTGTCAAACTCGCTCAGCTTGTCGCTGTCGATATCCAGTACGGCAACCACTTTTCCATCTCTGATCACCGGTACGACAATTTCCGACCGCGAGGCGGAGCTACAGGCGATATGCCCCGGAAACTGCTCCACATCCGGGACGATGATTGTCCGTGCTTCTTTCCAGGCTGTCCCGCATACGCCTTTCCCGTACCGGATACGCGTACAGGCAAGAGGACCCTGGAAAGGGGCGAGCACGAGCATCTCTTCTTTCACGATATAAAAGCCTACCCAGAAAAAATCGAATGTTTGTTTCAAGGCAGCGGCGACATTCGCCATATTGGCGATGATGTCTGTTTCTCCCGCTGTCAGCGATTGTAATTGAGGGAGCAGCGTCTCATACAGTTCCCGCTTGTTCCCACCGTTGATGATTAAATTTTCCGCCATTTTTTATACTTTATAAGAAAACAAAAGTAACCTTTTTTTCGGATTCTCCGTACCTTTGCAACATGAGTAAACAAAATTCTCCTTTAGTGCTTGGAACCGAGCATATCAGCAAGTTGTTGACACAGTACGCCATACCGGCCATTATCGCCATGACCGCCTCTTCTCTTTATAATATGGCGGACAGTATATTTATCGGACACGGGGTAGGACCATTGGCAATCTCGGGCCTGGCTTTGACTTTCCCGTTAATGAACCTTGCGGCTGCTTTCGGTTCGCTGGTCGGGGTGGGGGCTTCGACGTTGGTGTCCGTGAAGTTGGGACAGAAAGATTATGAAGGGGCGAACAAGGTACTCGGAAACGTACTGGTGCTGAACGTAGTCTTGGGGCTTGCGTTTACGTTGGTGTTTATGTTGTTGCTCGACCCGATCCTCTATTTCTTCGGGGCGAGCGAGAACACGATTTCGTATGCCCGCGACTATATGAATGTGATCCTGATGGGAAATGTGATTACTCATATGTATCTCGGACTGAATGCGGTGTTGCGTTCTTCCGGTTTTCCGAAATTAGCGATGTATGCGACGCTGGCGTCAGTGGTGATCAACTGTGTGCTGAATCCGCTCTTTATCTTCGGCTTCGGTTGGGGAATCAAAGGATCGGCATGGGCTACCGTCATCTCTCAGGTCATTTCGTTGGCCGGACAGTTGATCCATTTTTCCCGCCCGAAGGAGTTGTTGCATTTCAAGAAAGGCATTTACAGGCTGAAAAGAGAGATCGTGAAGGGGATTCTTTATATCGGGATGTCGCCTTTCCTGATGAACCTCTGCGCTTGCCTGATCGTGATCCTGATCAATCGGGGGCTGAAAGAACACGGGGGCGATATGGCGATTGGGGCATACGGGATCGTGAATCGGGTGGTATTCCTCTTTATCATGATCATCATGGGATTCAACCAAGGAATGCAACCGATTGCCGGCTATAACTTCGGTGCCCGCCAGTATTCGCGTGTGACGGAGGTGACGAAGCTGACGATGAAGTGGGCGATAGGGGTGGCGACAACAGGGTTCTTGCTCTGTCAGTTGTTCCCGTCTATGATTGTCCGCATGTTTACGACCGATCCGGAACTGATCGAGGCGGCAGTGTATGGTTTGCATATCGTCTTTGCAGTCTTTCCGATTGTCGGTTTCCAGATGGTGGCGACAAACTTTTTCCTTTCTATCGGGATGTCGAAGAAGGCCATCTTCCTCTCGCTCACCCGGCAGATGCTGTTTCTTGTTCCCTGCTTGCTGATCCTTCCCCGATGGCTTGGAACACTTGGAGTATGGATCAGCATCCCGATCGCCGACACGACAGCTACGATTGTTACGGCCCTCGTCTTGATAAACCAGTTCAGGAAGTTTCATTCTAAATAAATTTTATTTACCTTTGTCTTGATACCAAAAAGATAGATAGACATGGATAATAAAATCATATTGACCATCGGCCGGCAGTTCGGCAGCGGTGGTCGTGAGGTAGGACAGAAGCTGGCAAAAGAACTGGGCATTGGCTATTATGACAAGGAGCTGATGGCGCTTGCCGCGAAAGAAAGCGGACTGAGCGAGGAGTTTTTCGAGAAAGCGGATGAGAGGGCTTCCAGCGGTTTGGCGTATGCCTTTACAATGGGCTATTCGTATATGGGGTTGTTTCCACCGTATGCCGATGTGTTGTCTAACGACCGTTTGTTTCTGTATCAGAGCGATACGATCCGTAATCTGGCGGAAAAAGGTTCTTGCGTGATTGTCGGACGGTGTGCCGACTATATCCTTCGTGATAATCCCGACTGCTTGAGTTTCTTTATTCATAACAACAAGGAAAACCGTATTCAACGGATCATCGAAAGCCAGGACCTGACGGTCGAGCAGGCGGAGGAATTGATGCTGAAGACCGACAAGTCGCGTGCTGCTTATTATAACTATTACACGAATAAGGAATGGGGAGTTGCATCCACCTACAACTTTTCGATAGATGTCTCCGTGTTGGGAGTAGACGAGACGGTTGCTTTCATGAAGAATTTTGTGGAACGGAAAATGAACAAGCGTCCGCCGCATTTCGGATAATTTATTATCTTTGCAACCGACTTATCATAGGGGTGCCTTACTATACAGGCTGAGATTATACCCATTGAACCTGCCGGATAACGCCGTGAAGGGAAAAGGTAGAATTACTAAATAAAGGGAAGCGTTACCTCTATGTGCTTCCCGATGTTTGAACTCTAATTATTATTTTGTAATGGAACAGATTGTTTCAACAGGAATTATCGACTCTTACTTTGCGAAGTTAAAGAGTAATTTGTCTATTGATGTCGCTATTGTCGGTGGCGGTCCTTCTGGTATCGTTGCCGCTTATTATCTGGCTAAGGCCGGAAAAAAGGTGGCTTTGTTCGACCGTAAGCTGGCTCCTGGTGGAGGTATGTGGGGCGGCGCCATGATGTTCAACGATATCGTGGTTCAGGAAGAGGCTATGCCGATCGTACGTGAGTTGGGTGTAAGTTATAAGGATGCCGGAAATGGTACTTATATCATGGATTCCGTGCACACAACCTCGGCTTTGATCTATAGTGCGACGAAAGCCGGTGCGACTATTTTCAACTGCTATTCCGTAGAAGACGTGGTGTTCCATAACGATGCCGTAGCCGGTGTAGTTGTGAACTGGGCTCCGGTTATCCGCGAGGGGATGCATGTAGACCCGCTGACGATTATGTCTAAGGCTGTCTTGGAAGGAACCGGCCATGACTGTGAGATCGCGCGCGTGGTGGCTCGCAAGAACGATATCAAGCTGAATACTCCGACTGGGGGTGTGATCGGCGAACGTTCGTTGAATGTCGAGCTGGGTGAGTCTACAACCGTAGAAAATACGAAGGAAATCTATCCGGGACTGTTCGTTTCAGGTATGGCTGCCAATGGGGTGAGTGGTAGTTTCCGCATGGGGCCGATCTTTGGCGGTATGCTGATGAGCGGTAAGAAAGCGGCTGAACTTATTTGTGCCAAACTGGACAAATAAAGGTTTATTCCCTAATAACAAGGAGATGTCAGAATATCTTCATCACGATTTTTTAGGCATGGATTGTATTGGTTTATATCCATGCCTAATTTATGTCAGTTCGTAGGTCAGTTTATATTGACACAGCTTTCTTCCCTGCCGGAAAAGATCTTAAAGCTCCTTTATATGCTCCCTTTGGGTGTTGAAGAACTGGATGCGTTGTATTTCACCGCTAACCGATATATTGGTTGAAAATCTTTTGAGAGATTTGATCCAGTCTTTCTGGCTTTTACAAAATGCTTTATCCAGGGAAGTGATCGAGTTGATTGAATAAATTCGGATCATGCCGATCTCCAGGTTCTCTGTTCCCGCATAGCTGTATGTCGCTTCGAAATCGATATTCGAGATATAGACATTGACGCTGTTGCGGGTTTTCGGAAACATTCCTATCGTGGCGACTTCTTCAAGTTCGTTCAGAAGAAGAATAAGTTCTTCTTTCAGTTTCTCCACTTCCTCTTCCGTGACAAGATTGATATCCCGGAAATATTTGATGTCGTTCACCAAATGTATGATAATCATCTGATCCCATATATAATTAGTCGTACGGAAATCCTGATTGGCTTTAACGAACGCCTTTTGTGCGTCTATCAGTTCTTGTGTCAGTTGCAGTTCCGAGAATTTCTGGACACAGTTGACTTGTTTATGTTGATACATCCATTTGAACAGACGGAAACGTGACAGATAGTCGTATTTCAGGTAAAAAGCCTGCGGCAACATATTGGAGGCCGTACTGAGCACTGATTTCGGATCGCCGGACATCGTTTCTAAAATCTCAGCATAGCGCCGGATCATGGATGAATAGGTCTGTAATGGCTCCGAATAGTGTAGAAAATTCAGATTGAACATTGCTGTGTTTGCAGAGCTGATTCCGATAATCTGGTCTAATGAAACACCCAGGCTTTTTGATATAGCTGCCACTTCGGCCAATGTGAAGGGAACTTCCCCCCTTAATCTACGGTAGACCGCCTCTTTTCCAATATATAAAATATCCATTAGTACGTTTGCCAGGTTTGTACCGTCGGGTATTCTGATTCTCATCGCCTCAATCAGATTATTATTGAGAACTTCTGTAATCATTTTCTTATTTCTCCCTTCTTTAATTATAAAATAGCACCTTTTATATAAACGCAATAAAAAGGAGTTTTGTTTCAAAAAACGAAATAAAAATGGGCCGGAGGTTTGTTTTGAGTGTGAATACATTTAATTTAGGAGGCATAATTGCGTAATAATGAAAAACTTCTTATTTTTGTAGTCGGAAGTATGAGAGTTAAAAAGAAAATATATCAATATGTGATGCTGCTTGTTAGTATCGTGATGCTTATGTCGGTAGTTGTACCGCACCATCATCATAGTAATGGGTTGCCATGCTATAAATCACTGTCAGCCGAGGCTGCTCATGGTGGGCATGGGAGTCCTGAGTCACATGATTGCGGATGCAGCGGGCATAATATCGCACTCTACACTTCCATTTTCTCTCATGTGACGGATGGAAACGTGAACCAGTTTCTTTTCCCTTTGCTTGTCCTGTTTGATTATATAAATCCTCCTGCTCCGGTCTTTTATAAGCTCTTGTTCGAGAATGACCGGGCTTACTACATCGAGTCCTTGCATGATACGTGGATTGTTTCTGCATCAGGGCTTCGTGCGCCTCCGTATGAATTTGATTTATGATTTATAATTTATGTGTTGATGATAAGCCATAAATTATAAACCATAAACTGACTTTCTTTTATTCACAAATCATAAATCAAAATTCATAAATCATAATGAAAAAGGTATATTTAATGTGGGTGGTTTTCGCCTACATCCTGGCAGGTTGCAATGGCAATACTGCGACACATGGAGAGCATGAACATGAGGCCCATGAACATGAGGCCCATGAACACGAGGAAGGACATGACCACGATCACGAAGGGCATGACCATGAACATGAGGGACATGATCATGAACATGAAGAGGCCGGAGAAGGACATGCCGGTGAAATCTCGTTTAAGAAAGCATTGGCGGAAGCGGTCGGACTGCAGACGTCTAAGGTTGGGCCGGGTGCTTTTACCGATGTGATCAAAACAAGCGGGCGGGTGATGGCTGCGCAGGGAGAGGAGTCTACTGTGGTAGCTACGGTTCCTGGTGTGGTGACATTCGGCAACCTGTCGTTTGTCGATGGAACGGCGGTTCGCAAGGGACAGGCTATTTTGAGTCTTGCTTCGAGCAGTTTGTCTGACGGTAATGTGGCGGCTAAGGCTAAATATGCATACGAGAATGCAAAGAAAGTATATGAACGTATGGAAACTCTGGTAGGGGATAAGATCGTCTCTGCCAAGGATTTTGAACAGGCGCGTCTGAATTACGAGAATGCGAAGGTGGCTTGGGAAGCGGTGGCAGGAAAACAGACCGCTAACGGTGTGTCGGTCGTTTCTCCAATGAATGGTTATCTGAAAAACTTGCAAGTGAAAGAGGGCGATTATGTGACGGTAGGCCAGCCTTTGGCCACGATCTCGCAGAATAACCGCTTGGTGTTGCGTGCGGAGGTTTCAGAGAAATATTACAACTATTTGCCTTCCGTACAGTCCGCTAATTTCCGTACACCATACGATAACGTGACTTATAAACTATCCGATCTGCATGGACGTCTGCTTTCTTATGGCAAGGCCTCCGATACTAACTCTTTTTATGTCCCGGTTACATTCGAGTTTGATAACAAAGGGGCTATTATTCCCGGCTCATTTGTCGAGATTTATCTGCTTACTGCTCCGATGCAGAATGTAATCAGTGTCCCTGTTTCCGCCCTTATCGAGGAGCAGGGTGTTTATTCTGTCTTTGTCCGCGTGCATGAAGAAGCCTATAAAAAGGTTCCTGTGACATTAGGTGCCGACAACGGCTCCGAAGTTCAGATATTGAGTGGCTTGAAAGCTGGCGACGAAGTGGTGACGGTCGGTGCTTACCAGATTAAGCTGGCTTCTGCTTCTAATGCAATTCCTGCACATACACATAACCATTAATGAGTTGACAATTGACAATGGACTATTGACAATTGGTTGTCGTGTCCTTTAATTGTCAATTGTCAATTATCAATTGTCAATTAAAAAAAGATTATGCTGAATAAGATAATATATTACTCGCTGCATAACAGATTAGTTGTACTGATCTGTTCCCTGCTGCTGATGATTGCCGGGACATATACCGCTTTCCATACGGATGTGGATGTGTTTCCGGATTTGAATGCGCCGACCGTTGTCATTATGACAGAGGCGAACGGTATGGCTCCCGAAGAGGTGGAGCGTTTGGTCACTTTTCCGGTAGAAACGGCTGTGAATGGTGCGATGGATGTGCGCCGTGTCCGTTCGTCTTCTACGACGGGTTTTTCTGTTGTGTGGGTTGAATTCGATTGGGGAACGGATATTTACCGGGCTCGCCAGATCGTTTCCGAAAAGTTGGCTGTAGTCAGTGAGAGTCTGCCGGAGAATGTCGGGAAACCGACGCTGGGACCGCAGTCTTCCATCTTAGGGGAAATGATGATTATCGGGCTGACGGTCGATGAGGCAAGTGAGAGTAGGGACGATTCGCGAACTACCTCAACTACCCAAATGGACTTGCGTACGATTGCTGACTGGACCATCCGTCCCCGATTGCTATCGACAGGAGGGGTGGCGCAAGTTGCTGTGATCGGTGGCGATATCAAGGAATACCAGATATTGCTCGATCCTGCCCGCATGAAACATTATGGTGTCAGTCTGGGCGAAGTACTGACCGTTACCCGTAACATGAACCGGAATGCCAATGGAGGTGTCCTTTATGAATATGATAACGAATACATCATCCGGGGTGTCCTTTCTACTGCGAATGCTGAGGAGATCGGAAAGGGAGTCGTTAAGACTGTCGGAGATTTCCCCGTCTTGTTGGAAAATATAGCAACTGTGAAGATCGGTAGCAAGAGTCCGAAGCTTGGAACTGCTTCCGAACGGGCGAAACCTGCCGTGTTGATTACGGTTACCAAACAGCCCAATACCAGCACGATCGATTTGACGGAAAAGTTAGATGCGATTATGGCGGACTTGCAGAAGAATCTGCCTGCCGATGTGCATGTTTCGACCGACATATTCCGTCAGAGCCGTTTTATCGACAGTTCTATTAATAATGTAAAGAATAGTTTGTTCGAAGGCAGCTTTTTCGTTGTTATTGTCCTGTTCCTGTTCCTGATGAATGTCCGTACGACGGTGATTTCGCTGGTTGCCTTACCTCTTTCCTTGTTAGTTTCCATACTGGCGTTGCATTATATGGGATTGACCATCAATACCATGAGTTTGGGAGGGATGGCGATTGCTATCGGTTCGTTGGTTGATGATGCGATTGTCGATGTGGAGAATGTGTATAAACGCATACGAGAGAATCGTTTGTTGCCACCTGATCAGCAGCGTTCCATTCTGGAAGTCGTGTTCGATGCTTCTCGTGAAGTGCGTATGCCGATCTTGAATTCGACACTCATTATCGTGGTCAGTTTTGTGCCCCTTTTCTTCCTGCATGGGATGGAAGGACGTATGCTGGTGCCACTGGGGATCGCCTTTATTGTTGCGCTGTTTGCCTCTACGGTTGTTGCGTTGACGCTGACTCCGGTGTTGTGTAGCTATCTGCTGAACCGGAAGTCTACGGACAAGAAAGTAGAGAAGGAGGCTTGGGTGGCCCGCAAGCTAAAAGAATTATATGGCAGGGCCTTGAATGGTGCATTAATACATAAGAAGATAGTGTTAGGATGCACGATTGGTTTGTTTCTTATCGCATTGGGAACATTCTTTACGTTAGGGCGCAGCTTCCTGCCGCCGTTCAACGAAGGTTCGTTTACGATCAACGTAAGTTCTCTTCCGGGTATCTCTCTTGAAGAATCGGACGAGATGGGACGACGGGCAGAGGAACTGCTGATGCAGGTTCCCGAAATCCAGACAGTTGCCCGAAAGACCGGACGTGCCGAACTTGACGAACATGCTTTAGGTGTAAATGTGTCGGAAATCGAAGCTCCATTTGTCTTGAAAGACCGTAGCCGAGATGCCGTTATGAATGATGTCCGTAAGAAACTATCTACCATCAGTGGCGCCAATATCGAAATAGGACAACCGATTTCTCACCGTATCGATGCCATGCTTTCCGGTACGGAGGCAAATATCGCAATCAAACTATTTGGTACGGATCTGAACCTGATGTTTACGGTCGGTAACCAGATCAAGGAAGCCATCCAAGGAATCCCCGGTCTGGTGGACTTGAAAGTGGAGCAGCAGATCGAGCGTCCGCAGCTAACCATTACGCCGAAGCGCGAGTTGATGGCACAATATGGCATCACATTGCCGGAGTTTGAGGAGTATGTCAATGTCATGTTGGGTGGCGAAGCTGTCAGCCAGGTGTATGACGATGGCAAGACATTTGACTTGACGGTAAAGACTTCAGACGAAAGCCGTACTACAATGGAGGATATCCGTAATCTGATGATTGATGCAGGCGGCAAGAAAGTCCCGTTGAGCTATGTTGCTGAAATCCGTTCCGTGACAGGCCCGAACA
Source organism: Parabacteroides johnsonii DSM 18315 (assembly GCF_025151045.1). NCBI lineage: Bacteria > Pseudomonadati > Bacteroidota > Bacteroidia > Bacteroidales > Tannerellaceae > Parabacteroides > Parabacteroides johnsonii. Next base: position 1,127,597 of record NZ_CP102285.1, read on the forward strand.
CCATCAACCGTGAGAATGTGCAGCGTAAGATTGTGATCAGTGGTAATGTCTCCGAGCGTGACCTCCGCAGTATCGTTAATGAGATACAGCAGAAGGTGGATGCTTCCATCCAGTTGCCCGAAGGCTATCATATTGAATATGGAGGACAGTTTGAAAGTGAACAGGCCGCCAGCCGTACATTACTGCTTACTTCGTTGATGTCTCTGTTGGTGATCTTCCTGTTGCTCTATAATGAGTTTAAGGATGCAAAAGAGAGTGGTGTTGTACTGTTGAACTTGCCGTTGGCGCTGATCGGGGGTGTGTTTATCTTGAAGCTGACTTCTGGCGAGGTGAGTATTCCGGCTATTATCGGTTTCATTTCCCTGTTTGGTATTGCCACTCGTAACGGTATGTTACTGATCAGCCACTATACACATCTCCGGACCGTAGAGAATGTGCCGCTGAAGCAAGCTGTCTTGCAAGGTTCTATGGATCGTTTGAATCCTATCCTGATGACGGCGCTCAGTTCGGCTCTCGCATTGATCCCGCTTGCGCTGAACGGCGATCTGCCCGGCAATGAGATACAAAGCCCGATGGCTACCGTTATCCTGGGTGGTTTGTTGACATCCACTTTCTTGAACGGCTTCATCATCCCGATTGTTTATTTATTAATGAATAAAGAAGATAAAGAATGAAACGATTCATATTAACAATAGCATTGCTTTCTTCCGCATTGGTGGCCGGGGCGCAAACTTCCATCGAGGAAGTGCTCCGGAGCGTAGAAACCAATAACAAGGAATTGCAGGCAAACCGTCAGATGGTGACGGCACAAAAGTTGGAAGCAAAACTGGACAACAACCTGCCTGATCCTACCGTTACCTATTCTCATCTGTATGGGAACAAAGAGGGGATGGGATTCACCGGTGAATTAGTCGCTTCGCAATCGTTTGACTTCCCGTCTCTCTATATGCAACGGAACAAGCTTTCCAAGCAGAAGGGCGAAAACTACGATCGACAGGGCGAAGAAGTACGCCAGCAGATTTTGTTGCAAGCCAAAGAGGCCTGTCTGGATTTGATCTTTCTGAACCAGCAAAAGAACCTGCTGGATATCCGTCGGAAAAGCGCCGAACAGCTTGCTGTACTCTATCAGCAACGCCTGGAACAGGGTGATGCCAATATTTTGGAAACGAACAAGATTGAACTCGAACTCTTGAACGTCCGTAACGAGGCACGCATGAACGAAGCGGCCCGTGTGAATAAGCAGCGGGAATTGGAAATGCTGAATGGAGGGATTGCTGTTCAACTGACCGATACGGCTTATGAGGCTGTGGAACTTCCACTCTCATTTGCCGACTTGCGTCAGGAAATCTTGGGAAATGATCGGCGTCTGTTGTCTTTGCAAAGTGCAAAGGCCGTATCATCGAGACAAATCAGTGTCAATAAGACGATGGGATTGCCTTCGTTCGAGTTGGGTTACCGTATGAATCCATCTTCAGGTGGCGAACGTTTCAATGGCTTTTTGGTCGGTATCAGCATTCCTCTTTTCTCTAATCGCAACAACGTGAAGCAGGCGAAAGCACAGAGCCTTTACACCGATTTACAGCTGGAAAGCACGACGACGGCGGTAGAGAACGAATTGCTCCAACTCTATAACCAGTCAGTGGCCTTGAAGACTTCCATCGACGAGTATAGCGAAGTGCTGAAAAGCCAGAACAACCTGGTGCTGTTGAACAAGGCGATCCAAGCAGGGCAAATCTCGATGATCGAATATTTTGTGGATGTCACCACGCTTTATCAGAGTATGCAGAATCACATGCAGTTGCAGAACGAATACCAGAAGGTGATGGCGCAACTGTATAAGTTCAAACTATAAAAAAGAGGAGGGACTATATTCTACCGGACGATTCCCTCTCTTATCCCGGTTGTTTCCCGTAAGTGAAACTCTTGTTTCATGCCCATGAAACTTTTGTTTCACTTGCGGGAAACTTTTGTTTCATGCCTATGAAACTATTCCTCCATCAGTATGAAATTTTTTCTTCCTGCATGCAACGCTGTGTACCTCCCTGCGTTTTGTTTTGATACAGTGCCATAGTTCTGTAAGAACTCGGTATATTTAGTTGAACCTGTTGAAAATAAAAAGGTTTTTAAATCTCTCAATAAAAAGGTAGCATCTCCGCTTTCCCGAATAAAGGATATAAGCTAATTCCCTGACTATGTATATGGATGCTGATAATGATTATAGTGAAAGAAAGCACAGTTACGGGTTATTAATCGTAATCATATTAATAATTTGTTTTGTAATATATTACGATCAAAACGTTGGTAAATGGATTATTTGTTTGAAAATTTCGTATCATGAATAAATCTTTTATATCTTTGTTGTGCGATGAAATTCTGGAGTTCTTACAGAACTTAGTTATTTAAAGAGAGTGTAAAGATATATAAGTGAATGAGCAAACCTATTTCTATCGAAGGTAGCATACAGAATAATTTTGACAGAATTTATGTCACATACTATTCCCGTATGCTCCGTTTTGCCAGGGAATATGTGTTGTTTGAGGAAGATGCTGAGAATGTTGTCCAGGATGTGTTTCTTCTTTTATGGGAGAAGCGGGAAGTGCTGGATATACAAATTAGCCTGGTTTCCTATCTTTTTTCGCTTGTGAAAAACCGGAGCCTTGATTATCTTCGTCATAAAGTGGTGGCGGAGGAATACAAGCAGGAACTGACCTTTAAGTTATTGGCCCTTGAACAATTGAACTATACTTTTACATCTGAAGAAGATATAGAGAAAGTGATAGCCAACGCTATCGATAAACTGCCTGAACGTTGTCGTGAAATATTTTTAAAAAGCCGTATAGAAGGAATGAAATATCGGGAAATTGCCGATGAATTAGATATCTCGATGAATACGGTGGAGAACCAGATGTCCATAGCCTTAAGAAAACTTCGTATTGAACTCAAGGACTACTTGCCCCTGTTGCTATTCCTTATTAGTGTTAAATAATATTTATTTACGATTGTCTTTTAGTGGTAAATGAAAAGATAATCGCTCTTCCTTACAAAAGCATGAGAAATGTATGAACTGATAACAAAATATTTTTATGGGGAAATAACTGCTAAAGAGAAAAAGCTGTTATTTACCGCTATGGAAACAGATGCAGAATTGAAAAAAGAGTTCTTATCTGTTCAGAATCTTCGTGCTTTGACCTCGTGGATTCCGGCAGGAGAGGACGAATCTGTTGCCGTGGGCAAGCTTCTTGAATTTAAGCAAGCCCGTAAAGAGAAATCATTTGTAATTCCATATAAGCATATCTTGGGATATGCGGCAACCGTTTGTGTCGCCGTCTTTTCTACCTGGATGATTACCAACCGGACAGAGCAACCTACGGTTGAAGAGCCAGCAATCGCATATGAAGAATTTTCCACCCCTTCCGGACAACGTGCGCTTTTGAAGTTGCACGATGGGACAACCGTTTGGTTGAATGCCCGTTCGACTTTACGCTACCCCAATCATTTCGGAAAAAATGAACGGAAAGTAGAATTGGACGGAGAGGCTTTCTTTGAAGTGAAACAGAATGGAAAAGTTCCTTTTGTCATCTCAACGGAAAAAGCAAACATCAAGGTGTTGGGTACAAAGTTCAATGTCTTTGCTTATAAGGGACATGAGGAATTCAACACATCTTTGGTTGAAGGTTCTGTGAAAGTTTACCAGGGTGAAAGCGATGCAGATGCTCTGGATATTACACCGCATGAATGTGTATTCCTGTCAGATGGAAAACTTGTAAAAAGTTATTTCGATAATTCTGATTTCCTGTTGTGGAAAGAAGGTATTTATGCTTTTGACGATGTGCCTTTCAGCTATATCATTAAAAAACTTGAGCTATATTATGATATAACAATCATACAAAAGAACAAGAAACTGGATCAATATAGATTCAGTGGTAAGTTCCGTCAGCGTGACGGGGTGGAGAGCGTACTTCAAACCTTGCAGAAAGTGTATTATTTCTCGTTTGTAAAGGATGAGGAAAACAATTGTATTACTATTCGCTAAACGGATATGGAAATAAGAAAAACATGTTTAATCTTTAATTTAATGCCGTCGCCTATGATTTAGAGAGAAGAAAATATAAAAAGACCGATAGGTGTTCCCGCACCTACCGGTCCGAAAGCTAACACAAAATTCCAACAAATTAAGTATTAACAAGTAAACGAAGCAAAGTTATGAAAAAAGAACCGAAATTTCTAAATGTCATGAGAATTTCAGCCTTCCTTCTTTTCCTTTGCGTATTCTCTTCATTTGCAGCCAAAACAAGTTCGCAAAATGCAAGAGTCAATATCAGTGGAAAGAATTTAACGATCGGTGAGTTTATCGATCAGGTAGAGAAACAAACGGATTACCTGTTTGTCTATAGTAAAAATGAAGTGAATACGAACGATGCCATTTCCGTTAAGTCAGGAAATAAAACAGTCGCTCAGTATTTAAGTGAAGCATTCGGTGATTCGAATGTAAAGTATGCTTTTGAAAACGATTATATCGTTTTGACAAAGAATGCAAATCCGGTAGTAGCCCAGGAGGGTAAAACGATCTCTGGAGTTGTCAACGATGAATTTGGTCCGGTTGCCGGTGCCAATGTCATTATTAAAGGTACTACGAACGGTACAATGACAGATATGGACGGTAACTTTACAATTACTAACGTTCCGGAAGGAGCAGTCCTGCAGGTGTCCTTTATCGGTTATCTGACAAAAGAGCTTCCGGTTGGAAATCAGACAACATTTAACGTTATGCTGACAGAAGATTCGCAAGCATTGGAGGAAGTTGTAGTCGTTGGGTATGGTGTGCAACGTAAATCCGATGTAACAGGCTCCATCTCTGTAACAAAAGCGGATGAGATGTTGAAACAGCAATCTTTCAGTGCTTTGGACGGATTGAAGGGTAAAGCTGCCGGTGTAAATATCTTTTCAAACTCAGGTCAGCCGGGTGGTTCAAGCCGTGTGATTATTCGTGGTATGAGCACTATTAACTCTTCAACAGATCCGTTGTATGTGGTGGATGGTGTTGTTATGGAAGACTTTAAGTTTGTCAACCCGAATGATATCGAACGTATCGAAGTGTTGAAAGATGCTTCTTCCGCGGCTATTTATGGGGCGCGTGGTGCTAATGGTGTTATCATGGTAACAACAAAACGCGGTAGTAAGGAAGAAGGCGTACAGGTCAGCTATAGTGGATCTGTTAGTGTCGGTACAATGTCTAAATATATGGATCTGTTGGATGCAAACGAATGGATGGATGCTTATAAAATTGCATCGGACAATTGGATGAAGTATGCAGGCGAAAATAAGCCGATGAATTTATCCAACCGTGATCTTTTCAATGCAGACGGAACGCCTATCTATAATACGGATTGGCAGAGAGAAGCTACTCGTACGGCTTTTTCACATAATCATCAGTTGAATATTCAGCAAGGTGGAAAGAAATCTTCAATGGGTGCGTTCCTGAACTATACAGACCAGCAGGGTATTATGCTTAACTCTTATATGAAACGTATCAATGCGAAAATGGCTTATGATGCAGATCCTATGAGTTGGTTGTCTACTTCGGTCAATTTGTTGGTAAACCATACATGGGGAAATGAAGCGGAAGAAACAGGTGGACATCAGATGCCTCGTCGTTCAATGATTGAAATGGTTCCTTGGTTACCCGTTCAATTCCCTGACGGTTCATGGTCAAATTCCACAACCGGAACGGATGGTTGGGGTCTGGAAGGTATGGCCAATCCTGTACATGTGTTGAAAACTCAGAAACGTATGCGTTACAGAACACAGATGTTTGGTAATGCAGCCTTGACATTCCATATTCTTCCGGGGTTGGATTTGAAAACACAGATCGGTTTGGATGCCCATAATAATAAGGAAAGCGATTATTCTCCAAAAGATCTTATTAATCTGTCTTATCCGAATGGTAGCGCACGTATCAAGAATATAAATACTTTGTACTGGCAGGAAGAAACGTATTTGACTTACAATAAGACATGGGAAAAGCATCGTTTGAATGCAATGGCCGGTTTGTCATGGCAACAACGTACGGAACGTTGGAATGAGTCTAAAACAGAAGGATTTGCAGATGATTTCTTCGGAACCGATAATATGGGTGCCGGTACTATCCCGTCTGCTCCTACGTCTGCATATTCTTCATGGGCGATGAATTCTTATTTCCTTCGTGGTTCATATTCTTACAATGACAAGTATATGGCTACTGTAACAGGGCGTGTCGATGGTTCTTCTCGTTTCGGTGATAATAATAAATATGCGTTTTTCCCTTCTGTCGGTTTGGGGTGGTTGATATCGAATGAAGATTTCATGAAGAATGCAACTGTTGTTGACCAGTTGAAGCTTCATACCAGCTTTGGTGTGACAGGTAATACCGAGATTGGTATTTATAAATCATTGGCAACTATCTCTTCAGGGAATGACCTGTTGAATGGAGGTCGTGTTCCCGTAAGTAATACTGCTCGTCTGGCCAATCCGGATCTGAAATGGGAAAAGACAAACCAGTTCGATATTGGTTTTAATCTGAACCTGTTCCGTAATCGTTTGAATTTTGATATTTCTTATTATTATAAATTGACGACTGATTTGTTGTTGGAGCGTCCGGTTCCTCATACAACCGGTTTTACCTCTGTAATGGATAATATTGGTAAGGTCGCGAACCAGGGGCTTGACTTCATGGTAAATACAGTTAATATCGACACTAAAGACTTTGGATGGAGCTCTACCTTGAATTTCAACTATAATAAAAATGAGATCAAGAAATTAGGCGAGAATGACGAAGATATTCTCACCGGTCCCTGGTTTATTTCCGGAAATCTGGTAATCCTTCGTAAAGGCGAATCTTTAGGCTCTTTTTGGGGATACAAGCGCGAAGGCATTTGGGGGGAAGATGAAGCTGAAGAAGCGAAAGCTGCCGGTGCCGGTGTAGGACAACCTAAACGTTCTAAAGACAGAGAGATTTTAGGTAAGGGTTTGCCTGATGTAACAGGTAGTTTTATTAATAATTTCCGTTATAAGAACTTCGACCTGACCGTAGATTTGCAGTTTGTATTGGGAGTCGATGTTTACCAGCAGTTCTTGCATTCGACTGAGGACCGTTTCGGAATTGCCAATGCTTTGTCCTCTGTCCTTTCTGAAGGATGGACTCCGGCAAACACGAATACGATGATTCCGGCTCTTTATAGCCAAAATTCACAGCCGGACTCTCATTGGGTGGCAAATGGTTCTTATCTGCGTGCCAACTTGATTCAGTTAGGTTACACATTCGAACCTTCAGTGCTGAAAGCGCTGCATCTGGGTAGCCTTCGTGCTTATTTCAGTGTAAACAATGCATTCTGTATTACTTCAAAAGACTTTAAGGGATACGATCCGGAAGGTACGTCATGGAACACTGACCAATGGGGACAGAATATTATGTTCTTCCAGTATCCGAAACCCAGAACGTATACATTAGGTGTGAATGTTTCATTTTAATAAATAAGGAGAACAGTTGATATGAAAAAAATATATATTGCATTAACTTGCATGAGTATTCTCGGAGGTACAACCGCTTGTAGTGATTTTCTTGAAGAAAATCCGAAATCGGAAATCTCCTCAAGTCAGTATTTTACACAACCGGATCATGCACGTGCCGCTGTTAATAAACTATATCGTTCTGGTGTTCCTCAGTTCTACGATGCTGATGCCTATGCCGGAAGTAAGATGATGTATGGTGGGTATATGTCTGGTTTCTTCGATAATGAGAAGAAGGCACAGGAAGAAATGGTACGTTATTGCCAGTCTCTTTCCTATACTTCGCAAAATTTGTCCGGTCCAATCGAAAAATTGTGGGATGATTGTTATGTCGGGATTTCGAATGCAAATACGGCTATCAAGTATATTCCGACAACTCCCGGATTGGAAGAGGCAGAGAGAGAGAATCTGATGGGACAGGCCAAGTTGTTTCGTGCCATGAACTATTTCCATTTGGTGAAATTCTTTGGAGATGTTCCTTTAATTCTTGAACCGTATGAAAGCTTGGAAGATATGTTTGTATCGCGTACGGCTTCAAGAGAAGTATATGCACAAATTATTCAGGATTTGCAAGACGCTTCTGCCGTTTTGAATGATGCTGCTTATACTCAGAATGGCTTCCGTGTGACAAAATGGGTTGCCGAAACAATGTTGGCAGATGTTTATTTGACTTTGAGTGGTTATCCTATTCAGGAAAATCATTATGCAGATGCTGCAAAGGCTGCCCGTAATGTGATTAATAGTCATCGTCATGCAATGATTGAAAATCAGGATACGGAAGCAAATAGTGCTTATAACCAGATTCGTACTCTTGATGATTCTAATGAGTATATTTTCTCAAGAGAATATGATGCGAATATTTCCGGTAATAATCCGCAACCGGGATTTAGTTTCCCGTTGGGCGCTGAAGGTTGGGGAATTTTTCAATATTCTATTTTGTTGAGAACTTATACTCCGACAAAAGAACTGTATAATATTTATGATCCGGAAAATGACTTGCGTGTTCAGGAAAAACAATATTTCCATACTTCTTATACTTATATAAAAGATGGTAAGGAAATCACACAGACGTTTGATGCCAGCCCTTATGTTTGGTATAATGAAGAAGCCTTATTGAGCACAGGCAAGAATGGAAAAGACCTTCCTATCTACCGTTATCCTGAAATCTTGCTGATTGCAGCAGAGGCAATAGCAGAAAGTGAAGGGGTTACATCTGAAGCAATTGGCTATTTGGCTGATGTTCGTGCACGAGCTTATACAAAGATGGACCGTGCTGCTATTGTAGCTAGTCTGGCTGGCTTGTCCAAAGAAGACTTTATCCATGAAGTATGGACGGAACGCCTCCGTGAGTTCATCTTTGAGAACAAGATTTGGTCGGATATCCAGCGTACACGCCAATATCCGCAAACATCTGAAGCTAATAGAGGTAAAGTTACTTATAGAAATGTAATCGGGGCGACTAATCCGTGGGGAGCTACCTTCGAAGAGAAGCATTTATTGTGGCCGATCTCTCACAACGAGATTCAGAGAAATCCGGCATTGGAACAAAATCCGGGTTACGATAGATAACCGAATGGAACCGATTGTATAATGAGGTATTGAGTTAAGATCAGAACCCATTAAAAAGCAGTCTTGATCAGAAGGGAGGTTGTTCGTCACGGGCAACCTCCTTTTTTATTGATTTTTGAGAAAAATCCACATTACTTGCTTTTACTTAAGGGGTTGTTTGACTTATCTTTGTAAGTAGAATATTAATTGTATAAATAAAAATGAAGAAAAAAAGTATATGGGCTTTTGCCCTTATTGCTATGCTAACCTGTTTGGGGAGGCCTGCCGTTGCGTCAGACGGTGCTTTTGATCCGGTAGAGTATGTTAATCCTTTAATGGGGACGCAATCGTCGTTTGAGCTATCGACCGGTAACACCTATCCGGCTATAGCACGTCCTTGGGGTATGAATTTCTGGACACCGCAAACCGGTAAGATGGGGGACGGATGGGGATATACCTATACCGCCAATAAAATACGCGGTTTTAAACAAACTCATCAGCCAAGCCCTTGGATCAATGATTACGGGCAGTTTGCGATCATGCCGGTTGTCGGCGCTCCTGAATTTGACCAGGATAAACGTGCCAGCTGGTTCTCTCACAAAAGTGAGATCGCAAAACCGTATTACTACGAAGTCTATCTGGCGGAACATGATGTGAAGACCGAGTTGACACCGACAGATCGTGCCGCCATGTTTCGTTTTACTTTCCCGGAAAATGAACATTCTTATGTCGTAGTGGATGCGTTTGACAAAGGTTCCTATATCAAAGTGATCCCTGAAGAAAACAAAATTATCGGTTATACGACCAAAAACAGCGGCGGTGTACCGGACAATTTCAAAAACTATTTCGTCATCGAATTTGACAAGCCCTTCACTTATGAAGCAACTTTTGCCGATGCAACATTGAAGGAAGGTATTCGTGAGCAGCAATCCGACCATGTCGGTGCCGTTATCGGTTTCAAGACGGCGAAAGGTGAGATTGTACATGCGAAGGTAGCCTCTTCGTTTATCAGCTTCGAACAAGCTTCGCTCAATCTGAAAGAGTTAGGTGCTGATAATTTTGACACACTGGTACAAAAAGGCAAAGACATTTGGAATAAGGAGCTGAGTAAGATCGAAGTGGAAGGTGGTACGCTGGACCAGTATCGGACGTTCTATTCCTGTATGTATCGTTCGCTTCTGTTCCCCCGTAAGTTTTATGAGATAGACGCGTCAGGGAAAATCGTACATTATAGTCCTTACAATGGAGAAGTGTTACCAGGTTATATGTTTACGGATACCGGTTTTTGGGATACGTTCCGTAGTCTGTTCCCGTTCTTGAACCTGATGTATCCAACCATGTCGAAAGAAATGCAGGAGGGTTTGATTAATGCTTATAAGGAAAGTGGCTTCTTCCCAGAATGGGCAAGTCCCGGACACCGTGGTTGTATGGTGGGCAACAACTCCGCTTCGGTTTTAGTGGATGCTTACATCAAGGGTATAAAGGTGGATGATCTCGAAACTTTGTACAGAGGTTTGATCCACGGAACAGAAAACGTACATCCGACGGTTTCTTCTACCGGCCGCCTTGGGCATGACTATTACAATAAACTGGGATATGTGCCTTATGATGTAAAGATTAACGAGAATGCCGCCCGTACGTTGGAATATGCTTATAATGACTGGTGCATCTACCAGATTGCAAAAGACTTGGGACGTCCTAAAAAGGAACTGGATCTGTATGCCAAACGTGCAATGAACTATAAAAATTTGTTTGATAAAGAGACCAAATTGATGCGTGGAAAGAATAAGGACGGCAAGTTTATGGCTCCTTTCTCGCCGTTGAAATGGGGAGATGCTTTCACGGAAGGAAATAGCTGGCATTATACATGGTCGGTATTCCACGATCCGCAGGGATTGATCGATTTGATGGGTGGACGTAAAGAATTCATCACGATGTTGGATTCCGTATTTGCCGTTCCTCCTGTATTTGATGATAGCTATTACGGACAGGTGATCCATGAGATCCGTGAAATGCAGATTATGAATATGGGAAACTATGCACATGGCAACCAGCCGATCCAGCATATGATTTATCTGTACAATTATGCCGGTGAGCCTTGGAAAGCCCAATATTGGCTACGCCAGGTAATGGACCGTATGTACACTCCGACCCCGGATGGTTATTGTGGTGATGAAGATAACGGACAGACTTCTGCCTGGTATGTCTTTTCCGCTCTCGGCTTCTATCCGGTTGCTCCGGGAACAACACAATATGTATTGGGCGCACCTTTGTTTAAGAAAGCCACTCTGCATTTTGAGAATGGAAAGAGCCTGGTTATTAATGCACCGGAGAACAGTGACAAGAATATCTATATCGAGTCTATGTCCTTTAACGGAAAGGATTATACGAAAAACTATCTGGAACATTTCGAACTCTTGAAAGGTGGTGTCCTGAATATCAAGATGGGAGACAAGCCGAACATGGACAGAGGAGTGAATCCGGAAGATTTCCCATATTCATTTTCAATCAATGAAAAACAAAAGAAATAAATGATGGAGATACTAAAGAAAACAGGAAAATTTCTATTGGGTGTCGTTATCGGAATTGCTATCGCGATGATGATCAACAGGTATTATGTCAAAGGCAAGCAGTTGATAGCTGCTAATTTACCGAAAGAACCGGTAGAATATGTTAATCCCTATATGGGGAACATCAGCCATCTGTTGGTGCCGACCTATCCGACCGTCCATCTGCCGAATAGTATGTTGCGTGTTTATCCTGAACGTGGAGATTTCACGGGCGACCGGTTAGGAGGATTACCTCTCATCGTGACAAGCCATCGGGGTAGTTCTGCTTTCAACCTGAGTCCTTACCAGGGCGATGAAGCAGGCCTGAAACCAGTCATTCAGTATAGTTACGATCGGGAAAAGATTGTCCCGTACCGATATCAGGTATATTTGGACGATGCGAATATCGAGGTCGATTACGCTCCCTCTCACCAAAGTGCGGTTTATAACCTTACATTCGAGAAAGAAGAACCGGCTTATCTGGTGTTCAATAGCCGGAATGGAGAGTTGAAATGTGATGGAAATACGGTAAGTGGTTTTCAATATGTAGATAAGAAAACGAAGGTCTATTTATATGCTGAAACAGACAAGGCACCGGAGAAATCTGGTGTCTTGGCCGGTGGAACCGTGAAGTATGGTGAATCGTTCGTAGAAGGGAAGGATGCCGCTCTGGCATTGGCTTTTTCCGGTCAGAAAGAGATCGGAGTTCGTTATGGTATCTCTTTTATCAGTACGGAGCAAGCTCGGAAAAATCTGGAGCGTGAAATCGACTCATATAATGTAAATGTAATTGCTGAGATCGGACGAAACGAATGGAACAATGCTTTGGGCAAGATACAGGTAAGCGGAGGAAGTGAAAACGACAAGACCGTTTTCTATACTTCCCTGTATCGTTGTTATGAACGTCCGGTGAATCTGAGCGAAGACGGTAAATACTATAGTGCTTTCGACGGCAAGATACATGAAGACGGTGGTCATTCGTTCTATACCGATGACTGGATTTGGGATACTTATCGTGCCACCCATCCGCTTCGTATCCTAATCGATAAAGAACGTGAAACAGATATTATCAATTCATATCTTTTGATGGCCCAGCAGATGGGAACGAACTGGATGCCTACATTCCCTGAAGTGACTGGTGATTCCCGCCGTATGAATTCCAACCATGCCGTTGCCACCGTTATCGATGCATGGCGAAAAGGGGTTCGCGGTTTCGATCTTGAAAAAGCGTATGAAGCAGCCCGTAAAGGTATAGAGGAGAAAACTTTGATTCCCTGGTCGGCGGCTCCTTCCGGATGGCTGGATGAATTTTATAAGGAGCATGGTTATATCCCGGCTTTGAAACCGGGTGAAAAAGAAACGGTGGCCAACGTTTCCCCGTGGGAAAAACGTCAGCCGGTGGCCGTTACTTTAGGAACGGCTTATGATGAATGGTGTCTTTCTCAGATCGCAGCCGAACTGGGTAAAAAAGAGGATGCGGAATATTTCCTTGCCCGATCTTATAACTACCGGAACCTCTTTCATCCGGAAACTCGTTTCTTCCATCCGAAGGATAAGGACGGTAAATTTATAGAAGGTGTGGATTACCGGTATTCCGGTGGTTTGGGTGCTCGTGATTATTATGATGAAAACAACGGCTATATTTATCGTTGGGATGTACAACACAACATCGGCGACCTGGTTTCGCTTATCGGGGGAAATGAAGTCTTTACGGCTGCCCTCGATTCGATGTTCGACACTCCTTTAGGAATGTCCAAATGGCAATTCTATTCATTCCTGCCGGATCACACCGGTAATGTCGGTATGTTCTCGATGGCAAATGAACCGAGCCTGCATATCCCGTATCTGTATAATTATGCCGGGCAACCTTGGAAGACGCAGAAACGCATCCGTGTTCTGCTTGACCAATGGTTCCGTAACGACTTGATGGGAGTTCCGGGTGATGAAGACGGTGGTGGCATGTCTGCTTTTGTGGTGTTTAGTATGATGGGATTTTATCCGGTGACACCGGGATCTCCGACTTATAATATCGGTAGTCCGGTCTTTTCGGATGTGAAGATCGATCTCGGTAATGGTAACGTGTTCGAGATTGTGGCAGATGGGGCTTCCCATGATAATAAATACGTGCAATCGGTTACGTTGAACGGCGAAGAGTTGAGCGGACCCTGGTTCGATCATAGCCGGATCACAGCAGGCGGTGTCCTATCTCTGAAAATGGGGCCGAAAGCAAATAAGGAATGGGGGATTGGAAATCCACCACCATCGGTTGGCCCGATGCAGAAGTAATAAAAAGAAGGTGTGTCAAAATCTCCTTGTCCCCGCACCAAGTGCGGGGACATAAGAGGAAAAATTTATCAATCAGACTTTTATAGGGCTGGTTTTAATGCGATCCCGCGTCAAGCGCGGGAACAGGATAGTATCGACACACCCTCTTTTTATTCGAGTGGTAGTGTGAACCAGAAAGTAGAACCGGAACCTTTTACAGAGTCGACTCCGATTGTCCCGTTCAAGCTCTCGATGATGGTCCTGCTGATTGTCAGTCCCAGACCGGTCCCTTGTTTAAACTCGTTTATTTTGATGAAGCGTTCGAATATGCGTTTACGGTCATCTTCAGAAATACCGATTCCGGTGTCCTGTACGCTTACGCGCAAGTAATTCCTTTCTTGTTTATAGGAGATCGTAATACTTCCTTTCTCCGTGAATTTGATTGCATTATTTACGAAGTTCGATATGACTTGCATGACTCGTTGAGGATCTGTTTGCAGTCGGATGGAAGGTAACTCCTTGTCGAATACTAACTTTACACCCGGTTTCATCTTGAGAGAGCTTGCCAGGAATACTTCTCCGCAAATCTCTTTGATATTCGTTTCGGTAATGTGATAATCAAGCGTGCCGGATTCTATCTTTGAGAAGTCCAGAATATCATCTATCAGATGGAGTAATAAATCATTATTTTTATGGATGATTTCCAAGTATTCCTTTTTCTCGTCTTCGTCCGGAGTTTCGGCTACTATATCAGAAAAGCCGACGATTGCATTTAAAGGTGTACGGATTTCATGGCTCATGTTTGCCAAGAAAGCGGATTTTAGTTTGTCTGCTTCTTTTACGCGGATCAGTTCATTGTCCCTTTCCCGTTTCTCTTCAGCTTTCCGATAATTCTCCGTATCGTCTAAAACAATATACAGGTACCCGAATATTTTATTTTGCCAATCTTTTAATGTAATACCCGTTACTTGCAGGTGTTTTTCTCCATCATTGATGACAGTTGCATAATATTGGGTGTCTTTGATGGAATGGAAACTATAGTCTAATGTGAAAGTGACGTCTTCTCCGTTTTTTAGTTTATGATTAACCCATTCCGGGATATTCGGATTTTGAAACATATTGACGCCGATTGCACTTTCACGTGTCGTACCGAATATTTCCAAATCGGCATCATTCAGATCGAGTAAAGTTCCGTCAATATCATATAGTTCGACTCCCAAAGAAAGCTTTTCGAAAATAATGCGGAATTTAGCTTCGCTTTTAAGCATCAGATTTGCAGAATGTTCCATGATGTGCTGGGCATGTTCCCGTTCGATCGCTATGGATACGATATCGGCCAATACCCGTAGATTTTCGATATCAAGGGCATTCCAGTTTGAATACTTCTTGACGGAGTCCAAACCGATAAACCCGTACACTTTTCCTTCGCTCGAAACTGGGAGGGCCAGGAGTGAGAGGACGTCTTGAAGTTCCAGCAGATGTTGCTCGGCTGCCGCAACCGGAGGCATTTTTGCCGTATCATAGATGATAATGTCTTTCCCTGCTTTGATCTGGTCTATCCACCAGGGGATATCGTCTTTCGATAACTGTCTTAACAGATCTTCCCGCATCGAGATAATACCTTCGGAGGTCACTTCATGGGTAAAATCGACGATGGAACTTTGCTCGTCGAAGATGCCGATATACACACGTTCTACATCGAAGAAATGTAGGATATGCAACAACGCTTTGTCTATGACGACTTCGTCGTTAGTGCTAAGTAAAAGGGAAAGGACATCCGATATTGTTCTGCGTAAGACAATCATATTGACCATCATCTTGTTTGAATTGGAGATGGAATCATTCTCAACCTGTTCCTTCTTTAGCCGTTCAATTTCAGATATAAGGTCTTCCCTTGAATAGTGTGCATATTTGTCCATAGGTGAAATTATATGAGGTGCAAAATTCTATTTTGCAAATGTAGAGATAATTATTGATATTCAAGAAAAATAAAAATATTAATCCGACTTGTTTAGGAATGGATAAAGGTTTATTGGGTACCGACCATTCCATGTATGAAAAATAGTCGTATATTTGTGTACGTTATGGAGAAAAAAGAACTTAAGAGAAACGCCGATAAGACAAGTTGGTATGTATTATATACCGCTCCCAGGGCGGAAAAACAGGTGAGGGACCGGATTGATGCACTTGGAATCGAGTGCTGGCTTCCGCTTCATCGTACACCCAGGGTTTGGTCTGACCGTGTCAAGATCGTGGAGTTGCCATTATTTAACTCTTATCTGTTCGTGCGGTGTACCGATCCGGAGTTAAGAAATCTGATCCGAGTGTATGGCGTGGCCCGTATCGTCTATTATAATGGAAAACCGGCTGTTGTTCGCCAAAAAGAGATCGACGCCATCCAAGAATTTCTCGACCAAGCATCCGAACATGCTTTATGCCCCGGCGAAGAGGTTGAAATCCTTTGCGGGGCTATGAAACATGTTTCCGGAAAAGTGAAGAAAATCAAAAAGAACCATCTGGTTCTTTACCTTGAACAATTGGGGGCTACTGTCTGTGTTAAACTGGACGATGTCGCCAGAGTGGACCGGCTGAAATAGGGGTCAATTGTCGATAGACATATTCCATATCGATATGTTCCCTGACTAAAGTTGCCAATTTATCGTATTGTTCTTCTTTGAATGCGGAATAGTCGAAGGGGATATCTGCTGTTTCTTTATCAAATCCTTCGGCCAGATTTTCCAGGACTTCCGGGTTATCCAGTATTCCGTGCATGTAGCTACCCCAGCATGTGTTATCCAGATAATAACCGTCTGTCCGTCCGTCGTCGAGGATGGCTACCGGACTTTCGGGAACGTCGCCAAGCAGAGCTGTCCGCCCCATGTGTATCTCGTAGCCCTTACAGGAACCGTCCTTGCATAGCCCAGGTCGAAAGGCGAAAGTACTTTGACGAGTTATTTTTTCCGGTTCGATGATCGTGCATTGCGGTAGCAGACCCAGTCCGGGAACGGCACGCAGGTTTCCCTCGATCGCTTCCGGATCTTCGAGGCGTGCTCCCATCATCTGATACCCTCCACAGATGCCGATGACCTTTTTCCCGTTTTTGTGGGCACGGATAATCGTTTCGGCTATACCGCTCGCCCGCAGGCTTTGAAGATCTGAAAGGGTATTTTTGGAGCCGGGGAGCAGGATGATATCCGCCTTTTCTATCTCGTCGATGTTGTTCGTATAATAAGCATTGAAACGGGGGTCCATGTCCAACACGTCGAAGTCGGTGAAATTAGACATCCGTTTTAACAGGATAATCGCTACGTTGATCTTTCCGTCCCGGTAAGTATTGCGTTTCATATCAAGAGCTACCGAATCTTCTTCTTCGATCTTGATATCGCGAAACCAGGGGATCACACCTACTACCGGTACGCCGGTCAAGTCCTCGATAATCTTCCTGCCGTCGTCAAAAAGAGAAGCATCTCCCCTGAATTTATTGATAATGATCCCTTTCATCAAAGCTCGTTCTTCCGGTTTCAGAAGGGCAATTGTTCCGTAGACAGACCCGAAAACACCACCCCGGTCTATGTCGGCAACCAAAAAGGTAGCCGCTCCGGCCCGCTCAGCCATCCGCATATTGGTGATGTCCCGGTCGCGCAGGTTCAGTTCGGAAATGCTGCCGGCTCCTTCCAGGACGATCGGGCTATAGCGGCTTTCCAAGCGGTGGAAAGCTTCGACCGCTTCTTCGAATAATTCCTCTTTCCGGTTTTGCATACCGAAATAATCCCGTGCCGACATGTTTCCGACCGGCCGGCCGTTCAAGACGACTTGGGAACTTTTATCATTTGTCGGTTTCAGTAACACCGGGTTCATATCCGTGTGTGGAGCGATCCCGCAAGCTTCGGCCTGTACCACCTGTGCACGTCCCATTTCTCCACCTTCGGGAGTAGAGTAGGAGTTGAGCGACATGTTTTGCGCTTTGAACGGTGCCGGATGATATCCGTCTTGTTTGAATATACGGCAGAAAGCCGCATTGATAACGCTTTTGCCGGCATCCGAACAAGTGCCGACAAACATGATCGGTTTTAGGCGTACGTTCATTCCTTTACCTCCATTCTCATGATGTAATCGTTCATGTAATAGCCACTCCCGATGTGGAAATCACGGGTTGCATATTCATGGAACCCCATATGCTTGTAGAAACCTACGGCCGGGTTGTGGCGGTTTACGTTCAACTCTATCGTGAAAGGGCCCGGGTGGATCGTTTTCAGGTAAGCTATTCCCTGTTCGATGATAAAACGCCCGATTCCCGAACCATGCAGGGAAGGCAAAGAATATATTTTTTGGAATTCATATACATCCTTTTCTACGGTTTCGATGGACAGATAGCCGGAGGGGACACCGTCGGCATAGATGATGAAGAACTGGTGATGAAGTTCGTTCATCTGTTTTTGAAGGCTCTCATGGCTGTACATCATCTCGAACATATAGTCGAGCTGTTCGCGGGAGAGGATGGAACCATAGGTCGGTTCCCAGATATGGGATGCCAAAGTCCGGATCAGGGGACAGTCTGCGAGGGTTGCTTTTTCGATGGAAAACATATATGTATGATTTACTATGAATGACAAAAAAAATGTGACGCAAAGATAGAATGCGAATTGTCATTTCGGCAGAAAAAAAGACTGTTTTCAGTAGATTTGAAATGTTAAAAAATATTACCCGCCATACTAATTCCAAATATATGGGGTATTAATCCAATTTACATGGAGGTGCAGTGACATTTTGATAGTCGGGAATGACTAGATAAAAAATCGTATAATCGTAAATTTTTAGGATAGACTGGATGCTAATTCAAAGAAAAGAATAACTTTGTAGGCGTTAAGTACGGACGGTTCGCGAACCGCCTCAACAGGGAACAACTTAAAAAATATATAGAAATGGATACAAAGATTCAGGAACTGACCGACAAGATCTACAAAGAAGGTGTAGAGAAAGGTAACGAAGAAGCAGGGCGAATCATTGCCGATGCAAATGCTCAGAAACAGGCTATCTTGACTGAAGCAGAAGCGGAAGCAAAACGTATTGTGGCACAGGCTGAAAAGCAAGCCGCTGAGTTGAAAAAGAATACGGAAGCCGAGTTGAAATTGTTTGCTACCCAATCTGTAGAAGCGCTGAAGAGCGAAGTGGTAAACCTCATCACGGGAAAAATTACTTCCTCCAATGTGAAAGCGATCGTTTCTGATACAGCATTTATGCAGAAAGTGATTTTAGAAATGGCAAAGGAATGGGCGAAGAAGGAAGCGATTACAATCCGGACAGCCGATGCCGATGCTCTCACCAAATATTTTGAAGCCAATGCCAAAAGCCTTTTGGATGGAGGTGTGAAGATTGAAAAAGTAAGTGGCCATGATGCTTCTTTCACGATTGCTCCGGCTGACGGCTCGTATAAAGTAAGTTTCGGAGAAGACGAGTTTGTCAGTTTCTTCAAAGAATTCCTTCGTCCCGGGTTGGTAGAAATGCTGTTCTGATATGGGTAAGTATTATTGCTTAATCGCAGGACTCCCCAATATCGCGCTTGATGATAGCAAGCTGACCTATTCCATCAGTGAATTCAGACAGGAATTGGACGGCATACTGACGAAAGCCGATAAGAAGCTGATCGATCTGTTCTTTCTCAAATTCGACAATAAGAACCTGATTGCTCATGTCAAACAACCGGATCGTGATCCGGACCCCCGGGGATATATAACGTATGATGAATTCAATGCTCTGTACAAAGCGTTGAAAGAAGAAGAAAAGCCACCCAAGAATGACCGGATACCTCCTTATTTCAAGGATTTTTTCAAACTTTATCTTGAAAACGAAGGTAAAGAGAACAAACAGGAAATTCCGTGGGAAGACCGCTTGGCCACGCTCTATTATGCATATGCCATGAAAAATCCGAATAAATTCGTTAGCGATTGGTTCTCCCTGAACTTAAATATCAACAATATGCTGACCGCTATCACTTGTCGTAAACATGGTCTCGATAAAGCCGGGTATATCGTCGGGGATAATGAGGTAGCTCAGGCGCTTCGTACATCCAACGCCCGTGATTTCGGGTTGGGAGATACGGTGGATTATTTGCCCGATCTCGGGCGTATTGCTGAAGAAACGGATTTGATGGCTCGTGAGAAGAAAGTGGATCTTTTGAAGTGGGAATGGCTCGAAGAGCATACATTCTTTAAGCCTTTCGACATAGAGAGTATATTCGCTTATCTGCTAAAACTGGAAATGATCGAACGCTGGGTGACATTGGATAAGGTGACCGGTGAAAAGACTTTCCGTGAGATCGTCGGGGCGATGAAGAAAGGCAGCAGGATCACTTTGAATGAATTCAAAGCGAAATTAAAAAAGTAAAGAATTAAAGAATAAAAAAAAAGCTATGGCTACGAAAGGAATTGTAAAAGGGATCGTTTCCAACCTTGTTACCGTAGAGGTGGATGGACCGGTTTCCCAAAATGAAATCTGTTACATTTCCGTAGGAGGCGTGAAGCTGATGGCGGAAGTTATTAAGGTAATAGGTAAGAATGCTTTTGTACAGGTATTTGAGAGCACTCGCGGTATGCGGGTGGGTGACGAAGCCGAGTTTGAAGGACACATGTTGGAGGTAACGTTGGGACCGGGTATGTTGTCACGCAACTACGATGGTTTGCAGAACGACCTTGACAAGATGGAAGGCGTTTTCCTCAGACGTGGAGAATATACTTTCCCGTTGGACAATGATAAATTGTGGGATTTCAAGCCTCTTGCCAAAGTGGGTGACAAGGTGGCCGGCGGTGACTGGCTGGGTGAAGTGGACGAAAACTTCCAGCCTCACAAAATCATGGTCCCCTTTACCTTCAAGGGAGAATATACGATCAAGAGCCTGAAAGAAGCAGGACAATATACCATCAATGAGGTGATAGCCGTCTTGACGGACGAAGCCGGTAAAGAAGTGGAGGTGACGATGATACAACGCTGGCCGGTAAAACGTGCCATCACCTGTTATAAAGAGAAACCACGCCCTTATAAGTTGCTCGAAACGGGTGTCCGTACAATTGATACGGTGAATCCGATCGTAGAAGGGGGTACAGGATTTATTCCCGGACCGTTCGGAACAGGAAAGACCGTGCTTCAGCACGCTATCTCTAAGCAGGCGGAGGCCGATATCGTGATCATTGCCGCCTGTGGTGAACGTGCAAACGAGGTGGTGGAAATCTTTACCGAGTTTCCGGAGTTGGTCGACCCGCATACGGGCCGTAAATTAATGGAGCGTACCATCATTATCGCCAATACGTCTAACATGCCTGTAGCTGCCCGTGAAGCATCCGTATATACGGCCATGACAATTGCCGAGTACTATAGGAGCATGGGGTTGAAGGTGCTTTTGATGGCCGACTCTACTTCCCGTTGGGCACAGGCCTTGCGTGAAATGTCCAACCGTCTGGAGGAACTTCCCGGACCGGATGCGTTCCCGATGGACTTGTCCGCAATCGTGGCTAATTTCTATGCACGTGCCGGCTATGTACATTTGAATAATGGTGAAACGGGTTCTGTTACCTTCATCGGTACGGTATCGCCTGCCGGTGGTAACCTGAAAGAGCCTGTGACGGAAAATACGAAGAAGGTGGCCCGTTGTTTCTACGCATTGGAGCAGGAGCGTGCCGACCGTAAACGTTATCCGGCGGTGAACCCGATCGATAGTTACTCCAAATATCTGGAATATCCCGAATTTCAGGAATATATTGCGGGGCATATCTCTCCGACTTGGATCGACAAGGTGAACGAGATCAAGACCCGTATGTTGCGCGGTAAGGAAATTTCCGAACAGATCAATATCCTCGGTGACGACGGTGTACCAGTGGAATATCACGTGATTTTCTGGAAATCGGAATTGATCGACTTCGTGATCCTTCAACAGGATGCGTTCGATGCGATCGATGCGGTAACTCCTCTCGCACGTCAGGAGTTCATGTTGGACAAGGTGGTAAAAATTTGCCATACCGAGTTCAAATTCGACACTTTCCTCGAAGTAATGGAATATTTTAAGAAGATGATCAACATCTTCAAGCAAATGAACTATTCCGAATATGAGAGCGAACAGTTCAAGAAGTTTAATGAGCAACTTGATGCGTTGATCGATGGACAATCGGGCAAATGACCGTGACGTGTGACAATATGACAAATGACAATTAGTAATTGATGATTGGAGAAATATTTAATTGTTAATTATTAATTATTAATTTAAAACGAAGTTTTATGAAGGCTTTTCAAAAGATATATACAAAGATTACCCAGATCACAAAGGCGACCTGTTCGCTGAAAGCAACGGGAGTAGGGTATGACGAGCTGGCCTCTGTCGATGGCAAGCTGGCTCAGGTGGTAAAGATCATCGGCGACGAAGTGACTTTGCAGGTCTTTTCCGGTACGGAAGGTATCCGTACGAATGCCGAAGTCGTATTCATGGGAAAGGCTCCTTCCCTGAAAGTGGGCGACCAATTGGCCGGCCGTTTCTTCAATGCGTATGGTGATCCGATCGATGGCGGTCCCGTTCCCGAAGGTAAAGATGTCGAAATCGGTGGTCCGTCTGTGAACCCGGTTCGTCGTCAGCAACCTTCCGAGTTGATCGCTACGGGTATTGCCGGTATTGACTTGAACAATACGTTGGTAACCGGACAGAAGATTCCCTTTTTTGCCGACCCCGACCAGCCGTTCAATCAGGTAATGGCGATGGTTGCCTTGCGTGCTCAGTCCGACAAGATTATCCTGGGCGGTATGGGGATGACGAATGATGACTACCTGTTCTTCAAGAACACGTTTAGCAATGCCGGTGCGCTGGATCGTATTGTCAGCTTTATCAATACGACGGAAGACCCCTCTGTCGAACGTATCCTGATCCCCGATATGGCCTTATGTGCGGCCGAATATTTTGCTGTGCAGAAGAATGAAAAAGTATTGGTGTTGCTCACCGACATGACTAACTATGCGGATGCTTTGGCAATCGTGTCCAACCGTATGGATCAGATTCCGTCGAAGGATTCTATGCCGGGTTCCCTGTATTCTGATTTGGCTAAGATTTACGAGAAAGCCGTCCAGTTCCCTGCCGGAGGTTCGATCACGATTATTGCCGTGACGACTTTGTCCGGTGGCGACATCACGCATGCCGTGCCTGACAATACGGGGTATATCACCGAAGGGCAGTTGTACTTGCGTAAGGATAGCGATGTCGGTAAAGTAATCGTCGACCCGTTCCGAAGCCTGTCCCGTCTGAAACAGCTGGTGACCGGAAAGAAGACACGCGAAGACCATCCGCAGGTGATGAATGCCGCCGTCCGTCTGTATGCCGATGCCGCCAATGCGAAGACAAAGATGGAGAACGGTTTCGACTTGACGGACTACGACAACCGTACGCTGGCTTTTGCAAAGGATTATTCCGAAAAGCTATTGGCTATCGACGTCAATCTCGATACGACCGAAATGCTCGATGTGGCATGGAACTTGTTCGGCGAGTATTTCGAACCTGCCGAGGTGAATATCAAGCAGGCGTTGGTGGATAAATATTGGAAGAAATAAAAGATTTATGATTTATAATTTATGATTTATCATCGACTCATAAATTATAAATCATAAATCATAAATGTATAGAAAATGGCGATTAAGTTTCAATATAATAAAACCTCTCTTCAGCAATTGGAAAAGCAGCTGAAGATGCGTGAGCGTTCTCTGCCGACGATCAAAAGCAAAGAAAGCGCCCTGCGTATCGAAGTGAAGCGGACCAAAGATGAAGTGACGAAATTGGAACTTCAGCTTGAACAGGAAATACAGAGTTATGAAAACATGATGGCTTTGTGGAATGAGTTCAATCCCGAATTGATTGCGGTACGGGATGTTTCTCTTTCCACCAAAAAGATAGCCGGCGTGGTGGTTCCTGTGTTGGACGAGATCGAATTCGAGATCGGCCGTTACAGCCTGTTCAATGCCCCTGCTTGGTTTACTGACGGTATCGAGTTATTGAAGAAGTTGGCACGTACCGGTATTGAAGCCGAGTTTTCGGGTATGAAGCTGGAGTTGTTGGAGCATGCGCGGAAGAAAACCACTCAGAAAGTGAATCTTTTTGAGAAGGTACAGATTCCGGGTTATAAAGATGCGATCCGCAAAGTGAAACGATTCATGGAAGACGAGGAAAGTCTCTCCAAGTCATCACAAAAGATCATGCGGGCTAATCAGGAAAAGCGTAAAGCGAAAGAAGAAAAAGAGGAGGCTGAAGTATGATAGTAAAGATGAGCAAATATGCCTTTATGGTATATCATAGAGAATATGATGCATTCCTCACGACTCTCCGCGAATTGGGTGTTGTGCATGTGAAGGAAACGAACTCGATTCTGGATAATGCGGAACTACAGGCTTTGTTGACCGAACGGAAACAGGTAAGTACGGCGATTCGCTATTGTAAGAGCTTGAATTCCCAGACGAAAGGGGTGACCCTTGCTCCGGCACGTGAACTGACGAAAGCCGAAGGATTGAAACTGGTAGGCAAGCTCGAAGAGATGCAAGAAAAGCAGGTCCTGTTGCAGGCAGAGAAAGCCTCGTTGGAGAAGGATATCGCTTATATGGATATCTGGGGAGAGTTTAGCTATGCAAATATCCGGCGGTTGAAAAAGGCGGGTTTCGACGTGACCTTCTTTAGTTGTCCGACTTCCAAGTACGAACCCAAATGGGGAGAAGAGTACAATGCTTTTTTGGTCAATAATTTTCAGTCGGTTACCTATTTTGTGACGGTCACTAAGGTAGGAACACCAATCGATATCGATGCCGAACGTCCGAAAATGCCCGATCGGGGATTGGCGAAACTTCATCTTGCGATGGAGCAATTACTGGATAATATCAAGGCATTGAACAATCAGTTGAAGGAGTATGCGGCTGGGCAATACAATACATTGGTCGAGTTGGAAAAGAATATCCAAAACGAATTCAATCTCTCCAATACGCTGATGCAGACGGATCGAGAGGCCGGTGATAAGTTGATGTTGCTGGAAGGTTTCGTTCCGACGGAAGAGGCTCTGGCTATGGAGGCTGCTCTTGAAAAAGACGGCTACTATTTCCAGGAGTTGGATATACAGGATGGGGACCGGGTGCCGATCAAGCTGAAAAATAATAAGTTCAGCCGGTTGTACGAACCGATCACCAAGATGTTCTCCTTGCCGAACTATGCTGAGTTTGATCCGACGCCGTTTTTCGCCCCCTTCTTTATGCTTTTCTTCGGGCTTTGTTTCGGAGATGGTGGCTATGGCTTACTGGTGATTATTGCTTGCGCGATTATGAAACGTAAGGTTGGAGCTGATTTCAAACCTTATCTGAGCTTGTTCCAGTATCTCGGTCTGGCAGCGTTGGTTGTCGGGACTTGTACGGGATCGTTTTTCGGTATCGCTCTGGTCGATGTACCGGCATTTGCCTCGGTTAAGGATTACTTTGTGAATAGTGATAACCTGATGACATTCTCTATCGTCATCGGTTTGGTACAGATCGTATTCGGAAAGGCTGTTGCCGCTTTAAAGATCATGTCGCAGAAAGGAACGAAGTATGGTATCGCCCCGTTTGCTTGGGTTTTTATCATTATCGCTCTGTGTTGCGCGTTTGGCCTGCCGATGTTGAACGTACAATTGTCTGACACAGTGAAGAACGTATTCTTAGGTGTTGCTGCGGCCGGTTTGTTGGTGGCTTTTCTCTACAATTCTCCGGGAAAGAACATCTTCCTGAACTTCGGCACAGGACTTTGGAATACTTATAATATGGCTTCGGGCTTGTTGGGAGATACGCTTTCTTACATTCGTCTGTTCGCGATCGGTCTGACCGGGGCGATTTTGGGAGGGGTGTTCAACTCGTTGGCCGTCGATATGACGGAGGGGATGAATGTCGTCCTGCGTGCGGTTTGTATGTTGCTGATCCTACTGGTCGGTCATGCAATCAATATCGGTCTCTGTACGATCAGTTCGCTGGTTCATCCGTTGCGTCTTATTTTCGTGGAATATTATAAGAATGCAGAGTTCGAAGGCGGCGGAAAAGAATACAAGCCGTTCAAAAAAGTATAAAAAACAAAAGGGGAAGCGTTTCCCTTCAAAGAAAAATTAAATAATAACAAAAGAATAAATTAAAAACAATTTTCATTATGGAACCAATTTTATTAGCTTATCTGGGTATTGCGTTGATGACAGGTCTAACCTTTATCGGCAGTAGTTATGGTGTAACAATCTGCGGTAACGCTGTTGTTGGAGCGATGAAGAAAAATCCCGATGCATTGGGTACTTACATCGCGTTGAGTGCGTTGCCTTCTTCTCAGGGATTGTATGGATTCGTAGGTTACTTCATGATGCAGAAATTTTTAGTGGATAGCATCACGATGTTGAATGCGACGGCTGTATTCGGTGCCGGCTTGGTATTAGGATTTGCCGGTCTGTTTTCCGCTATCCGTCAGGCAGAAGTTTGTGCAAATGGTATCGCAGGTGTTGGAGCCGGTCACAATGTGTTCGGTGCTACTATGGTGATGGCCGTATTCCCCGAATTGTATGCAATCTTGGCTTTGCTGGTTGTTATCCTGATCGGTGGAACTCTTCCGGTATAATCGAATAAAAACAAACGAAGGAGGCTGTATATAATGTCTATACTTTATATGCAGCCTTTTTATTTGTTTGATCTTCAATGTTAAATTGTGATTTACCGGTGTGAAACATGAATGGTATGGTTATACAAAATAATTGTCGTTTGTAGGGGCAGGGCTTTGCTCTGCCCATTGGATTCAGGCAAAAAAGGACGTTATTCTCATTGGGCGGAGTAGAACCCCGCCCCTACGGGATACCATTATTTTATTACACATCGATAAATAAGCATTTATCTACTACGAATACTAACTTATATAAAAAAACAACGTCAAATGAAAAAACAACTACTCTTGGTGATGCTCTGTGCCGGGATGTTCTGCGGTACGGAGGCTCAGGGACAGGAGACGGAGCGGCTATCTGGATACGTCCAAGCCGAACGTTTCACGAAGGAGAAACTGAACACGATGCTTTTCTCTACATCCGTTGATCCGCATTGGTTCCAGAAGGGCAATAATTTTTGGTACGAATATAAGACCAGCAACGGTAAAGCCTGGTATGTCGTCGATCCGGTGGCGAAGACGAAACGTTCGCTTTTCGACCTCGACGATATTGCCGCACAGATAACCGAGATCGTCAAAGACCCGTTCACCGCTCAGCAATTACCCATCCAGAAGCTCGAAGCAGGAGAGGACGGACGCACTTTTACTTTCCAGATCACCTCTTCGCAAGATGCTAAAAAAGACAGTACCGATAAGGATAAAGGTCCGAAGAAAGAGATATTCTTTTTCTCCTACGACTATCCCACGCGTAAACTGACCTGGCTTCAGGATAAAAAGAAAGAGACGGAATATCCGGATTGGGCCTCTTTCTCGCCCGACGGAAAAACGGTCGTGTATGCAAAAGACCTGAACCTCTACCGGATGTCCCGCGAGGATTATGAGAAGCTGAAAAAAGACGACAAGGATAGTACGGTTACGGACATACAACTCACTACTTTCGGTGTGAAAGACTTCGGTTTCGGTCAGCCCTATAGCTTGCTGAATACTGACACGCTTTGCAACGGCAAGCGGAAAGCTGTCTGGGGGATCGTCTGGTCACCCGATTCCCGTTATTTTGCCGTAACGGCCACGGACGAGCGTGCCGTGAAAGATCTCTGGGTTATCAACTCTATGGCTTCGCCCCGTCCGACGCTGGAAACCTATAAATACCAGATGCCCGGTGAGAAAGAAGCACCCGTCGAACACCTGTTCCTGTTCGACATGAACGACAATAGCCATAAAGAAATCCGCACGTCCGCATTCAAAGACCAGACGTTGCGCCTGGCACGTAAGCCGTGGAGGCAGAAAGATCGTGACCGGAAAGAGGTGGCAAGTGTCTGGTTGGGCGACAATAACCGTTTCTTTGTCACCCGTTCGAGTCGTGACCTGCATCGCATCGACATCTGTTCGTATACGATCGGACAAGATTCGATTCGTCCGATCATCGAAGAACGTATGAATACGTACCAGGAAGTCCGCCCATTGGCAACCATAGGTGATGGTAAGGAACTGATCCAGTGGAGCGAACGAGACGGTTGGGCGCACCTATATCTCTATGACGGCGAGGGTAACCTGAAGAACCGCATCACCCGTGGCCCTTGGCATGTAGACCAGATCGTGAAAGTGGACGAAGCCAAACGTGTCGTTTACTTCCTGGCTAATGGGAAAGATAAGGATGAGAATCCCTACTACGAACACCTGTATCGTGTGGGCCTCGATGGAAGCGGCTTGCAACAGGTCACTCCGGGCGACTATTTCCACACGGTCAGCATGGATGACAATGCAGCCTTTGTAGTTAATAATTATTCGCGTGTGAATACTATCCCGCGTACGGATTTGATGGATAGTAACGGCCGGAAGCTGATGACGCTCGAAGAGAGTGACTTCTCTGGGTTGCTGGCTGCCGGTTACCAGTTCCCCGAACCTTTCAAGGTGAAGGCAGCGGATGGTGTGACCGATCTCTATGGTGTGATGTATAAACCGTTCAATTTCGATTCAACAGCTCTGTATCCGATCATCGATTATGTATATCCGGGGCCCCAGGTCGAAGCTACCGTTTATCCGTTCAGCCGTATGAGTGTGCGCACGGATCGTCTGGCACAGGCCGGTTTTGTCGTGATCACGGTCGGGAACCGGGGCGGACATCCGAGCCGTTCGAAATGGTATCATAACTTCGGCTATGGCAACTTGCGCGATTACGGTTTGGCGGACCAGAAGGCGGCTATCGAGCAATTGGCCAACCGCTATCCGTTCATCGACATCAACCGTGTCGGTATTCATGGTCATTCAGGTGGCGGCTTCATGTCTACGGCTGCCATTCTGCAATATCCTGATTTCTTCAAGGCTGCCGTCTCGTGTGCCGGAAACCATGATAACCGCATCTATAACCGTTGGTGGAGCGAGACGCATCATGGTGTGAAGGAAGTGGTCAGCGAAAAGGGGGATACGACTTTCGTCTACAACATTAAGACGAACGAAGAGATCGCAGGAAGGCTGAAAGGTCACTTGATGCTCGTACACGGTGACATCGACAACAATGTCCATCCGGGTAATACGTTGCGTGTAGCAGACGCCCTGATCCGGGCCGGAAAACGCTTCGATATGCTGCTTTTGCCGCAACAACGCCATGGCTTCGGTGACATGGACGAATATTTCTATTGGCGTATGGTCGACTATTTCTCCCGCAACTTGCTGGGTGAACAGGAAACATCGGTGGATATCCCGAAACGATGATACGAAAAGGGGCTGTGTCGAAGCAGCCCCTTTATATATTTTACTTCCCGGTATTCAACTTTTGAATCAGGATTTCACTGGCCTTGAATTTTACTGATGTGCGGGCGCGTATCTTACATTCTTCGCCTGTACGGAGGTTACGTCCCGGACGCTCTGTCTGGTAATGGGGAACCAGTTTGCCAAAATAATGAATGCTCACCCCTTCACCTTCTGAAAGTTTTTCGGTTATTAGTTCGATGTATGAATTCAGAAATTTCTTCGCGGCAACGTCCGTACATTCCATCCGTTGTGCCAATTCCTTGATTAGAGCTCTTTTTGTAGTCATATAATAGTTTGTTTTATCGTTATTGTTTTTCTTTCCGTACCCTGTCCCCGGGCGGATTTGTCTAAGATGAAAAAGCGCGGGACTGTTGTCTTTAATACTATCGCTAATCCTGATGAGTATAAACATAGCCCACGCTTTACAGATACGATAAAACGTAAGGAACTGATTGTTTAGCTACTTCTCCCGGATGGCTTGAAATTGTCTAGATTTCTACTTAGGGATAATACTAAAATCGCTTATTGTGGAAAAAATATTGTCTTATTAATTCATAGGCATTTTTGTTAAATTGTCCGGTTGTCCTCCGAAATCGGGCGTATTATAAAATAAAAAAGCGTGAGGACTGTTGTTCGGACTTAAGTAGAGGTTCTAGACAACCCGCCATGCAGTACTATACAACAGTTTGCTCACGCCCTTATGCTATATACATTGGGTATATAATCGAAACATGAGCATTTTTGTTTATAACCCTTCTATGGCTTGAAATTGTCTAGATTTCTACTTAAGGATAAACCAAAACGCTTTTTATATAAATCATAAAATAATGTTTCCTTGACGCTTCAAGGTTCAATTATCACGACAAAGATAGGAAACATCTATGAAAAACCCGATTCATTTCATTAAAAAAGCTCCTATTTCTTCACAGGTTTTGAGAATTTAATAAGGGCGTGAATTTGTAATTTCCAATTCCCTATAGCAATAATAATGTCTAGATTCCTACTCTGATGAATTGGTTTTACCTCCATACCTGACCACTTTTTCAACGAGATGTTCGGGATTTGTGACTGAAAGATACGATTTTGCATTCAATAACCAAGAATCGTTTTAGTTTGTTTACGACTCCGGGAGCCGGAAGGAAATGCGAAACAGTCCGTTTCTTAACTTAAAAAGCTCCACGAATGAGGGGAGGTGTGTGGTGGCGATTGCGACAGAAGGGAAAGGGAGCGTGGTGGAGGCAAGATGTTTTTCTTTGTAAAAGTTTTGCTTGATTATTATAGAGAATTACGATTTTATTTTTCGATCCTTTAGATTTGTAATAGGATGAGATGGGAATGCTCTCTGATGTTATTCCGAGGATGGGTGATGAGATGGGAATGGGGGTAGACAGATTGGAAAAAGAGGAATGTTCAGGGCCTATTAAAAAATGTTATCAATAAATATTTTAATAATTCTTATCATGAAATGTTTCTTCGGAGACTTGTAGAGAGGGTGAAAATAAGCACGGATCGACATAGGTGGATGGTTGTAAGCTGTGTCGATCCGTGCTTGTATGGATTATCTGACGAGGAAGGGAGGTGAGGGATTAAAGTTCACCCGGACGTTCGTCATTGCCGCCCTGTCCTTTGTCCTTATTGGATGCGGCGATACTTTTGCGCTGGTTGTAGGCGGTGCGTGTTTCATCGATCAGCTGGTTGAGTTGCGTGATGAAAAGTGTAGCCTTGCCCGACGTCTCAAAGACTTTCGGAACTTTTTCAGAAGTCCGGATCGGACTTTTGGAGTTTTTGAAATGTGATCCGGAGTTCGGGCGGCGTTTTTAGAGTTCTTGAAGTTCCGTCCGAAGTTCGGATGAGGTTTTTACTTTTTACATCTCCCATCTCACTAAAAAAAATAGTTTATAAACTAATTAGAATAGTTGGAAAACTATTTTTTTTAGTTACATTTGTCCCGAACAAACAAAATATCATGAAACGACTGACTGCAAGAGAAGAAGAAATCATGGGGTATTTCTGGACGAAAGGCCCTTTGTTCGTTAAGCAACTGCTCGAATTTTACGACGAGCCGAGGCCACATTTCAATACCCTTTCTACGATCGTACGCGGATTGGAGGATAAAGGTTTTTTGGCACATCATACGTTTGGCAATACCTACCAATATTATGCCGCGGTGACGGAAGCCGACTATAGCCGGGGAACGTTGAAAAACGTCATTGCCAAGTATTTCAACAATTCCTACCTCGGTGTTATCTCTTCACTGGTGAAGGAGGAGGAGATTTCGGTGGAGGAACTGAAAGAACTGATTGAATCGATTGACAGTGGAAAATTGACAATTGACAATTAAGGGCGAATTTTTTCATTTTTTCATTCTTTCATTTTTAATTTTATATTCAACGTGGGAACATTTTTAGTCTTCATAATGAAATCTACCTGCTGTCTGGCGGTGTTCTATCTGTTTTATCGCCTGCTTTTGAGCCGGGATACATTCCACCGTTTCAACCGGATGGCGCTTCTCAGCGTGATCGTCTTTTCGATCGCAATTCCTTTTATACGACTGGTTACCGATGAACCGGCCACTGTACAAGGTACGGTGTCGGATTTCGAACGGTTATTGCAAATGGCCGGAGCTCCTGTGGAGGAAGAGGGTAGCTTCCCGTTTTGGTTGGCGGCCTTGTTTGTCGTCTATGCCGGCGGATGTCTCTTTTTTGCAGGGCGGTTCCTCTATTCCCTCTGCCAGATCGTGCGTCTGATCCGTTCGGGTGAGCGGGCCGTATTGGAGGACGGGACGAGGCTTGTCGTCACCGACCGGACGATTCCTCCTTTTAGCTGGATGAAATATATTGTTATCTCCCGTATCGATATGGAAGAGAGCGGAGCTGAAATCCTGGCGCATGAACAGGCGCATATCAGAGCTTGCCATTCATTGGATATGTGGCTTGCCGGATGTTGTGCCGTCCTGCATTGGTTCAATCCCGCTGCCTGGCTGCTGAAACAGGAATTGCAGAACGTGCATGAATATGAGGCGGACGAGAGTGTGATCGCACATGGTGTGGATGCAAAGCATTATCAGTTATTATTAATAAAGAAGGCGGTCGG
The DNA here is from genome assembly GCF_025151045.1 of Parabacteroides johnsonii DSM 18315. Lineage (NCBI taxonomy): Bacteria > Pseudomonadati > Bacteroidota > Bacteroidia > Bacteroidales > Tannerellaceae > Parabacteroides > Parabacteroides johnsonii. Next base: position 1,160,009 of record NZ_CP102285.1, read on the forward strand.
AGCACAGCGTTTTACCTCTATGGCCAACAGCTTCAACCACAGTAAACTTAAAAAACGGATTACTATGATGTTAAAACAAAAATCGAATCCTTGGGCTCGCTTGAAGTTTCTTTATGTGCTTCCGCTTGCAGCCGTTACCGTTGCCGCATTCGCCCATCCTGAAATATCCCGGCGGTTGGAAAAGGTTTCCGATGTGGAGCTTGTTGAAGTCTTCACATCACAACAGAACAAAAAAGTATCGCAGGCAAAGAAACAAAAAGCTGTCGAAAAGCTGAAACAGGACGCCGAACCGACGGAACAGGAATCTGTACAAATGAAACAGGGTTCCAAGGAGATGAAGCAAAAGACAAAAGCAATGAAAGAAGAGGCGAAGCAAAGTGTCGTTGATATGAAAGCGGATGCTGTCGAAGCCAGAGAAGATACCCAGCAAGTCCGTCGGGACGCTGTCGAAGCCCGTAACGAAGTTCTCGAAGATAAAAAGCAGATGCGCAAAGATAAGCCCGAAATCGAGATGGCGGTCAACCGGGAGCCTCGCGAGGAGGCAGTCGTTATCGGCTACGGATCGATGAAACAGCAGGATGGAAAGGTCTTTGACATACTAAAAAAAGATAAGCCTCTCTTGCGTCCTTTGGAACTTAAATCGAACATGCGCCCTGCCAAAGGTGTTGAATATGCTAAACCGGACCCGCTTGTTATACTTGACGGTGTCGAATATACGGGGACTCTGGATAAAATTGATGCCAACAAAATCGAATCGATGAGTATCCTGAAAGACGAGAGAGCCGAAGATATATATGGAAGCAAGGCGGCTGGAGGTGTGATCCTGATCACGACAAAGCGAGTGTCCAAATAAAATAAAGAAGGAAATGAAGAATTGTGTGTATCAGTTTGCAATGTCGGCATGTCTTTTTCTTGCCGCTTGCAGTGGAGGTGGAACGAAGGTGGCAAAACTTGAAGTGATCCCTCTGGGAGCTGCTTTCGACAATCAGACGGAGTTGAAGACTTCCGATTGTTTTAAGAAAATACGTTATGTCGCATTGGAAACGACGGATAGTTGCCTGGTGGATAAAGGTGCCTCGGTGACGATCTTAAATGATTGGCTTGTGGTGGTATCGGGACGTAATTGTCAGTTGTTCGACAAAGAGACAGGACGTTTCGTCCGTACGGTCGGGCATGTGGGTGAAGATCCTGAGGGGTGTTCGACAGTTCATGGGGGATGGCAGAATCCGTATACCGGCAAGTTGAGCTTTGCCGGATGGAAGGGTAGTTTTGTCATGTATGGTGCAGATGGTAGATTTGATCGGATTTGGACACTGCCGATCGTAAGTGGAGCATTCCCGAATATATCGGCATTCACTTATTTGGATGCGGAGGTCATAGCTGGCTATTATTCGGCATCCGATAGTTTACCGGCGCGGGTTGCTTTGTTCCGGGGGAATGAGATCATCCGTGTGGACTCGTTGCTGATGGGGCAATCAGAGGAAAACGGGGTAGCAGGTGTTAATGATATTGCCATGATATCGGTATTGAAAGATGGGGGATCGGGTGTTGTTCTGATAAAAGGCAAAGATGGCCGATCGGCTATTTATTCGCTTGGAAATACTTATTTTTGGAATATAGATAAGGAACTTTATTTCCACCATTCTTACAATGATACGATTTATCAGATATCAGCAGTGGAGGGACTACAGCCTGTGCGTGTACTGGATTTAGGTGCCTATGGTTGGGCCTACAACGAGCGTTTCGAGGATAAGAAAGACGCTATCTACCCGACAAAGTTCATGGAAAACAAAGATGTTATCTTTTTCCGCTTTATGACAAATGTTTATAACGACAAGCAGAAGACGTATAATGCCCTCTACCGGAAGGCGGACGGAACTGTCAAAGTCTGTCTTTTCGATGAACGGATAACCGATGATATGAACGGCTTTCTTCCTTTACAACCCATATCTGTCTCTTCCTCCGGCGAATTTGCCGCCATTCTCCCTTCGGAAGAAGTCGTATCCTGGTTCGAAGATAACGCCGGTAAAATGGATATCCCGTCTGAGGTGGTCGCCTTGAAGAAGGTCGGTGAGGAGGATAATCCGGTAGTGGCTATCATGGAGTAGGAGTATAATGTGAATGATATTGAAAATGGTGATGAAAACACAAATTTATCTTTGGGCGGCTTCGTTATGCCTGCTTCTTACTCTTTGCGGAAGCGGAGTGAAAAAAAAGGGGGATCTGGAAGTGATCCCTTTGGAAGCTGCTTTAGAGAAGCAGAAAGGTTTGAAAGTTTCCGATTGTTTTAAGAAAGTACGCTACGTGCCGTTGGAGACTACAAACAACTGTTTGGTAGGACGAGGGGCCTTGGCTCAGATTTTAGGTGACTATATCGTGGTGATCTCCGAAATGAACCTGTGTCATTTATTTGATAAGCAGACGGGCCGTTTTATCCGTTCGGTCGGGCGTGTGGGACAAGGTCCCGGCGAATGCCAGTCTTTGCGTGGAGGATGGCAGAATCCTCACAACAAACTCTTCTATTTCCCCGGTTGGAAAAAAGATTGGCATGTCTACCAGGCGGATGGTCGCTTGAACCATACGTGGCGGCCCTCGATCCGACCGGGAGAGTTTCCGACTTTTGCGGCATACGATTATTTGGATGCGGAAGTCAACGTCAGCTATTATTCGGAGACAGACAAACAGCCTGCCCGTTTGATCGCTTTCAAGGGAGATGAACCGATCTATGAACAGGTCTTGCCTTTGGGTATGGGGAATAAGGAAGTCGAGGCGGATGAAATCGCATTGCTTTCGGTCCGGAAAGGAGGTACTTGCAATGTCATGGTCCTTAAACGGAAGAACGGTAAATGCTCGCTTATGCCTTACGGGAACATCAATTTCTGGCATGGAGGCAAGGAATTGTATTTCAAACGGCCGTATAACGATACGATTTATCGGGTATCTCCCAAGATGGAGCTACAACCTGTACGTTTGTTGGATTTGGGTGCTTATGAATGGCCCTTCGATGAGCGTTTTGAAGAAAAGAAGGATGCGATTTATCCGGCTTCTTTTTTAGAAAGTAAAGATATCATCTTATTCCGTTTCATAACGAATGTATATGACGAGGAAAAGCACCTGACCTATAACGCACTTTACCGGAAAGCAGACGGGATAGTTAAGGTCTCTCCTTTCAAAGAAAAAATCATAGATGACCGGAACGGCTTCCTGCCGTTGCAACCGTTGTTTGTTTCACCCGAAGGGGAGTATGCGGACATACTTCCGGCGGATGAGGTGGTTGCCTGGTTTGAAGAACATGCCGGTAAAACCGGTATTCCGGCCGAAGTGGCCGCCTTGAAGAAAGTCAGTGAGGAGGATAATCCGGTGGTGGTGATTATGGAGTAGGAAAGGGTTGCCGATCGCTTTTGAATTCCATGCTTGTGAGGTAAAAGTTTCATGGGCATGGAATTTTATTGTATATTTACCCGATAAAAAATGACAGCTAATGGAACGTTTTAAAGTCGGAATTATAGGAGCCGGGCATATCGCCCGTAAAATGGCGCATACGTTGCGCGATATGGAAGGAGTCGAATCGTATGCAGTCGCCTCCCGTAACTTGGAAAATGCCGAAGGGTTTGCCCGTGAATGGGGTTTTACACGGGCTTACGGGTCCTATGAGGAATTGGCGGGTGATCCCGAAGTGCAGCTGATTTATATCGCCACCCCGCATTCCCACCATTTTGAGCAGGCGCAGATGTGTCTCGAAAAGGGGAAGCCGGTCTTATGTGAAAAAGCATTCACTGCCAATGCCGGGCAGGCGGAAGCGTTGATACGTTTGTCAAAAGAGAAACAGGTTTTCCTGACCGAGGCGATTTGGACACGTTATATGCCTTTCTCCGAGACGCTCCGCGAATTGGTTGACGGAGGGACGATCGGACGCGTGATGATGCTGACTGCCAATATCGGCTATCCGATTGCCGAGAAGGAGCGCATCGCCCGGCCGGAGCTTTGTGGCGGTGCTTTGCTGGATATCGGAGTTTATCCGATCAATTTTGCGAGGATGCTTTTCGGCTTGGAGATTACAGGTATTACTTCAGCCTGCGTGAAAGGGGAGACGGGAGTGGATTTGCAGAGCAGCATTACTTTTGTGTACCGGAACCATCGGATGGCTGTTTTACAAATGACTGCTTTTTGTGCGAACGACAGGCAAGGAGTTATTTCGGGAGATAAAGGATACATCATCGTTGACAATATCAACAACCCACAGCAGGCAATCGTTTATTCGATTAATCATGAAGAAGTGGCTCGCTATACCTGTCCGCCGCAGATAACGGGCTTCGAGTATCAGGTGCAGGCTTCCATCGATGCGATCCGCGAGGGAAAGATTGAGACGCCTTATATGCCACATACGGAAACTTTGCATATCATGCAGATGTTGGATGATCTCCGGGAAGAATGGGGCGTGCGGTATCCGATGGACTAAATGAGAATGGACAATTGACAATTGACAATTAAATGTTTTGAGAGCTAATTGTCAATTGTCAATTGTCCATTGTTAGTTGTTAGTTGACCTCGTGGATGCGGATTTCTGTTTGTCCTGCGTTATACAGTTCCAGGGTCTTTATGTTTTCTAATACTTCCTTTTTCAGCTTGATGTAATTTGCCGGGCCGGAATAGAGCACTTGTTTTGCTTTTCCTTTTAATGGTATACCTTCCACTACAACTTGGCTGCAAGGAGAGCCGGATAGAAATAGTTCAAGTGAATTGCCCTTTCCTTTATCAACCGTAATACGTGAACCTGCGGTCAATGTATTGACAGATTCCAGGTTCTTGTCATACATCAGGCGGACAGGATCGATAGAGGTATTTTCTTTCGTTGTTATGGCAAATTCGTACAGGTAGATTTGCATCTGCTTGTCCGTAGCGTTCCGCATACGGATATAACGTGCTTCAGGGGCGATCTTTTCCAGTTTGAAGTGGGCTTGGTCGGCGGGGATGTCAGCAATAGCCGTCCATTGTTTACCGTCGGCGGACCATTCGAATACCCGTCCGCTGTTTTCGCTCTTCGGCAGGCTGAAATTGAAAGAGGTAGCCTCCTTTTGCAGTTCCCAAGTGAGGCCGAAGGATTGTCCCGGTTCGATACGCAGTACCTCGTTCAGGCGGTTATATCCGATCTGGTCTTTACCTTCCTTCAACGGTTGATATTTCAATTGTTCGATATCCGTCAGGATAGAAGCCTTGCTCATCCGGGTAGTGGTGGCATCTGACTGGTCTGAGAACAGCAGGTTGCTTCCGATCCCTGAATGTATCTCCTGTACGAACGGGGTCAGGACGCGTGAACCGACTTTCACCCCTTTCTGGTACGGATTTTGATTGTAAGTCCGGTCGATCGTGCGCATACTGTCGAGCAATGAGGTGAGCGACAGATACGATTGCCAGGTGGCGGCACGATCCTGTCCTTGTCCGGCTTCAGCTGTCCGGATAGCAGCTTGTCCGGCTTTTCCTAACAAGTGGAACTGCATCAGCCACGGTTTGATTTCGTCTATCAGCGCCTTGTTTCGGCTTGTTTCGATGGCAGCCGGAGCGGCAGCGATTTCGGCGAACAATCGGTTCATCTGGTCGGCTGCATCTGCATTATAGCGGTGCTGGCGGAAGTCTAAGAGGAAGGCTCCGGCATAACCGGCGTTACGGACGGATTCGTCGCGGCGGTAACGGTGGCCGTTTGGTCCCGGATCGCAGTTGTTCTCGCAGAATGTCTGGAAGGCTTCAGGTGCTTCCGGTAGAACGTAACGGCAGGCTTCGGCGAAGTCGCTTTCGGGATGATAGGCTTTCATGTTCCAGGCATAATCGGCGACTCCGTAGAGAGCTACTTTGGAGGCTTCCGCCCGTTCCATCGGGTTGGCCACGAATCCCGACATGGCATGTATAGCATTTGGATCGAGCCCGTAAGACGGCCCCATCAGCAGATGGTCACGACAGTAGTCGCTTACAGGGAAATTCCACCAAACATACGACGGGCGCTGGATGCGCTTGTTTACCCATTCCTGCCCTTCGAGTGTGATATCGTGGATCACGCTGTTGCCGGTCCACATCACATGGATTGCCGGGTCGAGTGTTTTGCCCAGCACATCTAAGTAGTCGCTTCCTGCCCAAGCCCGGTTATATTCGGTCGGACACATGATCAAGGGGCTGACACCTTCTTTTTTCTCAATAAACTCCTTTTGCAGGAAGTTGAGCAGGTCGGCTTGTTTGTCCGCTTTAGCCCCTTCACCGGATATATCGTCGAAGAAGACCGCAAAGGAGCGGACCCCTAAATCGTACATCATACCGAACTTGTTCAACACATTCATCCGGTCTTCATCCGTCCATTTGATGTCCAGGCCCGGATGGATTGCCCAGACGAAGTCCACCTTGTTGGCAGCGGCTTCCTCTACCAGATCTTTGATTTGTGCCGCTTCCTTTTCCGGATAAGGCTTGCGCCAGTTAGGGGAGCTGTGGTAGGGATCGTCTTTCGGCCCGTAGATATAGGTGTTCATCTTCATTTTGCCATAAAAACGAAGTTGCTCGATGCGGTCGGCGTGGCTCCAGGGATCGCCGTAAAAACCTTCAACAGTTCCACGATAGGCGACATCGGGATAGTCTTTGATGACACCGAGTGGCAGCGTCGTATTACCTTGCCCGTCGGTTTGGGCCAATTGTTGCAGTGTCTGTGCTGCATAGAAGAGACCGCGACTGTCGGAAACGGCAATCTCGATTCCTTTGGGATCGATGGTGAGCTGGTAGGCACCCGAACGTTTCAGTTCAGAGTCCTTGCTGTCGATCTGTTTGATCGTAAGCGGCAGAGCTTCCGAATGACTCGTGACGGATAAGGTTTCTTTGATCAGTCTCATGGCATCTTCATCCGGATGCTGTATGCCGGAGAGGGTAAAACCATGAGGCGCTTTCAACCAGTTAGTCGACAATGTGACTTCCTGCGGCTGCGGATGGATGGCCGGCAGGGGATTTTGTGCTTGCAGGGCACCTCCTACAAGGAGGGCAGCAGTTAGATTTAGTAGTTTCATATTTGAGTTATTTAGATGATTAATTAACGATATGGATGATGATTTGATCGGTATGTCGTTCCGTAGGGGCAGGGCTCTGCTCTGCCCATTGGTGCATTTAATCGGGTAACATCGCCCCCAATCGGGTAATGTCGCCCTCAATCGGGCGGAGTAGAACCCCGCCCCTACGGGTTACCATTATTATATGCCGGATAAACCATTTTTTTACTGTACCGAAAACAACAGCGTCTTTCCATTTACGTCACTCCATTCAGTCAAAAGTTGGCGCAAATCCTTGTATTCAGCAGGAGTATAGAGTTGTTTACTCAATTCCAGGCTGCGGGTGACGGTTGCCGTGCGTCCTTCCTTTTTGACAATGATAGATAGTTTACCGGCAGTATTGCTGATCGCCTTGTACATTCTCGGTGTGCGCAGTTCCATATTTTCAGGACATTCGATCGTGTATGTGTAAACTTCGCTGACAGGACGCGGAATCAGCAGGTTTTCTTTCCGCTTGCTGTTCAGGTAGCCATAAGGCAGATGGGAGAAGCCGTATTCTGCATCCGGAAGTGAGATCGTTGCATACCCGTTTTCCACTTTCAAAGGAACAACTTGATTGTTTTCGCCGTTACCTATCTTGAAATAAGGCATCAATGCTTTACCGACCGATTCTTTAGTGAATGTCGTCACCTTTCCTTCTTTGAAACTGACAGTGATGTCGCTCTTGATCCGGTAATCCTGTGGAACGGCAACGGCTACAGGTTTTCCCGTTTGCAGGCTGAAAAGCGGAGTCCGGTCGAAGTTTCCCGTTTGCGGACGACGGGTGGAATAAGTGGAGAATAAGTACAATTCACCGTTCACCATACAGGAGACGAACAGCTGGTCGACTGCTTTCAGTGCCAACCCCTTGTCTGCATGAGCCTGGTAAGTTACCATCGGTTCGGCTTTGAAGCCTGCTCCATCCAACAGACCCGCGAGCAAGTTGGCTTTTTCAGCTTCAGTTCCGTAAGCAGTGTTTATGACTGCATCGGCAGGGCGGAGGCGGTAGCCGGTCTGATCCAATGTCAACATACTGCCCCCGATATGGAGGGTTGTGTATTCGAGGATCGCTTTCAGTTTGTCCTCGTCCTTGTCTTTTCCTTCGGTCAGGCTTTCTGCCAGAGTTGTGAGTTGAGGATCACCGGACGGATTGAACTGTTTGAACAGGGTGGCCAATGCCTCCCCTTCGGATGCGTAAGTCGTAGCGGCGAGAAAAGGAACGTCGCCATTCCGGACAGAGACGAACGGAGCGCGGGAAGAAGCCGGCAGGTTGCGCAATGTCCAGCTTGTCGTACAAGTGCCATCAGCTTGTTTGACTGACGCTTTTGTCGGATTGTTCGCCAATGTGTAGGCAAGTTCTTTGGTTTCGGGCGTCACAATCGTCAGGGTGTATTCCTTGACGGGAGAGGATTGGAGTAGCTCTTCGAAAATGTCAACCTCCGGCAGATAACCCGGTTTGGAAGTGACAGTATAGTCGAGATAGATAGTCGCTCCCAATTCCAGGCCCGTATGGACGACAACCATTTCTTTCAGGTGGTTGTAGGCAGGAGCATCAGCCGCATTGCGGGGAAGAACTTCCACGAAAGCGTTGTCAGGTGTTTTGATGATCGTGCCGTCTTTCTGCCGGGTGTAAGACGAGTTGATCTTCAGTTCCTGATATTGCGGATTGTAAACGATGAAGCTTTCTCCGTAGGTGCCGTTCATGGCCGTATGAGTGAAAAGCGTCAGTTCCATGTTATAACGGAATTCCTGGCTGCCGTCGGCATTGAGCGTCCAGGTCTTTGCCAGTTTTTTATATTCGGCTTCCGATGCTCCGAAGGCTGTCGTAGCCATCAGCAGCAGGCAAAGGAGGAAGGCGAGTTTATGTTTGTTCTGTATCATTTGATTGATGATTTATGAATGATGAGAGGCTATTGTTTGATGATGATATAATCCCCGAATGACTTATGTGCGTTCACGGCGTTGCGGAACCCATTCCAGTCGCCTGCTTCGTACACGCGTTTCTTTAATGCTAACTTTTGGTGCAGCATCACTTTGTTACCGTCTTGGCGGAGGGAACCTTCGAAGTCGGCGGCAGAACTTTGCACATTGTCTTCTTTTTCGTCACCCACTAACTTATAGCCTGCGGGGAGTTGAATCGTTTCGTCCAGTTCGACCAGACGCGAGCAGGCATCCTTGAACCCATACCGGCGTTCTTCGAGGTCGGTGTTGATGCGCAGATAGCTTTTTACCTGGTTGTAGAGATTATTCATTACCAATGGCTTGAACAACATTTCTCTTTCTCCTGGAAGGGCATAGCCGGGTATTTCATAACGGAATGTCATTTTGATCGGTGCTGCCTGGTAATTCTTCGGGTTTTTGCCATAATCCACGCTGATAAGGCGTGCCTTAGGCGAAACGGCCAGGAGTTGGCTTTCCAGTGCGGACTGCCATTGAGACTGCCATCCGGTGGTGAAGATGCGACGGATATTGCTGTCTGACTGCCCTTCGGCTGTAATCGTGAACTGTCCGGTCAGCGTGCCTTTGGCATCCAGCTTATTGTCGGCTTTGATACGGACGTAATGGTTTTCCGGTGCGGAAACCGGTGTGAGGCAGAGGTCGGAACCTTCGGGAACCCCCGGCAAGTAGTTTTGCTGCTGTTCGGCACTGCTCCACAATTCGCGGCAGAAAGGAACCCAGGTCGGATCGAGCGGCATATAGGTCCCGTTGGAAAGTTTCACGACGGCGACACAGTGGTTGAAGTGGTCGGCCGGGATGCTTTCCACCCGGCTGCCGGCCATTGTCATAGCCGGATAGGCTTCGAAGCCTGCCATACGCAGGAAAGCGACCAAGGTACCGGCAATATCTTTACAAACACCGCAACGGTCCGTGTAATTCATTTTCAGGTTATGCAGCGTGTAGCCTTCACCTTTACCCATTGAAATACCGGAGTAGCGGATATTGTCGGCTACCCAATGAGTGAGAACGGCTATCTTTTCCATTTCTGTCTTTTTGCCTTTGATCAGTTCATCCACTTTCTTTTGGGCTTCCGGGATAGCGTCGAAACTGCCGTAGTCTTCGTTCACTTTATTGAACCAAAGGGATTTGTCCTGCCAGCGTGGTGTGGACGACATCATCAGTTTAGGTGCGGCGTCGAACAGGTCGACCATGTTCGGCTCGCGCTGAGTCGGCATGATGTCCGTACTGACGAATGTATAGGCTTTCTGTCCATCCTCGTAACGCATGGAGGAGGTACATTCTCCCTGATAGAACTGGAACTGCATCTCTTTCTCCATCGGGATATTTACCTTATATACCTTGCGGACGGTCGGTTCAGTCGCCCAGAAAGGAACGATGTCATAGAATTGTCCGCGCATAGGCGGGATGAAACGGGATTCATCGTCACCTGTACCGGAAGCCAGCAGGGCGTAGGTGAAACCCTTCTTGTTGATTTGGTAGTCGATGATATCTCCCGGATCGAGACGGCCTACTTCCATCATGATCTGCCGTGCTCCCCAATAGATGGCGCGGGCGGGAGCGGCATAATCCTGCTGCTTGGTGATGTCGAGGTTGATCACGTCGCCGTTGGCTTTGTAGATGGTCACACGATGGAATTCTGCATGTGCTGTCAGCGGGTCGTAATCGTATTTAAGGATGCGATTGGCGACTGCTCCGCGTGTGTTCATGACTTTGACGATCTTGCAGACAGTGAATGAGCCGGAGCCGGTAGGCTGCACGGTCACAGCGGTACTGTCAAGCAGGTTCACGCAGTCGTAACCTGCATATAATTCCGGCTTCTGCAAAGTCGGGTCGGGTGCCATCCGGCAACTTTCCCCGCTTTGTCCATAGGCGGACGCCGTGGTGAGAAGGGCGGATGCGAGAATAGATAAATACTTCATATAACATTTATTTTAATTGTCAATTATCAATTGTCCATTGTCAATTGCTTTGCCAGTTTCCGGCATGCCGCCCGATCGATCTTCCCGCTACCGGTGAGGGGAATGGCTTCGATTGGAAGGATGTGCTTCGGGCGCTGGTATTTGGGTAATATTTCAAATATCTTTTCTTCCCATTCGGAAAGGAGGCTGTTCTCCGGTAAGGAGATAGACTGTTTTCCAGTAAGGGAAAAGGCTGTTACCTGGCCAAGGAAGTGGTCGTTCCCTGCGGTGATCAATAAAACCATTGCTTCTCCGAACTTCGGGTCAGGAACGGATGTTATGGCAAAGTTAGCAGAAATAACGGGACGTAAGGCTTCCTCCACGGTCTCTGCCTGTATCTTGATGCCTCCGCTGTTGATGATGTTGTCTTTCCTTCCCAAGATGCGGAAACGACCGTCCGGGAGCAGTTCGGCGACATCGTTCGTGACGAGCGTTTCATCGGCGACGAGAGGAGCGTCTATTACCAGTGTGCCGTCTGCCGAGAGTGATAGTTTGACAGACGGGAAAGGTGTGTAATAAGAAGAGGCTTCCGGTCCGTTCAACCTTCGAAGAGCAATATGCGAAAGTGTTTCCGTCATTCCGTAGGTGGAGTAGGCGCAGATAGGCAATTCTTGTATCTGGGCTTCCAGTTCACGGTCGATGGAGCCGCCGCCGATAATCAGTATCTCGGTTTGGCAAAGACGTTCCCGTTCTTCCGGTACTTGTAATGTGTTGTACACTTGTAACGGGATCATGGCGGCGAACCGGAGCGGCATGTCGATATCTGCCATCGGATGTCCGGAAGGTTCACGCACGATCAGATCCAACCCTGCCACAAGTGAGCGGACGACCATCATCTTTCCGGCAATGTACCGGAGTGGCATACAAAGGAGAGCTTTATCTCTTTGTCGTAAACCTAAATAATCGCAGGTGAGGCGGGCGCTGTTTACCATTTGCTCCTTGCGGACTGTGATTCGTTTGGGCACACCGGTCGAGCCGGAAGTCTGTACCTCCAAATAAGGAGAGGGAGACTTCCAGTCGGAAATAAATTCCGATAACTGACAATTGATAGTTGATAATTGGCAATTATCGGGATGTCTCTTAATTATCAATTGTCCATTGTCCATCGTCAATTACTAATTGTCCATTGTCAACTGACAATGGCATATCTATGTTATTGGTGAAGAGGCCGCCGGTTCCTAATCCTTGCGCGAGCGGATTGTCCAGCGTTGCGCACCATTGGGCGATGGCATTCAGGCCAATGTTCGATTCCAAAGCCGACGTGATCCACCAGCCAGTCTTCCAGTTTTGCGCTTCCGTGATCCATTCGCTACAGCCGTATATGCCTCCGTGAAGGGATGGCTTCAAGACAATGTATTGCGGCCGGAGGAGGAAGAGTAGTTTGTTTTTCTTTTCCGGTGTGTTGTGGCCGATCAGCTCCTCGTCGAGGGCGATGGGAATCGGGGAGGAGGCGGTCAGGCGGGCCATCTCTTCCCATTGTCCGGCGCGGATCGGCTGTTCGATCGAGTGTAGGTCCAGTTCGGCCAGACGGTCCAGTTTCGTCATGGCTTCCTTAGGCGAAAAGGCACCATTGGCATCGACACGTAGTTCAATTTCTTTGGAAGAAAAATGTTTACGGATGAAGCGCAGGATCTCCAATTCCTTCTCGAAGTCGATTGCCCCAATTTTTAGCTTGATGCAACGGAAGCCGGTTTCGATCTTCTCTTCCACCTGCTTCAACATATTCTCGTAAGTGTCCATCCAGATCAGTCCATTGATCGGGATGCCTGCTTCGCCACGCGAAAAGGGAGTGTCGAAGAAGGAGAAACGATTCTTTTCAAAGTGTAGAATGGCTGTTTCCAGCCCAAACAAGATGGAAGGATAGTTGCACAGGCTATCCGTGTCGATCTGGCCTGTACGGACAAAGTTTTGGCAAGCTTTGTTCAGTACCTTTTCATATTGCGATATGGGCAAATCGTCGCAACTCAGATAGGGGAGCGGGGCGCATTCGCCTATCCCCTTATGACCAGGTCTGTCATCCGAAGAAAGGGTGATGAACCAGCTTTTCCGTTTTGTGTATGTCCCGCGCGAAGTTGTGGCTGGCTTCTTGAATAACAACTCTTTGGAACAAATGTCTATGTGGATCATGTGTCTCGTTTTAAGGAAATTTTGGATAATCTTCGAAACGGGGACGGCGTTTTTCGAGGAAAGCTTTACCGCCTTCCTGAGCTTCGTCGGTCATATAGTAGAGCATGGTGGCGTCGCCTGCCAGTTCCTGGATGCCGGCCTGACCGTCCAGTTCGGCGTTTAGGCCGGCCTTGATCATGCGGAGGGCGAGCGGACTGAGCAACATCATTTCCTCGGCCCATCCGACATATTCGTCTTCAAGTTGATCCAAAGGTACGACCTTGTTCACGAGGCCCATGTTGAGTGCCTCCTGCGCATTGTACTTGCGGCAGAGGAACCAAATCTCACGCGCTTTCTTCTGGCCGACGATACGAGCTAAATAGGATGAACCGAACCCAGCGTCGAAACTTCCCACTCGAGGACCTGTCTGTCCGAATATCGCATTTTCAGAAGCAATCGTCAGATCACAGACCACATGCAACACATGTCCGCCCCCGATCGCAAAACCGTTTACGGCAGCAATCACCGGCTTGGGAATAGAACGGATTTGCTTTTGTACATCGAGTACATTTAACCGCGCTACACCATCTTTGCCGATGTAACCGCCATGACCTTTCACGTTCATGTCTCCTCCGGCACAGAAAGCCGTGTCTCCGGCTCCTGTCAGCACGACGACATTGATATCTGGACGTTCGCGGCAGATATAGAGAGCATCGCTCATTTCCGTCGTAGTCGTCGGTGTGAAAGCGTTGCGATAGCGTTCGCGGTTGATGGTGATGCGGGCAATCCCGTTGTAGAAATCGAACAGGATTTCTTCATATTCTTTGATGGTTGTCCATTCTCTTTTTGTTTCCATAAGATGAATTATAAGTTATGAATTATGAGTTGTTTTTTAGTCGGTGGTAATACTCTTTGAGTTGCCGTACATCTTCAGCCGCATTCGTGAATACTTCCATCAGCATTGGCTGGTTATGAGGAGCGGATTGGGTGAAAACAGCCATCGCATCCGTCAGTTCTTCGTCGTTATGGACGGGAAGGTAGGAGAATCCCCGTTCTTCGGCCCATCCTCTGGCGGACGTTTTGTGTGTGGCTGTCACGAAACGCTGTGTCTTATCTTCCATTTTCAGTCCGGGGAGTGCTTGAAATATTTCACCGCCTCCGTTATTGAGCAGAAGGATGCGCAGATTACAACCAAAATTGGTGTTCCAAAGTGCGTTCATGTCATAAAAGAAACTCAGGTCGCCGATTACCACAAAATTCAGTTTGTCCGAACAAACGGAGTAACCGATGGCAGTCGAAAGCGATCCTTCTATACCGCTCGTCCCCCGGTTGCAGCAGACTTCGACATCTTCGGGGAGTGTGTATAACTGGGCGTAACGTACGGCCGAACTGTTACCTAAATGCAAAGCCGCAGGTGTTGGGAGCGATTTGACCAAAGCTCCGATGGCTGCCATTTCCGAATAGCCGAATTCCGGTTGCGGCAAGTCGCGGGTGTTATTCTCCCAAATGCGTGGAAATTCCGTTGTCCGGTTTTCCAGCAGATAAGCGATCTTTTCAAGGAATTCGAACGGGTCCATCTCGATAACGGTTGTCAAGGAACCGTAAAGATCCGTTATTTCTCCATCAAGTGAAACATGCCAGTGTTCGCGGGGCGGATGCTTGCGGAGAAATTGTTTGAGACGTTTCGACACGATATGTCCGCCGTAAGTGATCAGCAGGTCAGGAACCATTTTCTCTAACTTTTCTTCCGGCAGGGCGTAAAGGGCGGCATCGAAATTCTTTACCGGGATGCCGGGAACGGTCTTGTTTCCCGTATGTTCGGTAAGCCAGGCGAAATGCTTGTATAGCAGTTTTGAATATTTCTTTTCAAAAAGATAGATCAGGCTCATCTGACCGGCAACGATCATGCGACGGTTGTAGTTGTTCAGCCGTTCGATCAGTCCGGTATATTCACGGTCGTAGATATTTAATCCTTGGTAGCGGGTGATGACGCGCACCTTGGGCAATTCCTCTGTGGTGAAGCGGAACAACGGTTCCGAGATCGGCACATTGATATGTACCGGTCCTTTCCCATGATGGTTCAGTTCGAGCAGAGCTTCGTTGATAAGACGGTTGCAATGCCATTCGTCTTCGTCAGTATGTATCTCCGGCAGGTTGACGGATTTTTTGACAAGCTGCCCGAATACGCCGGGTTGTGGAAGCGTCTGTCCGTCCATCTGCCCGATCCAGGCTCCGGGACGGTCTGCCGAGATGACGACCAATGGCACTTGCTGATAGAAAGCTTCCGATACGGCAGGATGAATATTAAGCAATGCACTGCCCGATGTGCAGCAGACAGCAGCCGGGCTACCGCCATGTAATGCCAGTCCGATCGCGAAGAAAGCCGCACTCCGTTCGTCTGTTACCGGATAACAGGAGAAGAACGGGTGGTTGGCAATCGTATGTACGATAGGGGAATTGCGGCTACCGGGACACAAAACGATTTTCTTGACGTTATGCTCGATGAGCAGGGCTACGAGCTGCAGGATGTTTTTCTTATCTGAGTACATAATGTGTTTGTTTGCTTTGTCATGCGATGGTTTGATCGCTTTTTTTGCAAAGATAACATCTGTGAGGCAGAAAACATTCATAATCTTAATGAAAAAGGCTTCGCCTACCGGATAGTTCCGGGGCGAAGCCTTTCTGCTTTTGTTTATTTCAAAAATTCTTTGTTCAGAACTTCTGCATATTCAGGTTCTTGTCAACCAGGATGCCGTCGACTGCTTTCAAATTGAATTTGACTTTGCGTTTCGCTTTCAGCTTGATGGTGAAGAGATCTTCAGAGCCTTCGAGCGCCTTTTTGTCTCCGAGATTGACGAATGTAGGATAGAGCGCCTTTTGGCCGCTGGTGTGTAGGCGGTCGTATGTCAGGTTCTCCATCGCACCGAGGTTGGCCGGTTCGATACCTGCAAAATCATAGTCCTGCTGATCGTAAGGCAATGCGAAACTCAAAGCGTTGACTGCTTTGATACTATCACCTTTAACGGTGATTTCGACTGTTTCTCCGGCGTTGTATGTTTGTTTCGGTGTGGATAGAGAGAGCGTTCCGGCTACACGATCCGTACCCGGATTCTCGATGCCATCCTCCAATTGGGTTGTCACAACCGATATGTCGTAAGCATCGATCAGACCGTTCTGGTTGATATCACCTGCACTGACATAATCGAAATCGCTGTCGCCGCGACGCAGACCCGTATAGTTCATGTACGAGGTCAGGTCGTTTGCATCGATTTTCTTGTCGTTGTTGATGTCACCCGGCAGATAGCTTTCCGTTCCCGGAACCTTGAATACATACAATTCGCGGCCGGAAGCGTAGTTTCCGACACCTTCCGTAATATGCAACTTGATGTAGCGGGCTTTCGGCTGGTTCTTGAAAGTGAATATTTTCACGTCACCATTGCGTTCCCAGCGGAACGAGTCGACTGCCGTCCAGTTTTCCTTATCCATGCTGTAGGCCACGTTGCCGGCGAGGATCGTACCGTTGCCTCCATCTTGGCGGGACAGATAATGGAACTTATCCAGTTGGTTGATGGTGCGTAAGTCGATGATCATGTCGAACGGCATTGCGTTCTTACGGTATTTCGTATGGAACATATCGCCCAATTCAGCAAAGTCGAACAGCCGGAAGATTTCAAAGCCTTCCTGTTCTTCGGCTGTCACTTCTCCGCGGATACCTTTGATGGCGAATTCGAGCGGGTTGGATTTTGTCTTGACGGAGAAAGTAGACCAGTCTGAATGACCGTCCTTGTTGACGGAACGGATTTTGAACGAATAGTCTGTTTCGGCTGAGAGGTTGTCGAACAGCAGTTCGGTGTTCTTGATCTGTGTATAGAGCATGCCGTTAAATTCTATTTCGTAGAAGTCGGCGCCGGAAACTTTATCCCAAGTCGGTTTTAAGGTGTAAGCTTCTGTGTTTCCGTCTGTCACCTGTGCAACCGGAGCAGTCAGCGATCCGGTAGAAATGCGGTGGGTATCAGGCATATCGAATTGGTATCCGTCGATGGTGACGACCGTTTCGTTCATGATGATATCTGTCGGAGCCAGTTTGACCAACAGTTGCGGGTTCTTGGTGATCGTTACCTTTTCGAATTCGCTTCCTTTGGTGGCGAATTTGTTCAGGTTCGGGGTAGCATCGTAGAAATAGACGTTTGTGCCGTTCAGGTATTCGTCCATCGAACGGGCGGCTACCAGTTTCACTTTGGAAGAACCGACTTTGGCGGTGATCTTCTTCGGCATTTCCGAGAGATTGATGCGCAATTCGGTTGCCTTCTCCTTCACGAAGCCATCGAAATCGCCTGTTGTCGGATGGATGGTGATTGAGATTTTTCCTGGTTTGTTTTTCCTGTTTGTGTTGACGACTGTTTTATTGCCAATCTGGACGTATACGGAGGGCTGATCGTTTTCCATCTCGATTTTTGTCCATGTGCCTGCTCCGTTCAGATACGCTTGCGTTCTGCCGTCATCGTCATATTCGATGAACTCACTATATCCGGATGGGTAAAGTTCATATATACGCAGACTCTTATCGATTTCCGCTACATTATTATTCGGGTTCGTCATCGGGATGATCGCACCGGCTTTCACGAATACAGGAAGTTTCCAAAGCGGAGAAGCGAAGTTGTTGACCACACAGCCGCCCGTGTATTTCTCGCCGGTGAAATAGTCGAACCATTCGCCTTCAGGCAGGTAGATACCGTCGCGGATGTCGTTCCCCTTGTCATCCATTTGCGTCTCCTGATAGATCGGAGCGACGAGGAAGTACGGACCGTACATGAACTGATATTGCGTAGCCTTACCATGCGTGTACGGGTTTGGATCTTCGAGAAACATGGCACGGATCATCGGTTTTCCGTCTACCGCTTCACGGGCGATGCTATAGGCATACGGCATCAGACAGGATTTCATCTTCAGATACCAGCGGTTGATGGAAGTGGCCGGTTCGCCCAAAGCATGCGGATATTTTTCATTTGATCCCCAGCCGTCCATGTTCAGCTCCATCGGTGTCCAGGTCTTCCACTGGAAATCGCGGGTATTCATTGCCAAATTCTTGCCACCGAAGATACCGTCCATGTCGGATGTGATGTTCGGTTGTCCGGAAAGTCCCGAACCGATATAAGTCGGGATATGGAAACGGATATATTCCCATTGTCCACCCGTTTGGTCACCCGACCAGATACCGGCATAACGTTGCGTTCCAGCCCAGCCGTCGAGAGAGATAATGAATGGACGTGCGTCGTTTCCGTAATACGGCATGATATGTCCGACGTCAGCCACACCATTCAGGCCGAACGAGTAGCCCCAGCCGACCCATGCCACGTCTGTTTTCAGAACCCGTACACCGGCATCACGCACCTCCTTTACGATGTCACGCTGCAACAAGGCGCTGATACTGTCTTTCGGATGCAGGTCGGATTGTGTCCAAAGGCCGATCTCGACACCGTTTTTATGAGCGTATTCAGTGAGGTTTTTTAAGTTTTGGATGTTGCCGTCCAATGTTTCGGCCTGCCCGTAGCCGGCTCCGTAGCCGTCGTTCGGTAACAACCAGCCTAACGGCATATCATGGTTCTTGTAACGGTCGATCACAGCGCGGGCGGAGAACTGGTAGTTGTTCTTTTCTCCGTTTAGCGATTCTTTGATACCGCCATTATCTTTCTGGCTTTCCTTGTAGCGTTTGCCATCTTCAAAAAGGATACCCTTTTCGTCTTCTACCCAATAGTCGCGGTTGTAAGCGTTCAGATGTCCCTGGTAGAATCCGAACTTGGGCAGCAGCACCGGATTACCGGTCAGCTGGTAGAAATCGTTCAACAGGGCGACAGGGCCGTCGTTGACCATGTAGAAAGCATCCAGATAATCTGTATCGTGAGATAGTTTTACCGTTCCCTTTTCTGCAGCGCCGAAATCATATTTCCCCTGTTTGAAAGTATACCACATAAAGCCATATCCGTTTGTGGACCAATAATAGGGTGTCGGTGAGGCTACCCCACCGTCTGTCCAACTGTTTTGGTTTTCGATGGCTATGGCTTTCCCTTTATGGGAGAAGCGACCGTTCTGTACGCCGCCGCCATAAAAATATTCATCAGGATTTTCTTTCAACGTCAGGATTGTTTTCCCTTTTTCGTAAGCTACAGGTCGAGTCTCCTCGAAAGCGACTGTGTTTGTGGCAAGATTAGTAACTTTCAATAAAGCTGTTGATTTGTCCAACTGGAGTTTGACTTTTCCGGTCGTGATGGTCACTTGCCCGTTTTCGTCCTGTATGTCCAGTTGGGAAACTGGACGGCGAGGATTGTCCACCAGAATCCGGGCCTCCGGTTTAGCCTCCGGATCACGAAGAATACCGCCGTTTGTGTCTTGGAACATACGGAAAATATTATCTCCGTAGAAATCGAATGTCATCCGCTGATTGTTGGAAAATACAACGTCGACCGTAGTCGGGTTGATCCGCTGCACACTGACGATCGTTTGCGCCTGCTGGGCGATAGCAACTACAGGCTCGGAGGTTCCGGTCGCAGCCATTAAAGGGGCAGGGGAAAACATCAATGGCGCAGCAAGAGCGATCAGGATCGCTTTTTTCTGTTTACGATTAGCCATTAAGCGTTTCATGTTGATTTAATTGAATTATTTAAGTTTTTTATATTCTGAGGCAAAAGTACATAAAATCTTCTATAGTTTATGGGATAACAAAAAGAACTATATCGAAAACAGGCTTTTTCCCTCTTCAAATGTATGACGACATATGCCCCTGCATTTTATTGTTATTGTAATAATTGACTAAAATCCCTATTGGTCTATTTCGAAACACATACCCATGAAAATCGGTTTTCATAGGCACGAAAATGAATTTTCCCGCAAGGGTAATATTTTTTAATAATCTTATACATACTATAATGTTGATTGTCAGTACTCTTTAAATAAGCTGTTTTTTAGGGGGATATTGTCGGTTTTAACAATTTCCATGACGGCTTGTTTGGCGAATAGGAGGAACGGATAGGAGCAAAAAGGCACTCTATATTTTCTGTTTTTTGCTAAGGCCCAAAATAATAAATGAGAAATTGACCGTTTTCATCTCAACGAAGACGATCGTCGTGGCATATAACCTCGGCATCAAAAACGAGTTGGTTAGAGATCATCAAGATAGGATGGCCCTAATCGACATTATTGAGTAGAATAGTAAGCTGTTTTTTTAGATAGAGTTGTCTGTTTTTAAGATAACACCAGTTATCCAATTTTGAATAACCGGTGTTAACTTATTTGTCTTGCATAAGTCGAGGCTATTAGTTAGTTTTGCGATCATTATAAAACAAAAATGTTTTATGTTCTAAAAATATAGATTTATGAAAAAAGTTTTTACATCGATTAGTATGGCGTTATGTCTTGTAGCGTCTTCCTTTACTACCTCTGCACAGACGGTGCAGTTGAGCGAAGCTCAGAAAACAGAAATTCAAAAAGAAGTATTGCCAGTCGTATTCGAGCAGATTAAAGAGCAAACAGGTCTCGATATCTTAGGATGGGCACAGCCGCAGTTGACAAAAGACTTTATACAGAGCTTGCCTGTGTTGAATACTCAGAGTGGTTTTCGTGCTGATTCTCCGACGCCTTATAGCGTGAAACCGGATAGCATTGTAATAAATATGAAAGCGATTAATACGGGAATAGGCCTCTTAACTGGAGATATTAAGGTCGATTTTGAAGATTATACGACAAGGACAATTCCGATGGTCGGTGATATGTTGTTGGGACGTCCTTTGACAATTGATGTACCTGGAAAAATTCAGGTTATTTCTTCCAGAATGGGTGAAGTGGCTGAGATTACGATTGAAGTGACGGGAGAAGACGGACAATTGGTTCCTTTTGGTATGGACATGGCCATCTCTTTGTTAGGAAAAGGAGCCGAACCTTTATTAAATTTCTCTTTTGTGCAAAACCCGGCAACATCATTATTAGAAGCGACTGTAGATATTCAAGAGGGAATGCATAGTATTTGGGGATTAGTTAAAGGTATGCTCCAATTACCAGAGTTGCCACAATTGGATTACAAGATAACAGTGAATTTGTCCGGTATTTTTACAGGCGAACTTCCCATGAGCCTTTATGGCATTCCTGAATCAGGTGAAGCAAAAGAACTTCCTATGGGAGACGCTGTTGTTGCTTTGGATTTAAATAAGACTATCCCCGTTAATTATATCAACGTTACTTCTTATGAAAATGCACAGGCGAACAGATGGAGCAAATACACCTTCATTCAAGAACAAGCAGCTTCTGGTATGACTGTTGCTATCGAAGACCATACTGCTATCGAAGGAAACTGGGAGCAATTGAAGTATAATGGTGCTTTCATCATTCGCATGAGTGATTCAAAGAGTACAGTAGCAGATGTTAAAACTGCTGCACAAACAGTGATAGAACGTGTTGTATCAGAATTAGCGACAACTGGCGAAGCTTCTATTTATACGATGTCTATTACTAAGTCGATAGATTCGAATGGTGATGGTGTAAGAGATAATAACGATATAGAGGTTCCAGTAATGGATATCGAAGTGACTCCATCTATTTCCGGGACAAACGCTATCGCCGACATCAATATCAAATCATATAAACAAGAAGATACAGATGTTGTTATAGATACGGAAATGAATCTGAAAGCTACGGCGGACCTTGCTGGTAGTAAGGTGATCAAGATTGAGATTATGCAAGGAGATGTAACTATGGGTAGTGCATATTTCACTTCCAATATCGCAGGTATCGTGACAAGCAATGACGATATCACGATTAATACCGTAAAAGTAACACCGGTAGAGGGTGGTATCTATATCGACAATAGCGGAAAAGCTACCTATCGTATTGTTAATATGAGTGGTGCAACAATCGCTAACGGAACTGTTTCGGGTGACAATGCTTACATCTCTACTTCTTCTTTGGCAAAAGGCATTTATGTAATTGTTGTAACAGAAAATGGTGTCAGCCAATCTGTGAAGTTCGCTCGTTGATTAAGGTTTTGATCAGAAATATTTTTGAATAAAGTGACGCCGGTTGTTTTTTCGGAAATAACCGGCGTTAACTTTTTTACTTTGTTTCTCACATCTCTATTCTGTACCTTCGCCTCGTTTTTATGTATAATTTAAATAGAAGATTATGAAGAAAAATCTATTATTTGTGTTTACGATGTTGTGTGCGTTGAGTTTCTTCATCGCCTGTAGTGATGATAACAACGGAAAAAATGAGCCGGAAGGAGCAGTGCTGTTGAAGGGTACACAAATTTACAGTGCCGAAAAGCTTTCTCTCAAATATGGAGACAGCCCGCTTTTAGGCAAAGCGATCACATTTGCGACCGAAGATGGCAAAACCGGAACGATTAAGATGGAAGGTGTCTTCGATCCGAGTATCATCAAGGACTTGCTGCCTTCAAAGACTGAGCAAATGGTGGCATTAGCTCCGGGTGTTGTTCCGGGGGAAGTAACAACTATGTTTAATGTCGATCTGACTCAGGAGGGAAATAAATACACATTCGAAGGTACAAACTCCAATAACGGTCGCGAAATGAAGTACGCCGGCACAGTCGATTCCACCTTCATGACCTTGTCCGTCAACGTTACGATGCCTAAAAATGATTTGTTGGGAACTTGGAACTTGGCAAAGCAGGATATGGCAACAGGTAAGTCACCTATTATTCTTTCTTGGATATCTACATCTTCTGGTATCACAATTCCCGGTGTAATAGATGAACCGTGGCCTACGAAAGATGCTGCTGCTTTATTGGGCAATTTAGTTCTGCCTCCGATGTTAGCGAAGTATCTCCATACGATTACATTTCAAGAAGATGGAAATATTGTTGCAAGTTATTCTTCTACAGGTAAAGAAGGTGAGAATACTGTTTCTCCTGCAAATCTGGCCCAGTACTATATCAAAGACAGTAAGTTATTTTTGCAGTTGAATATAGATATGATTCTTGCGACTATTGCTGCGAATAAGACTAAAGCATCAGATACTTCGGTTCTTTTGCAGTTTGCCTCTTTGCTTTCGAAAGGAATTCCTTTAAATTGTGAGGTGAAAAATGGAGCTGCCGCTGTATATGCTGATAAGGATTTGATTTTGCCATTGTTAAACATATTATCTTCTGAAGGCATAGCCGAACTGATAATAACACAAGTTCCAACAGCCCAGCAGGATATGGTAAAAGCAATTTTTGCACAACTTCCCGAACTTATAAAAACGACAACAGAATTTAATGCTGGTCTAAATCTGGAAAAACAGTAATTAGAAATCGATAAAATATTAGTTTCTAAACGACTACTTATTAAAAGGGCTATATCAAAATTTTCTTGTCCCTGATCAAAGAATGGGAAAAAGTAATTATTGATATAGCCCTTTCTATATAGTACAAATATACATAATAAAACTACTTTAACAACTTGCCAATTCTCTTACCTCGGAGCCTTTCGGTATAAGTAAATCGCGATAAACGTATATAAAATATTAGGGATCCAGGCGGCCATAGCGGGGCTGAGGTTGCCGTTGATGGCGAAGGTCGATGTGACGGTGGTGAAGAGGATGTAGGAGAAGCTTAGGGCCAGTCCGATACCGATGTTTAATCCCATACCGCCTTTGATTTTGCGGGAAGAGAGCGAGGCTCCGATGGAGGTCAGGATGAAAGCGGCCATGATGGCGGCAAAACGTTTGTGATATTCGATCTGGAACGTTTGGATATTGCCGATCCCTCGTTTCTTCTGGCGGTCGATATACGTGGACAACTCTGGCGAAGTCATCGTCTCGCAGTCGTTGACAGAGATCAGGAAGTCCGAAGGGACGATTGTCAATGTGGTGTCCAGGCGGCTCCCTTCAGTGATATGCTCGCGCATCCCGTCGAAGTCGCGGATCATGTAGTCAATCAGGGTCCAGTTGTAGAGCGAATCATATTTGATGGAGTTGGCCGTGAGACGTGAAATCATCTTCTTGTCCTCGAAGTGTTCCAAAGAGAAGCGGTATCCCATCCCGGAACGCGCATCGTAGCGGTCGAAATAGGCAATTACGCCCGGCTCGATCTCCAATTGGGCGGAACGGACATAGTCTACCTTCTTATTCTTGATATATTTGTTTTGGAAATCGATACGCGTGGCGTTGGCAGGCGGAATGATATAAGCGTTCAGCGCAAATGTACTGAGTGCAATGATCCCTGCCGAAATCGCATAGGGCAACATCAGTCGCCGGAAACTCATCCCGCTTGCCAGCATTGCGATCACTTCCGAGTTGTCTGCTAACTTCGAGGTAAAGAAGATAACAGCAATGAAAGTAAACAACGGACTGAACAGATTCGCGAAATACGGGATGAAGTTCATGTAATAGTCAAAGACGATCGCTTTCAACGGCACGTCCGGACTCAGGAACTTGTCGATCTTCTCATTTATATCGAAGACGACCGAGATAGCGATAATCAGGGCAATCGCAAAGATATAAGTACCTAAGAATTGCTTGATGATATACCAGTCTATCCGTTTCAGTTTGAATTTCATGTGACAGTTTGCTTATAACCGGTTTGATAACTGACGGACCATTTCACTTTTCCAGGTCGTGAAATCGCCGGCAATAATATGTTTGCGTGCCTCTTTTACGAGCCACAGGTAGAACGCAAGGTTATGGATTGATGCCAGTTGAAGTCCTAACATCTCGTTCACTTTGATCAGATGGTGCAAATACGCCTTGCTGTAGCGCGTATCGATAGCCGAATGAGCGTCCGGATCAATAGGAGAGAAGTCGTTCTCCCATTTCTTATTGCGCATATTGATCGTGCCGAAACGGGTAAATATCTGTCCGTTGCGCCCGTTGCGTGTCGGCATAATGCAGTCGAACATATCGATCCCTCGTTCGATTCCCTCTAAAATGTTGATCGGTGTACCGACTCCCATCAGGTAGCGAGGCTTGTCTTTCGGCAGGATTTCGTTGACTACTTCGATCATCTCATACATTTTTTCGGTCGGTTCACCAACAGCCAGGCCACCGATCGCATTGCCGTCAGCACCTTTTTTCGCTACATTCTCGGCAGCCTTTCGGCGCAGTTCCGGATAAACACAACCTTGTACAATCGGGAAAAGGCTTTGCTGATAACCGTATTTTGGCTCTGTAGAATTGAAACGTTCAAAACAACGGTCCAGCCAACGTTCCGTCAGACCGAGGGATTTTTTCGCGTATTCGTAATCGGCATCGCCCGGACAACATTCATCGAAGGCCATAATGATATCTGCTCCGATGATCCGCTGGATATCCATGACCTTTTCCGGGGTAAACAGATGTTTGGAGCCGTCGATATGTGAGCGGAACATGGCACCTTCTTCATGCAACTTACGGTTTTCGGAAAGGGAAAAAACTTGGAAACCACCGCTATCCGTCAGGATCGGCCGGTTCCATGTATTGAATTTGTGCAAGCCGCCTGCCTGTTCCAATATTTCCAGTCCGGGACGGAGATACAAATGGTAGGTGTTTCCTAAAATGATTTGTGCGTTGATATCTTCCTCCAACTCGGTCATGTGGACACCTTTAACCGTACCCTGCGTGCCGACGGGCATAAAAATAGGCGTTTCAATTACTCCATGATCAGTGGTAATCAGACCCGCCCTTGCATTTGATTTTGTATCGTTATGTTGTAATTCGAATTTCATGGCTGCAAAGATAAAGAAAAGGCCTTACTTTCACAAATAAGGCCTCATAATATAGTCGGTTATATATCGTTAATCAAAAACCGAAATCGTCTACCTCGACTTCTTTGACTTCCTCTTCTTTTGGCTTCTCGACGAATTTGTGTTCAACGTTCGATTTGACGATGATGGCACGCATCGGACGTACCGGGCAGATCGATTCGCATCCGCCGCATCCGATACAGAGGTCGGGGTTGATCTGCGGGATCGTAAGTGTCCCTTTGTAGGGAACCATGTGTACGGCCTGGGTCGGGCAGTGCTCTGCACAGGCACCACAGTCTTTCTCTTCTGTATTAACAACACAACGGCCTTTGAAGAAAGTGGCAATACCGACCTGTGTCGTCGTCTTCTCTTCGACAGTCAGAGGTTTGATCGCGCCGGTGGGACATACGTCGGAGCAGACCGTACATTCGTAATTGCAATAACTGCTGATATAGGCCAAACGCGGCTTTAACATATAATCCAAACCATATTCCAATCCTGTCGGGCGCAAAACCTGACTCGGACAGCGGACGACACATATCTGGCATCCCGTACATTTATCTTTGAAACGTTCCAGGCTGATAGAACCCGGAGGCGTGAGGGGAGGCCATTTTTTTCTGCCTTTTCTGTTCATTTTCCCTTTTCCTCCTCCGGCTATCGCTGAGGCGATCGGCAGAGAGGCGGCAACGGTTGCGCTTGTGGCCAGGAATGTACGGCGGCTGTTCGTAGCTTTCGATTGGCCGGAATGCGATGCGGTCGGCAATTGCAAGCGATACTGCAAGCCGCCTTTGGAACAGGAAGAGACACAATTGAAACAATCTACGCAACGAGATGTATCGACTGTCAGATTTTTGCTGTCAATCGCTTCCGCCTTACAAGTATGTTCGCAATTCCCGCAATGTGTACAGGCTTCCTTATCGAAGGTTATGCGGAAAAACGAGTAGCGTGAGAAAAGGCTCAGTAAAGCTCCGACAGGGCAGATCGTATTACAGAACAGTCGTCCGCGGAAAATAGTCATGACAATGAAAACAAGCAATGCAATGGTTGCCGCGATCAGACCGGAAACCGTCACAGTGCTGATTGTCACATGGAACAACGAGTAGTTGTCTACTTTCATCAATAGATCGGCGAGTAGGTTGTTCCCCCACATCACGACCGGACGAAACAGGCTTGCAGCAATGCGTCCGAAATTGCTGTATGGGTCCAGAAGCAAGCACAACCCGCTAAAACCGAAAACAGCCATGAGCATCGTAATTGCCAACAGCACGTAGCGAAACCAGTTCATCGGTTTGTGATACATAAAACGGCGGCTTCCTTTCTTTTTTTTCTTGCCGATGCAAAACAGGCGGTTGATGATATCCTGGAATACGCCTGCCGGACATATCGTGGAACAATAAATACGTCCGAATACCAGTGCCAGCAGGAACTGGAACACGATCAGGCCGATCATTCCGCCTAACAAGGCCGGCATCAGTTGCAGATGCAACAAGCGGTGTACACTATCCGGTAAAACTCCCGAAAAGTCTACGAAGAACAAAAGTATGGGTACAAAAAAGAGGATTGCGAGGAAAACTCTCAATCCTTTTAGGTAATTCCGTTTCTTCATCAGATCTTAATACGTTTGATGTTTATTTTTTTCAGATCGGTAGAGCCTAATTTGAGTGCTTCACCTTTGCTCAGATGTCCGACGGCAGCCATGTCCAACTTCTTTACCTGGTTGAACAAAGCGAGGGCGGCCGTATCGACGGCGACGATATTAGGAGAAACGATCATCGATTTCAATGTAGCCACATCGGCTGCACTTTTTCCCTGCGGACCGTTCTGATGCATCATACGGTAGGCGTCTACGATGTTCAGTACCGGTTTCTTCTGCCAGGTACAGATATCGGCAATGCATTGTTGCAAGTCGTTCTGGTGGAAGAAGCGACGATCCCAAACGATCCCCATCATATTTTTCATTGCACATGACAATTTGGCTCCCCCGTGGTTTTTCAGGATGGGAACATTGATCCAGGCATCTGCTTCGATCAGCGACTCGTGTATCTTGGTCTTTTTCAGCGTTACACCGCCGGGAATGGCTACTTCTTTAAAATATTTCTCGTCGTTACCCGGCATGATGATACCGCCCGCTTCCTTTACGGCGGCAGCTATACCGCTTGTCTCATAGCATTTCTGCCAGTTGTCGCACGTATGGTCGAATACTGTCACTTTTTCGGCCCCTGCTTCGAAACATTTCTTTACGAGGGCTTTTACCAATTTCGGATTCGTGTTACCGGCCAGTTCCGGCGTACGATCCCATCCGATATTGGGTTTGATAACGACTTTTTGTCCTTTCTTGATATATTTGCCGATGCCGCCAAGTGCTTCTAACGCCTTGTCGAGCATGACTTCCGGTTCACCACCCATTACTGCTACCAGATCGGGGGCCTGCTCTACTGCTACTGTATTCGAAGAGAGAGCAGCCTGTAATCCTTCAAAGTTCAGAGATAAGGCTGCACCTGCTACAACACTGGTCTTAAGGAAATCACGACGTTTCATTTTGTTCTATTGGTTTTATGTAGTTTATAAAAGTTTTAACAAAGGTAGATAATCTCTAATATAAATTGTATATTTGACGTCCAAAAAAATCATAAAAAATGGATTTATATTCCTATGTTTCAATAGAATCCTTTGTTCACGGATGCAAAGAGTCGAAGACGCCGGGAACATTTGTTTTGCGTGTCCCTAATTTGCTGTATGCCAAGTCGGACGAAGTAATCGGATACGGTTTATCCCTACTTCGCCGTTCGATTGTGTTGCATGAAGAGCAAAATGGAATCAAACAAGAGTTTAGTAAACAACATATTCCCTTTTTCCGGGAGAACCGGCGGATGCTTATCGGGCCGGAAATGGAGATGTACGCTCTTTCCCTTTACCAGAACCCGGAAATCCCTTCCGGGGTGAAGGAAAAGAAGGCTTCCTGCTTGCGGTTGACTTTCGATTACGGGGCGCTGGGTGAGTATAGTTTGTCGGAGGAAAAATACTTGCTTCGTTGCAAATACGATGAGGATGAGAATTTGAGCGTGTTTGTTTCGCATATGAGGCAGGAGTATGACAAATTTTTTTACGATGAAGAGCATACCGGATTCAAGCGGGATTCACGTTTCTTCTCGATGCTTTGTAATGCCTGTCTGGAAGTGCGGGAACCTCGTTGGGCTTCCGAACAGGAATGGCAGCTTGTACAATTTTGTGATCCGATAAAAGCCGGATATGATTTTATGGGGAGGAATCTGGTTCCCTACGTGGATTATGTGATCCCGTTCGAATGTCTTCGTCGGATTGCCTTGACAGACTTGGCGGAGAACAGTTTGACATATAGTGCTCTGGCGGGCTTTCTCCAGAGTATAGGGTTGGCTCCCGACCGTTATTTGGAAGGAATGTTGGAGGAGTAATTTTACTCCTCTTTCTTTTTCTCCATCCTGTAAGTCAGTGCCCCTGAAGGACATTTACCGATCTGGTCGATCAATTCCGCAGTGGTCGCATTTTCTATTTTGATCCAGGGACGTTCTTTGGGGGTGTATACCTTCGGCAATATCTTGACGCAGATTCCTGCATGTTGGCAGATATTTGGTTGCCAGATAATGGTGAGTTCACCATTTGAATATTCATGAATTTTGTCCATATCCTTAGCTTTTTATCCAATATTAATTTTTTTCATTACAAGTCGTTTCCATTCAGGGTACTTTTGCATATATTATACCGTCGTGTATTTATTTTGTTGATGTTCTGCTTGATTAAAAACATATTTAATGAGGGCTTTGTTTTAAAGAAGTTGACCAATTGTGAGGTGTTAATCCTTTTTCTTTCATTTTAATGTTGATTGACGCTGTTTTGCTAAACTATTCGGAGGGTGGAAGTGTTCACAATTCAAAGCGAAAGAATAATTTGGCTTTCTGGAAAAGTGGTGAGGAATAATATTATAACAAATAAGTGAGATGCTATGACTAAGAATGATGTTGTTTCAGAGGCTGGTCAGATCTGGTCTTTGTTATCAGAAAGAAAAATTTTGTCAGTGAAGAGGATTGGGGAAATGACTCACTATCATGAGTCTTTGGTTTGTTTGGCTTTAGGATGGTTAGTAAAGGAAAATAAAGTTCGCCTGTTTGAAAAAAGCGGCGTGCTACATGCAGAGTTGAATATTTCGATTCCTGAAATGTACTATTAAACAGGTGAAAAGTCCCAGGGTAAGTCGACGTTTTCTCTGGAACCGAATCAAAAAGGCAGTGTGTCGAAATGTACTTGTTCCCGTGTCCAGTGAAGGAACAAGGCTGTTTTGCACACCGCCTTTTTGTTTTTCAGATCATTACCTCTGTCACTGCTGTTGCAGGCGGTTTATCTTTTTCGATTATTTTATTTCGATCAGGAATTCCTTCTTCGGATGGCGAACCTTCTTTAAGTCTACCAGCCAATCGTTTTCGGCATCCCGATAACCGAGAGGCAACATCGTAACGCTACGCAATTTCAATTCACGTAGGTTCAACAGGTCATCCAGAGCTTCATTGTCGAATCCTTCCATCGGAGTGCTGTCTACTCCCAGTTCGGCTGCCATCATCATGGCGAAAGAAAAGGCGATGTAAGACTGCCGTGCCGCGTGTTCGAAATTTTCTTCTGCCGGACGGTTCAGGTAAGCATCTTTCAGCCGGTCGGTGTAGGGTTTGTAGCGATCCGGTTTCTGTCCCCTCTCGGACGAGATGTAATGATAGATATGATCGATTCGTTTGGCTGTGTAATTATCCCATGCAGCAAATACTAACAAGTGCGAACATTCCGCCACCTGAAGTTGGTCGAATGCGATAGGGACGATTTTATTCTTTAAATCATGATTGGTAATGTCGATGATCTGGAACGGTTGTAAACCCGATGATGTGGGGGCCAGCCAGGCGGCCTCTATGATTTTATCCACTAATTGCTGATCCACCTCTTTCGACGGGTCGAATTTTTTGACGGCGTACCGCCATTGAAGAGCTTTTAATAAATCCATTTCTATTCGTTTTTATAAAGTAAACAACTGATTCTGCTTAAATGTTATTTTCATAATGAGAAAATTCGAGCAAATACGTCGGTATTACAGGAATATGCTTGCTTGTCTGCTGTTTGTCCTGCCATTCCTTTTCTGTACAGGTGCGGACGCGATGGGGCAGGACACTGTGAGACATTCGATCTATCCCCAGGATATGAAGAATAAAAGTGGTCTGTATAATAAACTGTGGGGCGTGCATTACCGGGAACTCTATTCGACTCCGGTCACAGCCGATGCTGTTACGTTACAAGCGCTCCAGGGTGGTATGGAGATCATGGAGCAGGCGGTGGACTTTCACGCTTTGGTTCTCTCTAACCGGCGGAATCGCTTGTATATGCTCAAACCGCTGGGAGGTTCGACCAGTTTTCTCGAATCCAAGTTCTTCCGTGAGATGTATAATAAAAATGATTTTAAAGGAACCTATCTTGATGAATTTATCGGGGATGCTTATACCATTATCAATCCTTATACCTTTCTTGCGGTCGACCGGATGGCAAAATCGGCAGGCTTGAACTTCAATAATTCTCGTATCTATTTCATGCAAGGTGGGGAGGAGGGAGACACGATTGCCGACGGAACCGGCATTCGCAATAGATTGGTCAGCCTCCGGGATGTACCTGATACCGCCACTTGGAAAAATATACTTTCTACCGGTGCTTTACTCGACCAGATCCGGCAGGACAAATCCCATCAAGTGAATTCGGAAGGGTATATCGCCGAGCGTCTCTATGATATGTTGATCGGAGATTGGAACAAAATCCCCGAAAACTGGAACTGGCAGGCGATCCATACTGCCGACAGCATTCTGTTCAATCCGATCGTTATCGATCGCAGCCATGCTTTTACCAAAGTCGACGGTTTTCTTTTCAAGCGTATGCTGAAAGTATTAGGACTCGGTTTTATTACGAACTACAGCAACCATCCGAAGGATATCGGTGAGATAAACACGCTTGGCTATACGCTCGATATGGCGTTGGTAAGTGGCGTGGACGAGTCGGTATGGAGGACACAGGCCCTCGCTCTCCAAAAGAATCTGTCCGATTCGGTCATCAATGAGGCATTTGGGGCTCTTCCTCCGGAGATACAGGGAGCCGAGACGGAGGCCATAAAAAAGAAACTGCTCATCCGTCGAGACAGTCTCCCGTATATGGCACGCCGTTATTATAAAAAATTGCAGCGTACACCTGTCCTGACCGGAACGGAAGGAGACGACCGGATCATACTTGAACGTTCCGGCCACGACAGTCTGCTGGTTCGTATCTACCCGAAAGGAAGTCCCGTTCCTTCCTTCCGAAAGAAATATTCTGCCGACAGCACGGAGGAGATTTGGCTGTATGGCCTGGGCGGGGACGATGAATATGAAGTCATAGGAAAGGCGCATCGAGAGTTGCCCGTCTACCTGATTTCCGGTCCGGGAAATAACACCTACAAAGTGGATAAGGCCCGTAAGGTTCGTATTTACGCATACGAGTCCGACCGGAAGCGGCTGAAAGACATTGCCGGTGTCCGCAAAATCATTTCAGATAATCCGGCCATTCATAATTATGACTACGAAAAAGTAAAATATAAGGAGTCGGACTTCACTCCATGGGGTTTCTATGATTCGGATGTCGGCTTTAGTTTGGGTGCTTTCTTTACCTATACGATGTACGGCTTCAAACAATCCCCTTTTACATTTCGGCATCGTATCGGATATAACTATCTGCGCGGGTTTATGTATCAGGGAACATTCCCTTTTTATGATGAACGGAAAAGTTTCAATTTGGATGCCTTTATCGCTTCACCCCGTAATTTCTTCAACTTCTTCGGCTATGGAAATAATTCGGAAGGTTTTAAAGACGAAGATAAAGCATATAATCGTGTCACTCTTCGACAGTATTCGGTGATTCCGTCTTTCCGTATGGAAATGAAAAAGAGCCAGCAATTGACATTATCTGCTTCGTTCGAAATGTATAAGGCAAAACATACCGAAGGCCGATATATCAATCAGGTACTTCCGGGCAATCACCCTGTGTTCGGGATGAACCTGTTCGCCGGGGTAGAGGCTAACTGGCAGGTCAAGATGACCCCGTCCGCCTTTATCCCGGAGCTGGAAATCGAGGCTTCGTCCGGTTGGAAAATGAACCTGAAGGAGGCGGGACGCAATTTCCCGTACTCGAAGCTGGATATTTCCGCTACATTCCGCTGTTCGGACCGCTTTTCAATCGAAACAGGGGCGGAAGCGAAGCTGTTGTATAGCAATGAATACGACTTTTATCAGGCAGCTGGCATCACGTTGCGGGGATTCAGGGATAACCGCTTTATCGGGAAACAGTCTTTTTATCAGCATACCGACTTTCGTCTGGACATGGGAAAAATCAAGAATCCGTTCACGCCACTCAAATATGGGCTGTTTACCGGTTTCGACTACGGACGTGTCTGGTTCCCCGGCGAACATTCCCATAAGTGGCATACCTCTTACGGCGGAGGCTTCTGGCTGACGATCATCAATAAGGTGACGACACAATATTCCTGTTTCGGTTCCGAGGACGGCGCGCGTTTTCTGTTTGCAATAGGACTGGGCATTTAATCCTGAATTCGTTTTATCGACTTCTTGGCCTTCCCTTCGGCAAGTTTATATCCATCCTTCTTGAGAAGATTTTTGACGGATAGTTTTTAATGAAAGTAAATTTATCATTTTTTGTTTTCACGGGTAGGTAGTGACATTTTTTTATCGTGCTTGTCTACAATTGAATTAGGATAATCACACTAAATCCAGCAGCAATTCCTTATTTCTATGGAGAGAAAAAAAATTTTCGTCCCGAATAATCTTTCTTAAGTGCCTACTAATTCTGTAATCGGTGCCAGTAATTTTATAATCAGTGGTTGTGATTATATAATTGCTGGCACTGATTTTATAATCACTGGCACTGATTATAGAATTAATAGGCACTCCGATGTTTTTATGCCTATGTATATAAATTTTCTTATAGCGGGGAAATATTATTCCTTATATTATGTAGCTCATAAGATCGTATTACTAAAAAATGAATTTGGTATGGTTGCTCTACAATTGAATTGCCAGATGTGTAGATTGTGCTATATTTGCAAAAAGTAAATTAAGAAACGAATGGATAATATGAAACCCTTGAATCCTATCCAGAAAACGGTAGTAGGCGTTCAGTTCCTGTTTGTAGCGTTTGGTGCGACTGTTCTCGTTCCTCTGCTGGTTGGCCTTGATCCTTCTACCGCTCTTTTTACGGCGGGTATCGGCACGTTGATCTTTCATCTGGTAACGAGAGGGAAAGTCCCTATTTTTCTGGGAAGCAGTTTTGCTTTTGTGGCGCCTATCATAAAGGCGACGGAATTGTACGGGTTGCCCGGTACGATGTCCGGCTTGGTGGCCGTGGGCACCGTTTATGGATTAATGAGTTTGTTGGTCCGGTGGAGGGGGATCGGTTTTATCAAACGGCTTTTTCCGCCGGTGGTGATCGGACCGGTTATTATCCTGATCGGTCTCTCGCTGGCAGGTTCAGGTGTGAATATGGCAAAGGAAAACTGGCCGTTGGCACTGGTAGCTCTGCTTACCGCTATCCTCGCCTCTATGTTGGGACGGGGAATGTTGAGATTGATCCCTATCTTCTGTGGAATTATTGTCGGGTATTTGACTGCTAGCCTGTTCGGCTTGATTGACTTCAAGCCGGTGATAGAAGCTCCCTGGTTGGCATTCCCTCAATTTGTGAAGCCTTCATTGTCGTGGGAAGCGGTTATTTTTATGATTCCGGTGACGATTGCTCCGGTAATCGAACATATAGGTGATGTGTATGCTATCAATGAGGTGACGGGCAAGGACTTCGTAAAGGATCCGGGGCTTCACCGCACTATGTTGGGAGACGGTCTGGCATGTATCGTTGCCGGATTGATCGGTGGTCCTCCCGTCACGACCTATTCGGAGGTGACAGGAGCTATTTCGCTGACGAAGATTACGGACCCGGCCGTTATCCGCATTGCTGCCGTAAGCGGTATTGTGTTTTCCGTGTTCGGAAAGGTCAGTGCGTTGCTTAAATCGATTCCCGCTGCCGTATTGGGAGGTATCATGCTGTTGTTGTTCGGAACGATTGCTGCTGTCGGTATCAACAGCCTGATCCAGAACCGGACCAATCTGGGCGATACCCGCAACCTGATCATCGTTTCATTGATCCTGACTTTCGGGATTGGTGGCGCCGCTATCGAATTCGGTGGCTTCACGATGGCCGGTATCGGGCTC
This sequence comes from Parabacteroides johnsonii DSM 18315, assembly GCF_025151045.1. Classification (NCBI taxonomy): domain Bacteria; kingdom Pseudomonadati; phylum Bacteroidota; class Bacteroidia; order Bacteroidales; family Tannerellaceae; genus Parabacteroides; species Parabacteroides johnsonii. The sequence goes on from NZ_CP102285.1 coordinate 1,195,096, forward strand.
TCGGCTCTGTTGGGGGTTGTTCTGAATCTGGTATTGCCGAGAAGTAAGACTCTACCGTAATTTTCAATTTTCAACTCTCAATTATCAATTAATTATTACCTTTGTGCCGCTTTTTACGTGAAGAAGCAGAAATATGTTTAATCAGTATTGGTAAAGGGGAATCTGTCTATGCAAAAATCTGACTGCATCATCGGTGTGGAGCATGTGTCTAAATTCTTTGGAGACAAGGCCGTATTGAATGATGTGAATTTGTCTGTCCGTAAGGGCGAGTTTGTAACCATTCTGGGGCCGTCCGGTTGCGGAAAGACGACATTGTTACGTCTGATTGCCGGATTCCAGACTGCTTCTGAGGGTATAATAACCATTGCGGGAAAAGAAATTACGCAAACACCCCCTCATAAACGTCCGGTCAATACCGTATTTCAGAAATACGCTCTTTTCCCTCATTTGAATGTTTTCAATAACATCGCTTTCGGTTTGAAGCTGAAAAAACTTCCGGCTGCCGTAATCGAGAAAAAGGTGAAGCAGGCTCTCAAGATGGTAGGAATGACCGATTACGAATATCGTGATGTGGATTCCCTTTCAGGCGGACAGCAGCAACGTGTTGCGATTGCCAGGGCTATTGTGAACGAACCGGAAGTGCTTTTATTGGATGAACCGCTGGCTGCCCTCGACCTCAAGATGCGCAAGGATATGCAGATGGAGTTGAAAGAGATGCATAAGTCTCTCGGAATAACCTTTATTTATGTCACCCATGATCAGGAGGAAGCACTTACCCTGAGCGACACGATCGTCGTGATGAGCGAAGGGAAAATTCAACAGATCGGGACGCCTATCGACATCTACAACGAACCGATCAACTCGTTTGTCGCCGACTTCATCGGCGAAAGCAACATCCTGAACGGGTTGATGATCAAAGATAAATCAGTATCCTTTGCCGGACATGAGTTCGAATGCGTGGACGAAGGTTTCGGAGAACAAACCCCGGTGGATGTTGTGCTCCGTCCGGAAGACATTTATATTTTTGAGCCGTCTGAAGCCGCCATGCTGACCGGGACGGTTACCTCTTCCATTTTCAAGGGGGTTCACTACGAAATGATGGTGCAGACGCCGGAAGGCTATGAATTTATGGTGCAGGACTACCATTGCTTCGATGCCGGACAGGAAGTCGGTCTGCTGGTTAAGCCCTTCGATATCCATGTGATGAAGAAGGAACGTATCTGCAATACGTTCGAAGGAAAGATGGTCGATACCACGCATGTGGAATTTTTAGGCTGTACGTTCGAATGCCGAGAGGTATCCGGCATTGAGCCGGAAACACCGGTGCAGGTCGAAGTAGACTTTGACCGCGTCATCCTGGAAGACAACGAGGAAGACGGCCGCCTGACCGGTGAAGTGAAATTTATCCTCTACAAAGGCAACCATTATCATTTGACAGTGTTTACCGACTGGGACGAAGATATCTTTGTCGACACCAATGATGTCTGGGACGACGGCGACCGGGTCGGAATCACGATCGCTCCCGAAAATATACGGATTGTTCAATCAACTAAAAAGGAAGGAAGTGATAAGTAAGATTTCAGCTTTTTTTATGCGGCGTAAGAACTGGATGATTCCTTATGCCCTGTTTTTGGCTGTTTTTGTCGTAATGCCTTTGTTGCTGATCGTATTATATGCGTTTACAGATGCCGACGGAGCCTTCACTTTTGCTAATTTCCGTAAGTTCATGGTGCATCCCGAAGCGATGAACACGTTTATCTATTCGATCGGGATTGCGATTATCACGACGCTTGCCTGTCTCATCCTGGGCTATCCGGCTGCTTATATTTTGAGTCAGGAGCGTTTCAATACCTCCCGGACGATGGTCGTGCTATTCATCTTGCCGATGTGGGTGAATATCCTGATCCGTACGCTGGCTACGGTGGCCTTGTTCGATTTTCTGAATCTGCCGTTGGGAGAGGGGGCGTTGGTTTTCGGTATGGTGTATAACTTCCTTCCGTTCATGATCTATCCGATTTATAATACGTTGCAAAAGATGGACCGTAGCCTGATCGAGGCAGCCCAAGATTTAGGAGCCAATCCGTTTCAGGTCTTTATGAAGACGATCCTGCCTCTTTCGATGCCCGGCGTAATGAGCGGGATCGTCATGGTTTTCATGCCGACGGTTTCCACGTTTGCCATTGCCGAGTTGCTGACGATGAATAACATCAAACTGTTCGGTACGACCGTGCAGGAAAATATTTATAATGGCATGTGGAATTATGGTGCGGCGCTTTCTCTGATTATGTTGTTGCTGATCGGCGTTACCATCCTCTTTACGAACGATGAAGACAACGCTTCAAACGAAGGGGGAGGTGTGATATGATGACGAAATGGATGGCAAAAGGATATCTGTGGTTGCTGCTGGCGCTGCTGTATTCCCCGATTCTGATTATTATGATTTTCTCGTTTACCGAAGCGAAGGTCTTGGGTAACTGGACGGGATTTTCAACCAAACTGTATAGTTCGCTGTTTACAGGAGGTGTGCAGCGTTCGTTGGTGAGCGCGTTATGGAATACGTTCGCCATTGCGATGATTGCGGCGACCGTCTCCACGCTGTTGGGCAGTATTGCTGCTATCGGTATTTTCAACCTGCGGTCGCGGACCCGCCAGGTGATGAACTTTGCGAATGCGATCCCGATGATGAATGCAGATATTATTACGGGTGTCTCTCTTTTCCTGCTGTTCGTGAGTTTTGGTGTCTCTCAGGGATTCACGACGGTTGTGTTGGCGCATATCACGTTTTGTACGCCTTATGTGGTGCTGAGTGTTATGCCACGCCTGAAAAAGATGAACCAGAATGTCTATGAGGCGGCGCTCGATTTGGGGGCGACTCCTTTCCAGGCGTTGCGCAAGGTGATTCTGCCGGAGATTCGTCCGGGCATGATCAGCGGCTTTATACTGGCTTTTACGCTTTCGATCGACGACTTTGCCGTTACCATCTTTACGATCGGCAACGAGGGACTGGAAACCCTATCGACCTTTATTTATGCGGATGCCCGCAAAGGGGGACTGACACCGGAGTTGCGTCCGCTGTCGACTATCATCTTTGTGACGGTACTTGTCCTTTTGATTGTGATTAATAAACGGGCGGAGAAGTCCAAAAGCTAATGGAGAAAAGCAGGAAATGAATAAACTGATTACAATAATAGCAAGTTGCCTCTCTCTTTTGACTTTTATGTCTTCATGCAATCGTACGGATGAGGAGCGCAGCCATATTCTGAAAGTCTACAATTGGGCAGACTATATCGACGAGGATGTCTTGGCCGAATTTCCCGCCTGGTACAAGGAGCAGACCGGCGAAGATATCCGGATCATCTACCAGGTGTTCGATATCAATGAGATCATGCTTACCAAGATCGAACGCGGGCATGAAGATTTTGACCTGATCTGTCCGTCCGAATATATCATCGAACGGATGTTGAAGAAAAACCTTCTTGTCCCGATAGATCGCAATTTCGGAAAGACACCGGATTATCTGGATAATGTCTCTCCTTATATCCGCGGGCAACTGAACAAGCTAAGCCAGCCGGGACGGAAGACGACCGACTATGTCGTCCCTTATATGTGGGGAACGGCAGGAATTTTGTATAACAGGCAATTCGTGGAGAAGAAAGAGGTCGAAAGCTGGGAGTGTCTTTGGGACCCGAAGTTCAGAAACAAGATATTGATGAAAGACAGCTATCGTGACTCCTACGGTACGGCCATTATTTACGCCCATGCGAATGAACTGGAAGATGGGACTGTGACGGTCGAGCAACTGATGAACGACAATTCTCCCGAAGCGATCGCCATAGCCGAAGAACTTCTGAAAAAGATGAAACCCAACATTGCCGGTTGGGAAGCCGACTTCGGCAAGGAGATGATGACGAAAGGCAAGGCTTGGCTCAACTTTACCTGGAGCGGAGATGCGGTCTGGGCGATGGATGAGGCGGAGGCTGTCGGTGTGGAGCTGGATTATGAAGTGCCCCGAGAAGGCAGCAATATCTGGTACGACGGCTGGGCGATCCCTAAATATGCCCGTAATGTAAAGGCAGCCAGTTATTTTATTGATTATCTTTGTCGTCCGGACGTCGCTTTGCGAAATATGGACGCTATCGGTTATGTCAGTGCCATTGCGACTCCTGAAATCATGGAAGCTAAAATCGATTCGACAATCGAAAAGGTTTCCGACCTGAGTTATTTTTTCGGTCCCGGTGCGGATAGTATCCGGATCAATCCGGTACAATATCCCGACCGCAAGGTGGTAGAGCGTTGCGCCATGATCCGCGATTTCGGTGATCGGACAGAACTGGTTCTGGAGATGTGGAGCCGTGTGAAAGGGGATAACTTGAATACTGGAATCGTCTTGCTGATCTTTGCCGTGTTCGGAGTGTTATTTGTCTGGCTGGTGTATCGCAGGATACGTCAATATAAACAGCGGCAACGGCATCACAGACGTCGCCGCCGTCGTTGGTAGTAAATAGTTAGAATCAAAATTGTCAATTATCAATTGTCAATTTTTAATTAAAAGAATGTCATGGAAGGCATAAAAAATTTGGTTATAGATTTTGGCGGCGTGATTATCAATCTCACCCGTAATCGATGTATCGAGGCATTCGAGAGTCTGGGGGTCGCGAATATACGCGAGCAGATTGTCAATAATTACCAGCATAAGGATCTGTTCATGAAGATCGAGTTGGGTTCCATCACGGTAGCCGAGTTCCGCGACGGTATCCGTCATCTGACCAAACAGCCTTTGACGGACGAGCAGATTGATGCCGCCTGGATCGCCATGCTCGATGATGTTCCGGACTATAAACTGGATCTTTTGCTCGACCTCCGGAAACGTTATAATACGATGCTGCTCAGCAATACGAACGAGATTCATTGGGACTGGTCGGAAAAGACCTGTTTCTCCTATAAAGGCCACCATGCTTCCGACTTTTTCAATCATATTTATCTTTCCTATCGCCTCCATCTGTTGAAACCCGATGCTGAAATTTTCGAATACGTCCTGCAAGACGCCAATATCCGTCCGGAAGAAACTCTTTTCATAGACGATGCTATCCCTAATTGCCGTACGGCGGAATCACTTGGATTCCATACCTATACACCTCAGCCCCGTGAGGACTGGTCACATTTGTTTGGATTTATGAATCATGAATTATGATTTCACATCTATTGTGATTTATAAATCTCTCACGTTTAGTATATTGTATGATGTCCCAACATCATACACATCATTCCCGTCCACCTTCTTGATGTAGTTTACCACACGGATGGTGACAGGAAGGATTATTACTTCATAGAGAGATTTCAGAACCGCTTGTGTCCCGATCATGATGAAGAGTTCGCCTACCGGTATTAGTCCGGCGAAAGCGATCGGGAAAAAGATCATCGAATCGGCACTCTCGCCGACTAATGTGGAGACGATGGCTCGTAAAGAGAAATTCTTTCCGGCCGAAGCAATCTTCATCTTACTCATCACATAAGCATTCAGGAACGAACCGACAAGAAAGGCCATCAGGCTCGCTATAGCGATGCGCGGCGCCATCCCGAACACGAAGTTGAAGCCTTCTTCGCCTTCCCAGAATGGGGCGGCAGGCAACAGTACCGCCAATTGCGCAAATCCGATTACAAGGAAATTCGAAGCGAACCCGCTCCAGATAATCAGGCGTGCTTTCTTGAATCCCCATACTTCGGCGATACAGTCATTGATGATATAAGAGATCGGGAAAACGATCAGTCCGGCAGTCGCTGTGATGCCGAATACCTGGATGACTTTGGTTTCTAACAGGTTTGAAGCTACCAAGCAGATATTGAACAGGATGCCTAATAGCATGAACGGTACGGTTACAGTAGATGTCTTCTGCATATTTCTTGTTTTTAACGAGGTTTATCAAGCACTCGGTGAATAATGTAAAGGAACATTTTTGGTATTCCGGGGGCAAAGATAGTGATATTTTTGACAGAGGAGGCCAAAGCGCAACCTTAAAAAACGGCAGAAAGAGAATCGCCGTTTCTCTATCACTCTATCATACCCGTGTCACACCTTCCTGAATCAGAACCGGTGTGAATAGGTCAGACCGATGCCGTGGCGGTAGTTGATCGGGTCGTATACGTTGAAAGTATGGTAGCGGTAGTAGAGTTGGATGTAATTTTTGGTATCCATCCGGTAATCGCAGCCAGCGGAATAGCGGATTTTGTCGGCACGCATCTTCCCGTTGTAGCCTACGTTGTTAAAAGGCTCTACATAGATGAAAGGTTCAAATCTTGAAGAAGCGATCCGGTAGGAGAGGGTGAGCATGCTGCGGAGGTAGTTGGTCGGATGCAGGCAATTTTTCCTGTACGTGCTCTGAAAGCGCTCCCGGATCGCAATTTTAAATGCCCCGAACCGGTGAGAACCGGAGGCGTACAGGTAATACCGGTTGCGCACTTCCTCCGATGCCTTGTAGCGGACTAACGACATATAACCGGCTCCCGCCCGTAAGTTCGGCAAAATGCGATAGTTGATCTCTCCTGTGGTAAGGAACCATCCGGCTTCCCTGAAGTCGTCGCGTGGACGGATATCTTCTTCCAGAACGAAAGAGAAACGTTTGTATATTTTTCCGGACAGGCTGACTTTCAGTGCGACTCCCGTACCTTCCATCGCCAGAAGCGAAGGGCATATGGATAGAAGCAGGAAGGAGATACAACAGATAATTACTTTCATGGCAGAATATGGCGTTTGTTATCCTGACAAAAGTATGAAAAAATGAAGTCCCTTTCGCATAAAAACCTGATAATTCCGGATTATAATTCCCCTAAGAAATTGTTAGGGTTTTTACACCCAATAAATTGAGGTGGCCGAAAGGATGTTTAAAGTTGCTGGCCGGGATATTTTAGTAGATGTTGGCCATGCTCACCAGCGGCTCGTACAGTTTTTCTATATCTTGAGCATCCAGTTCGATAGTGAGCTGGTCACCGGGCAGGATGGTTTGTCCGGTGGGGGAGATGTTTTTGCGATCGCGGTGGATATTCATGATTACACAATGATTGGGAAGTTCGAGCGTATCGACCTCTTTCCTGTCGAAATAGGCTCCGGCCATCACCTCCACATCCAGAGTCAGCCGTTTCTGCTCCCGGAATATCGGTTTGTTGATCATCTCTTCATAGAACATTACGTTGAACGGCTTAATTTCCAATAGTTCCGTGAAATAATATGTGAGTCCACCTACGACGATGGAAGGATAGAATACCTCGAAATGCCCCGTGATCTCCGTAATCAGGATAATAGCTGTGATAGGAGTGCGCACGACAGCGATCAGGAAGGCGCCCATCCCGATCAGCATAACATAACTCACGTTTTCCATCCCGATGATCCCGTGCTGCACCAGAATGAGGGCATAGAGTTTACCGATCAGTCCGCCTGTCACCAAGGTCGGGATAAAGCTCCCTCCCGGCAATCCGGAGGAGAAGGAGAAAACGGTAAACACCATGTGCAGGAACATCATTCCTGCTATCCAATAGATATTGTTGCTCCCGCCTTCCGCCTGCTGCATCAGGAACTGTTCGCCTCCGCCGGTCAGGTCGGTGATCGTCAGTGAAATGACGTATGCCATGACCAAAAGACCTAACAGCTTGATATATTCGGGTTGCCGGATCGCAGGAAACATCCGTTTGGCATATAGCATCAGCAGGGAATAGAATTTGCCGAAAACCGATACGATGACGGCAAATAGGATATACAGTTTGATGTGCAGTCCCATCGATAGGTCGGGTACGATGGCCTGTATGTCGTGATACGGGTTGATCGGGAAAATCGTACTGGCGATTGCTCCGGCGACGACACCGGCCAGGATCGTCGTGATAGCCGTTTTCGGAGCATCGAAGCGTTCGATCGATTCGATCACCAGAGTAGCGGCAGCAAGGGGAGCGGCAAAGGCGGCTGCCAGTCCAGCACCTGCGCCTGCGGCAAGGAGCTGCTTACGTTCGCCGCTCAGGATATGTCCCCATTTGCTGACCAGGTCGCCTATGTAAGAACCCATTTGCACAGAAGGTCCTTCGCGTCCCATCGAGAGGCCGCTGCTGAGCGTCAGGACACCGCCCGCGAATTTGGCCAGTAGTTGACGAAAGGAATGTGCATACTCGATGCGTCCGTTGATCGCACCCCGTGTCTGCGAAATGCCTCCACCTCCGATGTAAGGCCACCGCCTGACCATCCAGGCGACGGAGCAGAGGACTCCCCATAGGGCAAGGAATAAGACAATATGATAATACCAGGGAGGCGAGGACTGGAAGAAGTTCTTCCGCATATTGAAGAATAGTTGCAGCAGATAGTGGTAAGGAACCGCCACCAATCCGGTCAGCAGCCCAACGATCAGACTCACGAAATAGAGTCTGGCATCTACCAGTTTCAGCTTTACTATCCGATTAATCTTCATCTCCCCTTAAACAGGGAGCGAAGGCCGTTGGTTTAACTTTCAATTCTCAATTTTTAATTCCCGATTCTCAAAAGCACCGGATATATCCTAACGAATAAGTCTCGTACAGGTTGTCCTTCATTCCGTGTGTATATCGGAAGGAGATGATGTTTTTCTTGATCTCGTATCTGAGGTTGTTGCGCCAGTGTATGGGGCGGTCGCCATTGTTCTCGTATCCGTAGAACCCGGCCAGGTTGGTGGCGAGCGTGAAGCCTCTGTATTTACCGGTGAACCCGACTCCGTAAGAGATGGCGTCGTTCTGGCGATGCACCATGTCGTTCGTCATCCAGCAATAGAATCCGGCGAGCACCTGCATACGGATCGAGGCTTTTCCGTCGGTGCTTTTCCACAGGTTCCGGCCCACGTTTACGTCGAACCAGTAGGATGCGGCATCTGTAAAACGGGCGTCGCACAGGCGGCCTCCACTGGCTGTTTTGATATTGGCGCTGATGGTCGCATCTACCCATTTTTCGCTTTTCAGGACTTGGAAAAAAGAACTGATAACGATATCACCGTTATATTTGATTGGGCTTTCCGTCTCCACGGCAAAGCGTTCGTCACGCGTTTCCGGCGTCATCTTATATTTTTCCTTGAAGCACCAGTTCACTTCGATTCCCGCGCGCCCCCTGAAGAACGGCAGGAGGGCACGCCCCACGATGTCCCAGGTCTTGTCACCCGTATAATAATGGTATTCGCCCCGTACTTCCACCTCGTACCGTTCGCTCACCTGTCCGTCCCTCATTTCCGGGATCGGGAAAGCGTTCGGACCGAAATAGCGTGGAGAATAGATGAGCAGTTCAGTCTTGTCACGCCAGCTATCGGCATGGCTATAAGTGGCTGAAAAAACAAATACGAATGTTATCAATAGTATTCGGGATAAATATTTCATCATGGATGTATTTTTTCTTAAGGCCACAAAAGTACATATTTCATATTGATTTAGTACATTTGCCTTAAACAAATCTTTAAACCATAAAATACCATGAGACATTTACATTTTGGAAAGCTGCTTTTTGTTGTCTTTTCTCTCTTGTTAGCCTGTACGGTTTCGGCGCGTAAGCCGATTAAAACATTACTGATCACAGGACAAAACAATCATAACTGGCAGGTGAGCCATGTTGTGTTGAAACAAATCCTGGAAAATTCCGGCCGTTTTGATGTGGACTTTGCCGTCTCTCCCGAACAGGGTAAGGACATGTCCGGCTTTGTGCTCGACTTCAGCCCTTACCAGTTGGTAGTGCTGGATTATAACGGAGATTCGTGGCCGGAAGAGACGAACCGCCGTTTCCTGGAATATGTGCAGAACGGCGGTGGTGTTGTCATCTATCATGCGGCCGACAATGCTTTCTCCAAATGGCCGGAGTTTAATAAAATCTGTGCCTTGGGAGGTTGGGAAGGACGTAACGAGAATTCCGGCCCTTATGTGTACTGGCAGGACGGCAAGCTGGTCAAGGACAGTTCGGCGGGTGTCGGCGGTTCGCATGGACGCCAGCACGAATATGTATTGAACGGACGTGACAAAGTGCATCCTATCGTGAAAGGCCTGCCCTTGAAATGGCGTCATGCCAAAGATGAACTTTACGACCGTATGCGGGGACCGGGCAATATCCGGGATATTTTGTACACGGCCTATTCGGATAAGGAAACAAACGGTTCCGGTCGTGAAGAACCGCTAATCTTTACTGTCGATTACGGGAATGCCCGCATCTTCCATACGATGCTCGGACATGCCGGTGCTACTCCGGAAGATAATATAGCAATGCAGTGTACGGGCTTCCAGGTGCTTTTGCTTCGCGGAGCCGAATGGGCGGCAACCGGAAAAGTGACTCAGAAAGTTCCGAAAGACTTCCCGACGGAGACTTCTTGCTCTTATCGGAAGGATTATAAGGAATAAAACAATTGTCGTTTCGTAGGGGCAGGGCTCTGCTCTGCCTATTGGTCTCCAATAAGATGATATTTGGAGGGTGTGTCAAAATCCCCTTGTCCCCGCACTTGATGCGGGGCCGCAAAAAAAAGACCTTATCAATCAGATCTTTATAAGGTCGGGTTTAATGCGTTCCCGCGTCAAGCGCGGGAACGGGATAGTTTTGATACACCTCCTACAGGGATATTTTTATCTCTTTCTCTTCTCTTTTATAACGGATATTCCTCGAACGCATACAACACCGTAGACAAATACCTCTCTCCCGTATCCGGCAATAGTGCCACAATCGTTTTTCCTTCGTTCTCCGGGAGCCGGGCCAGTTGCAGGGCGGCATATACGGCTGCACCGGAAGAAATGCCGACCAACAAGCCTTCCTTTTGTGCCAGTTCGCGTGATGTGCGGATGGCGTCGTCTCCTTCTACCTGGATGATTTCATCCACTACCGAGCTGTCGTAGGTTTTAGGGATAAAGCCTGCGCCGATCCCCTGTATCTTATGCGGTCCGGGTTTGCCGCCGGAGAGCACAGCCGAGTCGGCAGGCTCCACAGCTACGATTTTGACATCCGGATTGTGCGCTTTCAGTCCTTTGCCAACGCCGCTTACCGTACCGCCTGTTCCGACTCCTGCGACGAAGATATCGACTTTGCCGTCTGTGTCGCGCCAGATTTCCTGTGCGGTGGTTGTAGCATGCCGGGCCGGGTTTGCCGGGTTTTCAAACTGTTGCAGGATGATGGAGCCGGGTGTTTCGTCACGTAATGCTTCCGCTTTGGCGATGGCGCCTTTCATCCCTTCTGCTCCGGGTGTGAGGACCAGATTGGCCCCTAATGCTTTCAGCAGGTTACGACGTTCCTGGCTCATCGTTTCGGGCATTGTCAGTACCAATTTATAACCTTTGGCGGCCGAGACGAAAGCCAACCCTACGCCGGTGTTACCGCTGGTCGGTTCTATGATTGTTGCCCCCGGTTTCAGCAAGCCTTTTTCTTCCGCATCTTCAATCATTGCCAATGCAATGCGGTCTTTTACGCTACCTGCCGGATTGAAATATTCCAGCTTTCCGATTACTTTCGCTTTCAGTCCTTTGCTTGCGTTAAAGTTTGAGAACTCTAACAACGGGGTATTGCCTATGAGGTCAGTTAGTTTTTTTGCTATCATCGATTATATTCTTTATAAATTTATGAATTGTCAATTCTCAATTGTCAATTGAAACAAGTCGTTTCATCGTTTGCATTTTTGCTTCCGTTTCAAGCCATTCACTTTCTGTTTCCGAAGAAGCAAGAATGCCTCCGCCTGCATATAAAACAAATGATCCGGGCAAGATGTTCATGCAGCGTAAGTTTACATATAGGTCGCTCTTCTCTTCGGGGGCCAGCCAGCCGATAAAACCTGAATAATAACTCCGGTCGTAGCCTTCGTTTTCCCGGATAAAACGGTACGTCTCTTCTTTGGGCAGCCCGCAGACGGCAGGCGTAGGATGCAGCCGTTTCAGCAGTTCGCCGAGTTTTTTATTATCGGGCAGGGGAAAGCTGAAGTCGCTTTTCAGATGAGACAGTTCACCGGCGCGTACCGGAGCCGGCGGGGTTTCTGTCGGCTTGATGCCTAATGCTTGCAACTGCTTGCGGATGTAGAAGGCCACATATTCCTGCTCTTCCCTGTTTTTGTCGTCCCATTCTGTCGGGAGTTCCCCGTTTTGGAGCGGTTGGGTGCCGGCAAGGGCGACTGTATGCCATTCTCCTTTCTCGCCGGAGAGGATAATTTCGGGCGTACACCCGAGCCATGTGCCTGTCTCGGGTGTATGGTAGAGATAAACATACGAATATTTGTACCGCTCGATTGCCTTGTGGAAAGCGGCGGCAGGGGAGAAGTCTGTTTTGCCTGCCGGAATTGTCTGGCTGCGTGACAGCACGAGTTTCTCGAACTGCTTTCGATGCAGCGGTTCGATGAAGGTATTGAAACGGCGGTTGTAATCTTCCTTCGGGTTTTCCGGGTAGGAAACGAGAGTTTCACTATGATGGAACTCTTGTTCCGTAGGCATGGAACTTTTGTTCCATAGGCATGAAACTTTTATTTCCTCGTCGGACGGAAGTTCTTGGATGTCCGGCCGGATCAGTACGATCGGATGCTGCTTACTTACATGGAAGGGAGCAATGACGAAACCACTCTGTTCGTCCAGTTCCTCGATATGATAGAGAAGACGTGCAGAACCGGAGGTCTGCATGGCGAAACGGGGTGATTCTCCCGGTATTCGCCAGAGTGCAAAACTCCGGTTCTTTTTGATCAATGTGTCGACTACGTTACAAATCCTTAATTCGTCTGGTGTCATTTCTTTTTTAATATACTGTTGACTACACGGATGGAAGATACCAATTTATCAGTGGATGTGAATACATCGACATTCCAAACGTGTGAAGAGCGTCCTTTGTGAATGATGGTTCCGACGGCGCGAACGGTATCTCCTTCATGGGCGGATGACATGTGGTTGCCGCTGACCTGCATGCCGACCACGATTTCGTCCGGCTTGGCCAGGATCATCGAGCCTAACCCGGCAACAGTTTCGGCCAGTGCGAGTGTCGCTCCGCCATGCAGGATACCGAATGGCTGGCGGGTACGTTCGTCTACCGGCATGGTTGCTTCTACACGATCTTCGGATGCATAGGTATACTGGATGCCGAGGTTTCCCATCAGGGCGTGTCTGGCACGCATATTCAGTTGGTCGAGCGGAACTTCCGTCGGACGTATTTCGGCCAGGATTGCCCGTTCGACAGCCACGGCCACACCTTCTTCCTCGTTGGTGAGTGTCGTTTTGTCCACACAGGCCTTAACCGAATCCTCTGCATTTCCCATTGCGATCCCTACACCGGCAAGTTGCAACATGGTCACGTCGCAGACACCGTCGCCGATTGCGATCACCTCTTCCGGCAAAACGGACAGTTTGGTCATCAGCACGCCCAATGTGTTTCCTTTGTCAATGAACTGGGGAACGACTTCTAAGAAATAAGGTTCCGACCGGAATGCATCCAGCACACCGTCGAGGCGTTTCTTCCAATGATTTTCCAGGCCGACGAGCGCCTCTTCGTCGTCACTTGCCAGCATACATTTGCAGGGTGAGAAATCGACGGCTTCGGCGAAGTTATCGACACCGACTACCTGCATCTTGTTGAGGTTGGCTTCTTGGATGACATACTTATTGTCCGGTTTATCCGTCAGGATGAAATCTTTGTGATAGGTGAAGATGGCAAAGTCGTTTTTCTTCGCTTTTTGTACGAAATAGGGAATCCATTCCGGATCGATACGTTTCTCGAATAATAGTTCGCCGGTCTGCACGTTGATGATCTGACCGCCGTTGTAAGAAAGGATGTAACCTCCATAATGATTCAGTTCCAGCTTTTCAGCGATGGGCATGACTCCATTAGTCGGTCTTCCTGATGCCAATACAATATGTACCCCCATTTGCTGTACCTTCAGAAGGGCAGCCAGGGTACGGGGGCTGATCTCTTTCTGGTTGTTGAGCAGCGTCCCGTCTACGTCGAGAACTAATAATTTATACTTCATGGCCTCTCTGTATTTTTTGTTAATGATACAAATATACGGAATTTTTGCTTCCGCTCGCTTAACAGAAAGGACAACTGTGCTAAAAATAACCTTCCTACTGAATTTTGATGCGGTTGCTCTCGAAGAGAGGTTTTGTCGAGATGCGCTTTACACAAAATACAATATCCCCCTAAAAAAGGCGATTTTGCATAGTCAATTCATTTTCTGTAGTTTATAAAATTAGTAGTTTGTTAAAAAATATTACCCTTGCGTGTAATTTGAATTAAACGGGGTATAAAATCGAAATAGATGCGGTAGTAGTTTCGATTTGGACTAATGGCTTTTTTACGAATGTGACAATAAGAGGGTAGGGCGACATTGGGATGCCACTAAATTGATGAAGAGCCAAAAACACTATATAGATATGCCCATACAGAAGGCCAAGATGTTGCGAAAATAACCATCACGGGCTATTGAAAGTGCTGACCACCTGTCCGTTCTCCCGGATATATTCGTATAATTCTTTGTAGAAAGCATGTCGTGTCAGTGTCGGTGCGTCTCCTAAAATCATCAATTTCATACGGGCACGGGTGATGGCGACGTTCATGCGGCGCAGGTCGCCGAGGAAACCGATCCGGCCTTTGTCGTTGGCGCGTACGAGGCTGATCATGATCACATCTCGCTCCTGCCCTTGGAAGCCATCTACCGTGTGGACGGTTATCAGACGGCGGAAAGGTTTGAAGAAAACATTGCGCTTGACCAGTCCGCGGATATACTGAACCTGCGATTTGTAAGGCGAAATCAGGCCGAAGTCAATGCTTTCGTCTAATACCCGTTCCTTGCCGATCTTTTCGATATATTTCTGCAAGGTCGAGACAAGCAAGGTCGCTTCGTCTTTATTGATACGGCTCATGCTGTCGGTGAGTTGGTCTTCTTCGAAATGGCAATCCGCTGTGTCGAGCCAGACGACAGGGGTGTCGAATTCCAAGATGCCGCGATGCTTGACTTCCGGTGCGGATTGCAGCTCATCCCGGTAGAACCAGCGAGAAGGAAAGCGCATGATGCTTTCGTTCATCCGGTACTGCGTTTTCAGAAGTGAGACAGTTTCAGGCTTCCGGTCGGTTATTTTTTGCATCAAGGTGTGGTCCAAGCCGCCGCGTGCCGCTTCTATACATTTGATGGTAGGAGGGAGCTGGTGATGGTCGCCCGCTAAGATGACCCGGTCCGCTTTGCCGATCGCAATCCAGCAGGCGGCTTCAAGTGCCTGGGCGGCCTCGTCGATAAAGAGAGTCGTGAAGTTACGGTTGGTCAACACCCGGTTCGCCGATCCGACCAGCGTGCAGGCTACGACACGCGCCTCGTCGAACAGTTCCGTGTCGATCTTTACTTCCAGTTCCGTTGCCCGGAAACGGAGGCGGGAGAGACGGTTGCGTCCTGTTTCCTTCTCACTGTGGCTCTTTCTACGGAGATTGGATTGTATCTCGCGGATTGCCTTGCGGATTCCCCATAGTTCGGCATAGTCGGGATGCGATTCGAAACGTCGTTCATAAGTAAAAGAAAGCATCTTGTCGTTTACGCGTGTCGGGTTACCGATGCGCAGGACATGGATGCCGCGATCGACCAGTTTTTCGGATATCCAGTCGACGGCTGTATTGCTTTGGGCACAGACCATTACCTGGTTTTCCCGGTGTAAAGTCTCATAGATCGCTTCAACCAAGGTGGTCGTTTTGCCGGTTCCGGGAGGACCGTGCACGATAGACACATCCTTTGCCGCCAATACATGATTGACCGCCTCTTCCTGCGACAGGTTCAGCCAGGGAAAACGCATGGGGAAAAGTGTGCGCCGGCCGGCGGGTGTTTTGCCTAACAGGACGTCCCGCAGATAAGCTAACCGGTTCCCTTTCGCTTGGATGACGGTAGACAAGGCGTTGAACATCGTCTTGTAACTGGTCTCGTCGAAATAAAGCTGGACGCCGATTTCGCCAGCCTTTTGTATTTCCGTAAGTGCGTTAGGAGAGGGTAATATTACGACCATCCGGTCGTCTTGCACATAACTGATGACAGCCGAGAAGTTCAGGTATTCAGGTTTCCCGCCTCCTTTTGTTGTGAAGAAGCAGACCGGACAGCCATATTCAAAATTGTGTTCGGTCTCTTTGTCCTCCAGCCGCCCTATTTCTACGACAAGTTGGTTCAGGGAGTTATAATAGCTCTTTCCCGGTACGACAGGATACCAGCATAGTCCTTGTTGGATGCGGCGGTGTATGCCGGCCCGTTCGGTTTGTTCCCGATACATCTCTTTTTCATATTCGAATTCTTTCTGCAGAAGATCGTACTGATGTTGCAGGTCTGCGGTCGGAGTCTTGAATTGAGTTGTCATCATTCTTTGTTTAATCGGGCGCAAACTTACATAAAAAAACGCAATCGGATAGGGGTTTTTCTTCTTTCCGATGTCATTAAGTCAAACGGATAGCTATCTTTGTTTATTAATTGGAAGGATTAAAATAACTGAGTATGAAAAATAAAGTTCTATATGCAATCATGTCTTTGTTGATTCTGACGGGATGCGGATCGATGAAGAATATGAGCCGGGAAGACCGGGCAGGTGTAGGGGCCCAGATAGGCGCTTTTGTCGGATGGCTTTTCGGCGGAGCGGTCGGAAATGCTATAGACGATGATATAGGGGGTGACATAGGGGCGTTTGTCGGGACGGCGGTCGGAGGAATTGCCGGTGCGCAGATCGCAGCAAATACAGGTGAGGTGGTAAGAGTGGAGAAGAGGAATCCGGGGAATTATACGCCGTCTTCGCATGTTCTCCTTCCCGATTTGCAGATCGAAGACATCTTATTGGAAGAGGACAGTGTCACTCGCGACGATAAGATCAATGCGGGTGAGACCTGCCATATCTCCCTTGTGATCGTGAATAACAGCTTTCAGGATGCTTTGGACGTGGAACCAATAGTAAAAGTTGAGAAGGGCAAACATCTGAAACTGTCCGAACCTGTCAAGATCACCAAAATCACCCGCGATGACCGTATCACCTATAATGTCATGGTGCAGGCCTCCCCGAAGTTGCGTACAGGCGAAGCTGTGTTCAGCGTCCGCCTGAAAGAAGGGCGTGGCAACGGCACGGAAGAGGAAACCTTTACGGTTAAAACTGTCGGTGGTGACAAATGAGATCTTATCTGATGAGAGAATAAAGCAGCCATATTGAAAGGAGGACTTAATTTCCGGAGCTCACGGTTTTCTTTGTCCCGTTGTAACATATCATTTATGCAGCCTAAAGTTCCCATAATTTATTAATTATTTATTAGATGAAACAAATGTACATTTTTTTGTCGGGTATTCCTTTCTTTACTAAAGAAATAGTTCAAATTATCTATGTTCCGCAATCGAAATACTTATGTTTTGAGAAGGATGTCTTATCTTTGCAATCATAAAGTCAAAGAAATCTATATTCATGGATAAAACAACTCAAACACAAATCATCAAACTTATACATCAGGAGGTGATTCCCGCTATCGGCTGTACGGAACCGGTTGCGGTCGCATTGGCTGCCGCTAAGGCTGCCGAGGTTTTAGGCTGTAAACCGGAGAAAACGGAAGTATTTCTGAGTGCCAACATTCTGAAGAATGCAATGGGTGTAGGAATACCCGGAACCGGAATGGTCGGGTTGCCGATAGCGATTGCTTTGGGTACGCTGATCGGCAAGTCTGCTTATGGCCTCGAAGTTTTGCGCGACCTGACACCTGAGGCACTTACCGAAGGAAAGCAGGTGATCGAAGATAAACGGATTCATATCGCTTTAAAGGATAATGTCGACAAGCTCTATATCGAGGTGATTTGTTCGGCCGGAGATGAAACTTCGCGGGTGATTATCTGCCATGAACATACGAATATCGTGTATGTGGAAAAGAATGGTGTAGTCTTGACAGACCAGAGGAAAGAAGGGGTTTCTTGTGATGTTTTGGACGATGATGAATTGAGGCTCTCTTTCTCTACCGTGTATGAGTTTGCGATGGAAATGCCGCTCGATGAGATCCGTTTTATCCTGGAAACTGCCGATCTGAACCGGAGAGCGGCCGAGGCTTCCCTGAAGGGGAATTTCGGACATACGGTTAGCAAGACTGTTTCCGGTGCATACGGACGTAAATATATGGGCGACTCTGCCTATACCCATATGCTGGCAATGACGGCCGCCGCCTGCGATGCCCGTATGGATGGTGCCATGATCCCGGTGATGAGTAACTCCGGCAGTGGGAACCAGGGGATTGCAGCGACACTTCCCGTCCTTTCTTTTGCTGAAGATATCGAATGTACGGAAGAACAGTTGATCCGTGCCCTGATGCTAAGCCATCTGATGGTCATCTATATCAAGCAAAGCCTGGGACGCCTGTCCGCCCTTTGCGGTTGTGTGGTGGCTGCCACGGGAGCCAGTTGCGGCATTACCTATCTGATGGGGGGCGATAAAGTGAAGATTTCCTATGCGATCAAGAATATGATCGGCAATATTACTGGTATGATATGCGACGGGGCAAAACCCAGTTGCGCCATGAAAGTTTCCAGTGGTGTTTCGACTGCTATGTTGTCCGCGCTGATGGCAATGGAAAACAAGGTAGTGACTCCGGTTGAGGGCATTATCGACGAGGATGTCGATAAGTCGATCATCAATCTGACTTCTATCGGTTCCAAAGGTATGGAAGCCACGGATAAGCTGGTGTTGGACATTATGACTGGAAAATCCTGCTAACGAATAAAAACAATTCGGGTGTGTAAGAATTGTGGAATTTTTACACACCTTACTCAATCCTTTCCACACTTTCCACACTTTTCCTATTTCCCCTCAAATAATTTATACTGATTTTATACTCTTGTTTATCAGGAGCTTGTTGAAGATGTGCATCAGCTTTCCCATTTCTGGCACGTCCTTTGCAACTTATTTATCAGAATTAGATATTATCCTTCCCGAGATATTGTTTTCTGATTAGATATTTGATTAGAAAAAGCTTATCGATTTTAAATCCGCTTCGCCTGTGAAGGTAAAGCGGATTTTTTAATTTAGAACCATTTGATCTTTCTGAAAATGAAGAACGATAAGGCCGATAACGTGAGGGAGATCATGACGATGATGGCGAAACCGTGTGGCATGTTCTCTCCGTAGATCGGGACGTTCATACCGTAGAAACTGGCGATGAGGGTGGGAACCATCAGGATGATGGAGATGGAGGTCATGCGCTTCATGATGGTGTTCACGTTGTTGGAGATGATGGAGGCGAATGCGTCCATCGTGCCGGTCAGGATATCGCTATAGATATTGACTGTGAGGTGCGCCTGCTTTAACTCTGTTTCCACATCTTCCACCAGTTCGTTGTCCATATAAACCGGTTCCTGGAAGATGCTTTGCAGTTTGGTGAGCATCACTTCATTACCACGGATGGAGGTGTTGAAGTAAACCATGCTCTTTTCCAGCTTCATCAGGCGAAGCAAGTCTTCATTGCGGATACTTTTTTCCAGGGCTTTTTCGGCATGCGCCACTTCATTGTTGATTTGTTTCAGATATTTCAGGAACCATACGGCGGACGAATGGATCAACCGCAGGATCAGGTCGTATTTGTGACGTACGACGACCTCTTTGCGGCGGGTGTACCGGATAAAGTCCGATATCAGTTCCGTCTTATAATAGCAAACGGATATGATGATTTCATTGTTTGTCATAATCCCCAGGGGGATAGTCGTGAAAGGAATACCCTGTTCCTGGCTTTGTACCGGAATTCGAATGATAGTCAATAACCAATTTCCTTCATATTCGATACGCGGGCGTTCGTCCGTATCGGCAATGTCGCTTAAAAAAGATTCGGGAACATTGAATTGGTTTGTCAGGTAATGGATATCCTCCGGTGTAGGGCATTCTACATTGATCCAGCTGTTTGGAAGCCATTGGTCTTTTTCCACAAAGCCGGCTTCACAATAAAGAAAAGTTCTCATTATTGCCTCCTTTCGTTTTTGTCAACGTACAGAGGCCTTGCTGTCTGCCCCTGCGCGTTACTTGTTACTTATTGTTTCTATTTCTCGCGGAATACTGTCGTCCATAATTTATCATTACTTTTTACGGCTGCAAAGATAGAAAAATCCGGTAATAAATATGTATTGGAAGCGGATTTTTGTCAAGTTCGTGAGATTGCATATCTGCGATAACGGTAATAAGCGATACCCACCAAATCAGCCAGGAACCAACCGATAGGAATAGACCACCAAATACCGGTAACTCCTATGGAAGGAATGGATGCCAGCCAATAGGAAAGGACGACGCGTGTACCTAAAGACAGAATGGTAAGCACGACGGACATTCCCGGCATACGGATGGCCCGGTAATAACCATAAAGGAGGAACAAGATTCCGATGCCTAAATAAAAAGTCCCTTCAATGCGCAGGTATTCTGTTCCGATGCGAAGTATCTCAGCTTCATCCGGACGGACGAAAATAAGCATCAACGGCTTGGCAAAAAAGAAAACCAACAGCGAGATGACAAGAGAAAAGACGATCGTTATAAGAAATGCGCTGCGTACTCCCCGGCGGATACGATCCCCTTTTCGCGCCCCAAAATTCTGGGCGACGAAGGTGGAAAAAGCATTCCCGAATTCCTGAACAGGCATATAGGCGAAAGAGTCGATCTTGACTGCTGCGGCGAATGCGGCCATGACAGCCGTACCAAAACTATTTACCAACCCTTGCACCATCAATATTCCGAAATTCATCACGGATTGTTGGACGCAAGTCAGTGTGGAGAAAGAAGTGATTTCTTTCAGGCTGGAACGGTCGAAGCGCATATCTTTCCGGTGTAATCGTAGTTCGGGGCGGGTTTTATAGGTGTACAGCAAGATACCGGATGCCGCCATTCCCTGTGCGATGACCGTTGCGACTGCCGCTCCTTCGATGCCTTGATCCAAGACGAGAATAAGAAACAAATCAAGCCCGATATTCAAAACGACTGACACGGCCAGGAACCATAAAGGTGTCACGGAATCGCCTACGGCCCGAAGTAATGCCGCATAAAAATTATACAGGAAAGTAAAGGCTATTCCCCAGAAAATGATCCATAGATAGTTACGCATCAACGGATAAACATCATAGGGGACTTGCAACCATCGCAAAATCGGATCGAGCCACAGGAACACAGCTACATTCAGCAGAACGGTCACCGTGCCGATCAACAAGAAGGAAACATAAATGCTACGTCGCAGGGCGGGGAGGTCACCGGCTCCGTATTGCAGTGAGAAAACCGTGCCGCTCCCCATCGACAAACCCAGCAGGATAGAGATCAGGAAAACCATCAAGGTATAGGCGGAACCGACCGCAGCCAGCGCATTTGAGCCGATACATTGTCCTACGATCAGTGTGTCGGCTATGTTATAGCATTGTTGCAAAAGCGATCCTGCCAGCATCGGCAATGTGAATTGTAGCAAGGTGGTGGTTATACCTCCTTGTGTAAGGTCTCCTTTCCGTAACATTGTCAGCTCTTTTTTATCCGTATAATTTTGTATGAGTTTGCAAAAATACGAATTTAATCAGATAACCATTCCTTCGGATCTCCGTAACTCTGCCGGAATGGTGAAGAGCTTTTGTTTGGTGGCAGAATGAATCCCTAATCGAGCATCAAGCTCATATAAGCTTCCCGGCTCTGGTAGTCGAGTAACAGGCGGGTAAGAGATTGAGTGTCCATTTCCTTCAGTTCACCGATATTGAGAACGGAGTTTTCGTGGGTGGAAGCCCAGTGATGGATGAGGCGGTCACGATCCAGGACACGTGCCATACCTAAGGGGAAAGTTCCTGGTCCGGCGAAAGGAGTGCGGTAGATAGCCTTTTCCACTTTGTTCTGGATTGTCGCCTCCTGTAAGAGCAGGTTCTTGATGTTGTCGTTGTCATACATCAATTCTTTGACATAAATATGGTCGCCGGCAGGATGGAAAAAGATCATTCCGATCGGTTCGTTCTGAATGTTCAAGGCTGTCAGCATCTGCCCGCCGGACATCTGCAGATCGCGCAGGATAGTGACGAAATCGTCATAACCGTGCAGCACATAGCAAGTGCGTTCCCGCTGTTTCTTATTGAAAAAATTGTAGAGAGACTCCATCGAAGGGACTTCGGGCGGTACAACCAAAATACCCTGTTCCCAAGCTGTTTCAATAGGCCGGATATATGTCTCTTCCGAATAGTCGAAAGCCTCCGTATATCCTAAATCGCGATAATAATCGAACAGCCACGGATCGGCCGGGATAATGACTGTCAAGGCTACTTTCCGGCTTTCCATCACTTCGAATGCCTTCTGTATCAGTTGGCGCATAAACCCCTGACCACGTTCGGAAGGAAGGGTACAGGCTCCATATATATAGCTTACGGATATCTCCGTCCCGTAGTAAGTCATGACATACGGAAGCATTTGAAGGGCGGAAACGATTTTTCCGTCTTTCTCTATAAACAGGGCGTTTTCTTTTTTGTAGACTCGGTCGAAGAACAGTTTGATAAATTCTTCACTGTCGTCGAAAGAGGTACGCCACAGGTCGATCAATTGAGGTTTGTTGTTATCCATCGTTCAATATTATTTTGCAGGTTTCTTTATTGCTGCGGATTTTTCCAATAGGATGAACGGGTTATACGAAAGTTTAGCCTGACGTAGACCGGGAATACCCAAGTCTTCCTCCCGGTTCATATAGGTATATTTCTCCGGAAGGTGGGAGGCGAATTCTTTGTTGATAACAGCATAAGCCCCCTCATAGTTCACATTCGCCTTTTCGACATGGACGCCGAAAGTGTCGTGGTTGATCGGGGCGCCGAAGGTGAAAGCGACAATTTCGTGGTCTACGCAAATGGCTCCTCCAATAAGTCCCAATTCGTTGTAATGGTTCAAGGCGTAGAGGATGGAACGGCGTTCGTCGTTCAGATCCTCCTCGTCATTATCTTCCCGGTTGGCTTTGTACCATTTGCATTCGAGCTGGAGGCATTCGGGAACCAGTTCGGGTGTGATAGGGATATATTTGTAATCAAATTTCTTATTGAAGTTGTTGATATGATTGCGTTTCGCCTGGTATTTCTTTCCTTTCAGGGTTGCCAGGTCTTCACGCAAATAGATGTAATCGAAATAATCTCGTTCGGGAATGTAGAAAAATCCTCCGGGGATTGCTTTTTCGAGTTCTTCTTTGGCATCGGGCGTTACGCCTAACATACAGAGCGGGTGGCCCTGTTCGAGTGAATCGGCTTCCAACAGGTCGATTGCCTGTTTCAGGTTGCCCTGACCCGTAGGTGTCATATAAGCGACTCTCGTTTTGTTTTCGATCCAGAAACGGATCAGCAGGCTGCCGTCGACAATGGCAAACTCGCTGTCGTATAGGAATCGCCAACTACAGATGTTGGCAAATGAATAATCGCAATTCTTGTAATTGCTCGGTATCGTAAAGGATGTTATAATATCTTTATCTTCGATTCCGATTGGTTTGAACGGTATCTTCATCTTTTTCTTTTTTGGTGTGCAAATATAAAACTAATAAATATCAGTGAATGTTTAGAACGGAAATAATAATGGCAATATGAAGATCATGACGATTCCCATGATGATTTGCAAGGGCATGCCGACTTTGACATAGTCCATGAATGTGTACTTGCCCGCCGACATGACCAGAGCGTTCGGAGGAGTCGAGAAGGGGGAGGCGAAGCACATGCTCGCACCCACCGTTACGGCCAGCAGGAACGGGTAGGGACTGACCCCGATTGCCAAGGCCGATTGTAACGCGATGGGAGCCACCAGTACCGCTGTTGCCGTATTGCTGATGAACATGGTGAGCAGAGAAGTCGTGAAATAGATTCCCGCCATAAGGACAAGTGGCCCGTAATCACCCAATCCGCTTACCAGTTTTTCCGATATCAGGTTGGAGGCTCCTGTCTTTTCGAGGGCAAGCGACATCGGGAGCATGGCGGCTATCAGTACGATGCTTTCCCAGTTGATCGTCTTGTAGGCGTCTTCCACATTGCGGAAGCAGCCTGTCAGCACCATCAGGATCGCTGCGATCAGGACGGCTGCGACCGGAGGAATCGGAATGAAATCGAATACCATCGCTGCGATCATGCCGGTCATGATCAGGGCGGCGACAGGTGCTTTATAGTCCAGTGTGACTTTGGATGCTTCTTCGACAGGTTGTCCGAGTACTACCCATTGAGACTGTTTATGGCTCATGCGGGCGATGCTATCCCATGTGCCCTGTATCAGGAGGATGTCGCCGGAGTGCATCTTTACCTCTTTTATATCAGACAGGATATATTCGTTTTTCCGTTGTATGCCTAATATGTTGACTCCATATTTATCCCTGAAACCGGAATCTTTGACCGCTTTATTGATCAATTTGGAATCCGGCATCAACAAGACTTCGGCGATACCGATCTCCTGCACACTCAGTTTTTCGTCGGACGGTCCGCCGGCGAACTCGGTGACTCTCGATTCTGTGAGCGACAGTCTGTTTTCACGGGCAAACAGTTCGATCTTGTCGAATGCTCCGAAGACATATAAGATATCGTTTTCTTTCAGTTCTGTGTCCGGACCGGCCAATTTTTGATCCACGGTCTTCATGAAGCGGCCCTGTGACGGCGATTTTCTTCGTATTTCGAGGATCGTCAGATTATATGTTTGTGTGATATTGAGTTCCTGTAATGTTTTATTGCAAACCAGGGAACCGGAGGTGACTCTCAAGCGGTAGAGATTGTCGGAGAGTTGGTATTTCTGTGCCAGTTCTTTTGGAGTGCGGCCGCCGGAAGTCTCTTTTTTATTGTTGTCGTCTTTTTTTGCCAGGAATATTTTACTGAGCGGGATCAGGATAATGATCCCAGTTAGCACGCAGATCAATCCGACCGGAGTGAAAGAGAAGAACGAAAGGTTGTCGAACCCGGCGTTCTTCAAAGCCTCCTGCACGACGAGGTTGGGAGGCGTACCGATCAGGGTCGCCATTCCTCCCATGCTGCTTGCGAAAGCGAGAGGCATCAGGAAGCGGCTGGGGTTTATGTTGGCATTCATCGCCATACTGACCACGATGGGTAACATCAGGGCCACAGTTCCGGTGTTGCTGACAAAGGCGCCAATGAAGGCTGTCACAACCATAATTAAAATGAATAACTTCAATTCGCTTTTCCCTGCCAACTGGAGTATTTTACTGCTGATCATCTTGGCCAGGCCGGTTTTGAAGATGGCTCCCCCGACCACGAACAAGCCGACCATCATGATTACGATCGGATTTGAAAAACCGGATAATGCTTCTTCAGGAGTTAAAATCTTACAGACCATGAGGAGTACGAGTGCGCAGAGCGCAACAAGGTCCGAGCGTATCTTCCCGTTCACGAAAAACAAGGCGGAAAGCGCTAAAATGACGAGAGTTGTTATCATAAAATGTTATTAATAGGGTTTTAACTTAATCTAAAAAGACTTGTATGTATTAAACTAATAACTATCTTTAAATGTTCGAAGTGAAATGATTTTTATTTAAAAGTGAGAAGGAAATGAATACTGATAAAATATTACCGATCGACCTCTATCATGCCGTGTCGACTGCGAATTTGACATTGGAAAGTACTTTAAAGATCATTCACGTCGAAGTCGGGCAGGATCATGAACTGTTGCCTTTGGAACCGGGAACTCTTGCTGTGGTCTGCCGGGGAGGAAAGTTCGAATGCAAAGCGCTTGGAAAGGAAATCTCCATAGTTGCCGGACAGGTGTTCCTGGCGTCTGTGGAAGACGTGAGTGACATATCCTGTTTTTCGGAGACAGGTTTTGAAGGGATTGTAATCTATGCCGGTAGTGATCTGCTGATCAATCGGCAACGTCTGATGTTCCGGACGATTACACCGGACGAACTGGAAGAGTCCGGACTCTATATCCGGCTGATACAGTCACAAATCGAGCGAATGAGCGATGCCCGTGTCAAAGTGGTGGAATCACTTTTGCGTGCCCTTATTTTCTTCCTCCAGCAGGGAGGACATCTGGCGGACGACCGGGATAGCGAGGTTCCACCTTTCTTCCACGATTTCGCTTTGCTGATTAGTCGTTATCATCATTATCCGGTTTATTATTTTGCCGAGAAGTTAGGAATGACTTCGGCGGAACTGAATAACAAATGCAAATCGCATTCCGGTATTTCGGCGGCGGAATGGATCAGCCAGTATGTCTTACTTGAGGCGAAAGACTTGCTGATTAAGACTCGACTGAGACCTTCCCGTATTGCCGTGATGCTTAATTTCTCAAATTATGATACCTTTGCACGCTGGTTCAGGCGGCATACGGGAGAGTTGCCGGGGAACTGGAGATAATGGAAATTGAGAATTGAAAATTAAGATACCATGAGATGGACATTTGAGAATGCGAAGATAAAGGGGCAGATCGTTTTGACCGATTCGCTCCATGAAGACCCGGATCTTCTGAAAGACAAAACACTGTACAAGTTTATATGGGTGGATTCCGGCGAAGTGGAGTTGGATATCGACCATCAGCAGCTTGTTTTGAAGAAGGGACAGCTCATTCCACTTTCCCATTTGCATCATCTGGAGTTCCTGCGCATCGAAGGCAAATACCATGCTCTGCTGTTCAACGGAAACTTTTACTGCATACATGGCAATGACCATGAAGTGTCGTGTAACGGGTTACTGTTTCACGGTTCGTCGCATGTGCTGACTTTTGTCCTTTCGGAAGATGAACGGCGGAAGATCGACACGCTGACGGGGATCATGCAAGAGGAGTTTCTCAGTACTGACCACCT
Organism: Parabacteroides johnsonii DSM 18315; assembly: GCF_025151045.1. Taxonomy (NCBI): domain Bacteria; kingdom Pseudomonadati; phylum Bacteroidota; class Bacteroidia; order Bacteroidales; family Tannerellaceae; genus Parabacteroides; species Parabacteroides johnsonii. The sequence goes on from NZ_CP102285.1 coordinate 1,221,815, forward strand.
GCAAGACGAGATGCTCCGGGTACTGTTGAAACGGTTTATCATATTGTGTACGCGAATAGCGGAAGACCGGCAGGGAGTCGTTCGGGAGAATAGCTTCCAGTTCGAGACGATCCGTAAATTCTATGTCTTGGTCGATACTTATTTTAAGGAGAAAAAACAGGTGCAGGAATATGCAGACATGCTGAACAAATCCCCGAAGACATTGGCAAATATCCTTTCCACCTATCAGCAGCCTTCCGCCATTCGTATTATCCATAATCGTATCCAGGCTGAAGCCCAGCGTTTGCTGCTCTATACGGCCAAAAGTTCGAAAGAGATCGCCTTGATGCTGGGTTTCGAAGACCAGGCTGCGTTCAGCCGTTTCTTCAAGAACGCAACCGGGTTGAGTGCGACCGAATATCGCCACCAGTATAAAAAAGGACAATAGTGGCGATGACGGGTCGGTCGCTTGGTCGGGTTGCAGCGCTCGCTTACTTGCGGTATTTGCAGCAGCCCGGCAGTTGGTCGTAGACGGTTTGATCCGCTTTGTCGGTATCAGTGTCGTGCCCCACTTTGGCAATAGCTTTGCTGATGGCGTCGACGGAGGTTTTCGACGGATCGTATTGCAGGTGTATCATCTGTTTTTCCTTGTCCCAATGGGCTGACAGAACACCGTTTACGCTTTTAGCCGCCGTTTCGATGCGCTGTTTGCACATATCGCAGGAGCCTTTGACACCGAACATGGCGTGTTCGCCTGCTGTTTCTGATTGTGTATCGGAGGCCTTGTGCGTGGTATGTCCTCCGTGCCCACCCATCGTATGCCCTGCATGGCCGTTCATCGGTTGCGTTTCGCCGGCGTTGTTCATCATCGACTGTTTCCCTTCGAGCTGGGCGCTGGCGTCTATCGAGAATACGCCGTTGGTTACGACCTCTTCTCCTTCGGACAATCCTTTCAGGATGACGTAGGCATTACCGAGGGACGGTCCCAATTCGACTTCGCGCATCAGGAAAGTAGGGGTAGACGTGTCAGGCTGCCTGACATAGACGATAGAACGTTTTCCGGTCCAGAGAACGGCAGTCTGCGGCACGACGATCCGATCCTTATAGCCTTGAAGGGGGGCATTGACCTCGGCGGTCGTATACATTTCCGGTTTTAGCTCCATCCGGCTGTTGGCTACTTCCACACGGACACGTGCCGTACGGGTGGACGGGTTGATGATCGGATCGATAAAAGCGATTCGTCCCGTATATGTCTTACCGGGAAGGGCCTGCAAAGTAAAATGAACCTGGTCGCCTCTATTCAGGAAAGGAAGGTCCACTTCGAAAGCGTCGAACATCGCCCATACGTTTGACAGGTTAGCGATGTCGAACAGTACGGCCCCCGAAGCAACATAATCACCCTGGCTTACCCGTTTAGTCATCACGATCCCGCTTACGTTCGCTTTGATCTCGACGAGCGGGGAAACGGTTCCCGACTGTTCGATCGCTCCTATCTGGGCATCCGTCATTTTCCAGAGACGGAGTTTTTCGCGAGCCGCCTGGATAAGAGCGGGCTGCTGCATCTTGACGGCTTCTAAGAGTTCCTGTTGGGCGGTGAACAGTTCGGGGGAATAGAGGACGGCAAGTGTCTGTCCGGCACGTACAGTCTCACCGGTGAAGTTGATATTCAACTGTTCAATGCGTCCACCGACATGAGCCGTCTGGGATTGAAGGCTTTGTTCGTTCGGGACGATCTTGCCATACAGGCGGACTGTCTTGATCGGATTTTCTTTGCTTACCCTCGAAGTCTGCACATCTGCCAGGGCCGCCGCCTCTTCAGACAGCCGGATGGCGTTGGGATCGGAGCTTTCGCTGCCATTGCCATCGCTACTTTTACGGACCGGGATCAGATCCATCGCACAGATCGGGCATTTGCCGGGTTTGTCCTGGCGTATCTGGGGGTGCATGGAGCAGGTCCAGACACCCGTTTCATCCTGTATGAGGTCATGGCTGTGTCCTTTGTGCATCTCATGCCCCTCATAGGTCTCCGGGGTGGCGTTTTTGGACGGGCTGAACAAAAGCCAGCCGGCCAATAAGCCTGCGAGGGCTACCACTGCATATTGAACCGGTTTGTTTCTTCTTATTTCATTTATCTTTTTCATCTTGTTATTCATTTACGGAGGTTGATACTAATTTTTCCAATCCTGCGACCAGCGTGTTGTATTCGGCAACCGCTTCGCTTTTTTTAAGGCTGTAATCCAACAATTGGCGTTCCAACTGGATAATGTCCGTGAGGGAAGTTGTCCCTGCCGAAAATTCGCGGATCATCAATTGCCAGGTCGACCGGGACAAGTCCTGCTGCTTGGCGTACAGGTCTATTTTGCGCGAAGCATCTGCCAATTGTTGCTTTAATGCGATATATTCGGCGTGAAGCTGGTTAAGCGTATCTTCATATTTCAACTCGCTTGCTTGCCGGTAATGCCTGCTTTCCCGTTGCTGGGCGTTATATTTCCGGCGGAAGATCGGGATGCTGATCTTGACCATCGGCATGACCATATCCATCCCGTTCATATTGCCCATCCCGGACATCCGGGCCATCTCCTCGGAGCGCTTTGCCATAATGGAATATTGCAGTCCGATGCCGAACATGGGGAGGCTCATCTTTTTGTCCATCTCCGCTTTGGCCTTATAGGCATTCGCTTCTGCTTCGAGCATGGAGAGCATTGGGTTGGAGAGGATGATGCTGTCTAAAACCGCATTGTCTTTTACGGAAAACAGTTTTTGTGTTAGCGAGTCGGACGTCTGTACCGGCAAACTCTGATCCCGGTTCAGCAGGCTGTTGAAGCGGGCTTCGGCTGCTTTCCTGTTTGACAGGAGGGCTTCGAGGTTGTTTTCGAGTTCGGCCATTTCGATCTGGATACGAAGGACATCGGACATGCTGCCAGACGAACCGTTCCCCATCGGGCTACCTCCCATGTTACTGCCCATGCCGGACATTGCCTTGTTGCCACCCGGCGATGCAGGTGCAGGGGAGGGAGTCATATTCCCCATACTTCCCATACCGTTGTTTACCGTTGCTTGGGGAAGAGGGGAGATGACCGGTGAGGTGGCGGCTGACGATACCGGAACACCCGGTGAAGAGGATGCGGTATAGCGGTTCAGTGCCAACTGTTCCAACTGCTTTAACAGTGCGAGGTTGGCTGCCGTGTTTTTATACTGCTCATTCAGGTTGTTCAATTGGTACCATTGACTCTTGACCTCGTAGAACAGGTTGTTGCGGCTTTCGCGGAATTGTTCGTAGGCCATGCGTGCCATTTCGGTCGCCTCGCTGCGGGCTGCTTTACGCGTCCCGAACCAGGGGAACATCTGCATCAGGGTGAAATCGGCTACCTGTTTGCCGGAGAGCTGTTCCATTGGTTTGAAGAAGAATCCCATTTCGAGTTCGGGATCGGAGAAAGCTCCCGCTTGCGGTATCTTTTCCAGGGATGCTTTGTAAAGGGCAAAACTGGAATTTACCGACGGATTGTTCCAGGCGGCCGTTTCCAGGTAATAGGAAAGGCTGTCGGTCGTCTGTGCCTGTGATGGGAGGTACCAAAGTGCCGATAGCAGGATGGTGCCCCAACGTAAGATGGCTTTATGCTTTTTTATTCTCATTCTATAACTATTTTATTTATTGAAACTTTATTTTCAGCTTTTGTCTTTGCGTGAAAATTTATTTTCATGCAATGGAAAATTTATTTTCATCCGAAGAAAATTTAGTTTCATGCTAAGGAAACTTTATTTTCCCGGTGAGGAATTTTCTGCTGTGTTGCGGGCCTTTTCCTCTTTCTTCAGCAGTCCTTCCCGCCACCAGCATTGGAATACGGGAACGACAAACATGGTCATCGACTGGATCAACATGCCGCCGAAAGTCGGGATTGCCATCGGGACCATGATGTCGGCTCCCTTTCCGGTCGAGGTGAGGACGGGGAGCAGGGCGATCAGGGTGGTCGCGGTCGTCATGGCTGCGGGGCGTACCCGCTTGAGGCCTGCTGTCACTACGGCTTCGCGTATGTCATGTTTGGTCTGCGGGTTCTTTTCCAGGAAGACATGATGGATGTAGGTTCCCATCAGTACGCCGTCGTCTGTCGCCACTCCGAAGAGGGCGATGAAGCCGACCCATACGGCTACACTCAGGTTGATGGTGTGCATCTGAAACAAATCCCGCATATTGACTCCCGCCAGGGAAAAGTTCATGAACCAGTCCTGCCCGTACAGCCAGAGCAGGATGAAACCACCGGCAAAAGCCACGAATACACCGGAGAAATGAATCAACGATGCGGTAATGGTCTTGAACTGGAAATACAGAACCAAGAGGACGATCAGCAGGGCCAAGGGAACGACGATCATCAGCCGGGCGGTGGCGCGTTCCTGTTGTTCGTAGTTTCCGGCAAATTTATAGGAGACGCCTTTTGCCAATTCCAGTTCTCCGTTCCGTATCTTGTCTTCGATCACTTTTGTCGCTTCTTTCACAACGTCCACTTCAGCCTTCCCTTGTTTCTTGTCGAAGATCACGTAGCCGACGAGGAAGGTGTTTTCGCTCTGGATCATCTGGGCTCCCCGCGCATATTCGATATCGGCGAGTTCCTTCAGCGGTATCTGTGCACCGGTAGCCGTCGGGACTAAGAGCATGGACAGCGCTTCCGGGTTGTCACGCAGTTCGCGTGCATAACGGAGGCGTACGGGAAAACGTTCGCGGCCTTCGACTGTCTTCGTCAGGATCATGCCGCCGACAGCCGCACTTAGGATCTCCTGCAAATCCTCGACATTCACCCCGTAGCGGGCCATGTTATCCCGGTTCAGTTTGATCTCCAGATAGGGAGCGCCGACGGCCCGGTCGTAGAAGACGGACGAGGGGATGACGGATGGGACGTCTTTGAGTGCCTGTTCGATCGCCTTTCCGCTTTGTTCGATTGTTTCGAGATCCGGCCCGTAGATTTTCAATCCCATCGGGGCGCGCATACCGGTCGAGAGCATGACCAGGCGTGCTTCTATCGGTTGCAGTTTCGGAGCGGATGTCAGTCCGGGCAGATGGGTGATGTTGACGATTTGTTGCCATATGTCGTTCGTGTTCTTGATTTCGGGGCGCCACTGCCGGAAATAGTCTCCTTTCCGGTCCGGTATCAGGCTGTCCGCCGGTATCAGCCGGAAACCGTCTGCCGGGTTGTATGTACCTCCGCTTTTCAAGACATATTCGCCTTTTCGGTTCACCTTGAAGCGTTCCCTCTTTCCGTCTTCGTTCAAGATATATTCGGGACGATAGTTGATCGTGTTTTCGAACATCTGGGCGGGTGCCGGGTCGAGGGCCGAATTTACCCGTCCCCATTTGCCGATTGCCGTTTCCACTTCGGGGATAGCTGCCAGGCGCTTGTCCAGAGCTTCGATGTAATCCAGGTTTTGTTCGATGCCTGTATGGGGCATACTGGTCGGCATCAGCAGGAACGAACCTTCGTTGAGGCTGGGCATAAACTCTTGTCCGATCCGTTTCCAGATCAGGATACCGAAAAGGATGGTCACGGCAGGCAGCAACATGAACTTCCACCGGTTATCCAGGCACCAGCGAAGAATACGTTCGTAATAGATCACCAGCAGCCAGAGAAGTGAGAGAATGGCGGCGATACATCCCGCAACGAAAAGGAGATTGATGAAAATCCCTTTCTGGGGTCCCATCGGCAACCATTCTTCCGTCAAAAAGTAAGTGGCGACAGCAAGTGCGATACCGATGTTGATATAGTTGCCGGTTCCCGGCTTTTTCCAACGGTGGGCAAGCAGGTTGTTCAGCCCGACAGCGGTAAGTCCGAGTGCCGGAATGTTTCCGTACAGAACAGATAGAAGGAGGCCTGCGGCTACCAATATGTAGTTGAGTATTTTCCGTATCGGCTTTGAATCGATTCGTACCGAGAATAGTATATAGGATAAGGTCGGCAGCAGGATCAATCCTAATACGAAGGCGGAGGCCAAAGCATAGGTTTTCGTATAGGCGAGGGGAGAGAACATCTTCCCTTCCTGCGCCTCCATCGCAAAAACGGGGAGGAAACTGACGATGGTCGTGATCATTGCCGTTGCGATGGCTCCCGACACTTCACTGACCGCCTTATAAATAAGGTTCACCATCGCTTTTCCTTTGCGAATACCTTTGTTTTCCGGCATCTCCATATACCGGATGATGCTTTCGACAAATACCACTCCGACATCCACCATCACACCGATAGCGATGGCGATACCCGAAAGTGCCACGATATTGGCAGCTATTCCCGTGTAACGCATAATGATGAAAGTAGACAATACGGCTATAGGTAGCATGCTGGCTATCACGACGGAAGCCCGGAGATTGAGAACCAGGACAATGATGACGATGATACAGATCAGGATTTCGTGTGACAACGATGTTTCGAGTGTGCCGATCGTCTCTTTTATCAATCCTGTCCGGTCGTAGAACGGCACTACGGTCACTTTGGAGACGGTCCCGTCCTGCAACGTTTTCTGGGGCAGTCCAGGAGCCATCTCCTTGATTTTATCTTTTACGTTATTGATGACTTCCAGAGGATTGGAGCCATACCGGGCGATAACGACACCTCCGACAGCTTCCACCCCCTCTTTGTCCAGGCCGCCGCGCCGGGTACCCGGACCGATATTCACAAACGCGATATCCGATATGCGTACCGGCACACCGTCGCGAACGGTCACAACAGCCTTTTCCAGATCGGAGACATTTTTAATGTAGCCCAGGCCGCGGATCAGGTATTCGACCTTGTTGATTTCCATTGTCTCGGCGCCGATGTCGAGATTACTTTTCTTGATGGCGCTCATAATGTCCATGACGGAAACATTGAAGGCACGCATGGCTTCCGGATTCAGTTCGACCTGGTACTCTTTCACTAATCCTCCGGCTGACGCCACTTCCGACACGCCTTCGGCGGCCGAAAGACTGTATTTGACATAATAGTCTTGTAGGGTACGCAGTTCTTCCGCGTTCCATCCGCCTGTCGGTTTTCCGGTTGCCGGATCGCGCCCTTCCAGCGTGTACCAGTAAATTTGGCCTAATGCGGTGGCGTCCGGTCCCAATGCTGGCTGCACACCTTCGGGCAGGGTACCGGGAGGTAGTGAATTGAGCTTTTCGAGAATCCGCGAACGGCTCCAGTAGAATTCAATGTTATCATCAAAAATGATATAGATAAAGGACATTCCGAACATCGAGGAGCTACGGATCGATTTGACTCCGGGAATTCCTAAAAGGGATGCCGTCAGAGGATAAGTGATCTGGTCTTGTATGTCTTTGGGCGAACGTCCCATCCATTCGGTGGCAACGATCTGCTGGTTGTCGCCGATATCGGGAATCGCGTCTACCGGGATCGGATTACGGGGGATGATCCCGCCATGCCAGTTAAACGGGGAAGTCGAGAGACCCCATATGACCACCAGCACTAAGATCAGTATTGTTATCACCCTGTTTTCAAGGAAATAACGAATTATTTTATTTAGCATAAGAAGTATATATTTATTGATAATAGATCGTGGCGGTGTGCCGAAACTACCTTGTTCCCATGCGGGGACAGATACATTTTGATACACTGCGATTACCTCTGGTACACACAGAGGAAACAGAATTTTTTCTTTTTTGTTGTCTGGGATGAAGACAAAAGAGCGGTCCGCCCTTCTATATAAAGGGTGAAAGGGCCTGCGAGGGGCTGCTATCAGCTAAATAAGGAAGGTACAATGACGGATGAGCCGGTCTGTCCCGCTCCATTCGGATGGAGTGTCGGCATATGCGGGAAGGGTGGTTCCTTGTTCCGTCTCCGTCAGGTTATATAGATCCCTCAAATCAAACAGAAGGGCGATTGCCACCGGTACATGTTTGATCACTTGCAACTGGTCGACATTCTGGTCGTCCGATATCTTTATAAACTGTGTTTCGGTAGAGCAGCAGGACTTGTGAGTATGCTTGGCTCCGCAAGTATTGCAGGTTTCGTCTTGCCACATGTTTACTTCGACCAGCTTACCCATGCAGTGGTGAAGTGTCAATGTTATACCGGAAGACAATCCGATATATAGCAACGCGAATATGACAATCAAAAACCTTTTCATTTGTAATTGCAAATATAAGAAGTGTCCGGCAGAACGGAAAGCAAAAAAAATGATAAACATGTTCAAAATACTTATATCGGGGGAGAAGTGTCGATTACGGGTGAAAAGCGAAAGAGGTCATAAATCCCCGGTTATTGGATAATTTGTTAGCTATTTCATTTTTAGTCCGATAGTTTTTAGCATACGATTTAATTTATTGTGTCAAAGAGCGGAATACTAACATTTTCTTTAAATAAAATGGAAAGTTTAGCTATTGTGCTATAATTACTTTTCGTATCTTCACCGAAAAATAAATTTTGGTTCTACGTTTTTTTAATTATTAAGTTGCTGGAAATATGGTAATAGCTTATTTAAGAGTAGGAACTTCAAACAAAGAACTTCTGGAAGAACAGAAAAATGAGATTAAACGCTATGCTTCGGATCATGATATGAACGTCGATAAGTGGGTTACGGATGTCACTGTCGGCAAAAAGGAAGATGAACGTAATCTTGCGATGGTACTGGATCGTATGCAAAAAGGCGATAGTCTGGTCTTGTCGGATATTTCCCGTTTGGGGCGAACTTTGTCGGAAGTAATGGAGATTATGGGGCGATGCATGGAAAAAGGCGTTCAGATCTATAGTATAAGGGATCGGTATATCCTGGACCAGGCATTGAACTTGCCGGTTATGGGAAACGTGTTCAAGCTGGTGACGGAGATCGAACACAGCTTGATGTCTACCCGTACCAAAGAGGCCTTGAATCATAAAAAGAGTACGGGAGGGCCGTTAGGCCGTCCGAAGGGATCGGCTGCAAAACAGTCTTTCCTGGATGCGAATAGAGAAGAGGTGATCAGCATGCTCGAACGTGGGGACACCGTTTTCGAGATTTGTAAACGTTTTAATGTTTCCAGAAATACCTATTATATGTTTAAGCGGAACTACGGGCTCTAAAACCAGTCCTTTTTCCGCATGTATAGCCAGGTCGAGATTGCTGTCAGCAGCATGAGTGACCAGGCTATGCCATATCCATATTGCCAGTCCAATTCCGGCATCATCTTGAAGTTCATTCCCCATATACCGGCTAGGAATGTGAGTGGGATGAAGATTGTGGAGACGATTGTCAGGCGTTTCATGATCGCATTCATGCGTAGATCGTTATTGGATATGTATAGATCGACCAGGGAGGATATGATTTCCCGGCAACTCTCGGTTGTCTGGATGATGAACTGCAACTGGTCGGATAAATCGTTATAGATGGGACGGATGTCGGGACTTATGATCCCATTCTCGGTGCGCAGCAGTTTGGCAAATTGTTCTTTCAGCGGTTGGCTGTTCTTGCGGATAACCATATATTCTTTCCGACGTTGCTGGATAAGCAGCCCCATATTGCCCTGGTCGTTTTTGATATCGAGCAGGGTTTCTTCTATATCTTCAAGCATTTCTTCCACTTTGGATGCTGATTCCACTAAATTGGCAATAATCGTATTCAAAAGGAATGCCAGAAGCAGTCCGCTGTTTTTCCGGCGGATGTTCAGCATGTTGGATTCGATGGCTTTGTAGGCGTTTTCGAAGACCGGATTGTTGCTTTCCGTGAAACTGATCACCACATTTCCTGTGATCAGGATGCTGATATGTTCGGAGTTGATCTCCATATTGGTGTCGTAATAGGAAGAATTGAGTACGATAAGCATATGTTTGTCGTACTCTTCTATCTTGACTACGTGTTGGGGAGTCAGAATGTCTTTGGCATCCAGGTTGTGCATCCCGAATTCGTTGACGATACGCGTGACCGCTTCCGAATCAGTCAGGCCGCTAACCTGGAACCAATTGATGCTGTTCTCGTCGACAAATTTTTTGAATGACGTTTCATTTGTCTTGATCTCCCGTGTGTGCAGGATATCGGCATTGTATTGTGTGAGGCTGATCCGAGTGACGGTATCATGTTCGCCGGCATAGAAATACCGGTCGGCAAGATGCCGGTTCGAAATATGCTTGCGCTTATGTGGATGTACATATTCTTTTCGCCTCATATCTGTTTGTCTTTATTCGAGTTCCACAACCGTAATGCCGGCACCTCCGAATTGTACATGTTCGTCGTGATACTGGCGCACGCCCGGAACAGTGTGCAGGTAATCGCGTATCAGCTGCCGAAGTATGCCTGTCCCTGTCCCGTGCAGGATACGGATGCGAGTGGCACCAACCTGTATGGCATCGTCCACAAAGTAAGTAACGGCCTGTAAGGCTTCGTCCCCTCTCATACCTCTAACATCTATCTCCTGCTTGAAGTTCAATTTCTTTTCATGCATATCGTCCGCTGTCTGGACACTGACAAAAGTACTTTTCTGGATCTCTTTCTTGATTTGTCCTTTGCTGACCTTCTCCAGTTGTTCCAACTTGACTGTGCTCTTGATCATGCCGAATGCTACAACTGCCTGCTTTCCTTGAACTTCCATAACGGTTCCGGCAGAGACTTGTCCTTTGAGGCGGACGTTGTCGCCAGCTTCTATGACATCACGGTTAAAGACCTGCTTGGAGGCCGGCGCGTTTTGTTTCTGCTTTTTACGTTCTTTGCGTTCCTGTAATTTTGCCATTTTGCGGGCGATCTTGTCGTCCTCTTCTTCGGCTGCTATCACAGAGGCTTTGAATTCTTCCAAGGCTTTGCGGGCAAGCTTGGTCTGTTCCTTTTCTGCCTGTGCCTCTTTGATTTCGCGGATCGTGTTTTCGATCTTTGCGTTGGCTTCGGAAAGGATACGCTGTGCCTCTTCCTTGGCGTTACGCATGATCTCTTTCCGTTGTTTGTTTACGGCTTCCAAATCCTGCTCGTAGCGGGCGGTAATATCTTCCAGCTTCTTTTCTTGTTGGCGGATATTCTGTCGCTTGCTTTCCCAATAGCGTTTGTCACGAACGATATCCTGTAGATATTTATCCATATTGATATAGTCGGAGCCGACATTAGCGGACGCATCCGCAATGACATCTTCCGGCAGGCCGATCTTCCGGGCGATCTCGACGGCGAAAGAACTTCCCGGATTACCGATCGACAGCTTAAAGAGCGGTTGCATCAGGTGGCGGTCATAGAGCATGGCGCCGTTAACGATCCCTTCCGTGTCTTCAGCGAAATGCTTCAAGTTCTGGTAGTGAGTTGTGATAACGCCGTAGCTGTGATTCCGGTTGAAACGGTCCAACAGGGCTTCGGCAATCGCACCTCCGATCTGGGGTTCCGTACCGCTACCGAACTCATCGATCAAGATTAAAGTCTTACTGTTGCAGTTCTTGACGAAAAACTTCATGTTCGTCAGGTGTGAACTGTAGGTACTCAGGTCATTTTCGATACTTTGTTCATCTCCGATATCGATAAACAGGTTTTCGAATAATCCCGTCTTCGAGCTTTCATATACGGGGATCAACAGACCGCATTGCAGCATATATTGCAGCAATCCGACCGTTTTCAGGCAGACGGATTTACCACCCGCATTCGGACCGGAGATAATCAGCAGACGCTTTTTCTCTTCCAGAAGAATATCCAAAGGGACGATCTGCTTGTTCTGTTTCTGCAACGAAAGGAAGAGTAGGGGATGTGCGGCGCGTATCCAGTCAATTTGTTGTTTGTCCTCGACAACCGGCTTGATTCCGTTTACCTGCTCGGCAAACAATGCTTTGGCACGGATGAAATCGATCTCGGCCAGGAACTCGTAGGATTGCAGGATGTCGGGTACTAACGGACGGATGAAGTTTGTAAATTCCGTCAGGATCTTCATGATCTCCCGTCGTTCGTCACCTTCCAGTTCGCGGATGCGGTTGTTTGCCTCCACAACGACTTCCGGTTCGATGAAAACGGTTTTGCCACTGGCTGATTCATCGTGCACGATTCCTTTGATCTTTCGTTTGAAGGCCGGAGCGACCGGGATCATCAGGCGCCCGTCGCGCATAGTGGGAGTAATATCCTTATCTACTACACCTTCCGATTGGGCGGCTCGTAATATCGACTGCAAGCTACGGGAGATACCGCTCATGGTGGCCGTGATCTCTTTTCGTATCTGTGCCAGTGTAGGAGAGGCATTGTCTTTCACTCGTCCGAATTTATCGAGGATTGCATCGATCTTCCCGATCAGTTGCGGGAATACCAGGATATCGCCGGCAAGGGCGGTCAATGCCGGATACTTGATTTCTTCTTTCTCTTCCAAGGAAGGACGGAAGAAACGGATAATGTCGTTGATTGTCTGGAGCGAACGTTTCAGGTCGAATAGTTCTTTTTCATCCAGCCAGGTTCCTTCAGGACGTATCCGCTTCAACGAATAGCGTACATCGAAAAAATAACTGGCGGGAAACTCGTCTTCTCCATGCAGGATGCGGACAAATTCGTCGGTCTGTTCCAGACGTCGGGTTACGGTTTGATAATCGGCAGAGAACCCCATCTCTGCTACCCGCTCTTCTCCGAGCGGGCTTAAACATTTTTCTGAAATTAAACGGCGGACTTTATCGAAGCCCGTTTTCTGTTCGAAATTTTGCGGGTATATCACGTTCTTGTAAATGCTTTATTTAACTTCGACCGTCACAGACCGGCGAATGGTCGGGCGGACGATGATTTCCATTTTGTTTTTCCCCCTTTTGATATCGAACGTACAGGCGTTGTTGCCGGATGGGTTGATATACGGGGCGTAATAATATAAATATGAGTAGGCGGCCTTGTTGCCGGATTTCTGGATCGCATCGGCTACCTGCGGGTATTTGAATGTATCCCAGAACATACAACGTCTGAAACCGTTGGCATCCGTAAACTGGGTTTTCGGATCGCGGTATTTCATCGTGTTGGTAATAAATCCTTTGTAAGCGGAGGAGAACTCTTCTGCCGTGTAATTCATTTTCTGGTCGTTGATTTTCTCTACAATATCACGGGGACGTAATCCGGCTGCATAGGCAGGTGAGTTTTTATCGACGTCGGCGATCTGTTCCATACGGTCGATATCGTAACTCAGCCCCGTGTAGTTGTAGGTTTTCTGATTGACCTTGAACGGCACGTTACGCTGATATTTGACGTACGGATATTGCATGCACATCAATGGTGCATGGATACGGGCATATTCATCCAGGCGGTATGAGTCTTCCAACAGCTCGTTTGCTTCGCATTCCCACAGGATGCGGCCCGGTACGTCACGTTGGTCGATCAGGCGGAAACCGAACTGGAGCAGGTACTCCGCTTCCGCTTCTGCAGACATCGAGTTCAGGAACGGGAATGTCTCTATCTTGCTGTGATTGAAGTTATAGCGATAGATCGGCTCTTTTTCGACCAGGATCTTGTTCGCTCCTTTATAGTTCGGATTCTTATCGAAGAAATAGAAGGTCTGTACTATGATGTCGGGACGGTCTGTGTCGACTGTCATTCCTTTCTTGGTCAACTCCTTTTCGATGCTTTCGTTGATGGCCGTTTCCAGTTTGCTGTTATTCTCGTCTATGGCAGAGAAGGCAAAAGTCTTGAACTTTCCGAAATCTACAGGGTCGGCTGTCACGGTTGTCTTGAACGGGCAGACAAATTCCCTTTCGCTAGTTGTTTCGAGGCTGTACATCGAAAAAGCGGTGGCCAGTTGTTCTTCGGTAATCGCATTCCCTTTTTTGCATTCTTTTTTGACAAGCACCTGCTTAGCCGGGGTTGCCAAATTGCCGATCGTCAGCAATACTTCGTTTTTCCCGGCGGGATTCAGCATTTCACCGATCTCTTCGGGCGAAATATCTGTTGTTTGCACGCCGTCGATAGCAATAATGAGATCGTTGGTTTTAATACCTGCAAGTTCTGCTGGCGAATAAGGGATGACACTGGTAATAACCGGTTTGCTTTTCCCCCAGTGGTCACTTTGACTGATATCGTATGTAATTCCTAATCGGCAGATATTCCGGTTTTGGGCAAAACCGGTAAGAAATGCAAATAGCAGTAAAACTGACAAAATCGCTCTCTTCATAATTAATTTCTTATTGTTTTATTAATCCTATATTTTTGTGCTATGACAATAAATCATCTTTTACTACACAAAGGTAAAGATATTTTCGTTCTATAAGAACAGTTGGCAGTATATTTGATGTTATATTGGTGATTGATATCGACAAGAATGGTGCCGGCAGGCAGGTCACATGAGTGATATAGGTTTGATATCTTATTGACAATTAGATAGTAATGAAAATATATAATTGATTATGAACAAGATGAATTTTAATAGTAAGAAGGAAACAGCTGACAAAAAAGAACGCCAGGGTGCTGATGACGCGACAAAATTGCAGGATGAACAGGTAAATGCGGCAGAAGAAAATGCCGCATCTGACAATGTGACGGATGAAGGTCCGGAGCAGAAGGAGTTGGAAGAACTTAAGAAGAAATATGACGAACTGAATGATTCCCACCTGCGCCTGATGGCTGAGTTCGATAACTACCGTAAACGTACATTGCGCGAAAAGTCCGAGCTGATCAAGAACGGTGGCGAAAGTGCTTTGACTCACCTGCTCCCTGTTGTCGACGATTTCGAACGTGCTTTGCAGAATATCCGTTCGGCTGAAGATATAAAGGCTGTTACGGAGGGAGTGGAACTTATCTATTCGAAATTCATGTCTTACCTGTCTCATCAGAATGTAAAACCGATCGAAACTGTCGGTGAACCGTTCGATGCTGAAACGTCTGAAGCAGTCGCCATGATTCCTGCACCGGAACCCGATATGAAGGGCAAGGTTCTGGATTGTGTGCAGACCGGTTATACTTTGAACGATAAGGTGATTCGCCATGCTAAAGTTGTAGTAGGCGAATAATACGACAGGATAATGAGCAAATAACAACAGACAGATACGAAGATGGCTAAAAGAGATTATTATGAAGTGCTGGGCGTCGAGAAGACTGCCTCGGTAGAAGAAATAAAGAAAGCTTACCGTAAAAAGGCGATTCAGTACCACCCTGACAAGAATCCGGGTGATAAGCAGGCTGAAGAAAACTTTAAGGAGGCTGCTGAAGCGTACGACGTATTGAGTGATCCTCAGAAGCGTCAGCGTTATGATCAGTTCGGTCATGCCGGAGTAGGAGGTGCTTCGCAGGGCGGTGGCTTTGGCGGAGGAATGTCTATGGATGATATTTTCTCTCAGTTTGGAGACATCTTTGGCGGACATTTCGGTGGCTTTGGCGGGTTCAGCGGCTTTGGTGGCGGTTCACGTGGCGGTCGCCGGGTGAATCGTGGTTCGGATTTGCGTGTGAAAGTAAAGTTGAACCTGAAAGAGATCGCGACCGGAGTTGAAAAGAAGATCAAGGTTAAGAAATATGTGACCTGTTCGAAATGCCACGGCAGCGGGGCGGAGGACGATCACAGTTCCAAGACTTGTGAAACCTGTCATGGCAGCGGTGTTGTCACCCGTGTAGCCAATACGATCTTAGGACAGATGCAGACACAGACAACCTGCCCGACCTGTGGAGGCGAAGGGAAGATTATCACCAAGAAATGTAGCGAATGTAACGGTGAAGGAATCGTGCGTGACGACGAGGTGATCACGATCAATATTCCGGCCGGTGTGGCGGAAGGCATGCAGCTTTCCATGAGTGGAAAGGGGAATGCAGCCCGTCATGGGGGGATTAACGGCGATCTGCTGATCCTAGTCGAAGAAGAACCGCATCCGGAACTGATACGTGACGAGAACGACATTCTGTATAACCTGTTGCTGAGTGTGCCCCAGGCTGCTCTGGGCGGCACGGTTGAAGTTCCGACCATCGACGGCAAGGCAAAAGTTAAGATCGAACCGGGGACCCAGCCGGGTAAAGTGCTCCGTTTGCGGAACAAAGGGCTACCGTCTATCAATAGTTATGGAACAGGAGACCTGCTCGTAAACGTAAGTGTTTATATTCCGGAAACGTTATCCGCATCAGAGAAGGATATCATGAACGGCCTGGAGAATTCTCCCAATTTCCAACCGAAGAAATCTGTCAAGGAGAAGATTTTCGATAAGTTCAGACATATGTTTGATTGACGTTTGTGAAGTTTGGTAAAAAAGGCGGTGTGTCAAAATCTCCTTGTCCCCGCACTTGATGCGGGGCCGCAAAAGGACAGACCTTATCAATCAGATTTTTATAGGGCTGGCTTTAATGCGATCCTGCGTCAAGCGCGGGAACAGGATAGTTTCGACACACCTCCTTTTTTATTAAATGGTTTGACAATGAAAGGATCAGAACAGGAAACCCAGTGAGAAACTCATTATGTTTGTCCGTTTTTCAATGTTGAGAGTCCCTTTCTGGTTGGCTTCGGTCTTACCTATCTCACGGAAATCGGAGGCAACTTCATTCAAGCCGAATTCATAGCTGAAGTCAAGGAACAGACGCCAAATGCTGACTCCCAGTCCGGCGGCGATACCGATACCGAAAGGCGTGTTATCGTCTTCAAACTCGCGGGGCCTGTCTGTCATATCTGTGCTGTAGTGAGTTTTGTAATTGTATTTGATATTGGGGCCGAACATCATGCTTAATGCGTATGGACCCTCTTTTACCAGATAATAACCTACCATCACCGGGACTTCTAATGTGGCGGACTTATAGGTAATCCGGTTCTTGCCGATAGGCATTTGGGTGTTTGTTCCGTCAGGCAGGCTACTTTCTGTCTGTGGTATGTTGAAACGTATGTCACCTTCCGTATATTGCCATGCCAAGCTGGGCTGGATATAGAAACGATCGATATTGACCCGTGCAAACGCGGCTGCCTGGTAACCTACCTTATATTGCAGACGTATGTCTTCCATTTCCTGATTGTCGATCGTCAACGCTTTGACAATCGGAAGCGCGGCATTGACTCCGACTTTTCCTCCCCAGTTGAATGTCTTATCTTCGATCTTAATAAACTTTTGGGCGTTGGCCGGGAAGCAGAATGGAAGTATCAGCAATATAAGGTAAATTTTCTTCATGACTATTTCTTCTTTCTGACCGACCAGCCGAACTTACCGACAAAGTCGCCCAATCCATAATATTTGCCATGCGAATAAGCCAGCAGGTCGGCACGCTGCATATCGAAAGCGCCTGTTTCCGGGTCCAGATATTGGTCGTCGGCCTGCACGTTCACCACATCGGCGATAAACATGTCATGGCTACCTAAGGCCATTACTTCTTTTATCCGGCATTCGATGCAGAGCGGACATTCTTCGATGATCGGGGCACTTACGACCGAGGCTTTCCCCGGCGTCAACTTCATCTCCTCGAATTTGGCATGGTCTTTTCCTGAGTTGACACCGCACCAGTCGGTTGCATAAGCCAATCGGCGGGTTGTCAGGTTAATCACAAATTCCATGTTCTTTTTGAGGATCGGATAGGAGTGGCGCTCCGGACGGACGGATATATAACACATCGGCGGGTTGGTACATATCGTACCCACCCACGCGACAGTTATAATATTGTATTCTGAAGGCTCAGAACCGCAACTAACCATTACCGCAGGCAGCGGATAGATCATCGTGCCGGGCTTCCAGTCGTGTTTCATAGCAATTGCCGTTGTTAATTATTTAACGATGATGTCTTCTTTATTGATCTTGCGTTCGCAATAATGGCATCTGATCGTACCTTTCTCTTTGTCTATTACATCAAAACGAGTCGGCATCGGTTCATTATTGGTAATACATTTCGGATTGTTGCATTTTACGAGCCCAACCAATTCGTCCGGTAAGGTAACGGCCTTTTTCTCCACCACTTCGTAATCGCGGATAATGTTCAGGATCACGTTCGGGGCGATCAGGGCGATCCGGTTGATCTCTTCGTCACAGAAGAATTTGTCGGAGATCTTGATCACGCCTTTGCAACCCATTTTATTGCTATGGAAATTGTTTCCGATCGTAATCGTATTGTTCATGTTTTCCAGTCCCAGTAATTTGGCTACTTTAAACAACTGGCTGGGGGGGATATGATCGATGGCAGTGCCGTTTTCCAAAGCGGCTACCTGCAATTCTTTTTTCTTTTCTGCTGACATAACTTTTTGTTAATTATCAATTGTCAATTTGGATATTTAAGACTTCACAGATGATGGCTTGGCGGGCGAACAGGCCGTTGCGTGCCTGCTGGATATAATAGGCTTTCGGATTATCGTCCACATCATAAGCGATTTCGTTAACGCGAGGCAGCGGATGCAGGATACGCAGGTTCTCACGGCTGTTTTTCAGCATGTCATTCTTCAGGATATACACATTCTTCACACGTTCGTATTCTTCGAGATCGGTAAAACGTTCGCGTTGTACACGGGTCATGTACAGAATATCCGTCTGGTTGATGATGTCTTCCGTAAATTCGGTATATTCGTTGTATTTGATACCATGTTTGTCGCAGAAGTTTTTCTGTTCGTCCGGCATACGGAGTTCGTTCGGTGCGATGAAGTTGAATGTCGGATTGAAATGAGACATACCCACTATCAGAGAGTGTACGGTACGTCCGTATTTCAGGTCGCCTACCATCGTGATGTTGAGATCGGTCAGTTTGCCTTGTGTCTTTTGGATGGAATAGAGGTCCAGCATTGTCTGGGAAGGATGCTGGTTTGCTCCGTCGCCGGCATTGATGATAGGTACGTCCGTGACCTCCGAAGCATAACGGGCGGCGCCTTCCAGATGGTGGCGCATAATGATAAGATCGACGTAGTTGCTTACCATCAGGATGGTATCTTTCAGTGTTTCGCCTTTGGAGGAACTGGTCGTGGAAGCGTCGGAGAAACCGATCACACGGCCACCCAACCGGTTTACCGCAGTCTCGAAGCTCAGGCGTGTACGGGTGGAGGGTTCGAAGAACAAGGTCGCTGCGACTTTGCCTTCCAGCACCTTACGGTTCGGATTTGCTTCAAACTTCCTGGCGTTATCCAGAATACGAAGAATGTCCTCTTTGGAACATTGATCGATAGAAACTAAACTTTTACTTTTCATTGTTGTGTATATTCTGTCTTATGCCCACAAAAGTATAAAAAAATGAATAGACAATGTCATGGCTCCGCGTATTTTTCGCTCGATAAAAAAGGACCTGTTTCATCGAAGTTTGAATACTTTTCTGAAACAGGTCCTATGGAATAGGTAAAAGGTCCGGTTTAAAAGGTTTTTGGCTTTTATGGATAAAAAATGTTTTCTTATTCTCTACCGCCGCCTAAAGCTTGATAAAGGTTGATCACGCTTTGTATCTCGGTGAACCGGTTAGCTGTTTGCGACAACTGTGCGCTCAACAAGGACTGGCGGGCAGTCAGCACTTCCAGATAGGTGGTCGTACCGTGCTCCATCAGTAACGAGGTACTTTCCAAAGCCTTTTCCAGAGATTGGATTTGCTTTTCGAACAAGACCGTCTTGGCTTTGCTTGTCTGGCAGGCGACCAAAGCGTCGTTGACTTCGCTGCCGGCATTCAGCAAAGCCTGCTGGAAAGACAGGCTTGCTTCCTCCTGCTGTGCTTTGGCGATGCGGTATTGGGCCATGATCTGTCCTTTGTTGAACAACGGCTGTGTGAGCGATCCGACTGCCGAAGCCAAGAATTTGCCCGGATTGACGATCATGCTCCCTGCCGAGTTGGTCCATCCGGCACTTCCGCTCAGTACGATGGAAGGATAGAAAGCGGCACGAGCCTGGTTGGTCACGTAAAATGCCTGTTCCAGCGAACGTTCGGCTGCACGCACGTCGGGGCGGTTTGATAACATTTGCATTGGTACGCCGACTGCCACGTCTTCCGGGAGCTGCTGGTCTGCCAGCTTTCCGCGTTCGTAGCGGCGAGGAGTTTCGGCAAGCAACAGGGCGAGACTGTTTTCGACCTGGTTGATCTGCTCTTTCAGGTCGAGAATGGAAGTCTGCACACTGTAGTAGGCCGCTTCCATCTGGGAAGTGGCTGCTTCGTTGGCTAATCCGGCATCCATCAATGCGCGGGTAGAAGCTACCGTTTCTTTCCAAGATTCTTCTGTCTGTTGCGAAATGGCTAACTGTTCATCTAACATCAACAATGTATAGTACACATTGGCGATCCCGGCTATCAACTGGGTACGCACGGCCTGCTGGTAGTCCTTGCTTTGGGCATACAGCGCTTTGGCCTGTTGCTTGGCATTGCGCAGACGTCCGAAAATGTCCAATTCCCAACTGGCTGTGACAGGCAGCGTGTATGTTTTAGTCGCTTTCCCTCCGTCGAAACTGCTGATCGTTCCTTGTGGGGAAAGTGCGAACGAAGGTAGGAAAGCGAGCTTCGCCGACATTAACGCCGCTTCCGCTTCCTCGATCTGCAATTGGGCGGACCGGAGGTCGGTGTTGTTTTGTAACCCTTGTTCGATAAGAGCCTGTAACTGCGGGTCCGTAAAAAGTTCCCGCCAGTTCACATTACCGAAGTTGGTCGTATCATCGACAGCCACCTCTTCTCCGTATAGGTTGTCCGGAGTCGTTTCGGCCGGTTGATATTTGGTGTATATGCCGCAACTGCTCAACAGAGCGGTTGCGGTTGTCAATATGATTATTTTCTTCATACCTTATTTATTTTCATTGTTTAAACCGTCACGTTCGGTTTGGCTCTTTTGCTTCTCCAACGCAACTTGCATATCGGTTTCCACTTCCATCGGCGGACGGATTTTTTCTTGCATGTATTCGAAAATGATGTAGAATACCGGCACGACGAACAGCAATGCCAATGTCCCGACTGCCATACCGCCGACAACACCTGTTCCTAATGAACTGTTACCGTTGGCTCCGGCTCCGGATGCGAACATAAGCGGAAGCATACCGAAGATCATCGTAAGTACAGTCATCAAAATAGGACGCAAACGGGCTTGTGCGGCCGAATAAGCCGATTCGACGATACCCATCCCTTTACGACGGCGTTCGATGGCAAACTCGGTAATCAAAATCGCCGTCTTGGCCAAAAGTCCGATCAACATGATGACACCGGTCTGCAAGTAAATGTTGTTTTCCAATCCAAACAGTTTGGCAAACAGGAACGAGCCCATCAAACCGAACGGAACAGACAGGATAACGGCCCAAGGCACAAGGAAACTTTCGTACAGACAAGCCAGGATCAAGTAGATAAGCAAGATACAGACCGCATAGATAAAGAGTGTCTGCGAGCCTCCCGTATTGGCCTCTTCACGTGCCATACCGCCATACTCGTATCCATATCCTGTCGGCAGCATCTGGGCAGCCACTTCCTCGATGGCCTGTTGCACTTCACCGGTGGAATATCCCGGTGCCGGATTCACATTGACTGTGATACAGCTAAAGAGGTTGAAACGGTTGGCCACTTCAGGTCCGAGTACTCGTTTCAGGGTTACGAACTGGCTGATCGGAGCCATTTCCGTTCCGTTGCGGACGAACATATTGTTCAAGGCTTGTTCGTCAAGACGGTATTCCGGTGAGGCTTGTGACATCACACGATATACTTTTCCGAATTGGTTGTAGTTAGAGACATATGCACCACCACAATAACTACCCAATACGTCGAGAACCGTCGAAGGTGAAATGCCGGCCCGTTTACATTTGGCTGCGTCCACATCGACCGATATCTGCGGGAAGTTCATGGCATAAGAAGTGTAGGCCATCGCCACTTCGGGACGTTGGTTCAGAGCCCCGATATACTGCATGGCGTTGCCGTAGAAAGTGCTCATATCTCCACCCGTACGGTCCTGCAAGTTCAACTCGATAGAGTTACCCAAACCGTAGCCCGGAATCATACCCGGCTGGAAGCAGAATATCTGCGCCTCTTTGATTTGGGCGAATTGTGCGTTCAGGCGTGCGACCACCGCATCGGAAACATGTTCGGCACCTTTTCTTTCATCCCAGTTTTTCAAACGGATAATTGCCATACCGTAGGAGGTACCCTGACCTGCCAGGAAGCCGTAACCGGCTACACGGGAGTAATGTTCTACTTCCGGGGTATTCTTCAGGATGTCCTCTACCTTGTCCAGCACCTTGCCGGTCTCTTCCAGCGTACTACCCGGAGCAATGGCTACATTCGCCATGATGGTTCCCTGGTCTTCTTGCGGGACAAGGCCTGTTTTAGTATTGCTGATCAGCCAGCCCAGCAGAATAACGGATGCGATCAGTCCGGCCCATACCATCCAACGGTGATGGATGAAAAACATGACGCCTTTCTTGTATTTACCCAACACGGCGTTGAAAGAGGCATTGTAGGCGGCACGTACACGGCCGTTAATACTTTTGGCACTCTTATTCCCATCACTTGGGCGCATCATCATAGCACACAGGGCAGGGCAGAGCGTCAATGCACAAATCATGGAAAGACCTACGGAGGTCGCCATCGTCACACCGAATTGCGTATAGAAGATACCGGAAGTACCACCCATGAAAGTTACAGGCACGAACACGGCCATGAACACACAGGTACAAGAGATAACGGCCATCGTTACGTCGC
This sequence comes from Parabacteroides johnsonii DSM 18315, assembly GCF_025151045.1. Lineage (NCBI taxonomy): Bacteria > Pseudomonadati > Bacteroidota > Bacteroidia > Bacteroidales > Tannerellaceae > Parabacteroides > Parabacteroides johnsonii. Next base: position 1,244,237 of record NZ_CP102285.1, read on the forward strand.
CCATCGCGTCTTTTGTAGCCTGGTAGGAAGAGGTGTAGCCCGCATCGAATTTCGCCTGTACGGCTTCCACCACCACGATCGCGTCGTCCACCACCGTACCGATGGCAAGCACCAGGGCGAACAGGGTCAGGATGTTGATCGTGAATCCGGCGGCTGTCAGACAGGCGAATGTACCGATCAGCGAAACGATGATCGAAATAGACGGGATCAGCGTACTCTTGAAGTCCTGAAGGAAGAAATACACCACAAGGATTACGAGGATGATTGCCACGATCAGCGTTTCTACCACATTATATATAGAAGCGAAGAGGAAGTCGTTGGAGCTCATCATCGTGATAAATTCCGTTCCTGTAGGCAATTCCTCTTTCATCTTTTCCAATTCGGCGGCAATACGTTCGTTTACTTCCGTTGCGTTAGAGCCGGCTACCTGGTAGATCATGAATGTCACGGCCGGCTTACCGTCCATCTGGCTGTCGAAGCCGTAACTCAATGTCCCCAGCTCGACCTTGGCGACATCTTTCAGGCGCAATACCGAACCGTCTTCCTGAGCCCGGACGACGATGTTCTGGAATTCTTCCACGCTCTTCAAACGTCCGCGGTATTTCATTGTGTATTGGAAAACGTTTTTCGAGTTTTCACCCAGCGAACCGGTCGGAGCCTCGATATTCTGTTCTCCCAATACGGAAGTCACATCCGAAGGAACCAGTCCGTATTGGGCCATTCGTTCGGGGTTCAGCCAGATACGCATACTGTAGGTATCGCCCAACTCCATCACGTCGCCTACGCCTTCGATACGTTTGATACGCGGGATAACGTTGATGTCGAGGTAGTTTCCGAGAAATGTCTTGTCATAACGTCCATTGGAGCAAACAAGTGCGTCGATCTGCAAAAAACTGGTCTGTCGCTTCTGGGTGCTGACACCGATACGGGTTACTTCGGCGGGCAATAAACCCTGTGCTTTCGTTACACGGTTCTGCACGTTGACAGCCGCCATGTCAGGGTCCGTCCCTTGTTTGAAATATATTTCGATACTTGCCGAACCTGCATTGGTGGAAGTAGAAGTCATGTACATCATGTTTTCTACACCGTTGATACTTTCTTCCAACGGCATGATGACACTGTTCATCACCGCATCGGCATCCGCACCGGTATAAGTCGCCGATACGTGGACCGTAGGCGGCGCGATGTCAGGATATTGCTCGACCGGCAAGGTAAAGAGCGAAATCAATCCGATCGCCAAAATAAGAATGGAGATGGAGATGGCCATAACGGGCCGTTTAATAAAAATATTTCCTTTCATACTTCGATCCTTTATTTAACTTGCGTTCCTTCACGTACTAATCCGGCTCCTTCGGATACGATCTCTTCGCCTACCTTCAATCCGTCGAGTACGATGTATTCACGGCCGTCGCTGATTTCAGCTACGGTAATCAATGTGGAAACGGCTTTACCGTCCACTACTTTGTAGACAATCGTCTTGTCCTGCAAACGAACCGTTGCGCCTTGAGGAATAATGATACAGTCTTTGTAGGCCTGCGGTATGAGCACATTGCCGGAGGCTCCGCTATGAAGCAGGCGGGATTCGTTGGGGAATACGGCACGTACGCCGACTGTTCCGGTCTTCCGGTCGATCACCCCGCTAATCGATTCGATCTTTCCTTTCTGCTCGTAAATGGACTGGTCGTTCAGTTTCAACGACACTTCCGGCATGTTTTCCAACGCTTCGTCCATGCTTTTGTATTGGCGGCTCATGGCCAGCAACTGGTTTTCCGTCATGGAAAAGTAGACATACATATTCGAATTGTCCGAAATCGTTGTCAGCGGTTGGGGAATACTGGCGCTGACCAATGCCCCGGCACGGTAAGGCAACATACCGACAACACCGTCAGTCGGACTTTTAACTTCCGTATAAGACAGGTTGTTGCGGGCGTTCAGCTCCTGGGCTTCGGCCTGGACCAACTGTGCTTTGGCGGTCAGGTAGCTGTTCTCGCTTGTTTTCAGGTTAAAAGCGGAAACAACCTTTTTCGCAAACAGTTCTTTTGTGCTGCTGTAGTTCAGCTCGGCGGTAGCCAAAGCTGCTTTTGCCACTTCCACGTTTGCCTGGGCCGTCTTCAAAGCGGCCTTGTAAGGAACCTGATCTATGACGAAAAGTAATTGTCCTTTCCGTACGACCTGTCCTTCTGTCACACACAGTCGTTCGATAGTTCCCGATACTTGCGGATAAATATCAATATCCTGGCGACCGCGGATCGTGGCCGAATAAGGTGTTGTCAGCTCTTTGTCTGCAGTAGAAACTTTCATCGTCGCATAAGATGCTTTCATCTGCGCATCCGGTGCATGTTTGCAGGATGCCATCCACATAGTCGTACAGCCGATAACTGCCATCAGCCGTATCCATTTTGCATTTGCTCTTGTCATATTCATTTATTATTTTAGAAATGACGCAAATGTATTTCAAAAAAGATCGGTCTTATTTGTCTAAAAGTCTATATAAATCTCCTGTATTGATACTGTATAGATATTTTAAGAAAAGAATGATTGAAAAAAAACAAATAACTATAACGTTTTACTGTGTGGTTTGTAATTCGGGCATTTAGAAGAAGAGAACCGGTTAATGGGGGGAGATAAGGTTTCACGAGAGAGAAAGAAGGCGGTGTGTCAAATGTACTTGTTCTCGCACTTGGCACACCACCCTGCTATCGTCTTTGTTTTTATTGCAGATATTCTACCAGTTTGGCCGGCAGATAAAATGTGTTGTTTTTGTCAACATACACGATTACCGAATTCAGGCGGATTTCTTCCTGTCCTTTCTTTCCGATCGTCACGATGTTGCTGAACGGCGTGATGTTGATCTGCTTCTTTTTGTTCTTTACAACTAATGAAGGAGAACCTTTTTCGTCTTTAGCCGGAACGATTTCACATTTGAAATCTTTGAATACTTCCGTGTGAGGAGCGAAGTTGCCGGCTGTCAGTTCTTCCAGCGTGTCGTGTGTCATGCCGAACAGGGCGCAGAGATAATGGTTCAGTTCGATATTCGTGTGCATACCGAGAGGCAGGCTTGCACGGTCAGGATGGTAAGCAGCGAGGAACACCTCTTCACCGGTGTGGCCGCCGGTTGTGAAACCGAAACAAGTTTTGGAGGTAAGCAACTTGGACATGAAAGTCGTCAAAGAACCGCTGTATAAAGAACCTTTGCCTTTGGTCGAACGTTCGTTTTCCGGGATCGGGCTGTTCTTATAGTCTTTACAATGGTTTAAGGCGTCCAACTCTTCCGGTGTCAGTTCGAAACCTGCGTATGTGCGGAATACGTTCTGTACTTCGGATGCCGGTACACTGTTCACCTTTTTGGCAAAACCTTCGGCGGTCAGCTTATACAAGGAAAACTGGTGGAAGAGTTGGTCTTTGCTCAGTTTATCGTACCCTTTGCAATCGGCACGCCCGATGCTGATACCGCTGTTGCCATGATCAGGAGCGATCACTACGGCAGTCTCACCATTCTGACGGGCAAATTCGAGGGCAGCACCGCAAGCACGGTCGAAAGCCAACATATCTGTGGCCATGCCGACCGGATCATTCGCGTGTGCAGCCCAGTCAACCTTACTGCCTTCCACCATCAGGAAGAAACCGTTCGGGTTTTGAGACAACTTTTCGATCGCTTTGCGAGTCATCTCTTCCAGAGAAGGCTGTTGGGCCGGGTCGCGATCGATGTCGTAAGCCATTTCCCTGTCTCCGAACAAAGCCCACATATTGTTACCGCTATAATTACGCATACCGTTGATGTCATTCTTAAAGACACCATATCCGTTCGCTTTCAGGTAGGCTTCGCTCTCTTCGGGAAGCAGGCTGGTGCCGCCTCCGATCACGACGTTCAGGTCGTTGTGAGCCATCTGTGGGGCGATCCATTCATATTTGCCACGGTTGTAGCTGTGGGCGGAGCAGTCGGCCGGTGTCGCATGCGGGAATTCGCAGGTGAAAACCAGTCCCGTCGATTTGCCCTGTTTTATTTTGGCCGCTTCCAGGACGGTTGTTAGCGGTTGGAAAGCGCGTGCCGGATCGGTCGGGTAGATATCGTTGTCGCCGTCGTTCTCCGGATAAGTGGAAACGTAGCCTGTACGGCTGGGCTGTCCTGTCATGTAGCAGGAAGTCGTAGGGGCCGAGTCTCCGATAGGTGCATTCGAAGAATGTGTGCGGACTGTCCCGCAGAGATACGGGTCGATGTTCAATTTCGGTTTGTCGGGGTTGGTATACCATTGCAGCCAACGCGCCATGGAAACAGTTGCCAGCGATGTCCCGTCCGGGATCAGAAGAATGACATTCTTCACCGGCTTAACGTTTTCTACATCCTGAGCCTTTGCCGGCATGAAGATGATAGCCAGTAACAGGAGAAGTGAGATTGCTTTTTTCATTTATGATTTATAATTTATGATTTATGATTTATAATTGTATGATATCTTCTGTAAATTGCGTGATCTTCTCCAGTCCGGTTTCCGTAACCAGGAAGCTGTTTTCGATGCCGACGGCGCCGACACCCGGTATCACATATTTCGGTTCGAGCGCGAACACCATGTTCGGTTCGAGCCTGTCTTTCGAGCGGGGCGTAAGTACCGGGAGCTCGTTTATCTGGATGCCGATGCCGTGCCCCACGAATTTGGCTTGTTGCTTGGTCCCCATGAAGTAGGCGCCGAGTCCCTGTTTTTCGGTGATTTTGGCAGCTATCTCATAGAGTTCGGCACAAGGTGTTCCCGGCCGGGCGATATTTTCGATCTCGCTTTCGATAAGAAGGGCTGTCTGATGCGCCCGGTAAGCAAGTTCGGGCAGTCGGCCGACGGAGAACACACGTGTCATATCCGTCATATAAGCCGTATAGTTTCCCGCCATATCCACCATGACGGCCGTCCCTTCTTTCAGGGTCGTCCCGTTTGCACCTAACGGGCAGGAGGCGTCGATACCTCCGCCACCTAAGGCGAAGTCGAAAGGAGAGGGGACTTCGGCGTTTTCTCCCGCCAGGATACTTCCCATAAAGATATCCATGTTGGCTCCGAAAGCACGGAACAACCCGATGGAGCCGTTCTTGCGCATCCGTTTTTCTATTTCATACTGGAATTCGAGGTCGGTCATTCCGGGACGGAAACATTCGGGAATTTCAGCGTATGTCTTGGCGTGTCGTTCGGCCGAGATACGGAACATTTCGATCTCGTACGGCGTCTTTATCCGGCGTAGCTCACGCATCATTGCGGTTGCGTTTCCGGTCTCTTTCGGATTGAAGATCTTTTGCAGGCGTATATAGTCGTTGTATGTCAGCTCGTCGGCTTCGAGCAGGAGCTTTTCCGGCATTTCCAGTCCGTGGGATGCGAAAAGCTCAGCCATTTGTTCCGGTTTGCGGATGTATTCGACATGGTCGCCGGCCAGTCCGTTCGGCCGTTTCACGAAGAACCGGGGAGCACCTTCCGCGGGAAGATAGAAATAGCCGCTATAGATACGTCCGGTTGTATAATACAGATTCACATCCACGGTAAGCAGGCATCCGCCGGCATTTATTTTTTGCATCGCCTGCTGCATGTGATCCCATTTCAGCTTAAGATCGCCAATCAATTCTTTTTGTATCATTTCCAACACTTATTTTTATCCGGCACCAAAGATATTAAATTAATGCCGGGATGGAATGATTTCGGATATTAATTCTTGATTAAATTTAGAATTGTTCGAGCACTTGTATCCGTTTTTCGATGGGCGGGTGAGTGGCGAAAAGTCCGCTTAAGCCGCTCAGTGCGCTTTTAGCCTGTTGGCCCGGATGCTGGATGAAAAGCTGGGCTACGTCTTCCCGTTTGACGGCTTCGATGTCGGGATCGGCCGATATTTTCCGTAGTGCGCTGGCGAGGGCGAGCGGGTTCTTGGTCATCTCGGCGGCTCCGGCGTCGGCCAGGTATTCCCGTTTGCGCGAGATGGCGAAACGCATCAGCATGGAGAAGAAATAACCGATGGCCGCAACGATCATGACTAAGACGATAATGATCGCAGTGTTGTTTTTCTCGTCTCTCCTGCGGCTCATCGACGAGTAGTAGACGGAGCGCATGGCTATCTGTGCGAGCATGGCAAAGATACCGACGAAGACGATCGATACGATCATCAGGCGTACGTCCTTGTTGCGGATATGCGACAGTTCGTGTGCAATGACCGCTTCCAGTTCGGAATCGTCCAGTTTGTCGATGATTCCCCGCGAGAGGCTGATGGTATAGGTCCTTTCGTTGATGCCGCTTGCAAAAGCATTCAGCGAATCGTCGTTGATGATATTGATCTTGGGCATTTTCATCCCTTGGTTCATACACAGGTTCTCCACTAAGTTATATACCCTTTTGTTTTCCATTCTCGACAAAGGCTCGGAACCGGTTGCCGAGTTGATGATGCTTGTATTGGCAAAATAGGCGATGATAAACCAAATCAATACGCCTCCCAACACGTATGGTGCCAAATGGATGAACATTCCGGTGGAATATTTTAGTATCTCGGCTTGCGTCAAGCCGTCGTCGTTCATCGCCAACAGGTGGAGCAGGTAGCAGAACGCGAAAAGCAATCCCATCACCAGGCAGGGAAACAAGCAAAGCAGGAGCAGGGACCGGAAATTGTTCCTGCTCTGTTGGGTTTGTATGCCGACGTATTGCATCCTTAGAACTTGATTTTTGGTGCTTCTTCGAGTGTTGCGCGTTGTTCGCCGAGGTCGAACATCACTTCCTTCTTAAAGCCGAACATACCGGCGATCAGGTTGGATGGGAATGTCTCGACCGCGTTGTTCAACTCTTTCGTAGCCGAATTGAAATAACGGCGTACGGCAGCCAGTTTGTTTTCCAGATCGGATATTTCTTCCTGTAACTGCAAAAAGTTCTGGTTGGCTTTCAGATCGGGATAGGCTTCGAGCGTGATCTTCAAGCCGGCCAGTGCGGAAGTCAGGGCGTTTTCAGCCACGATCTTGTCGTCGATCGTTTTGGCGCTGATCGCTCCGTTGCGGGCGTTAATGACGCGCTCCAGTGTCTCTTTCTCGTGTGAGGCATAGCCTTTGACCGTTTCGACCAACTGCGGGATGAGGTCATGGCGTTGTTTAAGTTGCACGTCGATATCGGCAAAAGCGTTCTCGCGGTTGTTACGCAATTTCACTAACGAATTATACAAGGAAGCGATCCAGATTGCCAGGATCACGATCACTGCTATTAAAATGATTGCTGTCATTGTCTATATTTTTTAGGTTCATAAAGCAAAGTTACTACAAAAAAGTGAAATGCGGAAAGATATAGTGATAGAATTGAGTTACAAGGGTTTTGGTTGAAGTGGCGATAATCCGTGAAGCCATTACAATCCCTGCCGAAGCCAAATCCTGACGCCGCTACGTTACTTGTTCGTAACCATGCCCGAAAATGCGACAAACGGGTACGAATAGCGAAACAAGGCTCTAAGGAATAGTGAGTTATCCATAACTCATGCGAAAAATCAGGTTACGGAAAAAGATTGCGCCGTTCCTCCCCGTTTTGCGTACCAACACCGGACTCTTCACCAACTAATTTTGAAACCCAAAAATTAAGGACAATGAAGAGTACATTTTCAGTAATCTACTACCTCAAGCGTCAGGTAGTGAAAAAGGACGGGACAGTTCCCGTCATGGGACGCATCACGGTGGACGGCAGCCAGACACAGTTCAGCTGCAAACTGACTGTCGATCCGAAACTGTGGGACACCAAAGGTGGACGTGTCACGGGCAGAAGCACGGCGGCACTCGAAACGAACCGTATGCTTGACAAGATGCGGGTACGCATCAACAGGCATTATCAGGAAATCATGGAGCGTGACAACTTCGTCACGGCGGAGAAGGTGAAGAACGCCTTTCTCGGACTGGAACACCGCTACCACACGCTGATGCAGGTGTTCCGCCAGCACAACGAGGACTACGAGAAGCAGGTGGAGGCAGGCATGAAAGCCAAAGGCACGCTGCTGAAGTACCGCACCGTTTACAAGCACATGCAAGAGTTCCTCGACATCCGCTACCATGTGAAGGACATCGCCCTAAAAGAGCTTACCCCGGCTTTCATCTCCGACTTCGAGATGTTCCTGCGCACGGACAAGCACTGCTGCACCAATACCGTGTGGCTGTACGTCTGCCCGTTACGGACGATGGTATTCATCGCCATCAACAACGAGTGGCTGACGCGCGACCCGTTCCGCGAGTATGAAATCAAGAAGGAGGAAACAACACGCAGTTTCCTGACCAAAGATGAGATCCGCCTGCTGATGGAGGGGAAACTGAAAAACGCCAAACAGGAATTGTACCGCGACCTCTACCTGTTCTGCGCCTTCACGGGGCTGTCGTTCGCGGATATGCGCAACCTTACGGAAGAGAATATCCGCACCTACTTCGACGAACACGAGTGGATAAACATCAACCGCCAGAAAACGGGCGTGGTGTCCAACATCCGCCTGCTCGACATCGCCAACCGCATAATCGGCAAATACCGGGGACTGTGCGGGGACGGCAGGATATTTCCCGTTCCGCATTATAACACGTGCCTTGCCGGTATCCGTGCCGTCGCCAAGCGTTGCGGCATCACCAAGCATATCACGTGGCATCAGAGCCGCCACACGGCAGCCACGACGATATTCCTCTCCAACGGTGTTCCCATCGAAACGGTCAGCTCCATGCTCGGACACAAGAGCATAAAGACGACGCAGATTTACGCAAAGATAACCAAAGAGAAGCTCAATCAGGACATGGAGAACCTTGCCGCAAGATTGAACGGCGTCGAGGAATTTGCAGGTTGCACCATCTAAAAAGAAAAGCCATGAAACGTGACACAATCATCATCGAGGACAAGGCAGTCAGCGTAACCGGTAACGACGTGTGGATGACCGCCACCGAAATAGCCGGATTGTTCCATACGACCGTCCCGGCAGTGAACGCCGCCATCAGAGCCGTCCGCAAGTCGGACGTGCTGAACGACTACGAGGTGTGCCGCTACATGCAGCTTGAAAACGGGCTGCACGCGGACGTGTACGCCCTTGAAATCATCATCCCGGTCGCTTTCAGGGTGAATACCTACAACACCCACCTGTTCCGCACATGGCTGGTGGGAAAGGCACTCTCACAAGAGAAACGGCAGACATACGTGATGTTCATACAGAACGGAAAAGCCGGGTATTGCTGATTGCACATACCCCATAAGACAAGTAAACGGGTAGCACCACAAAAGGTGTCACCCGTTTACTTTTTCATGAAACCGCCTCACTCCAGCGGCTTGCGGTAGTTCGCTTCCAGTACCCCGCGCAGCCCCGTTTCCGGGTAAAGCACCTTCCCTCCCAAAAGTATGAAGGGCAACACGCGGTTGTTGCGGTATTCCTGCAAGGTGCGCCGGCTCACACGGAGCAGTTCCGACACCTCGCCGTCCGTCAGGTAACGTTCCCCGTCCAGCGGAGGACGGTAGCTTTCCAGAAATGCGGACAGCCATTTCGAGCCTTTGCGCATATCCTGCACCACAGAGGCTATCGGCTCGTCTTCCATCGTAAAAACATCGTTGTTCTCGTTCATCATAACTTCGGATTCAGTGGGTGAATAAATCAAATCATCTGCCGTGCGGATAGAGCGTGCCGACAAGCGGTATCAGCCGCTTCACCTCCTCTGGCTTGTAATAGAACCTGCGGTTTATCTGCGAGTAGCCGATAAGCCGCCTGTCACGCAGCGTCTGCAACGTGCGCGGGCTTATTCTCAACTGCCCGCAGACCTCCTCGCCCGTGAGCCATCTTTCCATGCGCCCCGTGTCGCTTTTGCGCCTCAGGGCGGCGACCTTCTCCGAGAGTGCGCCGAATGCCGCCACCATCATCTCGAAAGTCTTTTTCTCGATAGATACTATTTCCATATTCATGTCATTTAGAGTTTGCCGCAAAGGTAACGAAACGGCATACAAGACGTATCGTTTTCCGCTGAAAGGCTGCCTGTTGCGCCGTTTGACCGGGTTACGGAGCCATCTTCCGCAAAAATCTTACGTGAGTCACGTAGTGAGTTGTTAAAGCCCCTTTTGTTTATTGCCGAATTTTGTCGCAGAAACAAAAAGAAAGGACTGAACATGAAAGTGATAACAATGGAAAGTTCCGCCTACAAGGAGATGATGGCGCAGATTGCGAACATCGCAGGGTACATCCGCGAGGCAAGGGACGAGAAGAAACGGAAGCGGGAAACCGAAGACAAGCTGCTTGACACGGCACAGGCGGCGAAGATGCTCAACGTGAGCAAGCGCACCATGCAGCGTATGCGCACCGACCACCGTATCGAGTATGTGGTGGTACGCGGAAGCTGCCGCTACCGCCTTTCCGAGATACTGCGGCTATTGGAGGACAACACAGTAAGGAACGAGGAAGGGACAATAGACACCCTGTTCCACAACCACACGCTGCGCACGGGCGGCAAACCAAAAGGAAGGAGGACATAGGTCATGGAACTGCTCACACGAAACAACTTCGAGGGCTGGATGCAGAAGCTGATGGAACGGCTCGACCGTCAGGACGAACTGCTGCTGGCGATGAAGGCTGAGGGGAAACAGCCCACTATCACGGAAAGCATCCGCCTTTTCGACAATCAGGATTTGTGCATGTTGCTCCAGATAAGCAAACGCACCCTCCAACGCTACCGCAGCGTAGGCGCATTGCCCTACAAGACGCTGGGCAAGAAGACCTATTACAGCGAGGAGGACGTGCTGACATTCCTTTCCAACCATATCAAGGACTTCAAAAAGGAAGATATAGCCTTCTACAAGGCTCGTATCCATAATTTCTTTCATAAATAACCCATTAAAACATTTTTCAGATGGCAAAGAAAAAAGACGAAAAGGACGTGCTGGTAGTCCGTGACGAGAAGACAGGCGAGATCAGCGTGGTAGCCGGGCTGAACGCGGACGGCACACCCAAGCGCACCCCCGCAAAAGCGGAGAACGCGCAGAGTTTCCTGCAATTCGACCGACATGGCGACGTGCTGGACAACTTCTTCAAGAACTTCTTCCGGCAGTGCAAGGAACCCAGCCGCTTCGGTTTCTACCGCATTGCGGCAGACCAAGCTGAAAATCTCTTAGAGGTGATGAAGCAACTGCTGAAAGACCCCGAAGCGAACAAGGAGCTGCTCGCCCCTCACAAGGTGGACACCTCCGACTATGAGAAGAAGGTGCAGGAAGAGATGGCAGCACAACAGACAGAGAAACAAGAACCTCAAAAACAGGAGAACATGGAACAACGGAAAGAACAGCAACAGGACAAATCCGAACAGATGCAGGGCAAACGTGGCTACCAGCCCATCGACGAGAGTAAAATCAACTGGCAGGAGCTGGAGGACAGATGGGGCGTAAAGCGGGACAACCTTGAAAAGTCCGGCGACCTTACGAAGATGCTCAACTATGGCAAGTCCGACTTGGTAAAGGTCAAACCGACCTTCGGCGGCGAATCATTCGAGCTGGACGCCCGCCTCTCCTTCAAGAAGGACGGTGAGGGAAACATCAGCCTCGTGCCGCACTTCATCCGCAAGGAGCAGAAGCTGGATGAGTACAAGGAACACAAATTCTCCGACAATGACCGGAAGAACCTCCGCGAAACGGGCAATCTCGGTAGGGTCGTGGACATTGTGGACAGGGAAACGGGCGAGATCATCCCCTCCTACATCAGCATCGACCGCAAGACGAATGAAATCACGGACATTCCGGCAAGCAGGGTGCGCATCCCGGAGCGCATCGGCAAGACGGAAATCACCACGCAGGAGCGGGACATGCTCCGCGCCGGACTGCCCGTACGCGACAAGCTCATCGAGCGCAACGACGGCAGAAAGTTCGTCACCACCCTGCAAGTGAACGTGGAGCAGCGCGGCGTGGAGTTCGTGCCGGGAACCGGCAAGTCGCCCCGTACCGCACAGACACAGGAAACCAAAGGCGACACATCGAAAAGTCAGGCGCAGGGCGGGGAAAATGCCGCACAGACCAAGAAGGAGCAACGCCGCAACACGTGGACGAACGAGGACGGCAGCATCCGCCCCATCAGCAAATGGAGCGGCGTGAGCTTCACCGACCAGCAGAAAGCCGACTATGTGGCGGGTAAAGCCGTGAAGCTGGAGAACGTGACCGACAAGCAGGGCTTCCATGCCACGATGTATATCAAGTTCAACCCGGAGAAGGGACGCCCGTACCGCTACGACACGAACCCTGACAATGCACAGCAGGTTGCTCCGTCCAACGAGAGCCGCACGCAGGTGGCGGTGAACAACGATGGCAAGACCAACGAGGCTACAAAGAATCTGAGAGAGCCGTTGCAGAAAGGTCAGACCAACCCGAAGGACGCCCGCCAGCAACAGCAGCAGGAGAAGCCGCAGAAGAAAACGGGCAAGGGCATGAAAATGTAATCCCGTGTCCGCCACTGAATCCAAAATAAAATCCAAAGTATCAACAAAAAAGAAGAAGACATGAAGACAATCATTGCAGAAAAGCCCTCCGTGGCACGTGAAATCGCCCGCATCGTGGGCGCGACAAAGAGAGAGGAAGGATATTTCGAGGGAGGCGGTTATGCCGTGACATGGGCATTCGGACACCTCGTTCAGCTTGCCATGCCCGACGGCTACGGCGTGCGCGGATTTGTCCGTGACAACCTCCCGATTATTCCCGACACATTCACGCTCGTCCCCCGTCAGGTCAGGACGGAGAAAGGTTACAAGCCCGACAGCGGCGTGGTGTCGCAGATAAAAGTCATCAAAAGACTGTTCGACACAAGCGAACATATCATCGTGGCGACCGATGCCGGACGCGAGGGAGAGCTTATCTTCCGCTACCTCTACCACTATACGGGTTGCACCACTCCTTTCGTGCGCCTGTGGATCAGCTCTCTCACCGACAAAGCTATCCGCGAGGGACTGCGGAAACTCGAAGACGGCAGCAAATACGACAACCTCTACCTCGCCGCCAAAGCGCGGAGCGAATCCGACTGGCTCGTGGGCATCAACGGCACACAGGCGTTATCCATCGCCGCCGGACACGGCACGTATTCCGTGGGGCGGGTGCAGACACCAACGTTGGCTATGGTATGTGAACGCTACTGGGAGAACCGCCGCTTTACGTCCGAAGCATTCTGGCAGCTCCATATCGCAACGGACGGTTGCGACGGCGAAGTCGTGAAATTCTCATCCTCCGAGAAATGGAAAGAGAAAGAACCGGCGATGGAACTATATAATAAGGTAAAGGCGGCAGGTTGCGCCACTGTCACGAAAGCCGAGCGCAAGGAGAAGACGGAGGAAACTCCCTTGCTCTACGACCTGACCACGCTCCAGAAAGAAGCCAACGCCAAGCACGGCTTCACGGCGGAACAGACGCTTGAAATCGCGCAGAAACTCTACGAAAAGAAGTTGATAACCTATCCGAGAACGGGAAGCCGCTACATCCCCGAAGACGTGTTTGCCGAAATTCCCAAACTGCTCGCTTTCATCGGCACACAGCCCGAATGGAAAGACAAGGTGCGGGCAAAAGCCGCCCCGACACGCCGCAGCGTGGACGACGGCAAGGTGACAGACCACCATGCCCTGCTCGTCACGGGTGAGAAACCGCTCTTCCTCTCCAAAGAGGACAATACCATCTATCAGATGATTGCCGGGCGCATGGTCGAGGCATTCTCTGAGAAATGCGTCAAGGATGTGACCACTGTCACGGCGGAATGTGCCGGAGTGGAGTTTACCGTAAAAGGCAGCGTCGTGAAGCAAACCGGATGGCGTGCCGTCTATGGCGAGGAAAAAGAGGAAATTACCATCCCCGGCTGGCAGGAAGGCGACACGCTGACACCGAAAGGCTCGTCCATTACCGAAGGAAAGACCAAACCCAAGCCGCTGCATACCGAAGCCACCCTGCTCTCGGCAATGGAAACGGCGGGCAAGGAAATTGAGGACGACGCACTGCGGCAGGCGATGAAGGACTGTGGCATCGGTACTCCCGCCACACGCGCCTCCATCATCGAAACGCTTTTCAAGCGCGGTTACATGGAACGCTGCAAGAAGTCGCTTGTTCCCACCGAAAAAGGACTTGCCCTCAATTCCGTCGTCAAGACGATGCGCATCGCCGATGTTGCCATGACGGGCGAATGGGAAAAGGAGCTGGCGCGTATCGAGCGCGGGGAACTGTCCGCCGACACCTTCCGCAAGGAGATAGAGGCGTACACACGTGAGATAACCTCCGAACTGCTCTCGTGCGACAAGCTCTTCGGCAGCCGTGACTCCGGCTGCGCGTGTCCCAAGTGTGGCACGGGCAGGATGCGGTTCTACGGCAAGGTGGTACGCTGCGACAACACGGAGTGCGGACTGCCCGTGTTCCGGCTGAAAGCGGGACGCACCCTGTCCGACGATGAAATCAAAGACCTGCTCACCGAAGGGCATACCAAGCTGCTCAAAGGGTTCAAGAGCAAACAGGGCAAGAGTTTCGATGCTGTTGTCGCCTTTGACGGGGAATATAACACGACTTTTGTGTTCCCGGAGGCTAAAAAGGACAAGAAATTTTCAGGACGGAAGAAATAGTATTAACTTTGCCACTTGTTCAGAGTAATGAATTGTTCTTCGATACCGGATTACACTCATACTTTGGATTTAGTGGTGGCACTCGGAGGGATACCGAGTGCCTTTTTCTTCCTTTTTCCAACCGATTATCCCGTTAATTATCAATCCGCTAAATCCAAAGTAATGAACAACAAGAAGAAAAACGAGGGTCAGACCGACTTTTCCTATTACGGTCTGTACCTGCTGGACTATCTCCGCACGAACAAGTTTGAACAGGCTGACGACACCGCTTTCATACGGGAACGGGCCGACCGTGCCGCCGAAACGTATGAGAGGGCACGGCTTGAAGGCTATCCCGCCGATGGTGCGCAGGAACTGGCGATGGACACGCTGCTGCGCGGGCTGCATTATTCCCGTTACGCCATCCTCCGCGAAGTCGTGGAAAACGAGTTTGCCGATGAAGTGCCGGAAGAGAAGCGTGAAGCCTTTGTCCTGAAACTGCTGCCGCTTGTCGGCAACGTGTTCTCCGTCTATGACCTCTCGGATGACAATTTCGCCCTGTCTTCCGATTACGACCTGCTCTACACGGAGCTGACGGGAGCAACCGTCCTTTACTTAGACGAATATGGCGTTTAACCGCAAACAGAAACTGCGGGACAACATCGAGGCGATACGGACGGCATTCATCCTTGACAGGGAAAATAGGACAGCGACAACCGAAGAGCGTGCCATACTTCAAAGGTACTGCGGTTTCGGCGGTCTGAAATGTATCCTCAACCCTGCAAAGGAACTGACGGATGCCGTCCGGTGGGCGAAATCCGACCTCGAACTGTTCGCCCCGACGGTGGAGCTGCACAGGCTTATCCGTGAGAACAGCAAGGACGAAACAGAGTACAAGCGGTTTGTGGATTCGCTGAAAGCGTCCGTGCTGACCGCTTTCTACACCCCCAAAGAGATAACCGACACCATCGCGGACGTGCTGGCAGATTACAGCGTCCGCCCCGCCCGTATGCTCGAACCGTCGGCAGGTGTCGGCGTGTTCGTGGATTCCATGCTGCGGCACAGCCCCAATGCGGATGTGATGGCTTTCGAGAAGGATCTGCTCACGGGTACAATCTTGAGGCATCTCTATCCCGACCAGAAAATGCGCACCTGCGGTTTTGAGAAAATCGAAAGACCGTTCAACAATTATTTCGACTTGGCGGTGTCCAACATTCCGTTCGGTGACATTGCCGTGTTCGACGCGGAGTTTCAGCGGAGCGACTCTTTCGGCAGACGCTCCGCCCAGAAAACCATCCACAACTATTTCTTTCTCAAAGGACTGGATGCCGTGCGTGACGGCGGTATCGTGGCGTTCATCACCTCGCAAGGGGTATTGAATAGCACCAAGACCTCCGTGCGTAACGAGCTGTTCAGTCAGGCCAATCTGGTATCCGCGATACGCCTGCCCAACAACCTGTTCACGGACAACGCGGGCACGGAGGTGGGCAGTGACCTGATTGTCCTGCAAAAGAACCTCAGCAAGAAGGAAATGTCGCAGGACGAGCGGCTGATGACCGTGATACAGACGGACACGAAAACCGCCCTGACCGACAACGCCTATTTCATCCACCACCCGGAACGCATCGTGCATACGATGGCGAAACTTGACACAGACCCCTACGGGAAGCCCGCTATGGTTTATCTGCACGAGGGCAAGGCAGCAGGCATCGCCGGGGATTTGCGCCGTATGCTCGACGAGGATTTCCATTACAGGCTTGCCATGCGCTTGTATTCGGGTTCAATCCGGCAGGCAGGAACGGAAGAAAAAGTTGCCGTTCAAAATAAAGTAGAGCGTCCTGCCATAAAATTGGAAACAGTATCCTCGGCGCAGACGGTGGAAACTCCGACAGAAAAGCCGCAACCCGCAGATGAAAAGCCGGAGATAGAGCCACGTCCGAAATATTCTGACGGTGTGCAGCTATCCTTGCTCGATCTCTGGGGGATGACGGAAGAAGTCAGCCAACAACCGAAAACCGCCAAAAAGAAAAAGGAGGCGAAAAAGGAAAGCTCGGCAAGGCGCGTTCTACCCAAGCCACAGGTGCATGTCACACAAAATGTTACGGCTGTGCCGACGGCTACCACCCCTAAGACTGTAACAGAGAACAAGGAGGCTAAAACGGAGAACACCGCCAAGCCTGCCGACCCGGACGACATCTATGCCACGTTGGACTGGGATACCAATCCTCCCATCAACGGCTTCTACGAGATGATGATGGATTTGACGCCGGAACGCAGGAAGGAACTTCGGGAACTGGCAAGGCAGCATAACGAGAAACAAGCGGCGGCGGAAAAGATGGAAGTGAAAGCCGTGCCGGACACTCCCCGTGAGCAACCACGGCAGGAGGAAACACAGCCGGAAGCAGTCACCGCACCTGCCGTTACAGATACCCCACCGGAAGCGGTGGCGACCTCCCTTTTCCCCGACATCGAAGCGGAGAAGCCGAAGGAAGAAGTCGTGGACCTTTCGCCGCGTGCCTACCACCGCACGCCGGAGATGCACCTGCGCGAAGGGTCGCTGGTGGCTGACAGGGGGCGTCATAACATCGGCTACCTGAAGGACATCACGCCATACGGGGCGACATTCCAGCCGCTCGACCTGAAAGGCTACCAGAAGGAGAAGGCGTTACAGTATGTTTTACTCCGTGACGCCTACGAGCGGCTGTACCGCTATGAATCGAACCTGCATGAAGCAAATGTCCCGTGGCGAGAGCATCTAAACACCTGTTACGATGAGTTTGTCATGCGCTACGGCAACCTCAACGCCAAGCAGAACGTGAAGTTAGTGATGATGGACGCGGGCGGGCGTGACATCCTTTCGCTGGAACGGGCGGAGAACGGGAAGTTTGTCAAGGCGGACATCTTCGAGCGTCCCGTTTCCTTCTCCGTGGAGAGCCATGCCAACGTCGGCTCACCCGAAGAAGCACTGTCCGCGTCGCTCAACAAGTTCGGCACTGTCGATCTCGACTATATGCGGGAGATAACCGACAGTACGGCGGAGGATTTGCTCACAGCCCTGCAAGGGCGCATCTATTACAATCCGCTCGTAACCGGTTACGAGATTAAGGACCGCTTTATTGCCGGAAACGTGATAGAGAAAGCGGAACGCATAGAGGCTTGGATGGGCGAAAACCCCGAAAGTGAACGTATGCCGGAGGTGAAGCAGGCGTTGGAGGCTCTGAAAGATGCCGAACCGCCGCGCATCGCTTTTGAAGACCTTGATTTCAATTTCGGGGAACGCTGGATTCCGACGGGTGTCTATGCCGCCTACATGAGCCGGCTGTTCGACACGGAGGTGAAAATCGCCTACTCTGCAAGCATGGACGAGTTTTCGGTGGCGTGCGGCTACCGCACCATGAAAATCACGGACGAGTTTCTGGTGAAGGGGTATTACCGTAACTATGACGGCATGCACCTTCTGAAACACGCCCTGCACAACACCTGTCCCGACATGATGAAGTCCATCGGCAGGGACGAGCATGGCAACGACATCAAGGTGCGCGACAGCGAGGGAATACAGCTCGCCAACGCCAAGATTGACGAGATACGAAACGGCTTCTCCGAATGGCTCGAAGAGCAGTCGCCACAGTTCAAGGAGCGGCTGACGACGATGTATAACCGCAAGTTCAACTGTTTCGTGCGCCCGAAGTATGACGGCTCGCATCAGACTTTTCCCGACCTCAATCTGAAAGGGCTGGCAAGCCGGGGCATCAGGAGCGTCTATCCCTCGCAGATGGATTGCGTCTGGATGCTGAAACAGAACGGCGGCGGAATTTGTGACCACGAGGTTGGAACCGGCAAGACGCTGATAATGTGCATCGCCGCGCATGAAATGAAGCGTCTGAACTTGGCGCACAAGCCGATGATTATCGGGCTGAAAGCCAATGTTGCGGAGATTGCCGCCACCTATCAAGCGGCATATCCCAACGCGAGGATTCTGTACGCTTCGGAGAAAGACTTTTCGACCGCCAACCGCGTGCGTT
The DNA here is from genome assembly GCF_025151045.1 of Parabacteroides johnsonii DSM 18315. Classification (NCBI taxonomy): domain Bacteria; kingdom Pseudomonadati; phylum Bacteroidota; class Bacteroidia; order Bacteroidales; family Tannerellaceae; genus Parabacteroides; species Parabacteroides johnsonii. The sequence continues at coordinate 1,262,795 of NZ_CP102285.1, forward strand.
TCTTCAACAACATCAAGAACAACGACTACGATTGTGTCATTATGTCGCACGACCAGTTCGGCAAGATACCGCAGTCGCCGGAGTTGCAGCAGCGCATCCTGCAAGCGGAGCTTGACACGGTGGAGGAAAACCTCGAAGTGCTGCGCCAGCAGGGAAAGAACGTATCGCGGGCGATGCTGAAAGGTCTGGAGAAGCGCAAGCATAACCTTGAAGCGAAATTGGAGAAGGTGGAACACGCCATAAAGTCACGCACGGACGACGTGGTGGACTTCAAGCAGATGGGCATCGACCACATTTTCATTGATGAATCGCACCAGTTCAAGAATCTGACTTTCAACACGCGCCACGACCGTGTGGCGGGATTGGGGAACAGCGAGGGAAGCCAGAAGGCACTGAACATGCTCTTTGCTATCCGCACCATACAGGAGCGCACGGGCAAGGACTTGGGGGCGACCTTCCTCTCCGGCACGACTATCAGCAACTCGCTGACTGAGCTGTACCTGCTGTTCAAGTACCTGCGCCCGAAGGAGCTGGAACGGCAGGACATTCGATGTTTTGATGCGTGGTCGGCGATATTTGCCAAGAAGACAACGGATTTTGAGTTCAACGTGACGAACAACGTGGTGCAGAAGGAGCGTTTCCGCTACTTCATCAAAGTGCCGGAGCTTGCCGCCTTCTATAATGAAATCACGGACTACCGCACGGCGGAGGATGTGGGCGTGGACCGTCCCAACAAAAACGAGATACTGCACCACATACCGCCCACGCCGGAGCAGGAGGACTTCATACAGAAGCTGATGCAATTCGCCAAGACGGGCGACGCCACCCTGTTGGGCAGACTGCCGCTTTCGGAAACGGAGGAAAAGGCGAAGATGCTTATCGCCACGGACTATGCCCGGAAGATGGCACTCGACATGCGCATGATAGACCCGCATTACGAAGACCACCCCGACAACAAGGCGAGCCACTGTGCCAAAATAATCGCGGAGTATTATCAAAAATACGACGCGCAGAAAGGCACGCAGTTCGTTTTCTCTGACTTGGGGACTTACCAGCCGGGCGATGGGTGGAACGTCTATTCGGAAATCAAGCGCAAACTGACGGAGGACTACGGCATACCGCCAAGCGAGGTGCGCTTCATTCAGGAGTGCAAGACCGACAAGGCTCGGAAGGCGGTGATAGATGCCATGAACGCCGGGACGGTGCGTGTGCTGTTCGGCTCCACCTCCATGCTCGGAACGGGTGTGAACGCACAGAAACGGTGTGTGGCAATTCATCATCTTGATACGCCGTGGCGACCGTCCGACCTGCAACAGCGTGACGGACGGGGAGTTAGAGCAGGCAACGAGATAGCCAAGCATTTCGCCGGGAACAACGTGGACGTAATAATCTACGCGGTGGAAAAATCACTGGACAGTTACAAGTTCAACCTCCTGCACTGCAAGCAGACTTTCATCAGCCAGCTTAAAAGCGGTGCTATGGAAGCGCGTACCATCGACGAGGGGGCAATGGACGAGAAATCGGGCATGAACTTCTCGGAATATATGGCGTTGCTATCCGGCAACACCGACCTGCTGGACAAGGCGAAACTGGAAAAACGTATCGCCTCGCTCGAAGGGGAACGCAAGTCGTTCAACAAGGGCAAGCGTGATTCGGAGTTCAAGCTGGAATCGAAGACCCGCGAGCTGGGCAACAACACAGCTTTCATAGATGCCATGACGGAGGACTGGAACCGCTTCCTCTCTGTGGTGCAGACCGACAAGGAGGGCAATCACCTTAATATAATAAAGGTGGACGGAGTGGATTCCGCCGATGAGAAAGTCATCGGAAAGCGTTTGCAGGAGATAGCCAAGAATGCCACGACCGGAGGGTTGTACACGCAGGTTGGAGAGTTTTACGGTTTCCCGATAAAGGTGGTCAGCGAAAGGATACTCAAAGAGGGATTGGAGTTTACCGACAACCGCTTCGTGGTCGAGGGGAACTACAAGTACACCTACAACAACGGGCATCTGGCGCTGGCTGACCCGTTGGCCGCCGCCCGCAACTTCCTCAACGCGATTGAGAGAATCCCCTCCATCATCGACCAGTATAAAGCGAAGAATGAGGTCTTGGAACGTGAGATACCGCAGTTGCAGGAGATAGCAGGCAAGGTGTGGAAGAAGGAGGAAGAACTGAAACAGTTGAAGTCCGAACTTGCCGCCCTTGACCGCAAGATACAGCTGGAACTTGCGCCGCCTACACCCGAAATCACCGAAAAGGAGCATGAAGGGCAACAGGTCAAACCGGAAGCGAAAGGTGTGCGAAACGGTATCAGGCAATATCCCGAAGATACATCACCGCAAATACGCAATCCATCGGAAAGTATTATCGCCAATCACACCATAACTGGGCATCCGGGGCTGTATGCCAAGGAGGAAACCCGGTCCAAAGGATTGAAAATATAACCTTAGGAATTTTATCTGAAGTATTAATAAGGGCTATCCCAAAAGGTCTAAAAGTAAATTTTATCCTTTCTGCAAGTATCTGTAGGATGGCAACTGCATTTTTTTTCTTTTTGGGCAGCCCTTATTAAAATTTATTCTTATTTTAGGTTATATACATTCATGTCCATTTATGTAAAAAATCCTGCTGACCTTGTTTATGTCTTGTCAGTCACCATTTGCAAAACCATATTTGACCCTCAAAGAGGCTGAATTTGATAAGCAACTTGCTACATACTCATAATAAGGAGCTAAATAGAACACGAATGGGAAATACTCAAATGCCAAACTAAAGAAGATATTGGCCAAAATAAACGCTATACCGAGAGAGAAACTTGATTTTTCAACTTCCTAAAACGGTGTTGTTCAAACATTTCTACTTATTTGTACTTGCCAGTTGAACCTACGCTTCCCTAATAAAATGTCTATGGTAAAAAAAGTTAAAAAATCCTCCCACTTTTGTTAGATATATTTTTTTTGTGTAATTTTGCAATCGTTATGCGGCAGTAATAATATACATATTAATACGAGTTAGTAATCCTGTAGTTCTCACATGCTACGAGGAGGTATTAAAAGGTGCGTTTCGACAATGCATCTATTGTAGTATATTATTGCTTAATCCAAATGAATATTATAAATTTAGGAATTCTTGCTCACATTGATGCAGGAAAAACTTCCGTAACCGAGAATCTGCTGTTTGCCAGTGGAGCAACGGAAAAGTGCGGCCGTGTGGATAATGGTGACACCATAACAGACTCTATGGATATAGAGAAACGTAGAGGAATTACTGTTCGGGCTTCTACGACATCTATTATCTGGAATGGAGTGAAATGCAATATCATTGACACTCCGGGACACATGGATTTTATTGCGGAAGTGGAGCGGACATTCAAAATGCTTGATGGAGCAGTCCTCATCTTATCCGCAAAGGAAGGCATACAAGCGCAAACAAAGTTGCTGTTCAATACTTTACAAAAACTGCAAATCCCGACAATTATATTTATCAATAAAATTGACCGTGACGGTGTGAATTTAGAGCGTTTGTATCTGGATATAAAAACAAATCTGTCTCAAGATGTCCTGTTTATGCAAACTGTTGTCGATGGATTGGTTTATCCGATTTGCTCCCAAACATATATAAAGGAAGAATACAAAGAATTTGTATGCAACCATGACGACAATATATTAGAACGATATTTGGCGGATAGCGAAATTTCACCGGCTGATTATTGGAATACGATAATCGATCTTGTGGCAAAAGCCAAAGTCTATCCGGTGCTACATGGATCAGCAATGTTCAATATCGGTATCAATGAGTTGTTGGACGCCATCACTTCTTTTATACTTCCTCCGGCATCGGTCTCAAACAGACTTTCATCTTATCTTTATAAGATAGAGCATGACCCCAAAGGACATAAAAGAAGTTTTCTAAAAATAATTGACGGAAGTCTGAGACTTCGAGACGTTGTAAGAATCAACGATTCGGAAAAATTCATCAAGATTAAAAATCTAAAAACTATCAATCAGGGCAGAGAGATAAATGTTGATGAAGTGGGCGCCAATGATATCGCGATTGTAGAGGATATGGATGATTTTCGAATCGGAAATTATTTAGGTGCTGAACCTTGTTTGATTCAAGGATTATCGCATCAGCATCCCGCTCTCAAATCCTCCGTCCGGCCAGACAGGCCCGAAGAGAGAAGCAAGGTGATATCCGCTCTGAATACATTGTGGATTGAAGACCCGTCTTTGTCCTTTTCCATAAACTCATATAGTGATGAATTGGAAATCTCGTTATATGGTTTGACCCAAAAGGAAATCATACAGACATTGCTGGAAGAACGATTTTCCGTAAAGGTCCATTTTGATGAGATCAAGACTATCTACAAAGAACGACCTATAAAAAAGGTCAATAAGATTATTCAGATCGAAGTACCACCCAACCCTTACTGGGCCACAATAGGGCTGACTCTTGAACCCTTACCGTTAGGGGCAGGGTTGCAAATCGAAAGTGACATCTCCTATGGTTATCTGAACCATTCTTTTCAAAATGCCGTTTTTGAAGGGATTCGTATGTCTTGCCAATCTGGTTTACATGGATGGGAAGTGACAGATCTGAAAGTAACTTTTACTCAAGCCGAGTATTATAGCCCGGTAAGTACACCTGCTGATTTCAGACAGCTGACCCCTTATGTCTTCAGGCTGGCTTTGCAACAGTCAGGTGTGGACATTCTCGAACCGATGCTCTGTTTTGAGTTGCAGATACCCCAAGTAGCGAGTTCCAAAGCTATTACAGATTTGCAAAAACTGATGTCTGAGATTGAAGACATCAGTTGTAATAATGAGTGGTGTCATATTAAAGGGAAAGTTCCATTAAATACAAGTAAAGACTATGCCTCAGAAGTAAGTTCGTACACTAAGGGCTTAGGCATTTTTATGGTTAAGCCATGTGGGTATCAAATAACAAAAGACGGTTATTCTGATAATATCCGCATGAACGAAAAAGATAAACTTTTATTCATGTTCCAAAAATCAATTTATGAATTAATACAAAACAAGAAGAAAATATGAACAAGCAATTCATTATCACGAATTTCGCCGCATTTGCTCTCATGCTGTTCCTGCCGACCGGATGCAGGCAGGCGGACGGCAAGCAGGATGCGGTGCAGAGTTATCGGGTCATAAAGGTCGCGGCAAGTCCGGTGGAAATCTCCGAGTCCTATTCCGCCGCCATACGCGGACGGCAGGATGTGGACATCCTGCCGCAAATATCCGGGCGCATTATCCGTCTGAAAGTGAAAGAGGGTGAACGGGTGAAGACCGGTCAAGTATTGGCTGTAATTGACCAAGTGCCCTATCGGGCGGCATTACGCACGGCGCAGGCCAATGTCAGCGCGGCACAGGCAAAAGTGGAAACGGCAAGAATCGAGCTGCGGGGCAAGCAGGCATTGTTTGACGAGAAGGTCATATCCGACTACGAGCTTTCTCTCGCCCGGAACCAACTGGCAGTGGCGTGTGCTGAACTCGAACAGGCAAAGGCACAAGAATCGGATGCACGCAACAATCTCTCCTATACGGAAATCAAAAGCCCGAGCAACGGAGTAGTAGGCACATTGCCCTATCGCATCGGTGCGCTTGTCGGTCCCAATATGGCACAGCCTTTCACGGTCGTGTCCGACAATGCGGAGATGTATGCCTATTTCTCCATTTCGGAGAATATGCTACGGCGATATTCGGCTCGCTATGGCTCGATTGACAGCATGATAGCCGGGACGCCGGAAGTGGGCCTGCAACTCAACGACGGCAGCCTGTACAAGGCGAAAGGACGTATTGAAACCGTAAGCGGCGTGGTGGATCCTGTTACCGGAACGGTACAAATCAAAGCCCTGTTCCCCAATCCCGACCGCGAACTGTTGAGTGGCAGCATCGGCAATGTCATCCTTCAAAACCCGAAAACGGAGGCCGTAACCATTCCCATGACCGCCACCGTGGAACTGCAGGACAAGATTATCGCTTACCGTCTGAAAAACGGACAGGCGGAAGCCGCCTATCTCACGGTGGACCGCCTGAACGACGGCAACCGGTTTATCGTAAAAGAAGGTCTTTCGGTCGGTGACACCATTGTCGCCGAAGGCGTGGGACTGGTGAGAGAAGGCATGAGCATAACCCCTAAAAACGAAACGAAATGAACCTGCGATTTTTTATAGACCGCCCGGTGTTTTCGGGCGTTATCTCGGTGGTGATTGTACTGTTGGGCATGATTTCCATGTTTTCCTTGCCGGTGGAACAATACCCCGACATCGCACCTCCGACCATCAACGTATTCGCAACTTATCCGGGAGCAAACGCTGAAACCGTGCAGAAGGCAGTGATAACCCCTCTGGAAGAAGCCATCAACGGAGTGGAAGACATGACCTATATGACTTCCACGGCATCGAATACGGGAGATGCTTCCATCAACATCTATTTCAAACAGGGAACCAACGCGGACATGGCGGCGGTAAACGTGCAGAACCGCGTGAACGGCGCACTGAGCCAACTTCCGGCGGAAGCCACCAAGACCGGTGTCACCACTGAAAAGCAGCAGAATGCCGAACTGATGACTTTCGCGCTCTATTCGCCCGATGACCGCTTCGACCAGACCTTCCTGAGCAATTACGTGAAAATCAATGTCGAGCCGAGGCTGAAACGTATCAGCGGCGTGGGAAAGGCACAGTTGTTCGGTTCCAACTACAGCATGCGACTTTGGCTGCGTCCCGACAAGATGGCGCAATACGGGCTTATCCCCGATGACATCTCTGCCGTACTTGCACGACAGAACATCGAGGCCGCCACCGGCTCCTTCGGTGCCAATCATCCTACCGCCAATGAATACACGATGAAATACCGCGGACGCTTGTCCGGAGCGGAAGAGTTCGGTGAGCTGGTCGTCAAGTCACTGCCGGGCGGCAATGTGCTTCGGTTGAAAGAGGTTGCCGATGTGGAACTGGGCGATGAATACTACAACTATTCCTCCGAGGTGAACGGGCATCCGGCAGCTATGATGCTCATCAACCAGAAAGCCGGGTCCAATGCATCAAGCACCATCAAGGAGATTCACGAAGTGCTTGACGACCTTAGCCGGGACTTGCCCGAAGGGACGGAATTCGTGGTGCTTACCGATACCAACAAGTTCCTGTATGCCTCCATCCACTCTGTCCTCCGCACCTTATTGGAAGCGATACTTCTGGTCATCGTGGTGGTGTATGTGTTCTTGCAGGACATCAAGTCAACGCTTATCCCTACCATATCCATCTTCGTTTCCATCATCGGCACATTTGCCGTGATGTCCATGATTGGATTCTCCATCAACCTGCTCACCCTGTTCGCGCTTGTGCTTGCCATCGGAACCGTGGTCGATGATGCCATTGTGGTGGTGGAAGCGGTGCAGGCGAAGTTCGATGAGGGCTATCAATCAGCAGTTCTCGCGGCTGATGATGCCATGAAAGGCGTTTCGTCGGCTATCCTGACCTCTACCATAATCTTTATGGCAGTGTTTTTCCCCGTAGCCATGATGGGCGGGACTTCGGGAGCGTTCTACACGCAGTTCGGTATCACGATGGCTGTTGCCGTGGGAATCTCGGCAGTCAATGCCTTCACACTCTCACCGGCACTTTGCGCGCTGCTGCTGAAACCCTATATCGATGAGCAGGGCAACACTAAGAACAATTTTGCAGCCCGTTTCCGTAAAGCGTTCAATGCCGTCTTCGACAGTCTGAGCCGACGCTATGTACGTGGAGTGATGTTCATTATCCATCGCCGATGGCTGTTGTGGAGCATCATAGGCATTTCTTTCGGGTTGCTGGTGCTGCTGGTCAATGTCACAAAGACGGGACTTATTCCCGAAGAGGACACCGGGACGGTCATGGTGAGCATGAACACGAAGCCCGGCACATCCATGGCTCAGACAAGTAAGGTGATGGAGCGTATCAACAGCCGTCTCGACAGCATCGGCGAGATTGAATACAGCGGTGCGGTAGCCGGTTTCTCTTTCAGCGGTTCCGGTCCCTCGCAGGCGATGTATTTCGTGACACTCAAAGACTGGGAGGATCGTAAGGGAGAGGGGCAGTCGGTGAATGATGTCATCGGAAAGATTTATGCCGCCACTTCAGATATTCCCGATGCCACGGTGTTCGCCATGTCGCCTCCGATGATTGCCGGGTACGGCATGGGAAACGGTTTCGAGCTTTATTTGCAGGACAAGGCGGGCGGAAACATCGCCGCTTTCAAGGAAGAGGCGGACAAGTTTGTCGAAGCCTTGTCGCAACGACCCGAAATCGGCGAAGTCTATTCCTCCTTTGCCACGGACTATCCGCAATACTGGGTGGATATCGATGCCGCCAAATGTGAGCAGTCGGGTGTGTCGCCCGCAGATGTGCTTTCCACATTGTCGGGCTATTATACCGGACAATATGTTTCCGACTTTAACCGGTTCTCCAAGCTCTACCATGTGACCATGCAGGCTCCGGCGGAATATCGTGTGAATGCGGAATCCCTGCACCACATGTATGTGCGCGCCTCCGATGGCGGCATGTCGCCTTTGAGCCGGTTCGTGCGCCTGACCAAGACCAACGGCCCGTCAGACCTCACCCGTTTCAACCTGTTCAACGCCATCTCGATTAGCGGGTCGCCGGCGCAGGGTTACAGTTCAGGGCAGGTGCTCGAAGCCATCGGCGAGACGGCACGTGAAGTGCTTCCGTCAAATTACACATACGAGTTTGGCGGCATTTCGCGTGAGGAAAGCAAGACGACCAACAATGCCACGCTTATATTCCTGCTCTGCATGGTTCTGGTCTATCTGATTCTGTGCGCCTTGTATGAGAGCGTGTTCATACCCTTCGCGGTTCTGTTGTCGGTGCCTTGCGGACTAATGGGCAGTTTCCTGTTTGCGTGGCTCTTCGGTCTGGAGAACAACATCTACATGCAGACCGGATTAATCATGATTATCGGCCTGCTTGCCAAGACCGCCATCCTGCTTACCGAATACGCCGGCAAGCGGCGGTCGGAAGGCATGACGCTGGCACAGGCAGCATACAGTGCGGCAAAAGTCCGCCTGCGCCCTATATTGATGACTGTGCTGTCCATGGTGTTCGGTCTTGTCCCGCTGATGATGGCGCACGGAGTGGGTGCCAACGGCAGCCGTTCGCTTGCCACAGGTGTAATCGGTGGAATGATTGTCGGTACTTTGGCTCTGTTGTTCCTTGTGCCGTCATTGTTTATTGTATTCCAATATATTCAAGAACGTGTTAAGCATAATTAAATGAAGAAGACAGTAATATATATCATATTGTCAGGATGGATGTTTGCCGGTTGTGGCACATACAGCCGGTATCATCGTCCTGACCTCTCAACGGAGAATCTGTATCGGGACGTACCGGCGGACATTGATACAACGACCATCGCGTCCCTGTCGTGGCGGGAAATGTTTACCGACCCGAAACTCCAGTCCTTGATTGAAACCGGACTTGAACGGAACACAGACCTCAATGTGGCACGGTTACGCGTGGAAGCGACAGAAGCCGTCCTGATGACTGCCAGACTATCATATCTTCCATCACTGGGACTGACTGCCGAAGGTAATGCCAATAAACATGACGGAGCAACGGCAAAGACATATAATGTGGGAGCGTCGGCAAGCTGGGAACTGGACATCTTCGGCAAACTTACGGCGGCAAAGCGTGGTGCAGCCGCCGCGTTACAAGGAAGCCGTGCCTACCGGCAGGCCGTACAGACACAGCTTGTCGCCACTATTGCAGACAGTTACTACACCCTTGCCATGCTTGACGCACAAATGGCAATAAGTAACCGGACTTTGGAGAACTGGCGGACTACCGTACGTACTCTTGAAGCGTTGAAAAAAGTGGGGAAATCAAACGAAGCCGGCGTATTGCAGGCAAAGGCGAACGTGATGCGACTCGAAGCATCCCTGTTATCCATACGCAAGAGTATTTCCGAAACAGAAAATGCCCTGTCTGCGATACTTGCCATGCCGTCACACTCGATTGGACGAAGTAATCTGGCCGAGGCTGCTTTCCCCGATACTGTCTCGATTGGAGTCCCTTTGCAACTGCTTTCCAACCGTCCCGACGTGCGTCAGGCTGAAATGGAACTGGCGCAGGCGTTCTACGCCACCAATGCGGCTCGTGCCGCCTTCTATCCCAATATTACCCTCTCGGGGACTCTTGGATGGACTAATAACGGCGGTGGCGTAATCGTAAATCCCGGACAATGGTTGCTCAATGCCATCGGTTCCCTGACACAGCCCTTATTCAACCGGGGCACAAACATCGCCAACTTGAAGATAGCCAAAAGCCGTCAGGAAGAAGCCAAACTGTTGTTCCGGCAATCATTGCTGAACGCTGGAAAAGAAGTGAACGATGCTCTGACTGCATGGCAGACGGCAAAATCGCAAATTGAAATCAATGCTCGACAGGTTGAAACATTATGCGATGCTGTGCGAAAGACAGAATCGCTTATGCGTCATTCCAATGCCACCTATCTGGAAGTGTTGACCGCCCAACAGTCTCTTCTCGAAGCGGAAGTGCAACAGCTACAAACTCGTTTTGAACGCATACAAAGTGTAATCAAACTTTATCATGTGTTGGGAGGAGGAATGTAACTGCAATAAATAGAAAAATTTGAAATTATTATTAGTGTTATTCATCTCGGATATTTTTCGTGATTCTGCCGCATGTAGATATTGTACGAAAGCAATATTTGGATTGTAAAATATCAAGCCAATGAAAATACTTTTGCAGCATAAAATATTTATAGGATACTTTCTTTTAATGGCGATCATTGGCAGCATGGTCGCTATTGTTCTGCACGAGCGTAGTCGTGTACAGAAAATAGAGAATGAATCAATCGCTATTTTTCAAACCCAGCACAATATCAATACCACACACCGCTATGTGACCACGTTAGTAACTTATGGTGAATCCGTCATGGTATGGAATGATGAGGATTCTGGGTGAAGTATAAGAATATCAGAGAAGGGGAACAATTGCATTTCGATTTGCATTTTCTTAACCGCATAAAGAAACAGTTCCCGGGGATAAAAGCTATTTCGCCTGAAATAACAGGACCTTATTCGCAAGTGATGAATAAAGCTAAAAGCGGACTTTTTAAGATTATAGGAATCAATGAAAACTATATGGGAATTAAGATACTTAAAATCAACGAAGATGGACGATATTTTAATAAAGGAGATGACGAGAATACCCGTAATGTTACCATTATCGGCGAAAATGTCAGTACGACCTTATTTAATAATCAAAAAGCGTTGGGTAAGTCGATCAACATTGCCGGTATTGATTTTAAGGTGATAGGCGTACTAAAGAATGATGATATTTTCAGCGCTTCGGAAATCAATTCGGTATATGTGCCCTTCTCAAGTTACATAAACTGTATTGACAATAAGACTCCATTGCGCGCTTTCTGTTTATATCTGAACAAAGAAGTTGATTCCAAGCGATTTGAGAATGAGCTGAGAGCCTTCATCGCTAATAAATACCAATTTGCTTATTCTGATAAGCAAGCCTTACAGATAATCAATTTTGAGACACAAACATCTGCTTTTGAGGGACTCTTTGATGGATTGAAAATGTTTATCTGGATCGTAGGAATTTGTTTTCTGATAAGTGGTATTGTTGGAGTAAGCAACATCATGTTTGTCGTGATCAAAGAAAGGAGTAGCGAAATAGGCATCCGTAAGGCTGTAGGAGCAACTCCTAAATCCATTCTTGTGTTAATGCTGACGGAATCTGTCATCATAACTGTAATCTCCGGTATCATCGGATTGATATCAGGTGCAGCTATTCTTGAGATTATAAATTGGTTGCTCGAAAGCGCCCGTCACGCGACAATGATAAAGCATGCAGAAATAGATATAAATGTAGCTGTTCTCGCTTTGGTTATCTTGATTTTGTCCGGTGTCATTGCCGGAGCATTTCCGGCTATGAAAGCATCTGTTATACAACCCATTGACGCCATTAGAAACGAAAATATAGGATAATGAAGACATTTAAGATTATATTAATTTGCATCTTTTCCGCCACACTGGCATTTGTTGCTTTTCGTTCTTCGCTAAGAGGTACAAAGGCAATTTACGAAACTACACAACCACAATATCGCGAGATCAAAGAGGAAATAAACATATCCGGCAATGTTTTTCCGATGAAGGAGATCGAAATAAAATCGCAGATATCGGGAGTCCTGGACAAGATTAATGTTTCGATAGGAGATAAAGTGCGCATAGGAGATTAAATATAAATTCAAGCAATCATAGCCCGTAATTCACTGAATTTGGCTATCTTTGCATAACATTTGAGAAAAACGGCGATTGGCAGGAGCTTTTCGCCGCCAACATATAGGATAAGACCGCAAGGCGTTTCAAGCGAAAATCTGGTAAATTGGAACTACGGAGACGATTGCGTGATGCTTATGCTATGCTTACGCATAGCGTGCATTCACGTACTCTCCGTAAAGGCTTTACCAGAGCCATCGCTTGAAGGTAGTGTGAATTGCACGCTACTTTTTTACCCTTGCCTAACGAAAGGAAACGATTATGGGTAAAGTTCAGATTCTCGCCGTACTGACGATGGACGGATGTCTTTCTTCAGAGTTATATGATAAAGCACATCAGGATTTGTGCCTTGACCGTTGCGGTCTTGATGAAATCAGGAAGAAAGCCTTTTACCGTGTGACACCGGACTATTCCATTTCAATGCTGCACGAATGGAGAAAAGACTGCACAAACATCCGTTACCTCGCGGAAGCCACACCGGACACGGCAGACTATATAAACGGACTGCTGCGGATGCACGCTGTGGATGAAATCATACTATACACCGTTCCTTTCATATCCGGAAGCGGACGACATTTTTTTAAGTCGGCTCTGCCAGAGCAACACTGGACGCTTTCCTCTTTGAAAAGCTATCCCAACGGTGTATGTCGCATTATCTATATCCTTGATAAAAAAGCAAGATAGCCAAAATGTGCGGCAAGCATACATTTCTATTTTCAGGAATAGAATAAATGTTCCGATTACAAACAATTTAAGTCGGAGATAATTTGTCCTTGTGAAAAAATACTGAATTTTATACCTCTGAAATCCAGCACTTTGTAAAATTGAGTGTTGGATTTTTTATTTTCTGCCGCGTTTTTTGCCAATTATATTCATGTGCGCACGCAGAAAACAAAGTGTAATTTTCAAAATTGACAGAACCATGAATTATTTCTTGCTGGCGGAAACCGACTTTTTCCGCCTGATAAACGAAGCCGGCGACTGCAATATGGAAACGGCATACACGGCTTTCGCCACCCAAGTGATCGAACTGTGCAACGGCGGCATGGACATGAACCTTACCGTCATCGCGCTTGCCTACATCGAAATCGAGTTGCAGCACCATCCCGTACGTAATCTGTCAGAAGAAAAAAGAGAGATTGCCGCCTACGTCAGCAAGGCTCTGTCTTTCGTAAGAAAGATGCAGAAATTCCTTGCCACGCCCCAAGTGCCACCACTAATATCCGCCAACAACGCAACAGAAACCACCGCCAGCCTTCTTCAATGGACGGGCAATGCCATCGACCTCGTGGAACTTATCTACGGCATAGACGTGATGGGCTGCATCAACAACGGCAATATGCCGCTCAAACAGCTCGCCCCACTTCTCTATAAGATATTCGGGGTTGATTCTAAAGACTGCTACCGCTTCTACACTGATATCAAACGCCGGAAGAACGAAAGCCGCACCTATTTCATTGACAGGATGCAGGAAAAACTGAACGAGAGAATGTTGCGTGATGAGGAGTTGGAGCGGATGAGAAAATAAAAAAATATCCATTACATATGAGAAGACAGGAATACTCGTATCCTGTCTTTTTATTTTCATTTAATTATATATTAATTAGCACAATATATGTGAGTTTTTCATTCCTATAAGGACAAATTTCAGAAACGTATGTCTGGTAAATTATTGAGTCATCATAGTATGAACATATATCATTACTAAAAACAATGAAACAACTTCCATAAGATTGTGGTTGTAAAAATCGCCATTTAATAGCCCGTTTTTTTTGTAAAATTCGCCAATTAAAAAAATATGATTATCTTTGCATTATATTTTATAAGGTATGGAAACAGTAAATAGAATACTTCAAGAGAAGATTACAGCACGAATCGCGCCCAATAAAGCAGTACTGATTTTTGGTGCTCGCCGTGTTGGTAAAACGGTAATGATGCGTAAAATTGTGGACAACTATTCAGGTAGGACGATGATGCTCAACGGCGAAGACTACGACACATTAGCACTATTGGAGAATCGCTCAATAGCCAATTATCGGCATTTATTGGATGGTATTGATTTGCTGGCTATTGATGAGGCACAGAACATACCACAAATCGGTAGTATTCTGAAGTTGATAGTTGATGAAATACCGGGAATAAGTGTCTTGGCAAGTGGTTCTTCGTCATTCGATTTGCTGAATAAGACTGGTGAACCGTTGGTCGGCCGCAGTACGCAATTTCTCCTTACACCATTCTCGCAACGGGAAATCGCACAGACGGAAACGGCACTTGAAACCCGCCAGAACCTCGAAGCGCGCTTGATTTACGGTTCCTATCCCGAAGTAGTAATGATGGAGAACTATGAACGTAAAACAGACTACCTACGTGATATTGTCGGTGCATACCTGCTTAAAGATATCTTAGCAATTGACGGCTTAAAAAATTCGAGCAAGATGCGCGATCTACTGCGATTGATAGCTTTTCAGTTGGGCAGCGAAGTTTCTTACGAAGAGTTAGGTAAACAACTCGGCATGAGCAAGACGACCGTTGAAAAATACCTCGACCTATTGGAAAAGGTCTTCGTTATCTATCGTCTGGGGGCTTATTCGCGTAACCTACGCAAGGAGGTTACAAAAGCTGGCAAGTGGTACTTCTACGACAACGGCATTCGCAATGCCATTATCGGGGCTTTCTCACCGCTGGCCATTCGGCAGGATGTCGGTGCGCTGTGGGAGAACTACATCATCGGAGAGCGGCGCAAAGCGAACTTCAATGAGGGACTGCACAGGGAGTTCTATTTCTGGCGCACCTACGACAAACAGGAAATCGACCTGATTGAGGAGAGTGCCGACAGTCTTACCGCCTTGGAGTTCAAGTGGGGAAATAAAATGCCGGCCGCACCGAAAGCCTTCCAAGAAGCCTATCCCTATGCCGAGTTTCATGTGGTAAATCGGGAGAATTATTTGGAGTTCGTATAATCAATAAATTACGTATATGGAAACAAAACTACAATCCAAACAGCAATATCCGCGGTTTATCCAAAATAAACCGTGTGGTATTGACAAATTCGATGGAGGTTCGCAAGAAAGGTTGGCAAAAACTATTGCTCGCCATTTTTGTCAGAATGATTCATTGGATGAGGAATGTACTTTACCTCGAATTATCGGCATCGAAGGTATTTGGGGATCTGGAAAATCCAACGTGGTTAAAATGTTGGAACGTGAATTATCAGACGACTATTACTTTTTTGAGTATGACGCATGGGGACATCAAGAGGACTTGCAACGCCGCTCTATATTGGAATTGCTTACAAGCAAACTTATTGATGATGGTATCCTATCTGGAAATGCAACAATAAAAGTCAAAGGTGGAGGTACGAAAACCGTATCATGGTCTGAAAAGCTGAAATATTTATTAGCCCGTAAAACGGAGACCGTAACCGAAAAATATCCCCTTATCAGTAATGGTATGGTTGCGGCATTTTTGGTTGCAGTTTTAACTCCGATATTTACATTTATTGCGTATGCAGTAAAACCTACACCCACAACATGGTGGTTTTCTTTATTGTCTATTATCATAGCTGCACTGCCAGTTCTTATTGCATTGTGCGTTTGGAAATGGGCATATAGCAAAGATCATAAATATGGATGGAGTTATATGTTAGCTATTTATCAAGATAAAGTCGAAAAGGACGTTTGCTATGAGACTTTGAGCGAAGACGAACCAACGGTTTACGAGTTCAAAACATGGATGCAAGACATTTCTGATTTTATCAAGGAAAAAGGACAACGTAAATTAGTCCTTGTTTTTGACAACATGGATCGTCTCCCCGCTGAAAAAGTAAAAGAATTATGGTCTTCTATCCATACGTTCTTCGCCGATAGCGGTTTTGAAAATGTTTGGGCTGTTATTCCTTTCGATGAAACACATTTAGCTTGTGCATTCGGAGATGAGACCGACGAACAAACGAAACAACTGACCAAGTATTTTATCAATAAAACTTTCCCTATTGTTTATCGTGTTGCTCCTCCTGTTATTACCGACTATCGAAGTATATTCAACAAACTGTTTGTTGAAGCATTTGGAGAAACAGAAAATGAAGCGAAAGAAACTATAAATCGGATATTCAGATTGGTAAATCCTAATGCCAATGTTAGGGAAATTATATCATATATCAATGAGATGGTCGCTCTTAAACAAGAGTGGTGTAACGAAATTTTGATGATAAACATAGCATTGTTCTGTTTGAAGAAGACGGATATTCTGGCAAATCCAGTAGAACAAATATTGTCCGGCGACTATCTGAATGGCATTCAAACAATAATTAACAATGATCTGCAAACACAACGCGAAATTGCAGCTTTGGTATATGGTGTCGATGTTGAAGATGCTCGACAAATTCCATTGAAAAAATATATTGAAGGCTGCATCAACGGAGAAGAAGACCACGACATAAATCAATATGCAGAGACTAATAAACAATTTGACACTGTATTAGAAGAAGTTATACAATGTATGGACAATGCGCTTATCGATAAGATTATACATTGTTTGCATAAATTAACTCGAAAGAGCGATGTTATTCTGCGTGTATGGCAAAGAATAGCACAATTGAAATTAAAAGAATCCATAGAGAAGCAGGTGTTCCCTGTCGAATACCAAGAACTGCTGTTGCATTTAGACACGGAAAGCCAAAACCATGTGATTGCTCAATTATATAAGAAGATAGTTCGGTTCAATGACTTCAATGGCGGCGACTATTTCAAAACGTTAGATGCAATAGACAGGTTTATTGCGCAAAATAAGTTGGCGTGCGATTTTACGTCATTGATTGAAGCAAAAACAGTCAAGCCAAATACATTTATCGATTATATTCAAGCTGCAAATGCAACAGATGCTGCCTATCGGGATAACGCGACAACTAAAGCATATAAATATTATCAAGTAGCAACAAATTCGGAGGCGCTCGATAATTATTTGGCAAACTTACTACCCGATAATTTCGACCATGCAGATATTGTAAAAACGTTAAAAGATAATTCTACCTATACGTTTCCAACGCTTTTGCAAGCGATCACGAATTGCATTGATGAACAGAATGTAAATAAAGATAATATAGGGGCTATATTTACAACCTATCGTTTATTGGCATCTGACGAAGAAAGACCTTTACCTGTAACGTTAGATTCAACCTACATAAATCAGTTGCATTCTGAATTAGAAACTGATGGCCGAAACATTAAAGAGTCTGGATATTACGATTTAGTCGCCATGCAATTGGCACATGGTCATTCCGTTTCCTTAATAGAGGGTGGAGATATAAAATATGTTGCAGAACTCATGGACTATTATGTGGATCATGGAGACTTATTAGTAAATAGTGTGGGATGGAATATACCGCTATTAAATGAAACACTACAATACATGGTAAATCATAAACTTGGCTATAAATTATTGCTCTCAGACATATTGCCCCAATTTGAAGATATTAAGAACAGAATAGGTGTAACGGATGAGGTATTTATCGAGCATTTAGCAGAGTGGAATACCGATTTGGATAAGTATATCACTAAGAACAATATTAAAGATGTAATTCCTGACGCATCTTTTTACGATTTGACCACTAAAATAAGCAATGTCCTGACCGATCATATCAATAAAATAGCGTTCGAAGCGTTGTCTGAAATAAGTGTTGATACATTATACGCCCAAAGAACAGCACATACATCATATTATTGGTTTGTCGCAATAAAACATTTACTGGCTAAAATCAAATCCTTGCCAGATAACTTGACTGAATTTGGCAAAAAGATTCTGATGGATATTGCTTCTGGAACTCAAAGTTTGAATCCTTTCCCTAATTGTTTCAAGAATATAGTTGAAAGATTGGATAAACGAAAAATTAAATCGACAGTTACCGATATAAGAAATGATTTCTGCATCGGTAAAAAGACTATCAATGCAATAAAGTTTCAATTTTTCGAAACATGGCTTAGATCGCATGGTAATTTGAAAAGTCAAGCTGGAGACGTTATTGATAAAATAGTGAAACCTGTAATTTCCGATGGGGCATGCCGTTCATTGATTCTGCAAAACAAAGATTTTTATATGGATTTAATAAATACAGCAGGGGATGATGCTTATGAATTGAAAAAGAGTCTCCGAAACCTCATACAAAAAGATTCAGATCCGCAATTGGTTAAATTTGTCAATTCGATAGATTCAGTACCTGAGGTTGAAACCGCGTAAGTATTTGTCTAACAAGTCCGAATTTTACGATTTTACCCGTCAGAACTGAAGTGCCCCCCAAAAAAATTGTATCCAACTTTTGGGGGTCACTTCAAACTTCGATAGGGATAATTTTCAATTTTGGGGACTTGTTAGACAGTCTCATTATCTGGTAGCAGTTTACACAGCACCGGATCGTTTTTGATACGCTCCAGTTCCTCCTGCACAATCTGCTTCACCTCTTCCTTGATGCGCCGGTAGTTCGCCTGCACCGTTTCCTTCATGCGGTCGTTGCCGTCCTCGTCCGTGAAGTTTGTAATGACGGGAATTTTCTTGTAGGCACTTTCTTCCCGTTTCACCTTTTCGGCATCCACCACAATCTCGCAATGAAAAATCTTCTGCTCGATACGCTCGTTGAAGTTGTCGGATACAGAACCGACAAACATTCCCTGCGTAAGCCCGGAAATCTTACTCGGTGGAATGAGCGCGTCCATCTGCGTGTTGATGGAGGTGGAAACATCCTGCCGGTTGATGGAGATGGACTGCCGTTTCTGCAACACCTTACCGAACCGCTCGGAGAGCGTCTTGGCTGTTTCCCCCACCACCTGACCGGAGAAAATATTGCCGACAGTGTTCATCACCACTTTCGCCTCTTTGTCCCCGTAGTCACGCACTAACTGGCTGAAATCCTGAAAGCCCAGACACACGGCAACCTTGTTGCTTCGGGCGGTAGCTATAAGATTGTCCAACCCTTTGAAGTATATTGTGGGCAACTCGTCGATGATGACCGATGACTTCAGCATCCCCTTCTTGTTGATGAGCTTCACGATACGGGAATTATACAGACCGAGTGCCGCACCGTAGATATTCTGACGGTCGGGATTGTTACCCACGCAGAGGATTTTCGGCTCTTCGGGATTGTTGATGTCCAGCGTAAACTCGCTGTCTGACATCACCCAGTAGAGCTGCGGTGAAATCATCCTCGAAAGCGGGATTTTTGCCGACGCTATCTGACCCATGAGCTGCTCCGCAGCCCCTCCAAGCCACGCATCCATGAACGGCGAAAGGTAGTTCTCCAGCTCCGGATAAGAGGTCAGTATCGGAAATATATCCTCGTAACGGCGGTTCAGAAACTCGATAGCATGGGGAAACGTGCAAAACTTCCCGTTCTGATAGATTTTGAGATACCAGATAATACTGGCAAACAGAATGATAGGTGACTCCACGAAGAAGTCGCCCTGCTTTTGCACCCACGTTTTATTGAGGTTGAGCATTATTGTGTAGGCACTCTCATAGGCATCCGTAATATCTTCCATAAAATCCGGGTGAATGGGATTGCACCGATGAGAGCGTCGCGGGTCGTCGAAGTTGATCACATAGAACTTCGGCTTTACCTTGTAGCCGTCCGGGTGGTTCAGCAAATGGTTGTAGGCAATAGTAGATAGGTCGGGATACTTGAAATCGTAGATGTATTGACTAAAGCCCTTTTCAATCTGTTGCTTGATAAAATTGTTTACCACGGCATAGGACTTGCCGCTGCCCGGCGTACCCAACACGATGGACGCACGGAAGGGATTAACTACATTGATCCAACCGTTGTTCCAGCGTTTCCTGTAATAGAAACGTGTCGGCAGATTGACCGAATACTCGCTTTCGATAAGCCTCGTTTCCTGCATGAAACTCTCGTTCTCGTTGTTGAAAACATCCTCCATCAAATTGTGTTTCAACAGGCGGCTCATCCACAGACCACCCATCAACAGGCAGACATAGCCCGTTCCAATGGTAAGGACATACAGTCCCGTCACCGCTTCAAGCGGCAGCGGCAGGGGCAGCAACCACCAGTTCAGGAAAAACAGCACGAACCCGACGGCAAATGCTGTCCAGATTCTCCCCCAAGTGATTTTCTCACCCTTGACACCCTTCGTACCCAGACAGGACAAGGCAAGCAAAAGGACGGAAAACAGCTTCGTGTAGAGAATGGAATGGAACAGCCCCGCCGTGCGGTCGAAGTTCAGAAGGATTTTGTCCACCACGCCGATGTTCACGCCCCACAGCCGGATGGCTTCGTAGCAGAACCAGTACACGTTCATGACCACTAAAATGATACTCACGGCACGCAGAAAATCCATGATTTTCGCCAATGCCCTCAAATCGTCTTCTTGTTGTGACATACATTGATTTTTTAATTGTTGATACTCTGATTACATACCCAAGCCCTTGCGTTTTTTCTTCTTTTTGCGCTTCATCGCCCGGATGAAAGCCTCTTCCTCGGCATCTACCGCCGGACCTTCGGGAGTGAGCAAGCCCATACCGCCCGATATATCTTCACTGTCGTAGGCGGTCTGCCCGTGTGCCTTGTCCGCAGCATCCACAGGGATGGATAGCGGTATCGGCGGTTGTCCGGCGTATGGCAGGGTGAAGTGTTCCTGCAAGGCATTCGCCGAAAGCTCCTTACCCATGCGCGAACCGTTCAGCACGCATCCCGTGCGGTGGTCGATGAAGGTAGCCCCATAGATGCGCCCTTCCTCTGTGTAGCGCAGTACGGTGTCGATGCCCTTCTCTTTGAGTTGGGATACAAATTTGTCCTTGTCATAAGTGCCTTGCAGCACGGAAAGGACGGTGCGTTTCGTCATGTCTGCCAGTTTCCTATCCTTGATTTCCGATTTGGAACGGACAAACTTCTTCTGTACGGCTTCATAGCCTGCGGACTTCCCGAAAAGCGAGGATTTGAACGGGTTGCCCACCTTGTTACCCTTGTCGTCCGTGACGGAATAGACCAGCCCGTGATACTCCCGTCCGCGCACGTTGCCCCTCGCTTCCTCCACCGTCATATTATATAAGGAAAGGAGCGCACGGTATTCGCCCATCGTCTGGAAACGGTACTGCCCATTCAGAGCCTTCACGGTGTTGCCTACCTGCTTCTTCACATCACCTGCCGATGCGGCCACCTTGCGCAACGGATTATCCAATCTCTGATTTTTACGTTCTGCCGGATGCAATCCGTACTTCTGTTCCAGTTCCCTGCGGATACGGTCGCTGCGGCGGTAGAGAAAATCCCGGTTGAGCCTTTTCCCGTTCTCGTCCACGTTGACCGTCACGATGTGCAGGTGGTGGCGGTCGATGTCCTCGTGCTTGAATACAAGATAAGGCTGGTTTCCGAAACCGAGTTTTTCCAGATACTCGCGGGCGATATTCTGCAACTCAATATCGGTCAGCACATCCTCCGGGTGCGGGTTGAGAGAGATATGCACCACCGGCTTCTCGATCTTCATCTGCGGTGGCAGGAAGGTGAGAAAACCCTCCATCGCCTTGCCTATGTCCACCGTTCCCGAACCGTCATTGTAGATGCGGTTGGTGGTGAGAAGCCGCCCCTGCGCCTCGTTAATCTTCTCCCCGTTGTAGGCAATCGCGCCGTACAACGAACTTCCTACACTGATTTTTGCGACCATTTTGCCTCCATTTCCCTTGAAAGTTCCACAATCCGGCGGCTCAGTTTCACGAGTTCGACGGTGTGTTGCTCTAATTTGTAGAGCAACGCCATCGCCTTTTTCTCTGAAAAATGCAGCCTCAGTTCCTTCACGACTTGGTTGTAATTCGTACCCACGGCACGGAATTGTGCATGAAAATCCGACAGTTTGGTGTAATAGTCCACCAACGTCTTGTCCACCTTCAGCACCTTGAACGGTTGCCCGAAGAAGTGCGCTTTGAGGAAAACAGACCGTGCATAGACACCCGATTTTCCGAACATGGCGAGGAAACGGTTGTGTTCCTCCTCGTTGAAACGGACGGTGTACCGGTACACCGCCGGATCAAGTTTGGGATTTCTCCCTGATTTGCTTTTCCTTTTCTCTTTCATATTACTTTGGATTTAGCGGATTGACGGCATAAGCCGCCGCTTCGGATTACAGCACCGCAGTTCTGAAAGGCTTCCCGACTTCGGAGGGAAAGCCCGCCCCCTGCAAGGGCAAGTGCTTTTCGTGGCTGCTCAAAATATTTTGAGCGGCTGAAAAGACATCTTGCTATGTTCAGGTGAACATAAAAATCCGTCAGGGGACGGATTGGGAAAATACCTTTCAGGACTCCGGGCCGCGCGTCATCGGCGAACCCTGCTGTCCGGGTGCAAAGTTACGCCCTTAAAGCGGTATCGGACAGATGCTTGACCCGGTCAATGACTGCCAACTGGCGCAACGTGCCGCCACTTGCCGGAGAAGTGATACAGGTTCCAAAATATACTTGTTTATTTGCAGCATGATTCAAGAAACGAACGATTTGAAGATATGATAAACGGAACATTCAAATACCCGGAAATCCGCTTCTTCGGATACTTGCCGAAACGGATACCCGAACCGTCGGAAACCCGGTTCTCCGACAATTCGGTGACGTATGGATTCAATGACTTCATGACGCAATGTCGTCAATCACCATTTGTCCGACGCACCGCTTCACCACAGAACCGGATACGCGACGACCCGCCTGCGTGTGTAGTCACGGAAGCGGATGGTGCGACAGCCAAATCCGTATGGAAACAGAAAAACAAATCATCAACAATTAAAATAAATGGAACTATGAGTAAGGAAATCTTCGTTGCATTCGCAACACAGAAAGGTGGCATCGGCAAATCCACTGTCACGGCACTTGCCGCCAGCTACCTGCACAACGTGAAAGGCTACAATGTCGCCGTCGTGGACTGCGACGACCCGCAGCACAGCATCCACGGGCTGCGCGAACACGAAATGGGGCTTATCGACAGCAGCACCTACTTCAAGGCTCTCGCTTGCGACCATTTCCGCCGGATCAAAAAGAACGCCTACACCATCGTCAAAAGCAATGCGGTGAACGCCCTCGACGATGCCGAGAGGATGATTGCCACTGAGGACGTGAAACCCGACGTGGTGTTCTTCGACATGCCCGGCACACTCCGAAGCAACGGCGTGATAAAGACGCTCTCGCAGATGGACTACATTTTCACTCCGCTGAGTGCCGACCGCTTTGTCGTGGAGAGTACCCTGAAATTCGTCACGATGTTCCGCGACAGGCTGATGACTACCGGACAGGCGAAAACAAAGGGGCTGCATCTGTTCTGGACGATGGTGGACGGCAGGGAGAGGAACGACTTGTACGGCATCTACGAGGAAGTGATAGCCGAAATGGGCTTTCCGGTACTTTCCACCCGCTTGCCCGACAGCAAGAAGTTCCGCCGTGACCTTTCGGAAGAGCGCAAGAGCGTTTTCCGCTCCACCATCTTCCCGATGGACACGGCACTGCTGAAAGGGAGTGGCATCCGGGAGTTTTCCGAAGAGATAAGCGACATCATCAGACCGCAGTGAGCATGGGCAGCAGGAAAGTGAACACGGAAGGCATCGACGAGGAACTGCTGTTAGCCTCCATCGGGCGGCGCACACAGGACGGGACACTGCGCCCCGCACAGGAAGTACCCGCAGCTGCACCGACCGAAGAGGACACCGCCGCACCGGAACCATCTCCTGTGCAACCCGTAACACGGGAAAAAGCGCAGAGGGAAAGTGGACGCCGGAAAAGGCAGGACGAGGACTACAACGAGCTATTCCTGCGCCGCAACGAGATAAAGACCCGCCAATGTGTCTATATCAGCCGTGACGTCCACGGCAAGATCCTCAGAATCGTGAACGACATCGCCGGAGGGGAAATCTCAGTAGGCGGATATGTGGATACCGTGCTGCGCCAGCATCTGGAACAGCACAAGGAGAGAATCAACGAACTGTACAAGAAACAACGTGAAGATCTGATTTGAAAATGGAAAAAGAAATGACACCGAATGAAAAAAGACCACAGCAAGACTGCGGAGGTATGTTTACCCAAGTGCAGGCGAGTGTGGAAATACTGTCGCCTGTCCCGGTAAGCGGCAAATGCAGTGAGAAGGACTATGAACGCCTGTTCATCCGCGACCCGGAAGTAAAGGCACGTGAGGGGAAGATGGCGTATGTGCGCCCGGAGTACCACGAGCGTATCATGCGTATCACCCGTGTAATCGGGCATGACCGGCTTACGCTGTCCGCTTACATCGACCATGTGCTGACGCACCACTTCAACCAGTGCGAAGATGCGATAAAGAGCCTTTATGCCCGAAATTACAATTCAGTATTCTAACCAAAAACGGAAGGATATGAATTACACAATCAGCATGACAGACATTCTGCTGGCGGTATCGGTCGGCTGCAACCTCTGGTTCCTGTTCCTGCTCCTTTACGAGCGCATCATGGACACGCGGATTGTCCGCTTCTTCAAGGGCATTGTCGGATTATGGCGGTCACTGGACGGGAATGAGGCTAAACGCATAGCGGCACACGAGGAAGTCCCTGCGGAAAAGGCGGACATCATCGGCAAGAGCCGTTTCAGGATGGCATCCACCCGGACAACCGCTGCCATACCGACGCAAGAAGCCGCCACTATTGAAAAAGGCATTGAGCTGTCGGAGGAAGAGGCTACTTTTGACGACGGAAAAACGGGAAACGCATCCCGCCCGGCACAAGTCCCGGAGGAAAAACTCGATGAGACCTTCACGAGCATACCGCCGGAGGAACTGGGATACGGGGACGACGAACCGGAAGAGGACGCCTCGGACACGCCACGGGCTTCGGGCAGCAGCTTTGACGAGATTGACGACGCCTGCAAGACCGCCAAAAACCCGGACGCGACACAGGCGGAACGTGAAAAGGCGGCTAAGGTGTTCACCGACATGGAGGGCACGGAGTTGTACGAGAAAATGATGGAAGGCTCTTCGGAGATAGGCATCCGCATCAAGGGGCTTATCGAGATTCGGCTGAAGAAATCTGAAAAGGAGTTCGTCGTGCCGGACAACATCGAGGAGTTCGACATTCGCAACTATGTATGACAACAATAAAAGAAATGAACATGAAAGAATGACATCAACCCACGCGGCGAGGAAACGCAAGGCGCATCCCCATCCGCAACGGACACGCCCACGTCCGTGGAAACAAACGGGCATCCACTAAAACCAAAGTAAAGAAACAAAGTATCAACCGCCCGACAAAGGACCATCCACCCTTTTGACGGCAAAAAACAAGAACAGTTTATGAACAAGAACATCTTGAAAAACAGAAAAGCAATCCTCTCCGCGGCACTTGTCATCGCCGCAACCGCCTCCGCTTTCGCGCAGGGAAACGGCATCGCGGGCATCAACGAAGCCACCTCTATGGTGAGTTCTTATTTCGACCCCGGAACTAAACTGATATACGCCATCGGTGCAGTCGTCGGGCTTATCGGGGGCGTAAAAGTGTACGGCAAGTTTTCATCGGGCGACCCCGACACCAGCAAGACAGCCGCCTCGTGGTTCGGCGCGTGCATCTTCCTGATTGTTGCCGCCACCATCCTGCGCTCATTCTTCCTTTAATAAATAATGTATGGCTGAATACCCAATCAACAAGGGTATCGGCCGTCCGGTAGAGTTCAAGGGCTTGAAGGCACAGTACCTCTTCATCTTCTGCGGAGGTCTGCTGGCTCTCTTCGTCCTGTTCGTCATCCTCTACATGGTCGGTATCGACCAGTGGATATGTATCGGCTTCGGCGCGGCATCGTCCTCCCTCCTTGTATGGCAGACCTTCGCGCTGAACGCCCGGTACGGTGAACACGGGCTGATGAAATTAGGAGCGGCACGGAGCCATCCCCGATACCTTATCAACCGGCGGCGGATAACCCGTCTGTTCAAACGACAACGAAAGGAAGAAAGACAATGAGGAATACATCGAAAATGACAACACTGGAAAACAGGTTCCCACTTTTAGCGGTGGAGCATGGCTGCATCATCTCAAAGGACGCCGACATCACGGTGGCTTTCGAGGTGGAACTACCGGAACTTTACACCGTGACGGGTGCGGAGTACGAGGCGATACACAGTTGCTGGTGCAAGGCTATCAAGGTGCTGCCGGACTACTCCGTCGTCCACAAACAGGACTGGTTCATCAAGGAACGCTACAAACCGGAGCTTCAGAAGGACGACATGAGCTTTTTAAGCCGCTCTTTCGAGCGTCACTTCAACGAGCGTCCGTACCTGAAACACACCTGCTACCTCTACCTGACCAAGACAACAAAGGAGCGTAACCGGATGCAGAGCAATTTCAGCACGCTGTGCCGGGGACATATCATCCCGAAGGAGCTGGACAGGGAAACCACGACCAAGTTCTTGGAAGCCTGCGAACAGTTCGAGCGCATCATGAACGACAGCGGGCTTGTCAGGCTGCGCCGCCTCTCCACCGATGAGATTGTGGGTACTGAGGGAAAGACGGGACTTATTGAACGCTACTTCTCGCTCATGCCGGAAGGTGACACCACCTTGCAGGACATCGAGCTTTCGGCAAGGGAGATGCGCATCGGCGACAACCGCCTGTGTCTGCACACCCTCTCCGACGCGGAAGACCTGCCGGGCAAGGTGGCTACCGACACCCGTTACGAGAAGCTCTCCACCGACCGGAGTGACTGCCGACTGTCATTCGCCTCCCCGGTGGGGCTTCTGCTCTCCTGCAACCATATCTACAACCAGTATGTGCTGATAGACAACAGTGAGGAAACCTTGCAGAAGTTCGAGAAGTCCGCCCGTAACATGCAGTCGCTATCTCGCTATTCAAGGAGCAACAGCATCAACCGCGAGTGGATAGACCAATACCTGAACGAAGCCCATTCCTACGGACTGACCTCGGTACGGGCACACTTCAACGTCATGGCGTGGAGCGACGATGCGGAGGAACTGAAGCATATCAAGAACGACGTGGGCAGCCAGTTGGCAAGCATGGAATGCGTGCCGCGCCACAACACCATCGACTGCCCGACACTCTACTGGGCGGCGATACCCGGCAATGCGGCGGACTTCCCGGCGGAAGAGAGTTTCCACACCTTCATCGAACAGGCGGTGTGCCTGTTCACAGAGGAAACCAACTACCGCAGCTCGCTCTCGCCCTTCGGCATCAAGATGGTGGACAGGCTCACGGGAAAACCGCTGCACCTTGACATCTCCGACCTGCCCATGAAGCGAGGTATCACGACCAACCGCAACAAGTTCGTGCTGGGTCCTTCGGGCAGCGGCAAGTCTTTCTTCATGAACCACCTCGTGCGCCAATATTATGAGCAAGGCGCACATGTGGTATTGGTGGACACGGGAAACTCCTATCAGGGCTTGTGCGGCATGATCCGACGCAAGACAGGCGGAGCGGACGGTGTGTATTTCACCTACACGGAAGATAAGCCCATCAGCTTCAACCCGTTCTACACCGACGATTACATCTTCGACGTGGAGAAGAAGGACAGCATCAAGACCCTGTTGCTGACGCTCTGGAAGTCGGAGGACGACAAGGTGACAAAGACGGAGAGCGGCGAGCTGGGCAGTGCCGTGAGTGCCTATATTGAGCGCATCCAATCCGACCGTAGCATCGTGCCGTCGTTCAACACCTTCTACGAGTATATGCGTGACGACTACCGCAAGGAACTGGCACAGCGTGACATCAAGGTGGAGAAGTCCGACTTCAACATCGACAACATGCTCACCACCATGCGGCAGTATTACCGGGGCGGGCGTTACGATTTCCTGCTCAACTCCACGGAGAACATCGACCTGCTCGGCAAGCGGTTCATCGTCTTCGAGATAGATTCGATTAAAGAAAACCGCGAACTGTTCCCCGTCGTGACCATCATCATCATGGAAGCCTTCATCAACAAGATGCGGCGGCTGAAAGGCGTGCGGAAACAGCTTATCGTGGAAGAGGCTTGGAAGGCCCTCTCATCGGCGAACATGGCTGAATATCTGCGCTATATGTATAAGACGGTCAGAAAATATTACGGCGAGGCAATCGTGGTGACGCAGGAGGTGGACGACATTATCAGTTCTCCGGTGGTCAAAGAGAGCATTATCAACAACTCGGATTGTAAAATCCTGCTTGACCAAAGGAAATATATGAACAAGTTCGACCAGATACAGGCGTTGCTCGGACTGACGGAAAAGGAGAAGTCGCAGATACTCTCCATCAACATGGCGAACAACCCTTCACGGCTCTACAAGGAGGTGTGGATAGGCTTGGGCGGCACGCAGTCGGCGGTCTATGCCACGGAGGTCAGCGCGGAAGAGTATCTGGCGTACACCACCGAGGAAACGGAAAAAGTGGAGGTTTACCGTCTGGCGGAGAAGCTGGGCGACGACATCGAAGCCGCCATCCGGCAGCTTGCCGAAAGGCGGAGAAACAAGGAATAACTAAAAAACAGAATGTATCAACCAAAAAAGAAAAACGCGTATGAATTTACCAAAAGTGAAAATGCTGCAAGTCAGCAAGTGCCTTATCGGATTGGCGGTCATGATGCTGCAATCCTGCGACGTGGCCGACAACCGCCGCGACATGCTGTGCGGGAACTGGGAGAGCGTGGAGGGAAAACCTGACGTGCTTATCTACAAGGAGGGCGAAGCCTACAAAGTGACGGTGTTCCGTCGTAGCGGTCTGCGCCGCAAGCTCAAGCCGGAAACCTATCTCTTGCAGGAGGAGAACGGCAACCTGTTCATGAACACCGGCTTCCGCATCGACGTGTCCTACAACGAGGCCACGGATGTGCTGACTTTCTCGCCAAACGGGGACTATGTGCGGGTGAAGCCGCAGCCGGGACATCCGACCGAAGAATAACAACCACTAAAATCCAAAGTAACATGAGAACAAGAATAACAATGATTATCTGCCTGTGCCTGCTTTTCGCGGGCAGGGCAAGCGCACAGTGGGTCGTAAGCGATCCGGGCAATCTAGCGCAGGGCATCATCAATGCCTCCAAAAACATCATCCATACCTCCAAGACCGCCACGAACATGGTGAGCAACTTTCAGGAGACGGTGAAAATCTATCAGCAGGGCAAGAAGTATTACGATGCCCTCAAATCGGTGAACAATCTGGTCAAGGACGCCCGCAAGGTGCAGCAGACCATCCTGATGGTGGGCGACATCACAGACATCTATGTGAACAGTTTCCAACGGATGCTCCGTGACGGGAATTTCAGACCCGAAGAGCTTTCCGCAATCGCTTTCGGCTACACGAAACTGCTGGAGGAAAGCAACGAAGTGTTGACGGAACTCAGGAACGTGGTGAACATCACCACGCTCTCCATGACCGACAAGGAGCGCATGGACGTGGTGGAACGCTGCCACTCGAAGATGAAGCGTTACCGCAACCTCGTGAGCTACTACACGAACAAGAACATCTCCGTGAGTTACCTGCGTGCGAAAAAGAAGAACGACCTCGACCGCATCATGGGGCTGTACGGGAACATGAACGAAAGATACTGGTAGCCTATGAAGTTCGACAACCTTCATCAGATTTTACGTTCACTTTATGAGCAGATGATGCCGCTGTGTGGGGACATGGCTGGTGTGGCGAAAGGCATCGCCGGGCTGGGTGCGCTGTTCTACGTCGCCTACCGGGTATGGCAGTCGCTGGCGAGAGCTGAACCGATAGACGTATTCCCGATGCTCCGTCCTTTTGCCATCGGTCTGTGCATCATGTTCTTCCCGACTGTGGTGCTGGGCACGATAAACAGCATCCTCTCACCCGTCGTACAGGGCACGGCAAAGATGCTGGAGGCGGAAACGCTGGACATGAACCGATACCGGGAGCAGAAGGACAAACTGGAATACGAGGCGATGGTACGCAACCCCGAAACCGCCTACCTCGTGTCCAACGAGGAATTTGACAAGCAACTGGAGGAACTCGGCTGGTCGCCCTCCGACATGGTGACGATGGCGGGAATGTATATCGACCGGGGAATGTACAACATGAAGAAGAGCATCCGCGACTTCTTCCGCGAGATACTCGAACTGCTGTTCCAAGCCGCCGCCCTCGTGATAGACACCGTCCGCACCTTCTTTCTCGTGGTGCTGGCGATTCTCGGTCCGATAGCCTTCGCCCTGTCGGTATGGGACGGTTTCCAAAACACGCTCACGCAGTGGATATGCCGCTATATACAGGTCTATCTGTGGCTACCGGTATCGGACATGTTCAGCACCATACTGGCGAAGATACAGGTTCTGATGCTGCAAAACGACATCGAGCGGATGCAGGCAGACCCGAACTTCTCGCTGGATTCGAGCGACGGGGTGTATATCGTATTCCTCTGCATCGGCATCATCGGCTACTTTACCATTCCCACCGTTGCGGGCTGGATTATCCAAGCCGGAGGCATGGGCGGTTACGGTCGCAACGTGAACCAGATGGCGGGACGAGCCGGAAGCATGGCGGGCAGCGTGGCGGGTGCAGCCGCAGGAAACGCAGTCGGACGTGTCGGCAAATTGCTGAAATAATCAATGTGCAATCATAAATTGGAAAATATAAATGGAATTCAAATCACTTAGAAACATCGAATCGTCGTTCAGGCAGATACGCCTGTTCGGTATCGTCTTCCTCTCGCTGTGCGCCGTGGTGACGGTGTGGAGCGTGTGGAACTCCTACCGTTTCGCAGAGAAGCAACGGGAGAAAATCTATGTGCTGGACAACGGCAAGAGCCTGATGCTCGCCTTGTCTCAGGATTTGTCGCAGAACCGCCCGGCGGAGGCACGGGAACATGTGCGCCGTTTCCACGAGATGTTCTTCACGCTATCACCTGAAAAAAGCGCGATTGAACACAACGTGAAACGTGCCTTGCTGCTGGCGGACAAGAGCGTGTACCACTATTATTCGGACTTCGCGGAGAAGGGGTACTACAACCGCATCATCGCCGGGAACATCAACCAAGTGCTGAAGGTGGACAGCGTGGTGTGCGACTTCAACGCCTATCCCTACCGTGCCGTGACCTACGCCACACAGAAAATCATCCGGCAGAGCAACGTCACCGAGCGCAGCCTCGTGACCACCTGCCGCCTGCTGAACGCATCGCGGTCGGATGACAACCCGAACGGTTTTACCATCGAGGGTTTCACCATCATTGAGAACAAGGATTTACAGACTATCAAACGGTAACAGGACATGAAAAGTATCAGAAAATCAATGTGGGGCATGTATTGGAAACTCCACGACAAACGGAAACGCTTGGCGGCAAGTCTCAAAGGGTATCTGGACGGCTTGCCGCCGGAAACACGCCGCCGCATCGTGCTGGGGATGTTCGCCGCCTTCGCGGTGCTTGCCCTTTACACCTTCGGCAGAGCCGTCTATGACATCGGCAGGAACGACGGCTCACATATGGAAACGGGACACGCCGGACGGGTGGAACTGCCGACCCCGGCGGAAACAGGCAATCACTTAACACCTTATTTATATGGAACAGACAAAGAATGAACCGACGAAAGAGAACAAAGCTGCTCCCGAAACGGGGAAACCGAAAAAGGAGCGCGAACCGCTGACAGAGGCGCAACGGCTGAAACGGCAGAAGATGATCGTGCTGCCCGCTATGGTGTTGGTGTTCATCGGGGCGATGTGGCTGATATTCGCCCCGTCCTCCGGCAAGGAGCAACCGCCGGGAACGGACGGATACAACACCGAGATGCCCGACGCTGACAAGGCGAACCGGCAGATTATCGGCGACAAGCTGAAAGCCTACGAGCATGGGGAGATGGAAGAGCGTCAGGAGAGCCGCAACCGTGCCATCGGGCAGCTGGGCGACATGTTCGACCGCGAGATAGCGGGAACGGAGAACGGAGTGGACTTCGACCTCGCCAATCCGGGCGGCAAGGAAGAAAGGGCAAAGCCAGCCACGCCGCAGACCATCCAGTCCTCCGCAGCCGCCTACCGTGACCTGAACGCCACGCTCGGAAACTTCTACGACCAGCCGAAAAACGACAATGCGGAGATGGACGAATTGTTGGAGCGCATCGCATCGCTGGAGTCGGAACTGGAAAGCGAGAGGGGCAAGGCTTCCTCTATGGACGAGCAGGTGGCTCTTATGGAGAAGTCCTACGAGCTGGCGGCAAAGTACATGGGCGGTCAGAACGGAGGACAGCCATCGGCGGAACAGAGGGCAGAGCCAACTACCGTGCAGAAAGGGAAGAAGAACAAGGCAATGCCTATCAGACAGGTGGAGCATCAAGTAGTTTCTTCACTCTCACAGCCTATGAGTAACGCGGAGTTTGTCGCCGCCTTATCGCAGGAACGCAACCGGGGTTTCAACACGGCTGTCGGCACGGCGGAGGTATTGGACAGGAACACCATACCGGCGTGCGTGCATGGGGCGCAGAGCGTGACGGACGGGCAGACGGTAAGGCTGCGCCTGCTGGAGCCTATGGCGGTGGCAGGCAGGACAATACCCCGGGGTGCGGTGGTGGTCGGCACGGGCAAGATACAGGGTGAGCGGCTCGACATCGAGATTACCTCGCTGGAATACGACGGCACGATTATCCCCGTGGAGCTTGCGGTCTATGACACGGACGGACAGCCCGGCATCTTCATCCCGAACTCGATGGAGATGAACGCCGTCCGGGAGGTCGCCGCCAACATGGGCGGCTCGCTGGGAAGCAGCATCAACATCTCCACCAATGCCGGGGCGCAGCTCGCCTCCGACTTGGGCAAGGGGCTGATACAAGGCACGAGCCAGTACATCGCCAAAAAGATGCGAACCGTCAAGGTGCATCTGAAAGCCGGGTACAGGGTCATGCTTTACCAAGAAAAATATTGAAAACAATAAAAATTACCACTAAAATCCAAAAGTAATGAGAAAAGTAATCATCATGTTTGCCCTCGCTATGGGCATCATAACTGCCAACGCGCAGGAGAATGTAACCGTTGAAACGACCAACGGAAGTGAACAACCGACCTTGACGAAGGAGGTCTATCCGCAGAAGGAGGCGGACGGCGACCTATATCACGGGCTGTCACGCAAGCTGACCTTCGACCGCATGATACCGCCGCACGGTCTGGAAGTGACCTACGACAAGACCGTCCACGTCATTTTTCCGGCGGAGGTGCGCTATGTCGATTTAGGCTCGCCCGACCTGATTGCCGGGAAAGCCGACGGAGCGGAGAACATCATCCGTGTGAAGGCTACCGTAAGGAATTTTCCCAACGAAACGAATATGTCCGTCATCACGGAGGACGGCAGTTTCTACACCTTCAACGTGAAGTACGCCGCCGAACCGCTGTTGCTCAACGTGGAGATGTGCGACTTCATCCATGACGGCAGCACGGTGAACCGCCCGAACAACGCGCAGGAAATCTATCTGAAAGAGCTGGGCAGCGAAAGCCCGATGCTGGTGCGCCTTATCATGAAGTCCATCCACAAACAGAACAAGCGCGAGGTGAAGCATATCGGCTGCAAGCGTTTCGGCATCCAATACCTGTTGAAAGGCATCTACACGCACAACGGCTTGCTTTATTTCCACACGGAGATAAAGAACCAGAGCAACGTGCCTTTCGATGTGGACTACATCACTTGGAAAATCGTGGACAAGAAGGTTGCGAAGCGTACTGCCGTGCAGGAGCAGATTATTCTGCCGCTCCGCGCGCAGAACTACGCCACCCTCGTGCCGGGCAAAAAGAGCGAGCGCACGGTCTTCACGATGGCGAAGTTCACCATCCCCGATGACAAGTGCCTCGTGGTGGAATTGAACGAGAAGAACGGCGGCCGTCACCAGTCCTTCGTGATTGAGAACGAGGATTTGGTACGCGCG
Source organism: Parabacteroides johnsonii DSM 18315 (assembly GCF_025151045.1). Taxonomy (NCBI): domain Bacteria; kingdom Pseudomonadati; phylum Bacteroidota; class Bacteroidia; order Bacteroidales; family Tannerellaceae; genus Parabacteroides; species Parabacteroides johnsonii. Next base: position 1,296,939 of record NZ_CP102285.1, read on the forward strand.
GGTACCATCAACGAACTTCAAGTACGCTGACCATGAGAAAGTACATCGCAATAATCATCGCGTCGCTTGCCCTTTTTACAGGGCAGGCGCACGCCCAGCGGTGTCTGCCGAAGATGCAGGGCATCGAGGTGAGGGCGGACATGGCGGACGGCTTCAATCTCGGCGGCAAGGACGGCGGGTACAGCTTCGGGGCGGCTCTCTCCACCTACACGAAGAAGGGGAACAAGTGGGTGTTCGGTGGCGAATACCTGTTGAAGAACAATCCCTACAAGGACACCAAGATACCCGTGGCGCAGTTCACGGCGGAGGGCGGCTATTACTTCAAGATACTGTCGGACGCCCGAAAGATTGTTTTCGTCTATGCCGGGGCTTCGGCTCTCGCCGGATATGAGGCGGTAAATTGGGGGAAGAAGGTGCTGCATGACGGCTCCACGCTGCACGACCGGGACGCCTTCATCTACGGCGGTGCGCTGACGCTCGATGTGGAGTGTTACGTGGCAGACCGTATCGCCCTGCTTGCCAACCTGCGGGAGCGTTGCCTTTGGGGTGGCGACACACGGAAGTTCCACACGCAGTTCGGGGTCGGTATCAAGTTCATCATCAACTGACACGGGCATGGAAAGGACGGAAATAGATGCTGTCAGAAGGATGCCGCTTGCGGATTTTCTCGCACGGCTGGGGCATGAGCCTGTCAGAAGGAGCGGTAACGAGCTGTGGTATCTTGCCCCGTACAGGGGCGAGCGCACATCCTCTTTCCGTGTGAACGTGGCGAAACAGCTCTGGTACGACTTCGGTTTGGGCAAGGGCGGCGACATCTTCACGCTTGCCGGGGAGTTTCTGCAAAGCGATGACTTCATGAAGCAAGCGAAGTTCATAGCGGAAGCCGCCAATATGACGGTTGCCGGATGGGAAAAGCCCGTCTATCTCTCGAAGCCGACCGAATCCGTTTTTGAGGATGTGGAGGTCGCTCCGCTGCTCCGCTCACTGCTGACGGAGTATTTAGAGGAACGGGGCATCCCTTACGCCATCGCATCCCGTCACTGCTGCCGCTTGAACTACGGTGTGCGTGGGAAACGGTATTTTGCCGTTGGCTTTCCGAACATGGCAGGTGGCTATGAAGTCAGAAGCCGATATTTCAAGGGTTGCATACCTCCGAAGTCTGTATCACTGGTAAAGGCGAATGACATCCCGGCTGACGAGTGCCTCGTGTTCGAGGGCTTCATGGACTTTCTCTCTGCCGTGACGCTTGGTGTAACCGGTAACGCTGACTGTCTTGTGCTGAACTCAGTCGCCAACGTGGAGAAGGCGGCGGGATTGCTGGACGGATACGGGCGCATCGGCTGCTTCCTCGACCGTGACGAAGCCGGACGGCGGACGCTTGCCGCACTTACCATGCGATACGGGGAACGTGTCACCGACCGTTCCTCCCTCTATGACGGTTGCAAGGACTTGAACGAGTACCTGCAACTGACAACGAAAAAACAGAAAAACAACCATCTAAAAATCGAAGAACAATGAACATACTGAACAACAGAAACAAGAGAACATCAATATTCAAGGCAGTGGCGTTATGCCTGATAGCCGCCATGTCATTCACCCTCGTGTCATGTGACGATGACATGGACATCCAGCAGTCCTATCCCTTCACGGTGGAGGTCATGCCCGTGCCGAACAAGGTAGTAAAGGGGCAGACAGTGGAAATCCGCTGTGAACTGAAAAAGGAGGGCGACTTTTCGGGTACGCTCTATACCATCCGCTATTTCCAGTTCGAGGGGGAAGGCTCGCTCAAAATGGATAACGGCATCACCTTCCTGCCTAACGACCGCTACCTGCTGGAGAACGAAAAATTCCGCCTGTACTACACGGCGGCGGGTGATGAGGCGCATAATTTCATCGTGGTGGTGGAGGATAACTTTAGCAACTCCTACGAACTGGAATTTGACTTCAACAACAGGAATGTAAAGGACGACGATCTTACCATCGTTCCCATCGGCAACTTCAGCCCCTTGTTGAAATGATGCGTGTATTCATGACAATGCTCTGTTCACTTCTGACGGTCTGTTCTGTGTCCGCGCAGATCAGCCGCCAAGAGGGAACGGACGGGCAGGCGGCAATCTACCGACTGCCGCTTATGGAACGTGCTTTTTTATGCTGCCGCTACTTTGAAGGCTGGCACTCAGAAAAACACTACCCATACGTCGGTTGGGGTCACAAACTTTTGCCAAACGAGAAGTATTCGGCACGAACCATGACAAAACGGGATGCGGATGAACTTTTGCGGAAAGACCTGCGCAAATTTGTCGCCATGTTCCGTAAATTCGGGGTTGATTCGATTTTGCTTGGCACGTTAGCTTACAATGTGGGACCGGCGAAGCTGTTAGGCAGCAAAACAATCCCCAAAAGCACCTTAATCAAGAAGCTGGAAGCTGGTGACAGGAACATCTACCGTGAGTATATAGCCTTCTGCAACTACAAAGGAAAACGCCACGCCATGCTGCTCAAACGGAGAAAGGCGGAGTTTGCGCTGTTGTATATCCCATAAAAGGACTGACAAAACTGGCAAAAGACGTGCCATATTTAACTTGGCACGTCTTTTGCTCTATCACTTGATAGATTATCGTAGGATTTTCTCGTTAATTGACATCGTTGAGCCATTTTTGCCTATCGGTTTCCAAATAACACTTCAAGTTGTAAGTGTTGTGAGAGCAATACAAAACATAGTTATTAACCATAAAAAGTATAGCGAAATTATGAAGAAAGTATTTAGGAAAATTCAGAAAGGAACAACAAAAATGATTGAACGTATCAAATCGTTGGGGGAAATGGAGACGAAGCAGAAATGTGTAGTTCAACGGTTCGAGATTATCATTCCCCTCCACCAAAAAATAACGACCCAATATATAGCCTCCGCAAGTTTTACTTGCGGATTTTTTAGTTATCGCAGATTGGACAAAGGTTTCTTTGCTACTTTCTTTGTCCGCCATCATGCTCACTGAAAGAAAGTAGGGCGGCTCTCGCCGCCCCGCCACTCAAAAGCGTGTGTAAAGTCCCGTCACCATCGTGAACATTTCCTCCAGCATATCAAAATAGATACCCTCGTGTACGGCAATGTCCTTTGTCTTGCACTCAAAGGTCTTTTTGCTGAACGTCCTGCGGTAGAAGCGCATATTGTAGAGGTCTGCCCCTTCGTCATAGATGATGTCAAGGCGGTTGGCACTTGTTTTGTTCCTTGCAAGGCTCATCCGTAAGCCGTTGCCCATATCTATGAAATCACGGCTACCTGTCATGGCGGTGAAGCGTTTTCCGCCTATCTGCTGTAATATCGTCTTGGCTATCATATCTTTTGTTTTTAGGGTTTTAAGTATTGGCGGTGCGGACACCGCCATCCCGTTCAAAATTCTCGCATTTCGGAAATGGGGGTCTGCCGTTGTAGCCACTCTTTCACACATTCCATATTGTACTCGCTCGTGATGACTGCCGTATGGCTGTCGGTGGCGGTGAAACGTGTGCTTTCGTAATCATCTATCCACCCCTTGAGGGTGTCCGTTCCCCACGCTCCGGTATCGTCAAAGATACCGTCCAATGCCGTGATAGGTTCGCTGAACTTGACTATCAGCGTTTGATAGGTCGTGTTCATAGTCTGTCCTCCTTTCCCTTCTTTGCGTTCAGCCACTTGTCCCGTGCGGCTCGGCACTCGTCCAACGTGGGTTTGACACAAGAGAACAATTCTCTGTCTATGGGGTGGCGGTAGTCGTACTGCACAAGTGTCCGCCTGCGTCTTCCGATACCCGATTGGAAACGCTCGTATTTCTCCGTACCTGCTTCCGCGCAGGTGCTTACTCCGTTGATGGTCATTCGTGTTGTCATAATGTTGCTTTTTAGATGGTTAAAAATGTACTGACAGAACTCTGTTCTTCATCACCATTTCGGGGTTGCTTGTGTAGCGTTGGTGCAGGTAGAAATGGTGTGAGCCGAAGCCGTAAAGGAAAAACTTGTCAAGTTCGTGCTTCTCGGCAAACTCCTTTACGCTCTTTCTCAATTCCCCCTCACTCGTTGTGAGAGTGAGGAGGTTCACAAATTCAAGGAACATCGTGGGGATTGCATCATCCCACACACAAATCATACTTTCAATTCTTACTTCCATATCAATGTTGTTTTAGGGGTTATGCTATGCCGCTTTCATCCGCTCACGGATAAGGTTGGCGTTCTTGTTCACAAGGTCTATGATGCGCTCGTGATATTCGGTGTCCTGGTTGTGCTTGCCGTGGCACTGCACCACTTCGAGGGTTCGCAAGTCCACCTCTACGGTTTCAATAATCTCATCGCCAATCCTTGCCGATAGTATGAGGGTGTCGGCTTTCTTGTAGTATCCACTGCCAAACACGCAGATGCCCTGCGTCTTGCCCTCGTTGTAATACTCGTCTATGCTTTCAAGCACCTTGACGATTATTTCCTCGTCCGTGATTACCAAGCCGAAGAATTTGGATTTGTTGGCGATGAAATCCTCCGCATCTTTCTTTCGTTGGAGTTGTCGCTGTTGCTCACGCTCACGCCTTTCAATCTCCCAACGGCGTTGCTCTGCGGCTCTTTCCTTCTCGTGTATGGCTTCAATTTTTCGGGTTGCGTTGTCGTGTGCCGCCATGAAATCTTCGGGACAGATGTTCTTCGGGTTACGGAGGTCTTGACCGAGTTTTTTGAGCATACGCAGATAGTCGCACCACATTGAGAGGTTGTCTATCTGATACTTGTGACGCTTGGCAATCAGATATGATGCCCAACATTCATCGGCAGTACGGGTATTGAAAAGAAAGTGTTTCATGACCTCAATCTCACCGCCTTTCATAAGGGTTTCAATTCTTGGGTCTGAAAGCAAGGCTTTGAAAAGACGCACGGGGGAGATGCCGTGGAAATCGCCCTTGAAGCCGTTACGTCTGAGTTGGGGCAATATCCTCATCTTTGGATATGCACAGCTTCTTGCCACCACATCATCGTATAGGCTGTTGTGCGGTCTTACCTCCATATCGCTGCCTAATGCCCACACATCGCAATAGCAGAAAAGGAAGCCACGGAGCAACGCCATGTCCGTAACCTTGCCGTCGGGTGAAATCCAACGCTGCACGACCTCGTGGCAGTAGAAACGCATCGGTTCGCCTTTCCTGCTCTCGCATCTGACCTGCGCCACGCGGATTACCTGATACCCTTTGCAGGTGGTTATCACGCTGAAATTCTGCGTTTCCTTGTAGATGCGTCTGCGTGTGTCCTGCACTTTGAGTTCGGCATGGCATTTGGGGCAGGTGCAGCCTTCAAGGGTGTCGCATAGTCCGCTGTCGCTGTGCCACTCGTGACCGCAGTCGGAACAGGTGATGTTCCCTTTCTTGGTGCGGTAGCCGATATGCTCAACGCAGTGGCGGTATGCCCAATCTATTTGTGTCGCTGATATGGGGCGAAGGTTGGCGGAAAGTCTTGCCACCTCTTTCTGTATCTTGGTCTTCGGTTTCATAAGCCTAAATCAAATAATGAGGGTTGGGGTTGGTTTTCTTTTCTCGCTGACGGTCTGTGGCGGTTCTGCAACTTGCGGAGTTCCTCCTCTTGGTATTTGCGGACAGCGTTCTGACGTGCCTCCGCCTTTTCCTCTGCCGTGAGTTTCACAACGTGGTTCACAACCACTTGGCAGTCCATCGGTTTGCCCACCTCTATCTCGTTTTCCTCATAGTAGTGGATGGCTTGCCCGAATATCTCTCCGTCCGTGAAACCGTTGCAACCGCTTTTCTGCACATAGTTCAGAATGTGGGTCACGCACTCGTCCATGTTCTTGGCAGGGTTGCGGTACTTCTTTGCAAATAGCGCATCTTCCTCCGCACGCTGTTCCAAGTACATATATATCGTTCTCTTGAAATGGTCTGTTCCTTTCATATCGCTGTCATTTTTAGATTATCTGTTTCAGTATCTCTCTCCAATAGGTCGGCTCTACCTCGCTGAGAAGGAAGTCCATGAAATCCCTCCGTGCGTCCTTGTTCAGTTCGTGGTACAATCTTCGGAAAGTTTCAAAATTGCCGTTGATGTACGTTTCCACCATATACACGAAGATGTTGTCCACCTCGTAATATCTGCACTGCTGCGCTGCCGTCTTGCTGTTTCTTTTTGCCATGTCGGTAAGGGTTAAAGGGTGAATAACCAAAGGATGAAGCCAAAGAAGGCAATGGTGGAAAGGATAGCCACGATTACACCTATCGCCACTCGGAACACTCCGTTTACAATCTCTCTGATGATGCCCCAAAGGATGCCGAACACCCCGAAGGCGGTGCGCATCATCAAGCCGCATATCGCCAACCCGATGTGTTGCGCCATTTGTCTGAAATTTGCCGTTGCCGTCATATCTTCGCTGTTTTTGATTTTTTTGTTTTTAATGCGGATTCAAGAGCTGAGGGAGTTGAGTTTCAAACTATCTTATCTGCCTCTCGTTTATCCGACATTTTTTTTATGCGTCTTTCTGTCGCATCGGTCGTTTTCGTTTCGGGTGCTTGAAAAGGTAGGGATTAGGGAATGCAAGGTTTTTCGGTCAAAATACTACCCGCAGGGCTGGAGATTTTTACCGAAAACAGGAGGCTTGACCTTGCTTTCCCGTCCAATCCCGGAATTACCTTTGCGCCCAGAACGAAAATGACTGACTGATGCGGCTTACTGAAAGGCGCAAAATGGAGGTAAACGAAAACAGAGGCAGATTGTGTAGAAAAAAACTTCAGGGGAAAATCCGTAAAAAAAAGAATCACCAAAAGGAAAAAGACATCACCGGAAGCGTGAAAAGGGCAAACCACAACAAAGGAAGTATGATTGTTTCCGATCCGACGGAACTTGTTCAGCCGGGTGGCAACAATCATTCTTCCCGGTTTGTCCGGCTGTGTGTGGGCGCCTGTTTCATTCATGGGGCAGGCTGACACACTCTGCATTCACTTTCCGCTTCCGGCAAAAGAGACAGCGAAAAAAGAAAAATCATTTGAAAACCCGTAAAAGCACCTCTTGGCATAGGCGCAAAAGAAAGGGGCATTGCTTCATCTGTCTAAACATCGTTTAGGCGTGAGGCAATGCCCTTTTCTCCAGCTATGCGGTAGTCGGCACACGTTTGTTCCAAACTCGTTTTGGGCAATGGTGTGCCGACGGACAATACCGCTTTTACGGAAAATTCTTATGAATGAGGGGATAAAAAACGGGAGTTTATATCAAAATCTCGAATTAAATAGCTACTTTTGCATACGAAGAGTTCTTTGAAGGTTACGCAACGCGCAGAAGGATAATGCAGTAGATAACTAACTAAATCGTAACCTATTACTATCAAGAGCAATTAACCTACGCTCATTTCCAATAAATTACACTCTTTTCGTAACTTCTGTCTGCAAACATACGAATTAATTTACAATGTTGTTTCTCCTGCGTCTTAAAAACAAGTCGCTATGTGATCCATTCCGAACCAAGGCTAATATGAGTCGTCCTTCGTCTCGTTTGTAGATCAATAGCCAACCCGGAGTTATATGGCATTCACGACACTTCTGTAGTCCCCTTTTAGTGCGTGATCTTTATTTTTAGCAGGTAATTTTTTATCATTCATTAATAGGAGAATAATCTCGTTAAGTTTTGATTCATCTAACTGTCGTCGACGAGCCTGTTTAAGGTCTTTTAGATATTGATGGGTAAATTCGAGTGTGTATTTCATTTTTTTACTTTATCAAGATAATGGAAAAAGAGACTTATTTGTTACGGTAAGGTTTCTTTTGGGCATAAATGTTTGCTTTCCGCCGGATCTGTGAGTACTTTTGTATAATATCAATACATTAATACCATGTTAAACAAATTAGATTATTCTTTGGTTCCGAACGATTTTGCACTCTGTTTTAATGGGAAATGCTTGCATGCTTCCACCTGTCTGCGCTATCAGGCTTCGCGGTATATTCCGAAAGAACGCTGGGCGGTGAAGGTGGTCAACCCGGACCGTGTTGTTCCCGATGGTGATTGTTCCGGATTCATGGACGACAGTCCGTTGAAAAACGCCTATGGTATGGAGCATTTGCTGGATAATGTCCCTTATCGCCAGGCAAAAGAAATACGGCGGGAGATGCGGGAATATTTCGGGACTACTCATTTTTACCGCTTAACGCGCAAGGAGCGTCGTTTTACTCCCGAAGACCAGCAGTATGTACGTGACCTGCTCCGTCAATACGGTATCGAAGAGGAACCAGTCTTCGACCGGTATGAAGAAAATTTCGGTTGGGAACGCTATTCTGATACCATTGCATGAAAAAGTAGTTTCCACCGCATGAAAATAAATTTTCTATAGCGGGAAAATAAATTTTCATGCGGTGGAAAATTTATTTTCACTGTTTGGAGAAAGGTGAAACATTTTGGTGTTTCTAAAGAGAACCTACCTCGTGTATTTTGATAAAAGTCGTTCCACAGTAAAAAGTATCCATAAAACCGTAATTTGTATCCTTTTTGTATGAATGAAGCCCTGTAATTTTGTTCCCGAAAGAAAACGAACAAAAATCAAATCAGAAATTTGAAAATATGGAAACAACAAAAACAGTGCTGACTTCCGGAGGGCGTATTACAGTGATTGATGCCTTGCGTGGTTTTTCTCTTATCGGTATTTGCCTGATTCATTCTATGCAACATTTCGGAGCTATGGGGACGATGACGCCTCAGGAAATGTTCCCGTGGGAGGGAACGATGAACGAAATTTTCAGATGGTGTATCAACTATCTTGTTTTCGGGAAGTTTTTCATTATTTTCTCTTGTCTGTTCGGCTTGAGTTTCTTTATCCAGATGGATCGGGCGGCCAAAAAAGGGGTAGATTTCCGTCCTCGCTTTCTGTGGAGATTGGTGTTGTTGTTGGCCATCGGCTATTTGCACGGCTTGTTTGTCCGGGTGGACATCCTGCTGATATATGCGTTGCTGGGCTTCCTTTTGGTGTTGATGTATAAATGGCCGACCAAGCTGCTGGCCGGGATCACGCTGTTCCTCTTTCTGGGAGGTGCCACGCTTGTTCCTGTAGCCTATAAGAGTCTGACAACTCCGGCGACGGAACAGGTAGAGCGTGTACCCGAAAGAGCGGTCTCCCGTCCGGCTGCTCCCCGCCAGGCACCGACTCTTTCCGAAATGGTCTCGAACAATGCTTGGGACGGGGTAGTCGGGAAAATGAGGTTCCAGTTCTCCAGTGGTCGTATCTATCTGACTTTGGGACTTTTTGTCTTAGGGTTCATCGTAGGGCGTATCCGTCTGTTCGAACGCTTGGACGAGTTTCGCAGCCGGCTGAACCGCGGAGGGCTGTTGGCTCTTATAGGATTGGGACTATTATATATGATACAGTCTTACCTCGCGCCTGTGTCTTGGCGCGAAGTCTCTTTTAACGCGTGGATGGGATCGACCGTGACCAATCTGATTAACTTACTGACGGCTTATTTATGGGTGGTTGTCGTGATAGAGGCATATCGTTTTCGAAAGGTGCAGCAGGCGATGACACCGTTAGTCAGCTATGGTCGTATGGGGTTGACGAATTATATCGTACAGTCTGTGATCGGTGTCTTTATTTTTTCCGGTTTCGGGTTGGATTGGAGCCATCTGGGCGTTTTTCTGAGTGTATTGGTTTGCCTTGTTTATACGGGTGTGCAGATTGTGCTGAGTCATTATTGGCTGAAGAACTTCCGCTATGGTCCGATGGAATGGTTGTGGCGAACCGGAACTTATTTGAAATGGCAGCCGTTGCTCAGGTGATTGTTTAGAGTGGCTTTTTGAGGAAAAAGACCTATATTTGTAAATTCAATCGATAAAGTTAACTCAAAAGACATCGTGTATATGGAAAAACAAAAACAGTCCCGGCGGCTGCTATCGCTGGATGCCCTGAGGGGTTTCGATATGTTCTTTATTATGGGAGGTGCTTCCCTTTTTGTTGCGTTGGCAACGTTGTTTCCGAATCCTTTTTTTCAGGTGATAGGTGACCAGATGCATCATGTGAAGTGGGACGGGCTGACACACCACGACACGATCTTCCCGCTGTTTTTGTTTATTGCCGGTATCTCGTTTCCTTTCTCATTGGAGAAGCAGCGGGAGCAGGGAAAGACGGATGCCGATATCTATAGGAAGATTATCCGCCGCGGACTGACACTGGTGGTGTTGGGTTTCGTCTACAACGGATTGCTGAATTTCGATTTTGAGCATCAGCGCTACGCCAGCGTGCTGGGACGGATCGGTCTGGCATGGATGTTCGGGGCGTTGATCTTTGTCAATACGCGGACGATCACACGTGTCTGGATCACGGTGGCTATCCTGGTCGGTTACTGGTTGCTGTTGGCTTTTGTTCCGGCGCCGGATGGCAACGGGGCAGGAGTCTTCACGATGGAAGGCTCGCTGGTCGGCTATGTGGACCGGTTACTGCTGCCCGGACGCCTGCACTTGACGGTGCATGATCCTGAAGGAATTCTGTCGACTGTGCCTGCGGTTGCGACCGCCCTGTTAGGCATGTTTACGGGTGAGTTCATCAAGATGCAGAGGGAAGGGTTGACGGACAAGAAGAAGGTGGGCGGACTGGTTATCGCCGGAGCCGTCCTGTTGGCTGTCGGTTTGCTTTGGAGCCTTTTCTTTCCGATCAATAAGAACCTGTGGACAAGTTCATTCGTCTGTGTTGTCGGAGCATACTCCGTGTGGATGTTTGCGCTGTTTTTTTATGTTGTCGATGTGTTGGAGTTTCGTAAATGGACCTTGTTTTTTAAGGTGATCGGTGTGAACTCTATCACGATCTATCTGGCCCAGGAGTTCGTCAATTTCTCTTTCACCTCCGACGCTTTGTTCGGTGGGCTTGCCGGACTGATGCCGGAGGCCGTTCAGCCGTTGATCGTCTCGGTCGGCTATATTGCCGTCTGTTGGGGATTCCTGTACTTCTTGTATCGTCAACGAATTTTCCTGAAAGTGTGAGAAGATTTATGATTTCAGATTTATGATTTATGACCAGAAAACATAACATTAAACATAAATCTGAAATCTTTTTTATACAAATCATAAATCATAAATCATAAATCATAAATCATAAATCATAAATCATAATGAACTCTACTTATAAACGCTTGGAGTCGCTCGACGTATTGCGTGGCTTCGATTTGTTCTGCCTGGTGGCGCTGGAAGGGATTCTGCATCCTCTCGGACGTGCGATAGATGCGTCGTGGTATAATGACTTTCTGTGGGGTTTCTCGCATGTGCAGTGGGAAGGGTTCTCTTCGTGGGACCTGGTGATGCCGCTCTTCATGTTCATGGCGGGCGTGTCGATGCCGTTTGCTCTTTCCCGCTATAAGGCGATGCCGGATAAATGGGCGGTGTACCGTCGTATCATCAAGCGCGTGGCATTGCTCTGGATCTTCGGCATGATGTGCCAGGGAAACCTGTTAGGATTGGACCCGGGCCGGATTTATCTTTATTCGAACACGTTGCAGGCGATTGCGATGGGTTACCTGATCGCAGCCATGCTGTTCCTGCATGTGCGGCTTTCCGTACAGATCGGGACGGCGGTTGCCCTCTTGCTGGTCTATTGGGGAGCGATGCAGTTTATTACGGTTGACGGTTATGGAGGGGGTAATTACACGCCCGACGGAAATTTGGCCGAATGGGTGGACCGTACTGTGCTGGGACGGTTCCGGGATGCTGCCGTGGTCGAGAACGGACAGGTCGTATTTGCCGAATCATATCGCTATACCTGGATACTGAGCAGCCTGAACTTCGGGGTGACGGTGCTGACCGGGCTTTTCGCCGGACAGATCCTGAAAAGCGCGATGGATCAGAAACGTAAATGGCAATGGCTGTTAGGGATCGGCGTGGCGATGGTTGCCTTAGGTTGGCTGTGGGGATTGCAGCTTCCGGTGATCAAGAAGATATGGACGAGTTCGATGGTGCTGGTCAGTAGCGGTTACTGCTTCCTGCTGATGGGCGTGTTCTATTATTGGATCGATTATAAAGGACACCGGAAGAACCTGACCTGGCTGAAAGTCTACGGCATGAATTCGATTGTCGCCTATATGCTGGCTAACGTGATTAGTTTCAGATGTATAGGGACATCTCTTTTTCATGGCCTCGAACAATATACAGAAAATTATTATCCGGCTTTGATTGCAGCGTCGAACGCATTGATTATTTATGTAATTTTGTGGCTGCTTTATAAGCGGAATATATTTTTAAAGGTGTGAAAGGATTTATGATTTATAATTTATGATTTATCATCAATGCATAAACTATAAATCGTAAATCATAAATTATAAATCATAAATTATAAATTATAAATCTCAAAACAATGGAATCAATCAAACAAATATACCGGATCGGTCACGGGCCGTCCAGTAGCCACACGATGGGGCCGATGCGTGCCGCCCGGATGTTTCTGGAACGCAATCGGGGTGCTGTGCGGTTTAACGTTACGCTCTATGGTAGTCTGGCGGCCACAGGCAAAGGTCACATGACAGATGCGGCAATTCTCGAAGTTTTGAGCCCAGTGGCCAAGACCGATATCACCTGGGAACCGAAGGTGTTCCTGCCTTTCCACCCGAACGGCATCTTGTTCCAGTCGTTTGACGAAAGCGGAGAGGAACTGGATAACTGGACGATCTACAGTATCGGAGGCGGAACGCTGGCAAACGAAACCTACAATGAGCTGACGCAGGGCCAGGTCTACGAAATGCACACCATTAAGGACATACAGGCTTGGTGCGAAAAAACAGGCCATTCCTACTGGGAATATGTCGAACAGTGCGAAGGACCGCAGATATGGGACTATCTGACCGAAGTATGGGAAGTGATGCAGCAGGCAGTCCGTAACGGGCTCGAGGCCGAGGGAATTTTGCCCGGTGGCCTGGGAATCCGGCGTAAGGCATCCGACTATATGATCCGTGCCAAAGGGTATGGCAGCAGCATCAAAAGCCGTGGGATGGTCTATGCGTATGCGTTGGCCGTTTCCGAGGAGAATGCTTGCGGAGGTAAGATCGTGACGGCTCCGACCTGCGGTTCGTGCGGTGTGATGCCGGCTGTGCTCTATCATTTGAAAGAGTCGCGCGATTTTCGTGATTCCCGCATCTTGCGGGCGTTGGCTACTGCCGGGTTGTTCGGTAATGTGGTCCGTACGAATGCATCCGTTTCCGGAGCCGAGGTAGGATGCCAAGGAGAGGTCGGTGTGGCTTGTGCTATGGCGGCTGCGGCAGCCAGCCAGTTGTTCGGGGGAACGCCTGCCCAGATTGAGTATGCGGCCGAGATGGGGCTGGAGCATCACTTGGGATTGACTTGCGACCCTGTTTGCGGATTGGTCCAGATTCCCTGTATCGAGCGTAATGCCTTTGCGGCAGCCCGTGCGCTGGATGCAAACACCTTCTCCAACTTCTCCGATGGCAAGCATCGGGTAAGTTTCGACCAGGTGGTGGAAGTGATGCGTCAGACCGGAAACGACTTGCCGAGTCTTTATAAGGAAACATCCGAAGGAGGGTTGGCTAAGAATATGGAACAGAAATGAAAAGATTTATGATTTATAATTTATGATTTATGTGTTGATACGCTTTATATCGCATAAATCATAAATTATAAATCATAAATCATAAATTAAATCAAGGAATCATAAATGAAAAAAAGTATATATATGCTATTGTGTGCTGCCGCGTTAGTCTCGTGCGGGCAGCCGAAACAACAACAAGAGGCTGTTGCAGATGTTGCGACCAGTGGTAATCCGATATTCGAGGGTTGGTATGCCGATCCGGAAGGGATCATTTATGGTGACACCTACTGGGTTTTCCCGACTTGGAGCGATGCGTATGAGAAGCAGACGCATTTTGACTGCTTTTCGTCTAAGGATTTGGTGAATTGGACGAAGCATTCCTCTGTACTCGATACCTCTGCCGTGAAATGGGCGAAGCGAGCTATGTGGGCGCCGTCTATCATCAATAAGGATGGCAAATATTATTTCTTCTTCGGAGCCAACGACGTGCACGAGGGCGAAGTGGGAGGAATTGGAGTTGCTGTCAGCGACCGCCCGGAAGGTCCGTATAAGGACTTGTTAGGCAAACCGCTTATCAACGAGATTGTGAATGGGGCACAGCCGATCGACCAGTTTGTTTTCCGTGACGACGACGGTCGCTACTATATGTATTATGGTGGCTGGGGACATTGCAATGTCGTTCTCCTGAACGATGACTTCACCGGATTGGTGCCTTTTGAAGACGGGACGGTCTATAAGGAGGTGACACCGGATAAATATGTGGAAGGTCCGTTTATGTTTAAGAAGAATGGCAAATACTATTTTATGTGGAGCGAAGGAGGCTGGACCGGTCCCGATTATTGTGTCGCATACGCGATTGCCGATTCACCTTTCGGACCTTTCGAGCGTGTCGCCACGATTCTTGAGCAGGATTCGACGATAGCGAGGGGAGCCGGACATCATTCCGTCTTGCATGTCCCGAATACTGAAGATTATTATATCGTCTACCATCGTCGCCCGCTGAACGACAATACTCGCGACCACCGTGTGACTTGTATCGACCGGATGACTTTCGATGAGAATGGATTTATAAATCCTGTTAAAATGACTTTCGAAGGTGTTCCCGCCCGTACAATAGATAAGTAAGAAGAGTTAATCGCTAAAAGATATTAAAACAGGAGTGTAGCTATTGCACTCCTGTTTTTTTATACTACTTTTGACACATGTGTCAGACTTTAGTGAGAAAATATTTAATAACATTATAGCGATGAGTACAGAAGAACTTCAGGACATGGAAAGCCGGGTTATCGAAGCGGCGAAACGGGTGTTTGTCAGGAAAGGGTATGAGGCGACCAAGATGGGAGATATCGCTCTTGAGGTTGGGATCAGCCGTACGGCCATGCACTATTATTTCCGGACGAAAGAGATGCTTTTCGATGCGATCTTCGGCCAGTTGATGGATGCGTTGTTGCCCAATATCGGGGTGATTGTAAGTGAGCCGACCTCTTTTCTGGAAAAGATTCCGAAGATTGTGGAACAGTACACGGCGATGATTCAGGCCAATCCGCTGTTTCCGATCTTTGTGGTGAATGAGTTTAACCGTGATCCGGAGCATTTATACAAGACGATCTTGAAAGATCCGGAGAAAGTCAAGCCGTTATTGCTCTTGCAAAAACAGATGCGGGAAGAAATGGAACGGGGATTGCTGAAAAAGGTTCCGCTGGTCTATACAGCTTCCACGCTGTTGAGCCTGATCGTCTTTCCGATGTTGGCAAGGAATCCGCTCACGAGTGCTTTCTTTGAAGGCGATCCCCGGAAATTCGAGGATTTCTTACAGGAACGAGAGACTTTTATCACGGATGTCATGGTCCGGTTGCTGACGCCGGACGAGACACAAACCGTAAAAAATGAATAAAAGGAGGATGCATATGAAACAGACATTCCTGCATGGCTGGAAACAGATCGCCCTGTTACTCGTTTTTCCCCTTATGGCGGAAGGAGCGGGAGCACAGGAGCGTATTACACTGGGCGAGTGCTACGAATGGGCGCATGCCAATTATCCGCAGATACGCCAGTATGGGCTGATCGAACAGACTGAACGGTATAACCTCTCCAATGCCGCCAAAGGCTGGATGCCACAACTCTCGGTCAATGCGAAGGCGACGTACCAGAGCGATGTGACGAAGCTGCCGTTCGATGCCGATAAGCTGTCGGCGATCATCCCCGGAATCGAGATCCCGACACTTAGCAAGGATCAGTATCAGGTCGTGGCCGAAGTGAATCAGACGATCTGGGACGGTGGTGTGATCCGTTCCACCCGTCAGTTGACAGAGGCACAGGCGACAGCTGACCGGGAACAGCTGAACAGCGACCTTTATACCTTGAACGACCGGGTGAACCAGCTTTATTTCGGTTGTCTCTTGCAGGACGAGCTGATCCGCCAGAACGGTTTGCTACAGAAAGAGTTGCAGATCAATATCGACCGTATCTCGGCCATGATGGAGAACGGTGTTGCCAATCAGTCCGACCGCGAAAGCATGGAAGTCGAATTGTTGAACGCCCGCCAGAAAGAGATCGAACTGAAGGCGGCCCGTTCGGCTTATGGCAAGATGCTGGCTGCCTTGATCGGTCGCCCGGATGCCGGAACGTTCGTGCTGGAAGTTCCTTCGCTGCCGGAGGCTCCTTCGTTGTCACCTGTGATCAACCGGCCGGAACTTCGTGCGTTGGATGCTAAAAGTGATCTGCTCGAACTGCAGAACAAGCAGTTGACTGCCGGCCTGATGCCTCGTATCGGTGCTTTCTTCCAGGGTGGTTACGGTCGGCCGGGGTTGAATATGCTGGAAGACAGTTTCAGTCCGTTCTATGTCGCCGGTGTCCGTCTGAGTTGGAATATGGGTAAATTGTATACCTTGAAGAACGATCGCCGGAAGATTGCCACGAACCGGCAGGCGGTGGAGATTGGGCGGGAGACATTCCTCTTTAACACCCGTCTCCAACTGATGCAGCAGAACACAGAGATCAAGAAAATGACTGATCTGATGAAAGCCGACGATGAGATCATCCGCCTCCGCTCCAGTATCAAGAAGGCGGCCGAGGTCAAATTGGCGAACGGCGTGATCTCCGTCACCGATCTTATCCGCGAGATCAACTCTGAAGATCTGGCCCGCCAGGCGGCAGCCGCACACCGGATACAACAGTTGCAATCTATCTATAATTATATGTATACGACAAATGAAGGATACAAATGATGATTTACCAGTTACTTTTCTCTTGAAAGAAAAGTAACCAAAAGTTCAAGGCTTAACCTGGCGAGCTACTCCGTTCCCTTCGTTCGCTGTCGCGTCTGAAACTCGCTTCGCTCAAACAGCAGACGCTCCGGGCGGTCACTGCGGTCACTGCGCTTAACGCTCACCAGCTTAGGCCGAAAATAGAGCCTGACGGCTCTTTGAGGATGGCCGATACCGCCTGTTATATTAGGTGTCGGCATCGGCCATCCCAAGAGAAAGCGCAGCTTTCTAAGAAAGGCCTAAGCGGGTGGGCGTCAAGCGGAGGGTAAAGGCGGAGCGTCCGGAGTCTGCGCTGTCTGAGCGAAGCGAGTTTCGCAGGCGACAGCGTAGCCTTTGCCCGGAGTAGCCCAGCTGGTTAAGCCTTGATCTTTTGGTTACTTTTGGATCAAGCCAAAAGTAACAGATAAATCATTATTTTATGAAATTAAATACCAATCAATATGAAACCGATTCTTTTATTCAGTTTTGCTCTGGCTCTGCTGGCTTGCAGCGGCAATGAGAACGACTTTGATGCTACCGGAACATTTGAATCTACCGAAATAATCGTTTCTTCGGAGGCGAACGGAAAGATTATGGAACTGAACTTGCAGGAAGGTGACCGGCTCGAAGCCGGGGCCGTACTGGGCTATGTGGACAGTACGCAGCTTTATCTCCGGAAAAAGCAGCTCGAAGCAGGCCTCCGTAGTGTGGACATCCGGAAACCGGATATCCGCAAACAGATTGCTTCCCTCGAACAGCAGATTGCCGTCGCCCGGAGCGAACAGCAGCGTATGGAGAACCTGGTAAAAGCAAAAGCCGGCAACCAGAAACAGGTCGATGACATCGTCAACAACATCAAGGTGCTGCAAAAACAGCTGGATGCACAATATTCGACCTTGCATAAAACGACAGGAGGGGCGGATGCCGAAGCGGAAAGTATCGTCTACCAGATCATGCAGCTGGATGACCAGTTGCAGAAAAGCCGCATCGTCAACCCGAAGTCTGGCACTGTCCTTATGAAATATGCCGAACCCGGTGAAGTCACGGCAGCCGGCAAGCCTCTTTATAAGATAGCCGACACCGATCTGTTGTATCTCCGTGCTTATCCTACAGCCGAACAACTTACGAAATTGAAGATCGGCGGTGGGGTGCGTGTCTTTGTTGATTTCGGTGAAAAGGAACAAAGGGAATATCCCGGTACGCTCACCTGGATTTCCGAAAAGTCGGAATTTACCCCGAAAGGTATCCAGACCAAAGACGAACGCGCCAATCTTGTCTATGCTGTCAAGATCGCGGTCAAGAACGACGGTTACTTAAAAATTGGGCAGTATGGAGAAGTGAGGTTTAATGAATAATGAATAATTAATAATGAAACTGGTTTATGCTTGTATTCTAATTATTAATTATCAAATGTTTTACTCATGAAGGATATTGTTGTACAGGAAGTGAATAAGGCTTACGGCGAGGTACAGGCTTTGCAGGATATCTCGTTGCATATCGACGAAGGAGAGCTTTTCGGGCTGATCGGACCGGACGGGGCGGGTAAGACGTCGCTGTTCAGGATACTGACCACTCTGTTGCTGGCGGATAGCGGTACGGCGTCGGTCTGCGGACTGGATGTCGTACGCGATTATAAAGAGATCCGGTGGCGGGTAGGGTATATGCCGGGACGCTTCTCCCTTTATCAGGATCTGACGGTGGAAGAGAACCTGAACTTCTTTGCTACCGTGTTCAATACGACTGTCCGGGAAAACTATGACCTGATCCGTGACATATATGTCCAGATCGAACCCTTCAGGGAACGGAAAGCCGGGAAGCTCTCCGGCGGGATGAAGCAGAAGTTGGCGCTGAGCTGTGCACTGATCCATCGGCCCGACGTTCTTTTCTTAGACGAACCGACGACAGGTGTCGATCCCGTTTCGCGTGTGGAGTTTTGGGATATGCTGGACCGGTTGAAAAGGCAGGGGATTACGATCCTGGTTTCGACACCCTATATGGACGAGGCTTCCCGTTGCGACCGTATTGCCTTGATGCGTAACGGACGATGCTTGTCGGTCGATACGCCGGAAGGCATCCGTAGTACGTTCGATAACTATCTGTATGCGATCCGGTCGGCTTCGATGTATAAACTGTTGCTCGATCTCAGGACATACCCGGATGCGGATTCCTGTTTCTCTTTCGGGGATGCCCATCATTTCTCCATCTCGAGGGATGTGGTGGACAAGGAGGGGGAAATGTCCTTCCGTAACCGCTTGCGCACCTTTTTGGAAGCCCAAGGGCATACGGAAATCGGTATTGAGCGGATAAAACCTGGTATTGAGGACTGTTTTATAGATAAAATATTTGCAAGATGAATGTAATAGAAACAGATCAACTAACGAAATGCTTCGGTTCCTTTACCGCCGTCGACCATATCAGTTTCACGGTAGGCGAGGGGGAGATTTTCGGTTTCTTGGGGGCGAACGGAGCTGGCAAGACGACAGCCATGCGTATGTTGTGCGGTCTTTCGACACCGACCTCCGGGATGGGAAAAGTTGCCGGTTTCGATATTTATAAGGAAACGGAACAGATCAAACGGCATATCGGCTATATGAGCCAGAAGTTTTCTCTCTACAGCGACCTGAAGGTCTGGGAGAATATCCGTTTGTACGGCGGGATCTACGGCCTGTCGGAAAAGCAGTTGAAAGCGAAGACGGACGAACTGCTCCGGGCTCTTGACCTGGAGAACGAACGGAACACTCTGGTCGATGCCCTGCCGTTGGGCTGGAAACAGAAGCTGGCTTTCTCGGTCGCCATCATCCACGAACCCCGGATCGTTTTCCTGGATGAACCGACCGGAGGTGTCGATCCCGTCACCCGCCGCCAGTTCTGGGAACTGATCTACCAGGCTGCCGGGCGTGGTATTACAGTCTTTGTCACTACCCACTATATGGACGAGGCGGAGTATTGCAACCGTGTCTCCATCATGGTAGACGGTAAGATAGAGGCTTTGGATAGTCCTTCCGCCCTCAAATCGTCTTTCAAGGCTGGTAATATGAATGAGGTCTTCTATACGTTGGCGAGGGGAAGTTGGGTATGAAAGAATTAAAAAATGAAAGAATTAAAGAATGAAAGATGATGGAGAGTTGGGGAGCTTTTGTTAGAAAGGAATTTATCCACATCTTCCGTGACAAGCGGACGATGATGATCTTGCTGTTGATGCCTATTGTCCTGATCGTCCTTTTCGGCTATGCCATCACGACGGAGGTCAAGCGTGTGCCTATCGCAATCCTGGATCAGAGCCGGGACGAGGTGACGCAGAAGATGATTTCCCATTTTGCCGCCAGCGAGTATTTCGAACTCTATAAGATGATCGATAGCGAAGAAGAAGGCCAGGTCCTTTTCCGCCAGGGAAAAATCAGGATGGCTTTAATAGTGGAAAGTGGAAAGGTGAAAGGTGAAAGTGAAATCCAGTTATTAGTCGACGCGACCGATCCGAACGAAGCGACGCAGCTATCTGCATATGCTACGCAGATAGCAGTTGAAAGTGGAAAGTTGAAAGTTGAAAGTGAAAATGCAAATAGCGACGCGAAGCAACTTTCACCTTTCACCTTTCACCTTTCAACTGGCAAAGGAATTGTGCCAACAATTTCTTTGCTCTACAACCCCCAAATGAAAGGCGCGTACAACTTCGTGCCCGGTGTCATGGGACTGATTCTGATTCTGATCTGTGCCATGATGACCTCCGTCGGGATTGTGAAGGAGAAAGAGATCGGGACGATGGAAGTGCTTCTTGTCTCTCCGATGAAACCGGTCTATATCATTCTGGCCAAAGCGACTCCCTATTTGTTGCTGAGCTTGGTGAATATCGCTACTATTCTGGCTTTGTCGTATTTCCTGCTGGATGTGCCGATTAATGGCAGCCTGTCCCTGTTGGTGTGCGTATCTGTCCTCTACGCTTTGGTAGCGTTGTGCCTGGGACTGCTGATCTCGACGATAGCCGACACCCAGCAGGCCGCCATGCTGATCAGTGCTGTTGTCCTGATGCTCCCTATCATATTGCTGAGCGGGATGATGTTCCCGATCGAGAATATGCCGGTGATCCTGCAAGTCATTTCCAATATCGTACCGGCCAAATGGTATATCATCGCCGTGAAAGATATCATGATAAAGGGTCTGGGCTTCGGTTCCGTCCTGCAGGAAGTAGGCGTATTGGTCCTGATGGCAGTCGTGCTGATAGGACTAAGTGTGAAACGTTTTAAAATACGATTATAATGAGGATGCTGAAATATTTGTTGGAGAAGGAGTTCAAGCAGATCAAACGGGACCGTTTCCTGCCCCGTATCATCTTCCTGTTGCCGGTCATACAACTGATGGTCCTTCCTTTTGCCGCTAATTTCGAGATGCGGAATATCAATCTGAGTATTGTCGACAACGACCATACTGTCCTTTCCCGGAGGCTGACAGAGAAAGTTCTTTCTTCCGGCTACTTCCGTCTGGCGGATGTTTCGCCCCGCTATGACGAGGCTTTAGCTTCCATCGAAAGCAACGCCGCCGATATCATCCTCGAAATCCCGTCCCGTTTTGAAGAACGGTTGGGGCGGGAGGGAACGGCCGAGCTTCTGATTGCCGCCAATGCAGTGAACGGGACGAAGGGGGGAATCGGCAGTTCCTACCTCGCGTCCATCATCCAGGATTTCAATCAGGAGAAGAGTCTTTTGCCCGTATCGGCCGGAGAGGGCGGAATCCGTGTCACGAACCTGTTCAACCCGCATCTGAATTATAAGAACTATATGGTTCCTGGTATCATGGCCTTCCTGCTGACGCTTATCGGAGGTTTCCTTTCCGCCCTGAACATCGTGAGCGAAAAGGAGAAAGGAACGATCGAACAGATCAACGTGACACCTGTCCCGAAAGCTCTGTTCCTGCTCTCCAAGCTGATACCGTTTTGGGTGATCGGTCTTATCCTGCTCACGATAGGCGCCTGTATTGCCTGGCTTGTCTACGGGTTGTTGCCGGTGGGCAATATGGGGATCATCTATTTGTTTGCGGCCGTCTACCTGATAGCGTTTACCGGCTTCGGTCTGGCGATCTCGTCCGTCTCGTCCACCCAGCAGCAGGCGATGTTCACGGCTTTCTTCTTTATGATCATTTTTGTCCTCCTGAGCGGTATGTTCACACCGGTCAGCAGTATGCCGGTCTGGGCGCAGGAACTGACACGTATCAATCCGCTCCGCTATTTAGTCGAAGTGATGCGGATGGTTTATCTGAAAGGCAGCACTTTGTCAGACCTCACCGGGCACTTCATTGCCGTTTGCCTGTTTGCTGTGTTCTTTAACATATTGGCTATCGTCAGCTACAAGAAGAGTTGAAAGTTGAAAGGTGAAAGTTGAAAGTTGCTTTGCGTTGCTATTTTCACTTTCACCTTTCACCTTTCAACTATAATGTGTTTTACGACATACTTAACTAATTTTTACAAACATCCTGCCTTCGTTTCTTCTCACTCTTTTATATTTGATTCAAATCTGAAACAATATTTCAAATATGGAAAGCGTTATTCCAAATATGGAAAAAGCAGAAGAGAACTACAAGGTTCCGAATCTCGAAAAAGGGATCGCTGTACTTGAGTACTTGTCGCTTCACACCCAGGGTGAGACGCTTCAGGATATCAAGTCCGCCCTTGATATTTCGCAGACCACGGCCTACCGTATTTTAAATACGTTGGTCCGTCTGGATTATTTGATTTATAATGAAGATACAAAACGGTACAAGTTATCCCGTAAATTGCTAACTTTGGGATTCAGATCACTGAACGAACACAATTTGTTGGAAACTGTTTTGCCTCGTTTACGCGATTTGCGCGATCAGGTAAAAGAGACGGCATGCTTCGGCGTGCTGGGAGACCGGAAAGGTATCTTTATCGAGCAGGCACAGGGACATCATACGTTCCGTTTTATCCTCTCGCCGGGGAAACCTTTCGATTTGCATTGTTCGGCTCCGGGAAAGGCGATCATGGCGTATCTGCCGAATACAGTCCGGGACCGGTATTTGTCTTATATGGAATTTACACGCTACAACGCCCGGACTATTACTACACGTGACGCTTATCTGGAGGAACTTGAAAGAGTCCGGAAATTGGGCTATGCTATGGATAACGAGGAAGAGTTGAACGGTGTGATTTGCATCGGGGCGCCTATCTTTAATTATACGGGTTATCCCTGCGGGGCAATCTGGATCTCAGGTCCGAAGGACCGACTGTCGAAAGAGGTCGTACGGGCTTCGGCAGACTGTATAAGGAAAGTGGCCCAGACGATTTCTCTTGAGTTGGGATATAGTAAAGCAAAAAAAATATAATATACCATGAACACACGAAAATACATGTTTAAAAACTCACTGGTGGCTTGTTTTGCCTGCTGTTGCCTCTCCTTTGCTTCAGCAGGCAACCCACCATTCTTCCCGACAGATGTCGTGACGAATGCCAAAGGTGAGTTGTTGATGACGGATAAGGGGGTAAAGCGGGTTGATGTTTTTTCGCCTGATGGTAAGACATTGCTGCGCTCTTTCCCGATGGACGAGCCGCCTACCGGTATCCTTGTGGATGGCGATAAGGCGTATGTGACTACATTCGGGACGACAGGCCATTTACAGATCCTGTCGCTCGAATCGGGAAGGGTAGAGGCTTCCATTCCGACCGGTTCGGGAGCATGCCATCCGATGTTCGGTCCGGACAAGAAGCATATATATGTATGTAACCAGTTCCAGACCACGATCTCCGAAATCGATCCGGTGGCCCGTAAGGTGATGCGTACGGTGAAGGTGTTGCGCGAACCGAAGTCCGCCGTGTTCAGCAAGGACGGCAAATATATGTTTGTCACGAACTTCCTCCCTGCACAGCGGGCTGATCTCGATTATGTGGCCGCTTGTGTCTCCGTCATCGAAATGGATGGTTTCACGAAGGTGAAGGACATCCAGTTGGCAAACGGAAGCAACGCCCTCCGCGGAATCTGTATAACGCCCGACGGCAAATATATATATGTATCTCATAACTTAGGGCGTTTCACCGTTCCTACTTCTCAGTTGCAGCAGGGATGGATGAACACGAGTGCTTTCAGTGTGATCGATGTCGACAAGCAGGAGTTCCTGGGAGCCATCGTCGTGGATGAGCCCGAACGGGGTGCGGCCGGTATCTGGAGTATTGCCTGTAACGAAGAGTCTGTCTTCATCTCCCATTCGGGAACACACGAGGTCAGCGTGATCGACCATAAGGCGATGTTGGAGAAGTTCCTGAACTATCCCAATAAGGCGGTGTTGGATTACGACCTGACTTTCTTATACGGCCTTCGCGAACGTATCCCGCTGGAGGGGAACGGTCCTCGTAATATGATCCTGAACGGTGATAAGCTGATTATCCCGACTTACTTTGCCGATGTCCTGAACATAATGGATATCAATACGAACGAAGTGACGTCGGTCGAACTGAATCCCGGACGCGAAGAAACGGCTGAAAACAAGGGCGAACGCTACTTCAACGATGCTTCGCACTGCTTCCAGAACTGGCAGAGCTGTAACGGCTGCCATCCGGGAGATGCCCGGACGGACGGTATGAACTGGGATTTGATGAACGACGGTGTCGGCAACTCCAAGAACTGCAAGAGCATGCTCTTTAGCCATGTGACTCCTCCCAACATGATTTCCGGTATCCGTGAACATGCAGAACGGGCTGTGCGGGCCGGCTTTAACTTTATCCAGTTTTATGATGTTTCCGAAGAAGATGCCGTTTGTGTGGATGCCTACATGAAATCACTTCGTCCCGTGCCCAGTCCTTACTTGGTGAACGGCGAGTTGTCTGATTTGGCAAAGGAAGGGCAGAAGGTTTTCGAAAAGTTGAAATGCGGGGAATGCCATAGCGGTGTCTACTATACGGATATGAAATACCACCGTATCGGTGAAGATATAGAGTTCGAAAAAGGTTGGGATACTCCGACTTTGCGTGAGGTGTGGCGTACGGCTCCTTATTTGTTCGACGGACGTGCCGCTACCATGAAAGAGGTGTTCAGTGTCCATAAGCACGGCATCGAGAAAAAAGTCTCAGAGAAAGATATCGAAGCATTAACCGAATATGTGAACTCTTTATGAATTATTGCGATAAAATACATTATAATATCTATACGACCGGGCTGGCTACCTTTGGTGAGATGGTAGACGCCCTGCTGGCACAGTTGCCTGGGGACGAGCAGATCCTCCGTCTGGCATTCTTCGGCATGCCGAGCGACAACGAGCAATATGTCTCCCGTCGTATCATGCTGCGCGAGAAGATCCGTAAATCCTACGGGAATCATGAACCGGTTCTGAGCTACGTTTCACAGCCTCCTCTGAATGCCGGATTGATCCTGGAGGTCCATAGCTACAAAGCGAACGAAGACGATCATATCACCTTCCGCCGTCATGGTGGTTTCCCGTATGTCATGCTGGAAAATGCCGACGGCCGTTTCCTCTTTGCCGGAGGTTTCCACGGAGATGTGATAAACTTCGGTATCCAGCAACAGTCTGCCGAGGTGTTCCATATGATGGGAGAGGTGATGCGCCGGGAAGGTTTCCCCATAAACAGCATCATCCGCCAGTGGAACTATATCGAGCAGATCACCCGCTTCGACGGGCCTGACCAGCATTACCAGATGTTCAACAACGCCCGCGCCGATTTCTATGGAAAGACGGACTGGAACAACGGTTATCCGGCTGCTACCGGTATCGGAGCCAACTTGGGTGGTATCCTGGTCGACTTGGATGCAGCCGTATTCGCCCGCCCCGAATGTTACGCCACACCGATCGACAATAAGTTGCAGATAGCTGCCCATGCCTATTCGGACCAGGTCCTCGAAGCTGCCCAGCAGAAGAAGGCGACACCTAAGTTCGAACGGGCCAAGAGCATGACTTTCGATGGCCGTCGGATCGTCTACATTTCCGGTACGGCCGCTATCCGCGGAGAAGAAAGCCTGGTAGGGGTAGGACTCGGACGCCAGCTCCATATCACGATGGAAAACATCGATCAGCTGATCGGTAAAGCGAAGCTGAAAATGCTGCGTGTCTATCTGAAAGAGAAATCCTTCTATGAGGAAGCACGCGAACTGCTGGAAGGATATAATTTGAATATCCCCATATCTTATATGTGGGCGGACGTTTGCCGGGATGAGTTATTGATCGAAATAGAAGGGATCGCCATCGAATAAACGTTTCATGGGCATGAAACAAAAGTTTCCTCGGCATGAAACAAAAGTTTCCTCGGCATGAAACAGTCGTTTCACCTTATGGAAACAAAAGTTTCTTCGGCAGGGAATAGGTAAGGAACAAATAGTACTAACTAAATAAACAAGAGAAAAAAATGAAAAAGAATCTTATGAAATCAGCCGTTATGGGAGCCCTTCTGCTTTCTATGGCTGCCTGTACCGGCAAAACATCTACTGGCGAAGCTACCTGTTGCGCAGCGGCAGGCGAAGGACAATGTACCGAACAGTGCGGAAGCAACTGCAAGAATGAATGTAACAACAATGCTAACTGTAAAATTAATAAAGAAATGAAGTATTCAAAGAAGTACACAAATGCCGATTTCTACAAAGACGGCAAGTTCCAACAGGATGTTGCTATGGAAGCAATGAAAGACATGTTCGCTTTCTATGGTGTTCCTTTCACCGAATTGATGGCTAAGGACATGTGGGTGACTGACTTCGGTCTGGGCGATTTTGAAAACGTAGGTATGGGAGGTATTTTCTGGATCAACGATCCTGAATACGGCTACTTCGCTCATGCGATCTACCTGCTTCCGGGACAGATGATCCCCGAACATGCGCATGTAAAGACTAAATTTCCGGCTAAACATGAATCCTGGATGGTTGAAAAGGGATGGGTCTATAACTTCTCTGAAATTGGCGACGAGACTCCGAACGCCCCTGCTATCCCCGCTACCCACGGTGCGATCAAGAGCAAAAACTTTGTCGTACAGAATGTAGGTGATGTTCTCCGCCTGAAAAAGCTGGAATCGTTCCACTTTATGATGGCTGGTCCTGAAGGTGCTATTGTTGATGAATGGGCATGCTACCACGATAATGACGGCTTGCGCTTCACCAATACGAAAGCTGCGTTATAATAAGTAATACCACCTTATAATTTATTACATGAACAAATACTATTTATTAGTATCACTCCTTCTGTCTTCTTCTGTTATGGTATCCGCCGGACCCAAGCAGAAGAAGGCGGAAACGTGGATTGATGCTTCTGTCAAAGCTAAAACGGAATTACAGGCAAAGCTGAAGAAATCCGGAATGCCCGTCATCTCTACCTGGGTGAAGCATAAGGCGAAAGCCGAACCTTTCGTGGTAGACTTGAAAGGTGTGGATAAGCTGGTGCTTGTAACGGCCGGAGGTCCTGACGGTACGGATTATGACCAGGCTGTATGGGCAAACGCCCGTTTGATCAAGGCCGATGGTACGGCCGTATGGTTGGACGAAGTTCCTTATGAATATGGTGTTGCGGGTTGGGCGAAGCCTAAGATGAACACAAATGCCTACGATCATGAGATCGTGATCGCCGGAAAGGAATACAAGCACGGTGTGTTCTGTCATGCGAACGGTACGTTAGTATATCCGGTGGGGGGCCAGTATGTCCGTTTCGAAGCCGAAGTCGGTATCGACGATACTTCAAGCGGCGGAAGCGTGTTCTTCCAAGCATTGAATACGGTTCCGAACTTTGTGGCGGAAGAACTGAACAACAAGTATCCGGAAGAAATCGGTATGCTGGGCGCTGTACTGGACGGCCTGGATACCTGGCTGATCACCCCGGATGCCTCGGTTGAAAAGCAGGCTGCGGATAATGCGATCGCCCGGTTGAAGGACGGTGCCTACTATTCGAATGTGGCAAAACAGATCGCAAATGAGAAAGACCTCAATACCCAGATTCGCAAATATCTCGAGCTGGTGGAGAAAGTACAGGATCTGTACACGCTTCAGAGCGATCTGGAATGGCTGAACGTCGAGGCTGTCAAATTGGCTTTCGCCGATATGAAGAAGCAGAAAGGCTACGACGCCGCCAAATACGAACCGATGCTGAACGAACTGGTACAGCTCGAAAAGAAAGGTTTCAAAGGTATCTACAACGGTGACGAACAGGCCATCGCCGATGCCAAGAAAGCATTGGAATGCAAACGTGCCATCTTGCTGGCAAACCCCTTGCTGGATGCCGACAAGATCGTGGCCGCCCGCTTCAAGGTCGGTTCGAAGGCACACCAGATCATGACTCCCTCTTTGGGAACCCAGGCGAATAACTGGAGTAACCAGGAATCTGCCGGTCGTGAAGGCTTTGATGCCGAGATCGTCGAACTCTCCAACCTGCGTGGCGATATACAGATGCGTCAGGTCTACAAACCGAAGAACGGTTCTTCCATCGCCGACCTGAAGCTACATTGGGACGGCGACCGCGTGATGTTCACACAGACACAGGACGACAAGCGTTGGAACGTGTTTGAAGTGAAGCTGGATGGAACAGGCTTCAAGCCACTTGTGGAAAACGACGAGCCGGATCTGGAGTTCTACGATGGTACTTACTTGCCTGACGGTCGTGTGATCGCTATCTCCAACATCGGTTACCAGGGTGTGCCCTGCGTAAACGGCGATGACGCTGTCGGCAATATGGTACTCTATAATCCGAAGGATAAGAGCATGCGCCGTCTGACATTCGACCAGGATGCCAACTGGAATCCGGTCATCATGAATAACGGTCGTGTGATGTACACCCGCTGGGAGTACACCGACCTGACTCACTATTATTCCCGTATCGTCATGCATATGAATCCGGACGGAACGGAAAACAAAGCCCTCTACGGTAGCGGCGCGATGTTCCCGAACAGTACGTTCGACATACAGCCGTTGCCCGGTCACGGTTCGGCGTTTGTCGGAATCATCTCCGGTCACCATGGTGTGGCACGTTCAGGCCGTATGATCATCTTCGATCCGACCAAGGGACGTAAGAGCACAGCCGGTATGGTACAGGAAATCCCTCACCGCAACCGTCCGATCAAGGAAGAGATTAAAGATGAGTTAGTAAACGGTGTCTGGCCGCAGTTCATCAAACCGACTCCGCTGAACGACAAATACTTCCTGGTTGCAGCCAAGTTAGATCCGCATGCTTTGTGGGGACTTTACCTGGTGGACGTTTACGACAACGTGACCTGTCTGATGCAGGCAGAAGGCGAAGGCTATATCAGCCCGATCCTGGTGCGTGAAACAAAGACTCCTCCGTCTATTCCCGACCGTGTGAAACTGAATGAAAAGGAAGCGACCTTCTTTATCCAGGACATCTACGAAGGAGAGGGGTTGAAGGGTATTCCTCGCGGAACGGTCAAGTCACTGCGTCTGCATGCTTACGAATATGCGTATGTGAAGACTCGCTCCGACCATAACTGGCACGGAATCCAGTCCGGTTGGGATATCAAACGTATGTTGGGTACGGTTCCTGTCGAAGAAGACGGTTCCGTGATCTTCAAAGCTCCGGCCAACACTCCGATATCCATCCAGCCTTTGGACAAAGACGGCGTGGCTATCCAGTGGATGCGTAGCTGGGTGACCGGTCAGCCCGGTGAAGTGGTTTCCTGTATCGGTTGCCACGAAGACCAGAACCAGATCGCGATCCCGAAGCGTGTGATTGCTTCGCAGAAAGCTCCGTCTGCTTTGACGTTGCCCGAAGGTGGCACCCGTTCTTTCACGTTCGATCTGGAAGTGCAGCCGATCCTGGATCGCGCTTGTATCGCCTGTCATAACGGTGAAGGAAAAGCGTTCGACTTGCGTGGTGGTAAGAAAGATGATAGGGGCTATGGTACTTCCTACCTGAACCTGCATCCGTATGTGCACCGTCAGGGAGGTGAAGGCGATATGGTTGTTTTGCAGCCGTATGAATATCATCCGAACACGAGCGAACTCGTCCGCCTGTTGAAAAAAGGCCATCACAACGTGAAGCTGACCGACAAGGAATGGAAGACGCTTTACAACTGGATCGACTATAATGCTCCCGACAAAGGTTACTTCAACGCGAATGTCCTGACGATGCTTCCTTATAAAGGATTCGACCAGATCAAGCGTCGTAAGGAACTGACCGACAAATATGCGAACGGAGCCGGTGTCGATTGGAAGAAGGAAATCGCCGACTATGCCGACTATCTGAAGAAGCAAGGTCCGATCACCCCGGTAATGCCTGAAAAGGCTGCTCCTGTAAAGGAAAAGAACCTGAAGGTGAAAGGTTGGCCGTTCGGTTCCGACCGGATCAAGGAAATGCTGGCTAAGGAGAAGGAAACCCGTAAGGTGGTTGAAATCGCTCCGGGAGTGAAAGTCAATTTCGTCCGTATTCCGGCCGGTGAATTCGTGATGGGTAGCTACCGTGGCGAACCGGATGCTTATCCGACTGCCAAAGTGAAGATCGACAAAGCCTTCTGGATGGCCGAGCTGGAAACGACGAACGAACAGTTCAACGTTGTCTTCCCGGATCATGACAGTCGTTTCGTCGACCAGCAATGGAAAGACCACGTGGTTCAGGGATATCCGGCCAATAAACCGGAACAGCCTGTCATCCGTGTCAGCTACAACGATGCGATGGAATTCTGCCGGAAACTGAGCGAAAAGACTGGTCTCAAGATCACGCTTCCGACCGAAGCACAGTGGGAGTGGGCTTGTCGTGCCGGTAGCGACCAGGACTTCTGGTATGGCGACATGCACACGGATTTCGGCAAGAAGGACAACTTGGCAGACAAGACAACGCTGTTGTTTGCCGTTTACGGTGTGGACCCGCAGCCGATGGCGAAGACGAACCCGTGGTACAAATACTATACCTATCTTCCGAAAGAAGAGAGCGTAGACGACGGTAACCTGGTCCAGGTTGGCGGCAAGGCTTATGAAGCCAATCCGTTCGGTCTGTACAGCATGCACGGTAACGTAGCTGAATGGACCCGTTCCGACTATGTATCGTATCCGTATAATGAGAAGACGAAAGAGACATCCGAATACAAGGTGGCCCGCGGCGGTTCTTATATCGACCGTCCGAAGTATGCGGCTTCCCACACACGTAAGGCTTACTATCCGTACCAGCGTGTGTTCAATGTCGGTTTCCGTATGATCATTGAAGATTGATAATGAAGAGGTATAGATAATATCTATCAACTAATAGAGCGCACAGATGTGGCAGATTGCCACCGGTTATTTCATCAAACGATTAATCTGCGTACATTTGCCGCATCTGTGAACTCTAATAAAAAAGTAAATGAAAACAAATCTCGAAAGATTTTTCTCCTCCTTTGTAACGACGATCGTCCTGTTACTGATTTATGCCTTTGGCCTGGCCGTTGCCACTTTCATCGAAAAGTATCACGGTACAGCAGCAGCCAAAGCAATGGTGTATTATTCCCCCCTGTTTTTCCTGCTCCAATTCCTTTTAGTCGTTAATTTTATCGCGGCTACGATCAAACACCAATACCTCAAACGCGGCAAATGGGGACTGATGCTGACTCATTTCGCCTTTATCATCATCCTTCTCGGCGCCCTGACCTCTTTCCTTTTCGGCGAAGAAGGAATCCTGCATCTGCGTGAAGGGGAGACAAGCAACCAGATCGCTGTCCGCACTTCCGATAACACGACCTTTCATACCCTGCCTTTTTCCGTTGAACTGAAGAAATTCACCTTAACCCGCTATCCCGGTTCTGCCAGCCCCTCTTCTTACGAGAGCGAAGTGATCGTCCATGTGGACGGGGAGGACCGCGAGGAACGGATCTTTATGAATAACGTATTGGATGTAAAAGGCTATCGTTTCTTCCAGGCTTCTTATGACCAAGACGAACACGGTACCATCCTATCCGTCAACCGCGATGTGGCGGGACGGAACATCACTTACACCGGATATCTCTTGCTGGTCATCGGCTTGATCCTTTGTCTGGTCGGTAAGGACTCCCGCTTCATGCGTCAGAGTCGCCGCCTGAAAGAATTGCGCAAGGCGACCAACGTAACGGTCCTGTTGTTTGCGCTCCTTGCCGTTTCCCTGTCCGTAAATGCCGGCGAGAAGACTTCCCCGATGCTCGATGCCGTGCAGAAATACGCGGTGAGCCCGGAGCATGCCGCCCTCTTCGGCGCCCTTCCGATCCAGTCGGGTAGTGGCCGTATGATGCCGGTCAACACTTTCTCTTCGGAGATTCTTCGTAAGCTCCATAAATCGGAAAAGGTCGGCAAACTGAACTCCGACCAGTTCCTTTTAAGCCTCTTAGCCATGCCGGATATGTGGATGCGCGTTCCCTTTATCGCCCTGTCCAACCCCGAACTGGCTGCTTATTATGACCTGACGGACGGCGAATGTGCCTATATCCAGGTATTCGACAGCAACGGCAATTATAAATTGCAGGAGAAGTTGGAGGAAGCCTACAACAAGATGCCTGCCCAGCGGACCCGCTTCGACAAGGACTTGATGAAATTAGACGAGCAGTTGAACATCTTCCACCAATTGATCAACCACCAAATGCTGAACCTCTTTCCGAAAGAAGACGATCCGAATCATAAATGGTATGCACCCGGTGACGACCTCTCCGCCTTCAGCGGCAAGGACTCCATGTTCGTCTCCCGTATTCTCGACTGGTATTTGGGCGAGGTGCAGGAGGGCTTGAAGAGTGGCGATTGGGCGAAAGCTGATGAAGTGGTCGGCATGATTGGCACATACCAGCAAGCCAAGAACAAGACACTCGATATCAGCCCGAAGCGTATGCAGGCCGAATTGAAATATAATAAGATGGATGTCTTCCGCTATTGCAAGATCGGTTACCTGGTCTTAGGCGGACTGCTGTTGGTCCTTTCTTTCGTGATGCTGTTCCGCCGGAGTCGCTGGATGAAGGTCGTCTTATGGCTGTTGGGAATCGGTGTGCTGGTTGTCTTCCATTATCACATGTTCGGTATGGGGATGCGCTGGTATATCGGTGGCTATGCTCCTTGGAGCAACTCCTATGAGACGATGGTCTACGTGGGATGGGCGACTGTCCTTGCCGGCCTGTTGTTCGTGCGCCGCAGTACGATCACCTTCGCGCTGGCCACCCTGTTCGGCGGTATCATCCTCTTCGTCTCCGGCCTGAACTGGATGGACCCTGAGATCAATCCGCTCGTGCCGGTCTTGAAATCACCGTGGCTGATGTTCCATGTGGCGGTTATCGTTGCCGCTTACGGTTTCTTCGGCATCAGTTGCCTGATCGGGCTGACCAATATGGGGATGATGTCTGTTACCGGAAAAAAGAACGGGGATGTATTGAAGGCCCGTATCACCGAACTGAGCATTGTAAACGAGATGGCGTTGTGGGTGGGGCTTGCCCTGATGACCGTCGGTACTTTCCTCGGTGCTGTTTGGGCGAATGAGTCCTGGGGCCGTTATTGGGGCTGGGACCCGAAGGAGACGTGGGCATTGATCACGATGGTCGTCTATGCCGTAGTGACTCATCTCCACTTGGTGAAACGCTGGAATAGCCTCTGGCTGTTCAACCTGGCATCCGTGATTGCGTTCGCCTCCGTGCTGATGACTTTCTTCGGTGTCAATTATTTCCTGAGCGGAATGCATTCATACGGTCAAAATGATAATGTGCATGGAATATTCACCTATCTTTATATCGCCTTGGGGGGAGTCGTTGTCCTGGCTGTCCTTTCATACAGGAGAGGGAAGACGAAGGGGTGAAACATATATGTTTTGAAAACGAAGCACCGGTGTTTTGAATGCGAAACATATATGCTTTGAAGTAGAGAAAACAGATAACGAATAAAAATAGTACGAACACTTAAAATTAATTAGTCATGAGAACATTTAATCACGTCGGTATCGTAACGACAGAACAAGTAGAAGGGGCTATGTTTAACGAAGGCCTGAGTGTATGGTTGACAGACTATAGCAAAAGTCCGAACCGCATCGAATTCCTGAAGTTTGAAGAAGGCAGCTGCCTGCCCGAACTGGTACAGAAACAGGGACACATCGCCTATACGGTTCCTTCGCTGGAAGAAGAACTGAAAGGCAAGAAGGTGATCTTCGGTCCGGCTGTATGCGACGAACACCTGACGATCGCTTTCATTGAAGAAGAAGGTATTGCTATCGAAATCATGGAAATCAAATAACAACATTAATAACTTAAATAAAGGAGGAAAATACCATGTCAGACATGAAGACAAAATTCATAAATGATCCCGAACAGATAACACCCGAATTGTTGGAAGGTTATGTATTGGCATACCCGGACCAGGTTAAGTTAGGGGGAGAAAATATCGTCGTACGTGCCAACCCGAAGAGTGAAGACAAAGTGGCGATCGTGACGTTGGGCGGTTCCGGCCATGAACCAGCATTGAGCGGATTCGTAGGCGAAGGTATGCTGGACTGCTCCGTCGTAGGCGATGTGTTTGCCGCTCCCGGTGCACAGCGTCTGTTTCAGGCTTTGCAGCTGATGAAGCGTGAAGCCGGTATCCTGCTGGTTGTTCTGAACCATTCCGGCGACGTGATGAGTGCGAACATGGCTTGCCAGTTGGCGGAACGCGTAGGCATCAAGGTGAAACAAGTGCTGACTCACGATGATATCAGTGCCGGTATCGATGCCGACATCAACGATCGTCGTGGACTGGCCGGTTGCGTACCTTTGTATAAGATCTTGGGTGCCGCAGCCGAAGAAGGCAAGACACTTGACGAACTGGTCGAAATCGCTGAACGCTATAACAATAATGTTGCTACTTTGGCCGTTGCCATGCGCTCTTGTACGCATCCGCAGAACGGTGGTACGATCACCGACCTGCCCCAGGGCATCATGGAGATCGGTATGGGACAGCACGGTGAAGGCGGTGGCGGACAGAAACCGCTTGTGTCTGCCGACGATACGGCTGCCGAAATGGTAGACCTGCTTTGCCAGCAGCTCAAACCGAAAGCTGGCGACAAGATGATGCTTATCATCAACGGCGTAGGAGCGACTACCCATATGGAGCTGAATATCATTTTCCGTAAAGCCTACAAGGAACTGGAAGCCCGTGGCCTCCAGGTTGTCGTAAGCCGCATCCAGGAAATCCTGACCGTACAGGAACAGGCCGGTTTCCAGATGATCATGGCCATCCTCGACGAAGATCATATCGACTATCTGAAGAACAAACGTGCTGATGCACCTTACTGGACAACAATCGGTAAATAAACGAGATATGAAACAACTGACTATCGAAAACTTCAAGGCGATGCTCGACAACGCCTTGAAGAACATCAAAGAACGCGAAGACGAATTTTCTAAACTGGATGCCGTTATCGGTGACGGCGATCACGGACAGGCTATCGTGACAGCTATGTCCGCCATCGTGGCCACGGCTCAGAAAGGAACGGAGTTCAAGGCTATGCTGAACGACATGGGCTTCGACGTCATGTTGCAGGTGAGCGGTTCCACCAGTACGCTGCTGGGTGCTTTCTTCTTAGGTATGAGCGACCATGCTTCCGGAACGGAGCTGGATGCCGCCGGAGTGAAAGCGATGTTTGCCGGGGGCCTCGCCAATGTGCAGAAACAGACAAAGGCCCAAAAAGGCGACAAGACCATGATGGATGCCCTGATCCCGGCTGTGGAAGCGATCCAGGCATGTCCTTCGGACGACATCAAGGAAATCCTCGAAGCCGGAGCGAAAGCCGCCCTTGCCGGTGCTGCTTCGACCGTGGAAATGAAAGCCAACTTCGGTCGTGCGCGTAACTACGGCGAACGCTCCATCGGCTATGCCGACAGCGGTGCCACTTCTTGGAGCTGCATGTTCGAATCGTTCGCACAAGCACTGTAAAGATTTATGATTTATGATTTATGATTTATGCGTCGATAATAAATCATAAATCATAAATCATAAATCATAAGTCCCCAAATCATAAATTATAAATCATAAATCATAAATCAAAAAGCTATGGCAGATATGGATGGGTTCAGAGAAGCGAATAACTTTGGCTTCGGACAGACTTCCCAATTTGACAATTTTCATGTAAAAGGTGCGTCTAACTACTCTTGGGGTATGAAAGACCGCCTCTCTCGTATCTTCAACCCGAAAACAGGCCGTGCCGTCATGCTGGCATTCGACCACGGGTTTATCATGGGCCCGACTTCAGGTTTGGAACGTATCGACCTGAATATCGTTCCCCTCGTACAATATGCCGACTGTATCATGTGTACGCGCGGTATCTTGCAGACTTCTATTCCCGCCAACATCAACAAGCCTGTCTGCCTCCGTTCGGATGCCGGTTCGACGATTCTGACGGAATTGAACCGTAACGTCTTGATCGATATCGAAGATGCGATCCGTTACAATGCTTCGGCTATGGCTATCATGTTCTCTGCCGGCGACGGCGAACAGGAAGCTATCACGGCAGCTAACCTGGTGGAAGCTGTCGATATGGGTAACCGCTACGGCATCCCCGTCATGGGTGTGACGGCTGTCGGCAAACAGATGGCACGTGACTCCCGCTACTTCGCACTCGCATCACGCGTATGTGCCGAGAACGGTGCTTCTATCGTGAAGACTTACTACTGCGACGGTTTCGAAAAGGTAGCTGCCGCTTGTCCGGTCCCCGTTGTGATCGCCGGAGGTAAGAAACTGCCTGAAAAGGAAGCACTCGAACTCTGCTACAACGCCGTTAACGATGGTGCTGCCGGTGTCGATATGGGACGTAACGTTTTCCAAAGCGAAAACCCTGCCGCCATGATCCAGGCCGTACATGCTGTCGTACACGAAGGCTTGACACCGGAACAAGGTTTCGAAATGTTCCAAGATTTATCAAAGTGACGGTATGCATAAATTATTTACTTATCTCTGTTCCGCATTATTGCTGGTAACCGCCACCTCCTGCGAGAGGAAGACAGAAAAATTGCTGTTGGGTGGTTCCGGCTGGAACAAGATCGTGATCATCGATAAGAACACCAAGCAGGTAGAGTGGGAGCATCCCCTTGAAAAAGGCTGGGAGTGCAACTCGGCTGTAGCCACTCCCGACGGAAATATCCTCTTTGCTTATGCTAGAGGTGCGAAGCTGATCGACCGTAACCATCAGGAGATTTGGAATATTGCCGCTCCCGATACCTGCGAGATGCAGACTGCCCGCGTGTTGCCTGACGGCAACTACCTCTTGGGTTGGGTCGGTCATCCGGCTGTCATTATGGAGGTGAGTCCGAAGGGAGATATCCTGTCGCGTACCGAGTATGAGACAGGCATCGAAAATCCGCATGCCCAGTTCCGACAACTGAACAAGAATGCACGCGGTAACTACCTGATGCCCCTCTTTGCTACTTCCGACGTGCGCGAGATCTCTCCGCAAGGCGAAGTCGTGAAGATCACCCGTCTCGAAGGGACTCCCTTCACGACATTGGCGTTGGCGAACGGCAACCATTGGGTTGCCTGTGGTGACGGTCACTCCCTGATGGAGGTGAACCTCGATAACGGCGAAGTAGCCCGTCGTTACGGTGAGAACGATATCAAAGGTGTCCGCCTGTTCTTCGTGGCCGGCTTGCTTCCTGCAAAAGATGGTGGCCTGTACGTTTGCAACTGGCAGGGACATGACAAGAATGCCGTAGAGGCCAACAGTCCCCAGGTATTTGAAATAAACGATAAAGGTGAAGTAATCTGGAACCTGAACGACAACGAAAAGTTCGGTATGATTTCTACGATTAGCACGATAGAATAAGCCATCTTTATTTAGATCATAAAAGGGTATGTCATTCATTTGATATACCCTTTTTTATTGAACTCTTCCTATCTCCATTTTTCTGAAAAAGAGATTAAAACTATCAATCTCTGCTAAACTCCGTAAATATAAAATGACTAAAAAAAACGTACGTTTTTTTTAGTCATTTAGAGGGAGCAAATATACTTAAAATCTTTGAATCTCAAATATTCTTATTTGTTTTTTATTCTCCTGTCAGTCAAATACATCAAGGAATAGACCTGATACTCCCTGATAGTCAGCCATTAACAATATTTCATAAATTAAATGACTAAAAAAAACGTACGTTTTTTTTAGTCATTTAGAACACGCTTAATCTTCATATAATCAGATTGTTACGTTTTTCCAGCTTCTGGGACTGACGAGCTTTCGTGTGAAATAGGTTGTATGATAAATATTTGTAAACCAATATTTTATGATAATTGGTTAACAAAGGAAAAATCAAGATTGATTATCTTTCATTGTTATACGGCCGAAAAAGAGCGGATGAAATTACACTATTTAGAAATAGTCTAATTTATGATTAGGGTAAATTTTTTTCAATAATAATTGATAATCATGTGTTATTTGATTAGTATAATCGAAAAAATATCCATTTATAATAGTAAAAAATATTCTTGTGAATTAAAGTAAATAATAAAATTAATATATGATTATCATACATTTTTGTAAAAATCGGATATAATTGATAATTAAGCTATTAAAATTCGAAAAAGTTTGAATATCAAAGAAATTAAATATATTTTCACTGTCAAAATAAAATATTATTTATCACCTGAAGAGGTATTTAAATACCTCTTATTTTGTACTTTAAAGTACAAAATAGCCGCCGTTTCTAATACGAATTAATGGTATTTTATTTTGAGATTTTGTAACCAAGATTATTCGATTACGTTGCCTATATTGGGACTGACGAACTTTTGTGTGGGGTAATTAATTCTTTAATCATATGAAAATCAACTATTTATTATTAAGGCTAACACGAGAAAAATATATCAATCGTTGGGTGATTCTCCTGATTGATCTGTTTCTTTCCGTGTTTTCGACCATCACCTCCCTGGCCTTAATCAGCTACATTTTAGACCATGATTATTCCAACTTGGTTATATTCAAAGTTTTTTTAGTCTCGTCGTTTTGTAGCATTATCAGTTTCTTTATTGTCCAGACCTATAAA
This sequence comes from Parabacteroides johnsonii DSM 18315, assembly GCF_025151045.1. Classification (NCBI taxonomy): domain Bacteria; kingdom Pseudomonadati; phylum Bacteroidota; class Bacteroidia; order Bacteroidales; family Tannerellaceae; genus Parabacteroides; species Parabacteroides johnsonii. The sequence continues at coordinate 1,335,601 of NZ_CP102285.1, forward strand.
GGGATTATCCGTCACTCTGCTTTTACCGAGACTGGTCGTATCGCTATGGCCTCTTCTCTGAAAGTTGCGATCATCCTGCCTATCCTTTTCCTGGCGACTGATGCTTTTTCCTTCCGTAGCTTCCTGTTGGGAAGTGTGATCGATTTCTTCCTTACCTTCTTTATCCTGACGATTTTCCGTGTTTTCCTGATCACGGCCTATACCTTTATGGTGAGCAGCATGACTTCCCGCAGTAAAGACAAACTCCTTATTTTCGGGCATGAGAATTCTTCTCCGGCACTCCTGAACGATTCGTTTTTACGCGAAAACTCCTCTTATCAGGTCGAAGGTATTCTTCGGTTCGGACCGAGAATCTCTATGCGTATAGGAATCTATAAAGTCTATTTTGTTTCCGATCAGGCAGAATTCAACCGTTTGGTGAACCGCTATAACATCAAGGCCATTCTCTTCACCGATTACAAGGTTGTAAAAGAGGAAAGCGAACGCCTGGTCCGTTTCTGCGAGAAAAAGAAGATCCGTATGCTGCTGTTACCCTCCATCGACGAACTCCAGGGAGGTAAAATACAGCTGCGTACCCTTCCCGAAGTCCGCATCGAAGACCTGTTGGGACGCGAAGAGATCCGTATCAACATGGAGGAGATCGCCAACTCCCTGAGAGGCAAAGTCGTTTTGGTTACCGGAGCCGCCGGTTCCATCGGTAGCGAGCTCTGCCGCCAGCTCTGTCACTTCGGCCTGAAGCAACTGGTCCTATTCGACAGTGCCGAAACCCCGATGCACAACATCCGGCTGGAACTGGAAGAAAAGTTCCCCGATGTCGAATTTACCCCTGTCATGGGAGATATCCGTATGATCCACCGTGTGGAAAGCATCTACCAGCGTTTCCATCCCCAGATCGTGTTCCATGCCGCCGCCTACAAGCATGTGCCCCTGATGGAAGAGAACCCGTGCGAAGCCGTCCATACGAATGTCTACGGTACGCGTAACGTGGCCGATATGGCAGTCAAATATGAAGTAGACAAATTCATTATGGTCTCGACCGATAAAGCGGTCAATCCGACCAATGTCATGGGAGCGTCCAAGCGTTTGGCGGAGATGTATGTACAAAGCCTGAGTATCGCTATCAGCAAAGGTCGGTATTCCGGTAAAACCCGCTTTATCACTACCCGTTTCGGCAATGTGTTAGGCAGTAACGGCTCCGTCATTCCCCGTTTCCGCGAGCAGTTGGCGAAGGGCGGTCCTCTGACCGTTACCCATCCCGACATCATCCGTTACTTCATGACGATCCCCGAAGCCTGCCGTCTGGTTTTGGAAGCCGCCTTTATGGGTAAAGGAAACGAAATCTTCGTCTTCGATATGGGAACTCCTGTAAAGATCGCCGATCTGGCACGTCGCATGATCGAACTGGCAGGTCTTGTCCCCGAGCAGGATATCGAGATCAAATATACCGGTCTTCGTCCGGGTGAAAAGTTGTACGAAGAACTTTTAGCAACGAAAGAAAATACATTACCTACGGAAAACGAAAAGATCTACCGTGCCCAAGTCCGGGAATACGATTACGAAGACATCTGTACGGTCATGAACCCTCTGATCGACCTTGCCATCAGAGTAGATAAAATGGGTACCGTCCGGATGATGAAAGGAATCGTGCCGGAGTTCAAGAGCAAGAATTCAGTATATGAAGTGCTGGACAAGGTTGAATAATACCCTACTCCTGTTTTTTGCGGTATTATCCGTCCTCTGTTTGGCCGGAGGCTATTACGCCGATGGAATTTGCATCTGGCTATCCTTCTTGACATTACTGGTTTGGCCGATATTGGCAGGGAATCTGTTGTTAGTGGCGATACAATTATTCACGAAGACGAAATGGAAAACTATAGTTCCCTTGTTAGCGATCCTGCTTCATACAGATTATCTGTTAGCCGTTTATCAACCCCCATATTGGAATGAACCGGCTGCATCCGAACAAGAAGGAACCCCGCTGACCGTAGTCACCTACAACGCCAGCCATTTCTATTGGGACAGAAAGTACACCATGAACGAAGCCGCCGCTTATATCAAGAAGCTACAACCCGATATCGTCTGCTTCCAGGAAGCCCCCGGTGACGGGTATTATCATCGGGACAGTATCCGGTACGCTTTCGATTATGTACTGTATAAATATATCAGCCGCCGTACGGACCATTTACCGACTACGATCTACAGTCGTTATCCGATCCATTCGGTAAAAGCTCTGTATTATAAGAATTCCAGTAATATGTCGTTAATCGCCGATGTAAGAATAAACAACCAATACATCCGCGTGATCAACAACCACTTCGAGACAACAAGCGTCAATGCTTATCGCGGTATCATTACTGCTCCCGGCAAGAGTTTGGAGATCCGTGCAAAAGCAGTCAAGAACTTGATCTTGCAAATGAAAGACAACAACCGGAAACGAGCGATTCAGGCTGATTCGATTTATGCTGAAATCCGACGATCTCCTTATCCGGTTATCGTCTGCGGTGATTTCAATGATACGCCCGCCTCCTACACCTATCATCGAGTGAGAAAAGGTTTGACAGATGGTTTTCAGGATGCCGGAAACGGCTATCAATATACTTTCCGGCAGTTGTATAGACTGTGGCGGATTGATTATGTTTTTTATTCTGAATCTTTAAAAGGACAGGATTGTTTCTCTCCGGATGTATCTTATAGTGACCATAATATGGTTGTTTGGAGAGGATGTTTGAAAAATTAGTATGGCAATAAATCAACTCAAAGCAGGGGCATTCCTTTCTTATGTCTCTATCGGTTTGAATAATATTGTAGGCTTGTTGTATACCCCATTCATGTTGCGTATGATGGGGCAGTCGGAATATGGCTTATATTCCCTTGTCGCTTCGGTGGTAGCCTATTTGACCGTTTTGGATTTAGGTTTTGGAAATGCTATAGTCCGTTATACGGCAAAATTTCGTGCAGAAGGAAAAACTCGTGAACAATATGAAATGTTCGGAATGTTTTTTCTCCTTTATATAGGAATCGGAGTTTTAGCATTGCTGGTAGGGTTAGGTCTTTATTTTAATGTTGACTATTTATTTGATGCAACTATGGATGATAGCGAATTATATAAAATTCGTGTCATGATGTTACTAATGGTCTTTAATTTAGCTTTTACCTTCCCAATGAGTATTTGGGGATCGATTATCACAGCATATGAAAATTTTGTATTTCAAAAATTAGTAGGAATCGTACGAATCATATTGAATCCATTGGTAATGATAGCCATGCTTTTGATTGGTTATCGAGCTATAGGAATGGTAGTGGTTACAACAATCTTTAATGTAGTTACATTATTGATCAATTATTGGTATTGTAAAAAGCGATTGAAGATCCAAGTACGTTTCGGACATTTCCAATGGGGCTTTTTCAAAGAGGTATCCGTTTATTCTTTTTGGATTTTTCTAAATGCCATTATGGATCGTATTTATTGGAGCACCGGACAGTTTGTGTTAGGGGTGTTCAAGGGGGCGGCGGTAGTAACTGTTTATGCGGTTGCCATTCAGTTACAAGCAATTTATATGGGATTTTCTACAGCTATATCTGGTGTGTTTCTACCGAAGGTGACCGCTATGGTGACGAAAGAGAACAATGAGAAGGCTATTTCTGATCTTTTTATTCGTACTGGGCGTATCCAGTATATTATAATGGCTTTTATTTTAACAGGTTTTATTGTTTTTGGAAAGTCTTTTATTTGTTTATGGGCTGGTGAAGATTACATGGATGCCTATTGGATTGCTTTATGTTTCTTCATCCCTTTAACAGTTCCTTATATACAAAATTTAGGAATAACAATATTGCAGGCACGGAACCAAATGAAATTTCGTTCAACACTTTATGTTATTATAGCGGTAGCTAGTTTATGTATATCCATTCCATTGGCTAAACAATATGGAGGTATTGGATGTGCTGTGGGAACAGCTTTAGCATTAATTGCTGGGCAGATTATTGCAATGAATGTGTATTATCATCGAGTAATTCATATTGATATACCTCAATTCTGGAAAGAAATAAGCAAAATGTCTATTACACCATTGATTGTAGGAGTATTGTTTTATAATCTGTTTAGAGTTTATAATATAAAAACTGTATGGATGCTTGTGATAGGTATATTAGTATTTTCATCGGTCTATATTCCTCTGTTTTTGTTTTTTGGGATGAATCTCTATGAAAAAGAACTATTTTTTTCTCCATTGCGTAGAATCGCGGATCGGCTTCAAAGATTTTTATGATAAATATAGAAGATAAAAAACAATGCTGTGGTTGTAACGCATGCGTTCAGTGTTGTCCTAAACGGTGCATAACGATGCAGGAAGATACAGAGGGATTTTTTTATCCTGTTGTAGATGAATGCGTTTGTGTTGATTGTGGACTGTGTGAGAGAGTTTGTCCTGTTTTAAATCAAAGTAGTGAACGTGAACCATTAGAAGTGTATGCTGCGTTTAATAAAAATGAAGAAATACGGATGCAAAGTTCTTCAGGTGGAATATTCACAGCATTAGCGAATCAAATCATTAAAGAGGGAGGTGTTGTGTTTGGTGCTCGTTTTAATGAGGATTGGGAGGTTGTTCATGATTATGTGGAAACAATAGAAGGCTTATCTGTGTTTAGAGGATCTAAATATGTTCAGAGTCGAATAGGTAATACATTTAGTCAAACTGAACAGTTTTTGAAACAAGGACGGAAAGTCTTATTTTCAGGAACTCCTTGTCAAATTGCAGGTTTGAAATTGTATCTTCGGAAAGAATATGAAAATCTTTTAACTATGGATTTTATATGCCACGGTGTACCAAGCTCGGGTGTTTGGCGTCAATATTTGAATGAATTAATTACCCATTTGGGCAATAGTAGAATTTCAGTTTATTCCCACTCTGAATCAATCATTCTAAATTCGATACGGAATATTTCTCATATTGAATTTAGGAATAAGCGGTTAGGTTGGAAAAAATATTGTTTTGCTCTCACCCTTTCTGTGACCGACGAGTACGGATCAAAAAATACTGTTTTGCTCTCAGAACCCCATAATGAAAATATCTTTATGAAAGGATTTTTGGCAAATTTGTATTTGCGTCCATCTTGCTATGCTTGTCCGAGTAAATGCTTAAAGAGTGGAAGTGATATAACGATTGGTGATTATTGGGGTATACAGAATGTAAAACCAGAGATAGATGATGATAAAGGGATATGTTGTACAATTGTGAATACAAGCAAAGGGATATTTTATGTATCAAAAATAAATGTAAACAAAATCATATCTTCATATAAAGAAGTGTTTCAAGGAAATACAGCTTTAATCAAGTCTGCTTTATTGTCCACTAAACGAGATGAATTTTATAGACATTACCCAGAAAAGTTTGTACAGTTTGTTTCTCGTGCGACTCAATTACCGATTAAAATTCAGTGTAAGGTGTGGATTTATAATTTGTTGATGAATTTGAAATTAGTAAAGTGAAAATATTACTTTTAGAATTCAGAAGATATCTATGAACAGTTATTGGAATACTATGCTTGTAAATCTGTTTAATTTTCATATTTGATATTATAATATCTGACATCAGATTTAATGGGCAGAAAAACTGTGGTCAAAGCAAGTCTAGATGTGATTAAATGATACATAGGGATTAAAGGTAATAAAGTAAAGAAATTTTTGGAATAATTCTTATAGAAAGGATGAAAATCGGAATACTAACCCAAGCCCTTCATAGTAATTATGGAGGATTGCTTCAGAATTATGCTTTGCAGGAAGTTTTAAGGGAGATGGGGCATGATCCTATTACCATTGATCGTCATATACCTAGGTCTGTATGCCTTATGAAGGAGGTAGCTAAACGGATTTTTCAAATGGTAAAGTCGAGTTATGATGCTAGTTTGTTGACAAGTAAGCAGAAAGCGGATTTGTCACGTTTGCAGCAACCGTTTGTGCAACAGAACATCAAACATACAGATAGATTATTTACGCAGGCTGTATTTGATGCCTATGTGGAAAGTCATCCTATGGATGCTTATATCGTTGGTAGTGATCAATGCTGGCGTCCATGTTACTCTGCAAATATAAAGAACTATTATCTTGATTTTGTAAAGAGTAACGCAAAGAAGATAGCTTATGCAGCCAGCTTCGGTGTTGAAAAATGGGAGTATGGTGAAGATCTGACTCCTGTTGTAAGTGAATATGCAAAACGATTCGATGCTATTTCTGTACGCGAAAATACTGGGGTTACATTATGTAAAGAGAAACTTGGTGTGGACGCTGCTTGGGTGCTTGATCCTACAATGCTTTTAGGCAAGAATGGTTTCATGAAGTTTGTTACTTCTGAGAAGAGCAATGGCTATGTGTTGAATTATTTACTGGAAGAATCGGAATCGGTACGTACATTAGTTAAGCGTATTGCGTATGCCATTAAAATATCTGAGATTCGTTCTAATATTGCATCACCTATTTTCTATCGAGGAGAATCTTTACAGTCACATCTTAATATATCAGTCGAACAATGGTTGAGTAATATTTATAATGCTTCATTTGTTATAACAGATTCTTTTCATGGGGCAGTTTTTTGTATTCTATTTAATGTGCCTTTTGTGGTAAAGTTGAATGCCGTTAGAGGTAATACACGCTTGGAGTCTTTGCTTACAAATTTCGGTTTGATGGATTGTATTTGTAACGATGTTAATAGTGTTAAGATTCCAACCTTTGATTGGCAGGAAATAAATATACTTTTATCTAAGAGACAGATAGAATCTATGAAGTTTTTAACCTATGCGTTGAAATAGTATGGAGATGTTTGAAAATGTTGTATCTGTTTATTTTAATAAACTTAGAGACTTGAATGAGTCGCAATTTTAGTATCTGAAAATATAATGTCCATGAATTGTTTATAATAGGAATATATTAGTAAGTAGTGATAGTTGGTAATAGAAGGAAAATGAAACTTGGTATATTAACTTTTTGGAAAACAGAAGATAATTATGGTCAGTTACTGCAATGCTATGCCTTACAGACATATTTGCAGTCGTTGGGGCATGAGACTTTCTTGGTGCGTACAACGAATGGTAGAGATTATAGTCCTACATTCAAGCAGCAATTAATGGAAAAGGCGCGTATAGTCTATCGTCTTTTGCCTTATCCATTTTATTTGGTGAAGCGTGTTATCAGTTCTGCTTTTTATGTATTTACACATGGGAGTTTCCGAAAGCGTACTGTTGACCTCGGTTTTGAGCAGTTTCGTCAAGAGTATTTGAATTGTACTAAGGTATATACATTTGAAGAGTTGCAGAATGATCCCCCTGTTGCAGATATTTTTGTAGTTGGGAGTGATCAAATTTGGAATACTCATGATGGTATTTACTATTTAAGTTGGGTGCATGATAAAATACGTAAAATTGCTTATGCTGCCAGTTTTGGTGGATGCGATACTTTACCTGATGGTAAAACTTTGTCTGAATGGTTGAAACGCTTTGATTATGTTTCTGTTAGAGAACAGAGTGGGGTGGAGATCTGTGTAAATGCGGGTCGTAGAGATGCAGTATGCGTTGTTGATCCAACGATGTTATTGACAGCAACAGATTATCTCAAGATTGCGTCTAAGGAGTTGCCTAAAGATAAATATTTGTTTATCTACTTTCTTGGAACACGTACAATCATCAATTGGAAAGAGATACATGCATTTGCTAAGGAAAAAGGGTTGAAAATTATTTATGTTGCAAGTCAAGGTCAAGAGGATAAATTCAAACATACACAGGCAAGCATTCATGAATGGTTGTCCCTCATTGCTAATGCTGAATATGTCATTACTAACTCTTTTCACGGTACTGTATTTACTCTTTTGTTTGGTAGAAAGTTTTTGACTTATCCTGTTACAGGTGTTGCTATAAAGATGAACGATCGCATTACTACACTCCTCAATCCATTGGGTTTGGGTAATCATATTTATAGTGGTAGTATTCGCGTTATTGAGGAAAGTATTGATTATGCAGAAGTGCATCGTATCATGCAAAAACATGGTGCTAAAGGGTGTGAATTATTAAAGGAATGGACATGATGAAAAATCCGCTTTTAAGTATTATCGTACCTGTTTATAATGTAGAAAAGTATCTGCGGACTTCGTTAGATAGTATTTTTGTGCAAGATACTGACGACTGTGAGATTTTGCTTATTAATGATGGTTCAAAGGATGGTTCGTTGTCTGTGCTTCGTGAATATGAAAAGAAATATCGGAATGTTCGTGTGATAAATAAGGTTAATGAAGGTGTGAGTACTACACGGAATTGCGGACTTGACGAATGCAGGGGAGAATATTTATATTTCATGGATGCTGACGATATACTTCATCCACAGTTATTGTCGTTTCTTAGAAAAGAGATTGTAGAGGTGTATCCGGATATTATCGTATGGGATTTTGCTACATTTTATACAAATCCTAAGTTTGTCCCGATACCATCAGAAGTAAAAATAGAGGATGTACAGAATGAGCATAAGGAGGCCTTCAATTATTTGATGGCGAACGGCTCCGCCGTATCGCTTTGTTCCAAAGCGATACGGCGGAGCCGTGTAGGCGAGATAATTCGCGTTGATCCTACTATGACTTATGGAGAGGATATGTTTTTCTGTTGGAAGGTAATACTCATGGCTGATAATATTCGATATATTAGACTTCCATTGTATTATTATCGTCAGTCGGGTTATGGAGCCACTAATCGTTTTCACCCCGATCTATATGAGCACTATCGTAGGGCATTTGATGATATACGTCTGTTTGTGGAGCAACAGGGAATCGTTAATGTTAATATATTGGCCAATATTGATTATCATTTCGCTTGCCGTATTCCGGCTCTAACTAGTATGGAAATAAGAGCCCCATATAGTATAGATAAACAAGTGTCTCATTTACAGCATGTTTTACAGGATGAATATATTCGTAGAGGATTATTGTCGAACTCGCAACTGAATGGTAAATTGTTTACTCTCGCGCGTAATAATGAGGTTAGTAAAATGCTTAAGATTGCACGTTTAGAAGCAGTGAAATCAAAGTTATTATATCCGTTGAAAAAGATTTTGAAGTAAATGCATTAATTCCGCTGGATATGGTGCATTAGTTTATGGGCTGTTTGTGATTTATTTCCAGATGTTAAAGTTCGTTCATGGATAAAATACTCATTCTTTATCTATTGTGCCCATATGATTTTTGTGATGTGTTCTCAGGGAGTATCTATACAGAAGTTACAGGATTGAAGCCATATCTTGTGATAAGTGAATATTTATGGCTTCCGATTTTGACCATATATGTATTAATAAAAATAGGCGATATCCTCAAGATTCATGCTTCGAGATTTTGGAGTTTAATCACGGGTAGTAGAGGATAATCAATATAAGCAAATGATTAATATAACCGATAAAAACCAATGTTGTGGATGTACTGCTTGTGCATCTATATGTGGACATAATAGTATCACAATGATAGAGGATGCTGAAGGTTTTAAGTTTCCTAAGGTAGATACTTTTACATGTGTGAATTGTGGGTTGTGCGAGAAGGTTTGTCCAATGTTACATCCAGAATCTGAGAGAAGTGTGAAACGTGTAATTGGAGCCAAGCATCAAAATGCGGTTGTTCGTAAAGCATCTTCTTCTGGCGGTGTTTTCTCTCTCCTTGCTGAGATTTTTATAATAGAAGGGGGAGTAGTTGTTGGTTGTGAGATGGATAAAAATCTTCAAGCTGTGCACATTATTTGTGAGACTCTGGAAGATATTATTCGTTTACGTTCGAGTAAGTATGTACAGAGTAATGTGGAGGGAGTTTTCCCACAGATACGCAAACTACTTCTTGATGGAAGAAAGGTTCTGTTCTCTGGTACTCCTTGTCAGGTGGCTGGGCTCCAGAGGTTTCTAATCAAGCCGTTTGATAATCTCTATAGTGTAGACGTCTTATGCCATGGTGTTCCTTCACCTAAACTTTTCAAGGAATATAAAGAGATGCTGGAACAACAGTATGGTTCGCATGCTCGTTTTATCAGTTTTCGAAGCAAGAAAAAAGAATGGAAGCGTTTATACATAAACCTTCATTTTGATAATGGCAAGGAATACTTTAAGAATGCAACGTTCGATCCTTATATGCAACTTTTCCTCGGTAATAAGAGCCAGCGTAATGCTTGTTTCCATTGTCCGTTTACAACAACTAATCGACAAGGTGATCTCTCTCTTGGAGACTTTTGGGGGATAGGGCGTGACTTTCCAGATTTGGATGACGACAAGGGTATTTCAATGATTCTTATTAATTCAGATAAGGGCAAAGAAATGTATAGTAAGATAATGCGTCAGATAATAAGCTTTGAGAGTAACCTTGATCAAGCTATTTACGGGAATAAGGTTTTGGTGGAGAATATTTTAGGAGAAATGCAACGAAACCGATATTATGCTACTTACGTAGCAGAAGGACTACAGGTATCGTTTAATAAACATACTCAGCACTATTCTTTTTGGAGGGAATATTATATCCGTCTGATGCGCTGGGGACTTGACTTCATTCGTTACATGCGGCATACAAGTTACTAAGATTATAATAATTTTTTTGGGGGGGGAGTAAAAATCAAATATAATGGTACTTATATTAACATTTTTAATAGCCTTAGTATTTTCTATTGCCTCTGAAAATTCAGTGATTGCAAAGAAAAAAGAGAAATATGGTGTTTATAGTCTATTTGTTTTGTGGCTAGCAAGTGCTTTTCGCTATTATAATATTGATGGTTTTGATTATAATATATATGATGGTTGGTATGATAATGTGCCGCAACTTTTTGAGATCAAATCTGATACGTTAGTTAGATTTTCTTATGAGACTGGTTATTTTTATTTGATGTCATTTTTTAAAACTTTAGGTGTGACGTTTTATGGCTTTTGTGTTATAACTAGTGCTTTTTTCTATTGTTGTATTTGGAAAGGTTTTAAACAATATACTGTACATTATGGATTGTTGACAATGTTTTTTGCTTATAAATTACTGTTTTACGATACTCATATTAGTATGCGTCAGCCAATAACCATTGCTGGTTTTTTTTTGATAATGCCTTATTTAGAAAATCGTAAATGGGTGAAATATTTTATAGGAGCCTTTCTTCTTTCTCGATTTCATAATGGTGCATATTTGTTATTCCCGCTTTATTTTATAACATATTTGAACTTAAATAAATTTGCCTTTAAGTGGTTATATATAATCTTTACTCCTACTATAATTTTGGGTTTTGTTGGGGTTGATGTGTTGGGACCAATTGGGCAGTTTATTCAAGCTAATGCCGATTCTGAGTTTACAGCATCAAAGGCTGCTAAATATTTTGATAGTGACAGTACTTCGTCCATTAATATTATATATACATTGGAGTTCTTTTTGTTTTCTTATTTTATATATCGGAGATTTGATGTGATATTTGAACATGGTAAAAATAAAGAATTTATACTAAAACTATTTGTCTGTTTACTACCATTATTTACTCTTTTTAGAATGAGTGAGATTATGACACGTGAAAAAGATTATTTTACTTTATCGTATGCTATTTTACTAGGGTATGTGATTGATTCTTTAAATTCAAAAGAATTAAGAAAAAGTATGATTTTCTTTGTTTTTTCTCTTTGTGTATATGGCTATTTTCGATTATTATTTGGCTTTAATGGAGATATGCTCTATCGAGAATATAGATTATGGCCATTTGTAGATGGTTGCTCTTTTTTTTATTTTTGAAATTATGATAAATATATTATTTGAATATCCTCAACTGAACTGTGGTGGTACAGAAGTTGTGATGTATAATTTAGCAAAATTCTTTGATTCTAGTCAGTACCATGTTGATATACTTGTTCGTAAACAGGGAAATAATGAAGAAATTTTTCGTAAAATAGGGTGTAGTATCTATCTTATACCGTTTACAAGTAAAGAACAATATAAGCTAGATCTCATGACTTTTTTTAATTCTTATCATTATGATGTTGTGCATACCCATATGCATTCTGATATGGGATTAGTAATGGAATGTGCAAGCAAAGCTGGAATTCTTGTTAGAGTAGCTCACTCTCATAATGCTCGTTTGGATATTCCTCATCTATTTTGGCCTGTTCAAATTTTTCGCAATTGGTGTGTAGAGAATTATGCAAATCTTTTTTTTGCTTGTTCGCATATTGCTGCAAAATGGATGTTTCCGCGTCACAGAAACTCTGTTTATGTGATTTATAATGCTATTGACCTTGATGATTTCAAGTTTGATGTAGCAGTTCGCAAACAAAAGCGTAAAGAACTTGGTGTAACAGATAAAACGAAAGTAATAATAAATGTTGGTCGTTGTACAGATCAGAAAAATCATTCATTCATTTTAGATAGGGCTAAAGAGCTAAAAAACGAAGACATACTCTTTGTGATCATAGGAGATGGTCCTCTTTTTAAGTCGTTGAGTAAACGTATTGAAGACGAATATATTTCCAATGTCCATATGATGGGTAAACGCTTCGATGTTTCTCAATGGCTATGTGCAGCTGATGTATTTATTTTTCCTTCTATTTATGAAGGACTTGGTATAGTTGCTATAGAAGCTCAAGCGTGTGGATTGCGTGTACTATCTACTAACACAATACCAATAGAGGCGGATATGCAGATGGGGAGTTTTGAACGGGTAGCGCTGGCTGATATTAGAAGATGGAATGATTTATTAAAACAAGATATTTATAGTGAGGATAAGCGATTGGAACTTTCTTGTAAAGCATTTGATTCTCATTATAATATTCGAGTTGTTGCAAAAGAGGTTGAACAACTATACAAAAGTAAATTATGTTAGTAACTATATTTACACCGACTTACAATAGGGCTTATATTTTACCTGATTTGTACAAAAGTTTGTGTAAACAGACTTGTAAGGACTTTGAGTGGCTTGTGGTAGATGATGGCTCTACTGATGATACTAAATCTTTGTTCAGTAAATGGGAAAATGAGTCGGATTTTCCCATTCATTATGTATTCGTTCCCAATGGTGGTAAGCACCGAGCTATTAACTATGGTGCAAAGATAGCAGAAGGTGAATTGTTTTTCATTGTAGATAGTGATGATCAGTTGCCGAAAGATTCAATTTTCATTATATGTAAAGAATACAACAAGGTCAGAGGGCGTGAAGACATATGTGGAGTATGTGGTTTAAAGGCTTATTTTTCAGGTGAAAAAGTTGGAGGAGAACAAAGGTTTGATCCTTTTATTTGTAATTCATTGGATTTTCGTTACAAATATCATATAAGAGGAGATATGGCGGAAGTTTTCCGAACTAAGGTGATACGAGAATTCCCTTTTCCTGAAATTCCGGACGAAAAGTTCTGTCCAGAAGCTGTTATTTTTCAGAGGATAGCTAGTGAGTATAAATTCTACTATTTTTACCGTAAAATATATCTTTGTGATTATCTTCTTGATGGTTTAACAGCAAAGATAACTAGAATTAGAATGCAATGTCCTGTTGCAAGTACTATTTGTTATTCGGAACTAACAAAATCTAATATTTCTGTAAGTCAAAAGTTTAGAGCTTCAGTTAACTATTGGCGCTTTTGGTTTTGTCATACAACGAATCAAAAAGCAAATATTGGAGTATTGTGGTTCATTTCATTTCCATTAGGTCTTGTAATGCATATAAATGATAAAAGAAAGCAGAAAATATGATTAGATCCTTAAAGGAAGATCTTTATCGTTATGAAGGTCTGAAATGTCATTGTTTATTGACACAATTAAGATATATATTGTTTGTTCCAGGTTTTCAGTATATTTATTTTCTTCGTCATGCACAAGAGGCTAGAAATTGTATTAGTCGCTTCTTATGGAATGTATTGTTGAAACTGTGTTCATTTAAATTTGGTATTCAAATACCAACAGGTGTGAGACTCGGAAAAGGTTTCCGAATCTCACATTGGGGAGCTATTGTAATGAATCCAGCAGTTGTGCTTGGTAATAATTGTAATATTGCGCAGAATGTACTTATTGGAAATTCTCTAGGGCATAAGAAGGGAGTGCCCCAAATAGGTAACAATGTGTGTATTAATGCAAATGCAATTGTTGTAGGAGGAGTATATATTGCCGATAATGTCTTAGTTGCACCTGGAGCTTTTATTAATTTTGATGTTCCCCCTAATAGTATTGTTATTGGGAATCCAGGAAAAATTATTCCACGTGAGTTTTCTCCTACGGATAAATATATAGTCTATAAAGTTGAAGATTATCAATGAAAGTACTTCATGTAATAACTAACCTTGAAACAGGAGGTGCAGAAAAGTTGTTAGTAGATTTCCTACCGTTGCTAAAACAGGATTGTCAGGTTGAATTAGCTTTATTTCAAGGTCAAAAGACTGAATTTTATAAGCGTTTGAAAGATAAAGGAATTACTATACATTCATTCTCGGAAAATAGAAATGTGTATCATCTAAAAAATGTTTTTTGTTTAGCTAAACTGGCACGAAAATTTGATATTGTACATACTCATAATACTGCCTGCCAGATATATGGAGCAATTGCAAGTTTATTCAGCAAAGCTAAGTGGTGTACAACGGAACATACTACAACTAGCCGCCATCGTGTATGGTGGTTTGCTCCTGTTGAAAAATGGATGTATAGTCGTTATACTCATGTGATATGTATCTCTGAAGCAACTCAGCAATCGATGCAAGAAGTAGTAGGTAAGAGTGCGCCAGAAACAACTGTTATATGCAATGGTATCAATATTAAGAAGTATCATGATGCATTTCCTGCTAGTGATTTAAAAAAAGATGGTAAGATCATCACAATGGTGGGAAGATGGAGTTATCAGAAAGATCAAGCTACTATCATTCGTGCAATTGCAAAACTTCCAAAGGTATATAAACTTTGGCTTGTTGGTTATGGAGAAACGGAAGAAGTTTTAAAGGCACTTGCCAGAAAACTTTGTGTAAATGATAGAGTTTTGTTTTTGGGATTACGAAATGATGTACCAAATATTTTGAAGGCTTCGGATGTGGTAGTGCAATCAAGCCATATTGAGGGATTTGGACTGGCTGCTGTTGAAGGAATGGCGGCAGGAAAGCCGATTATAGCGAGTGATGTAGAAGGTTTAGCTCAGGTAGTTAAAGATGCAGGTCTTCTCTTTCCTCATGAGGATGCAGATACACTTGCACTGGAAATAGAGGGTGTTTGTATGAATGAAGTACTATATTCAGAACTTGTAGAGAAAGGGTATGTACGTGCTGCTCAATACGATATTTCTACAATGGTAGAAGGATATACAAATATTTATAAAACTATATTTTCAAAATGAATCAAAACATTTTTTACATATCAAAGGAGCAGAGCAATATGTTGAAAGGGATGGCTATCCTATTTATGGTATTTTTACATCTATTCAATAGTCTAAGTTTTGTTAGAGATTATACACCGCTATTGTATGTAGGAGATATTCCATTTGTACATTGGTTATGTCGAGCAATGAATCCTGTTGCATTTTATTTGCTCATATCAGGGTATGGTTTATATTATTCGCATATATCAGGAAAATTAGACTTGGTATTTAATACTAAAAGAATTTTTAAACTATATCTTTATTGGTGGGTATGTTTAATTATTATGATTCCTATTGGCTTAATAATGGCTCCAGAGCGCTTTTCAATGTCATTTTATATTATATTACGGAATATTTCTGCTATCAATACATCGTGGTATCCGCAAGCATGGTTTCTTTTTCCTTATGTGCTAATAGTTTTTTCTTCCAAATATGTATTTAAGTTTCTTGATAGAATAGGACCTTGTATATCTTTTATTTCATCCATTTTGTTATATTATGGGGCAAGTTTTTTGATATCAAGACATCACTATTGTGATAGTGTTTTCATGCAGATATTTTTTCCTTACTTCCAATGTCTTGGAGTATTTTGTCTTGGAAGTATTTTTTGTATGTTAGCAAATGACAAAAATATTATATTTCCGAAATATAGATGTAATAATACTATATTAGCATTGATTCTTATAATGCTTGTACTTCTTACATCTTGGTTGAATTTACCTATATTCAGAATTGTCTATGTTATTCTTTTCGTGTTGACGTTTATTCAAATGAGTTTAGGAAAACGTGTTAAAGCTGTATTAATGTATATGGGTGGAGTGAGTACAGCAATATGGTTAACTCATTCTTATTATTGTTATTATATTTTTCACGATTTCGTGTTTGGATTTAAGTATCCGCTCATAATATTTCTAGTTACAGTGTTTTGCTCTATGATTACAGCTCTAGTTATTAATTATATAATAAATCTATTGAGTGAAATGTTAAAAATTTAACTTTGTATAAAGGAAATTATGCTTTTTCATTAAAAATGTAAATGTCGCCATTATAATAGTGACATCTTGAAAGTAAGAAAAACAAACAGTATATAACAATAATGGTTTTATTAGTTATATTATGAACATCCTACACGTCGTAAACATCTACTTTGTTCTTCCCTATTTTATTGGTGATCAATTCAAATACTTTAAGAGTAAGGGCTATAATATGAATGTTGTGTGTAGTCCGAGCGAATATTTGGCTGATTATGCTAAAAAACAAGGTTTTGATTATATAGAGAGTCCGGTTAATCGTAGTATTTCGTTGAAAGAGGATTTTATTACGATTCGGAATATTTGTAAATTCATTAGGAAGAAAGATATTGATATAGTAGTGGGACATACTCCGAAAGGAGGACTTTTGGCTATGGTGGCTGCTTGGCT
Organism: Parabacteroides johnsonii DSM 18315; assembly: GCF_025151045.1. Taxonomy (NCBI): domain Bacteria; kingdom Pseudomonadati; phylum Bacteroidota; class Bacteroidia; order Bacteroidales; family Tannerellaceae; genus Parabacteroides; species Parabacteroides johnsonii. Next base: position 1,352,370 of record NZ_CP102285.1, read on the forward strand.
GATGAGAGTTCCTAACCGTATCTATTTTCGTCATGGGTTGGTTTATGAGACGAGTCGTGGTCTTAAACGTTTTATTTTAATGAGCGTGGACAGGCTGGCATCATTTTGTGCTACTGAGATCGTATGTGTAAGTCCTTCGGTTCTTAAGCGTAGTATTGAGGATCGATTGGCGCCTGCCAATAAACAAATAGTATTGGGACATGGTACTTGTGGAGGAATTGATACGGAGTTCAAATTTAATCCGGCCCTTGTGGATCGGCAGAAAGTGGCTGACCTTCGTAAGAGGTGGGGGATTAAAGAAAGTGATTTTGTGATTGGATATTCCGGTCGTCTTGTACGAGATAAAGGTATTATTTCTTTGGTACGGGCTTTCGACATGCTGGAAGATGCGGACGATTGCAAGCTTTTGTTGGTAGGTATGTTTGAGGTCCGGGATGCTTTGCCGGAGGATGTGAAGGAAAGGATTGAGAATGATCCGCGTATCATTTATACCGGATTTGTCAATGGAGGAATGGAATATTATTATTCCTTGATGAACCTGTATGTATTACCCAGCTATCGTGAAGGATTTCCTACTGGTGTCTTGGAATCTCAGGCAATGGAATTACCAGTGCTTACCACCCGCGTAACGGGTTGTTGTGATGCCATTTGCGATGGTAGGAGTGGCCTTTTTATTACCCATGATCCGGAAGATATAGTTGAAAAGATAGATGAGATCCGGTTGAAACATCGTATAGATGGTAAGTTCGGACGTGAATGGGTAAAAGAGTATTTCGATTGTCGAAAGGTTTGGTGTGAAATAGAAAAATTATATAAATGAAAATTTTAATAACCGGTATCCATGGTTTTGTGGGAGCTAATTTGGTAAATGCATTAAAAGAAAAACATATTCTTTACGGATTAGATATTGTTGCTCCTGAAAAGGATGGAGTGGTAAAAACTTATAGTTGGGATGATCTTGGAAAAAGGAATATTCCGGAGGTAGATGCCATTATTCATCTGGCGGGGAAAGCGCATGATACGAAGAATCAATCTAAGGCGCAGGTTTATTTTGATATCAATACAGGGCTGACACAAAAGATTTATGACTATTTCTTGGGTTCTTCTGCGAAGAAGTTTGTTTTCTTCAGTTCGGTGAAAGCGGCTACTGATCAGGTGGAGGGAGATATCCTGACCGAAGAGGTTGTGCCTTCGCCCAAAGGACCTTATGGTGAGAGCAAGATCAAGGCCGAGGAATATATTCAGGAAAAATGGCCGGCTGACAAATCGGTCTATATATTGCGTCCCTGCATGATTCACGGGCCGGGAAACAAAGGAAATCTGAATTTGCTTTATAATGTGGTGAAGAAAGGAATCCCATGGCCGTTGGGGGCTTTTGAGAATAAACGGACATTTACTTCTATCGATAATTTGTGCTATGTTGTGGAAGGTCTGTTAACCAAAGAGGTAGCTTCGGGAGTCTATCATATGGCTGATGATGAAGCTTTGTCGACCAACGAACTGATAGCTGTGATTTGTGAGGCTATGGGACGGAGGGCGCATATCTGGCATTTGAACAAGAAGATGATGGAGATGGCGGCGAGTGCCGGAGGTTGTCTGCATCTGCCCTTGAACAGGGAGCGTCTGGCCAAGTTGACTGAAAATTATGTCGTTTCCAACCGGAAGATAAAGTCGGCTTTGGGAGTAGATAAGATGCCGGTCAGGGCTAAGGAAGGTTTGATCAAGACGATTAAAAGTTTTTGATATATGTTGTATCTGTTGATTTTTGTGCTTCTGCTTATGGCAGAGCTGATTTATTTCCGTCTTGCCGACAAATGCAATATCATTGATAAGCCGAACCAGCGCAGTTCTCATTCAAAGGTGGTGTTGCGTGGGGGAGGAGTCATCTTTCTGGTCGGTACATGGGTGTGGAGTTGTCTCTATGGTTTCCAGTATCCGTGGATGTTGGCAGCGGTGACTTTAGCTGCTGGAATATCGTTTGTGGATGATATTCACAGTTTGCCGGACAGTTTGCGTCTTGTGGTACAATTTGTGGCGATGGGATTGATGTTCTATCAGTTGGATATCCTGCATTTGGATATGTGGTGGATCGTGCTTCTTGCATTGATCGTATGCGTGGGAGCGACGAACATCATCAATTTTATGGATGGGGTGAATGGAATCACGGGGGGATATTCGTTAGCGGTGCTTGTTCCGCTGCTGTTGATGAACCGGAAGATCCAGTTTATGGAGAGTTCGTTTTTGATTGTCGCGATCTTGTCCGTAGTGGTATTTTGCCTGTTCAATTTCCGTCCGAAAAACCAGGCGAAGTGTTTTGCCGGGGATGTCGGAAGTATCGGAATTGCTTTTATCTTATTGTTCTCTATCGGGAAATTGGTGATACAGACCGGAGATATAACATGGCTGTCTTTTCTTGTTGTGTACGGGGTGGACGGTTGTCTTACGATCTGCCATCGGATTATGCTTCATGAAAACTTGGGAGAGGCACACCGTAAACATGCATACCAGTTGATGGCGAATGAATTGAACATGTCTCATCCGGTGGTCAGCCTTGTTTATATGGTCTTGCAGTTGGCCGTTTCTTTGGTCATGGTGTATGCGTTACCGGATCGGGTGCTTGTTCATTGGGTTTATTTGGGAATAGTGATCGCTTTGTTGGCTGTGGTTTATCTCTTGTTCATGAGGAAATATTATCATCTTCATGAGAGATATCTTGAGTCATTGAAGAAGTAGGATGGTTGTTGAATAATCAAAGAAAGTATGGATATACAAACAATAGATAAGAATCTGCTTTCCGATCTTCATCAGAGAGCAGTTGCGAATGAGCGGAAGCGTATGAACTTTGACTTGCGCACATCAGCTCTGGATCAGAGTCAGCGTATGCTGAATGCGTTGGAGCCTGGGACACAAGTACCTGTTCACCGACATATGGAAACGGCGGAAACGACGATCTGTATAGAGGGATATTTGGAGGTTGTTCTATATGCCGAGGCTTCCGGTCAGGATGAAACGGGCGGGGAAAGGAAGTTCGTGGAGGTTTCCCGTGTTACGCTTTGTCCGCGCGAAGGCAAATATGGGGTACAGATCCCGTTGGGTGTGTGGCATAGCGTGGATGTGAAAGAACCAAGCACCATCTTTGAGGCTAAAGATGGTGCGTATGTGGCACAATAAAAACAGAAGGCCATATCCCAAAAGGAAATATTGTGATTTGTTAAAATAAAAAGGAGAAATGTGTCAAAAAGCTATCGGAATGGCTTTTGACACGTTCCTTGCTGTAGCCCTTTATCCCACCAGCACCTTATAAAGACTCCCGATTCCTCCCGCCAGCATCAGGGTGTAGCCGGAGAGGCCGAGCCAGTCGGCTTCGGGGTGGGGAGTTTCGGGGGACGGGGAGAGAGGAGGGAGAGAATTGCTCCGAGAGCGGCGAGGGTTACTTCCGTTTCTCCCCTCCACAGGGAGAGGAGGGATAGGAGGCTCAGGCAGAGGAGAAGGACAAAGGTCGTCACCGGCAACCGGATGTTTGCGCCGGGGGAAGATGATCCGGGCGAGGGTGGTGAGGAAATTGAGGATGGTTTCAAGGAGGTTCATGATTTATGATTTATGAATTATAAATTATCGATTAAAAAATAAGAATATAGAGGGTTGAGAATCTCTTACTCGCAGGAAAATCCGGTTGTAGAGGCATATCCTATTTATGTCGTTGGAGGAAGCCTGTCCATCACTTTTTCCCGATCTTCCTGCAAACCTTGACCAACAACGCCTGATAGGCGGCACGGTTGTCGCCGTTGACTTCGCTGATGTATTTGCTGTAGGCGATTTTGCGGGCGAAGGCTTTCGGGTCGTCGCTGACGTCGGCGGCGAACGGGTAGACCGAACGGATCAGGCGGGCGTAGTCCATGAAGGAGTCGCCGGGGGTGTCGTAGACACGGAAACGGAGGGAATGGGTGCCCAACTCGATGCTTTGGCCTTTCCACCATACATTGGAACGGCCGTAGGCGGTGATGCCGAAATAGTTATGATACTCGCTGGCAAGATCACTTTGTCCCCAACCCGACTCGATAGCCGCCTGTGCCAGTATGACCGCCGGATTGATCCGGAACGCTTCCCCTGCCTTTTGGGCAAGGGGAAGGAGGGAGGAAAAAAATTCGCTTTGCTTCATTTCTTTTGGTTGAAAGGTGATTTTTTAGTTGAAAGGTGAAAGTTGAAAGTTGAAAGTTGAAAAATAGCAACGTGGAGTTACTTCCACCTTTCAACTTTCACTTGATTTAAAGTTCTCCCGGACGGTCATCCTCACCCCCGCCACCGGATGATTCGCTGGAGGCGTCCTTTTTGGGGACGTAGCGTTCGAAGGAGACGTTATTGACAAGGTTGATCAGCATTGTGCCGGGGTAGAAGACGATGTGGGCACGGTTGAACAGGGCGGTGTTGAAACCGTCGACGGTGTTCGAACCTTTGCTGCCGGCAACCATACGGAAGCTGCCGAATTCGCCCAAGTGAACCGATTCGCCGTCTGAAAGAGCTTCGTTCATGACTTTGATCAGGCCGTCGAGCACCAAGATGATCTCACCGCGGCTGGCGGTACAGATGTTTTCGATACGGGTACAGATTTTGTTCAGCG